>JANNQX010000118.1:0-57020 GCA_031400975.1 Gemmatimonadota bacterium
AATACTGATTCAAATCCGGGGAAATCCGATAGGTGTACGTGGCGGCCATTTGCTGGCCCAACCGGGTCACTTCCGGGAAATGATCGACGCCGGTCGCGGTGCGGACGCCGTCAGCCCCCATCAGCAGCAGAACCGCCGTGCCCGGATTGTACTGGGTGCTCTCAATCCACTCGCCACCCTCGGCCAGGCGAACGAAATCGGCCACCGCGTTGCGGGCGCTGGTGCGGTTAGCGCCGGTCGCCGTCAGCCCGCCGACCGGCGTCCCTTGCTTGTCGACGGCGGCGAGGAAGCTCACGCCACGAGGATTGGCCGCCCCAATGGCCAGATCCATGAAGGCGAGCCCGAAATACGCTCCGACGGTAAAGTCGCTATCGCCAAGCCGAATCCCGTTGCTCGCCCCGCCCAGGCCGAGGGCAAAGTCGGCCCACTTGTTGAGTTCACCAACATACTGGGCCCGTTCCGCCGCGGTCAGGACCGGATAGAGCCAGTCGTACAGCATCACCGTCTCGCCGAACTGTTCCCGAATCTGATTGCCCCCATAGGTGATCGGGAGCCGGGTCTGCACCCGGGCCCACGCCCGGCGCCCATAACTGGGATCCCCGGTGATTTGGTAGGCCAGCGTGGCCCACTGTCCGATGTCGTTCGACCGTTCGGCCGCGGTCCCGGTGCGCTCGGCGTTGCTCTTGATCAACTGCCACCAGACGTGATTCTCCGCCCGCATCCGGTTCCAGACGAACTGCCGCTTCTTCGTCCAGATCAACTTGGGGTTGCGGCCCGTCGGCGACGGCGCCTCGCCGACCCCGGCCGTGGTATCGGCCGCGGCCAGCACCTGGAGCGTATCGATCAGCCGCACCGGCGACCCGGTGGCCCCGGCCACCGTGACCGTGATCGTGTCGACGTAGAACCCGGGGACCAAGGACCCCACCGTGCGTTGATAGTTCAGCGTCGCCGAACCGGTGCCACCCGCGGCGGCCAGAGTAGTCCAGGACTTGAGCTTGGTGGCCGACCACGGCGCATCGGCGGACCCGGGACCGGCAATCGTCAGTTGGGCTGAGGCGGCGCGCGGTGCGGAGCCCTGGGACGCCGTGTCGAAGTTGCTAGTCGGATTGATCGAGGCGGTTAGCCCTGGAATCACCAAGACATTGAACCGGTCGGAGACCGTGTCGACAGTGGCCGATATCACGGCAAGGCCGACGCCGATACCGCGAACGAGCCCGGCGGGGCCAACGACCGCAATCGCGGTGTCGGAGCTCGACCAGGTTACCGTCCAGTCGCTGAGGGGGTTCCCCAGTGCGTCTCGGGGGGTCGCGAGGGCCTGCCGAGTGGCGCCGACTGCCACCGTCGAGTCGGCGATCGACACGTCAACGGTCGCCACCGGAACGAGGAAGACTGTCAGTTCCGTCGACCCGTTCACGCCCTCCACCGTCGCCGTCACCGTCGCCCGTCCAACGGCGGCGGCGACGACCTGACCGGAGCTCGAGACGGTTGCGATTCCGGGCTCGGAACTGGCCCAAGTAACCACCCGCCCGTCGACGGGATTGCCGTTGGCGTCTTTCACGGATGCCGTCGCCTGGCTGGTTTGGCCCACGGCGACCTGAGTCGGAGCAAGCGAAACGGCGACCAACGCCACCCGAACCTCAGCAGAGACCCGGGCGGGCGGAGTTACCTCAGCCCCGCAACTCGCGACCCCGAGGCCGGAGACAAGGAGAACCAGCCCGAACGGTATCCGCAACACTGATCTATTCACCGGGAACTGAATGGGAAACATCTTACTAGGGTATCGGAAACCGACCTCAACTGCAACTGTGGCACGGTCACCTCAATCCGGCTAATGCTCGGGTCCCCTGCCACGGCTGGCACCTGGCTGCTTCAGGGCCGCCTTTTCGAGACCGCCAAGGGCTTCTAGCCCGTGCCAAACTAATGACGAATGAGGCTGGCCCGGAGTCACATGGGCTCGTATCGCGCCCCAGGTACTCGGGCGGCCATTTGGATCGGCTAGGCCCGCGCGTCACCACCGACCGGGCTGAGCACAGGTGGTTCATTGTTCGGAGAAGATTCAGGATCAATTGCTACGGCGAGAGGGTACTCAGCAACGTCAGCGGTGTTCGCGAAGCCGGAGCCTAGGCCCGGGGCACCGAGAGCCTTAAATCGACTGCCGTTCGTCTCCAGTGCCCAAGGCGAGAGTCGAACTCGCAAGGGGTTGCCCCCGGTGGATTTTGAGTCCACTGCGTCTGCCATTCCGCCACTCGGGCAAGGCGGAAGAATATGGGGCTCCACCCCTACCCAGGCAAGTCGCTAGATTCGCCCGATGCCCAACCACTCTCGTCGCCCGGTCCATCTCTGGCATGACATCCCAACCGGCCCCAATCCGCCGTCGGTGTGCAATGCCCTGATTGAAATCCCCAAACACGACCGGAACAAATACGAGCTCGACAAAGAGCTCGGCATTTTCCGGCTCGACCGGGTCCTCCACAGCGCCGTCCATTACCCGGGTGACTACGGTTTCCTGCCCCGGACCCTCGCGGGTGACCACGACCCGCTCGACGTGCTCGTCACCATGACCGAGCCGGTCTTCACCGGGTGCCTGATCGAAGTCCGGCCGGTCGGGGTGTTCTTTCTGATCGACAAAGGCGAAGAAGACGAGAAGATTCTCGCCGTTCCCGTGGCCGATCCGTGGACCGCCGAAATCAACGACCTCGACGATCTCGCGACTCATACCCTTCGGGAAATCGAGCACTTCTTCTTAGTGTACAAGGATCTGGAGGGGGCCAAGCGAGGTCAGCAGGAAAGTCGGGGATTCGGCAACGCGGCCGAGGCCCATCGGATCATCACGGAATGCTCGGCGCGGTACCTGGAACAGTTCGGCCCGTCGACCGGCCGTTAACGTTCCTCCCGGTCTCTCAGCGACACCGGTTTTCCAAGAATTTCCTGCCAGACGATCATCCGGCGGAGCTCCACCATCCGGTCCGGCGCGGCCGGCGCGACGACGGCTGGCGTTCGGATCCTGGCGTCGAAGGCCCGGTGGTCGTCCCTAGATTGGGCCCGCCCCCGAGCCTCCGCCCACTCCAGCCGCTTCGCCCCGATGGCCTCAATCGCATCATCACGATCGACCACGACGCGTTCGGCGCGGGGTGAGAGGTCTTCTAGGCTCCGAACCTCGGGCAGAACCTCGCGACTGACTGCCTCTACTTCGTCCTCCTCGTCAAACGTGGCCGCTTCGTTGGCCCGCTTCATTTCCTCAAGTGCCTTCTGGAATTCCGCCAACACCCCACCGCCGCCCGCCGACTCCGCTGCGGCTGGGCCGCGCGAGGCAGCGGTTCCCTGGCGCCGGCGTTTGCCGGCGTTCTGGAGCAGGCCTCCGACCACGAACAAGATGGCCAGGAAAAGGAACTCACCCATTGGCTAGATCGTCCCGGCCGGACCTGCATCCTGGGGGCCGGCAATCGAGTGGCGCATTTGAGTGTCGGCCTCCATGTTCCGATAGCGCTGGTAGTCCATCACGCCAAAGTTCCCCTTTCGGAGGGCGTCGGCCATCGCAAGCGGGATTTGGGCTTCGGCCGCCACGAGGTTGGCGCGTTCTTTTTGCACCAGCGCCTTGAACTCTTGTTCCATTGCCACCGCCAATGTCCGGCGCTCCTCGGCCTTGGCTTGAGCAATCCGCTTATCTGCTTCCGCTTGGTCGGTCTGCAACTCTGCGCCAATGTTCTTGCCGACATCGACGTCGGCGATGTCGATCGAGAGGATCTCGAACGCCGTTCCGGCGTCGAGCCCCTTGGCCAAAACGGTCTTCGAGATCATATCAGGTTGCTCGAGCACGGCCTTATGGCTGGCCGCCGAGCCGATGGTGCTGACGATGCCTTCGCCCACCCGGGCGAGGATCGTTTCTTCGCCGGCTCCGCCGACCAGCCGATTGATGTTGGCCCGAACCGTAACCCGTGCGATCGCCAGCAACTGGATCCCGTCCTTGGCCATGGCCGCCACCTTCGGCGTCGTGATGACTTTCGGATTGACGCTGACTTGCACCGCCTCAAACACGTCACGGCCGGCCAAATCAATGGCGGTGGCTTGCTTGAAATCAAGCGCGATTCCGGCCTTTTCGGCCGAAATCAGGGCGTTTACAACCCGCGTCACGTTGCCGCCGGAAAGAAAGTGTGACTCCAGCTGGTCGGCCGTCAGTACCAACCCGGCCTTGTGGGAGTTGACGAGAGGATTGACGATCGACGCGGGGTCAACCTTTCGAAACCGCATGAAGAACAGTTGCAGGAAGGAGATCTTCACGCCGGACACGAGGGCCTGGAACCAGAGGCCGATCGGGACAAACCGGAAGAAGATAGACAGCACGACCATGCCGCCGACCAACAGCGCCACGATGAGCCCCAGCTGGATATTTTCGGTATTCACTGCAGATACCTCTTCAGTGGAGGAATGGATGATTCACTTCGGGAGGACAGCGGCCGCCCTGACAACGTGCCGATACCCCTCAGCACGAACCACGACAACGAGGGCTCCGTTCGGAACGTACTCGCCTTCGGTAACGACATCGACCCGTTCTGCACCAATGACCGCGACTCCCGACGGCCGGAGGTCCGTCACGGCAAGGCCGGACTGCCCGACCAGGTCGCCGCGGGCCGGCGCCGAGACGTACCCGTCGACGGCCTTGTGTCCGTCCTGAAGCGTGATCGCTCGGAATCGTGCACTGTAGGGTAGGTGTCGAATCCAGGCAAAAACCACTGACGCCGTAATGATCAAGGCGGTCATCAAGATGGCCCCGGCCTGGATCAGGTCGCCCCCAGTCGGCGCGGGGCCGACCAACGCCAGCAGGATTGATGTCGCCACCAGGCCAAGACCAAGGACGCCCGCCACCCCGAAACCCGGGAGCACGAACGCCTCGACGCCGAGCGCCAGGACCCCGATCGCGAACACGATGACTTCCTCCCAGCCGGCGAGGCCAAGCAGCATCCCGCTGCCAAAGAACAGGCCCAGCGAAGTCAGGCTGGCCACGGTCCCAACTCCGAGGTGGCCGGCCTTGATCGACAACACGAGGCCAAGCATCCCGAGCGACAACAACATCGGAGACACCAGCGGATTGGTCAGGAATCGAACCGCGACCTCGGCCCAGTTGAGATCGAGGGTCTCGACCCGCGCCGATGCCAGGCCGACGCCCGCCAAGAGGGCCGGCAGGTCGGCCACCACTCCTTTGGCATACCCGAGTTGGACGGCCTCCGCTGTGGTCAGCGTGAGGAGCTTGCCGGCGGCCTTCACCCCGGGGATTTCAATCGACTCGTCGACCATTCCCTCAGCAACCTTGGGGTCGAGCCCGCGAGCCTCCGCCAAGGCACGGAATTCACCGCGCATAGCACTGACAATTTTTTCCGACGCCTTGGTACCCTGGCCATCGACGGGGGTGGCGGCGCCGATGACGCCGGCCGGGGTCATGTAGATATGATCAGCCGCAAGGGCCACCATCGCCCCGGCGCTGTAGGCCCGCGGATTGACGAACGCATAGACCGGTAACCCGGCAGCCCGCACCGCATCCACGATCCGTTGAGCCGCGTCAATCCGGCCCCCCGGGGTATCGATGTCGAGGACGACGGCCTTGGCGCCGGCCGCCTTGGCGGCCGCCAGGCCCCTGGCGACATACGGGGCCAAGCCGTTCTCGATCGTTCCGGTGACCGGAATCCGGTACACCAGCTGTTCCTGGGAAAATCCCGACCGGGCGGAAGGAACCGCTAGGAGCAACCCGGCCAGAGCAAGGCACCGCACTGTCTTCTCCGTCGAAGTAGACGGCTGGTAATCTAACCCCGGCGGCGTCCTACTGCGGGCGAAGCCGTCGCGCCAGGGGGCCGGCGGCCTTCCGCTGTTCCCGGACTTCTTGCACCCGCTGGAGCAACCGGTCCCGCAGGAGGAGATACTGGGCCCGCTGCACGGGGCTGAGAACGGAACCCAGCTCCGTCATCTCACCCCGAAAAGTCTGCGCCATCGCAGCGCGAGTGGTCAAAATGGCGTCGACCAATCGGGTGACCTCCTGATCGTTGGCGGCGACCCCGGGACGCATCGTGGTCGTCAATTGGGTCCGCTCCTGCCGCTCCTCCCGCTCCAGGTTTCGGCGTTTGACCGCCCACGAGGCCAGAATCCCTCGAACTTTGACGGACTGGTCGTCCGTCAATCCCAACTCCTCGGACAACCGCTCGCTGAATCGATCTTCGATCTGTTGGCGCAGTCGTTCGACACCCGGCCCTTGCGGCGCCGGATCCTGCGCCAAGAGCGGACGATTGCCCCCGCTCGACCAACTGATCACCAGAACCGCCACCAATCGCCTCATGGTTACCCCTCCCAACCTCGGAGCAAACGCTCCAGTTCGTCCGACGTGAGATCGCCCAATCCCGGGCCATCGACGGCGGGTGGTTTGTCATCGGCATCAAAGACCTCGAGAACCGAGGCCAATTCTTGTCCGCTCAATTCGTCCAGCTCGCTCAGGACACCGACGCCCGCCTCCAGGTTTGGCTGGCCGACCGGCGCAGTGGCCGTTCGGAGTGCGAGCACCGCCGCGGCGGCGGCGGCCAGCCCAACCGCCCACCGCATCGGACGGCGGCGGAAGATCGGGACCACGTCCGGCGGTGCCTCCGCCAGCCGCCGATGCAACCGATCCGCCATCCGGGCCGGATCGAGGGCCGGCATCCTAGCGCCCAACTCGCTCGCCATCCCAACCAGCCGCCATTCGGCCGCGCACTCTGGGCAGGCCGCCACATGGGCGGCCTCCGACGCGGTCCATGATCCGAGGCCCTGCGCCACCTGGACTATCCGGTCGGACACTGATTCGCACAGCGTCATTGCACCTTCTCCTTCAACCGTTTGACCGCGTGGTGGTAGTGAACCCGAGCAGCCCCCGGGGTCGTGCCTAACGTCGCGCTGATCTGGTCGTACTCCATTCCCTGTTGGGCCCGAAGCAAGAACACCTCCCGCTGCAATCGGGGCAACCGCTCCAACTCCGTCATCAACTGCCGTTCCATATCCTTGGCGCCCGACTCACCCTCCGGATCCGAGACATCCGCCACATCGTGATCGTCGAGCGGGACCGTCTCCCGTCCCTTCCGGCGCCGAAACTGATCGCGATTGAGGTTCGCGGCGATCTTGAAAAGCCAACTCTTGAAAGAGGCCTCCCGCCGCCAACCCCCGAGCGCCCGAAACGCCTTGAAGAACGCCTCCTGAACCAGATCCTCGACGTCGGACGCCGACGCCCCGTTGGCGTACAGAAAGCGTCCCAGTGAAGTCGTGTGACGCCGGATCAGTTCGTCGGCCGCCAACTCTTCTCCGGCACAGAAAGCACCCACCAGGTCGTCGTCCGTCTGCGCTGTCATTGGCTGCCGATCTGACGCAACGGAATTGCCCTCGTTAAGTCCGGAGTCCCTGCCAATCAATTGACTAAAGGTAACTGCCTGCCACACAACGCGTTACTTGTCCGGCCAGCGGACTGAAACCGAGCCCGCTAGATTGTTCGGGCCGGATCCGGAGCCGGCTCAACCCGAAAAATGAGGGATGCGAATGCGGCGTATCGTGGCGTGGGGCGTCATCGGGCTGCTCGAAATCGGGCTCCCAACCCCGGGGCAGGCCCAAACAGTTGACGATCGGTTCAAGGATACCTTGAGCCTGGACCGGCCGCAGTTTCCCTCGACCTACCGGCGACGTTCTAATCCGCCGGTGCTGATCCGAAACGCGACCGTGATGACAGCCACCGGCGCCGAGTTGCGGGGGGCATCGGTCTTGTTCCAGGACGGCAAGATCGTGTCGGTCGGCGAAGTCGCCAATCCGCCCTCGGGCACCGTGGTGGTCGACGGCACCGGCAAGTTTGTGACGCCGGGGCTGATTGACACCCACAGCCATGTCGGGGTGTACCCGGCTCCCGGCACCTCGGCCCAATCCGATGGCAACGAAGCCACCAATCCCAATACGGCCGAGGTCTGGGCCGAGCACTCGTTTTGGCCTCACGATCCCCAGATTCCCCTGGCGATCGCCGGAGGGGTGACGACCGCCCAGATCCTTCCCGGATCGGCCAACTTGTTCGGCGGCCGTTCCGTCGTCGTCCGATTGGTGCCCGCGCGTGCCGTCCAGGAAATGAAGTTCCCCGGTGCCCCTTACGGCGTCAAAATGGCCTGCGGCGAAAACCCCAAGCGGGTGTATCAAAGCCGCGGCCCATCGACCGCGATGGGCAACATGGCCGGCTATCGAGCCGGCTATATCCAAGCCGAAGAGTACCGGCGCCGGTGGGACAAGTGGCTCAAAGAACGCAAGGGCGATCCGCCGGGCCGGGACCTCAAGCTCGAGACGCTCGCGGGCGTCCTCCGGGGCGAGATTTTCGTTCAGAACCACTGCTATCGGGGCGACGAAATGGCCCAGATGCTCGACTTGGCGCAGGAATTCGGGTTCAAGATCCGCTCGTTCCATCATGGGATCGAGGCATACAAGGTGGCCGACCTCTTGGCCAAGGCCGGCACGGCCGCCTCGATCTGGTCGGACTGGGGCGGCTTCAAGATGGAAGCGTACGACCAGATCCTGGAGAATCTGGCGCTGATAACCCAGGCGGGGGTTCGAGCCGTGCTCCACACCGACAGTCCCGACGGCATTCAGCGAATGAACCAAGATGCGGCCAAGGCGATGTATGCCGGCAACCGCGCCGGCATTCCGGTGACCCGGGACCAAGCCATTCGGTGGGTTACCGCGAACCCGGCTTGGGCGTTAGGCATTGACCAGCTCACCGGCACCATCGAGACCGGGAAAATGGCCGATGCCGTGCTGTGGTCCGGCGACCCATTCTCGGTCTACTCGAAGGCCGAGAAGGTATGGAATGAGGGCTGGCTCGTCTTCGATCGCCTCGACAAGTCTCGCCAGTACAAGACCGACTTCAACTTGGGCCAAACTGATCCGGGGGTGGGACGATGAACCGCCAATGGGTGTTCGTTGCAGCGACGGCCGCGCTCGTGGTGGCCCAGCCGTTGGCCGGCCAAACGATTGCTGTCACCGGCGGCACGGTGTTCCCGGTTTCGGGACCCAAGATCGACCGGGGAACCGTCGTCATGGTGAATGGCAAGATCACGGCGGTGGGTGCGAACATCGCGGTCCCGAGCGGCGCGACCATCGTCGACGCGACCGGCAAGTGGGTTACCCCGGGACTGATTCACGCCGGCGCCAATGCGGGCACCGGGGTCGCCGGGCTCGGCGGCTACGGAGAGCGGTCCGTCAGTGGTGAGGTCAATCCGTCCTTCAATCTGGCCGACGGCATCGACCCTGCCGCCATCACGGTTCCGGTGGCGCGAACCGGCGGGGTTACCACCGGCGTCCTTACGCCCGACGGGCCATTCATCCCCGGAACCGCCGTGGTGGTCGATTTCGCGGGCGACCGGGTTGACCAGATGATGGTGCGCTCGCCGGCGGCGTTGATCATCGACTTGAGCGATGGAAGCAAAGGTGCCGGCGGAGGAGCTCGGGCGGGGACCATCGCCCGACTGAAGCGGTTGTTTGCCGATGCGCTCGAATACGACCGGCGCCGACTCGAGTACAAACGAGGGTCGACCCAAGCACTGAGCGCCCCGGCCGCCGAGCTCGAAGCCCTCCTCCCGGCCCTGCGGGGCACAATGCCGGTCGTGATCACGGCCAACCGGCGGATCGACATCGAGAATGCCCTGATGCTGGGGCGGGTCTATCGCCTCAAAGTGGTGCTGTCCGGCGCGATCGAAGGGTGGCAAGTGGCTTCGGCCATCGCGGCCGCGGGGGTCCCGGTGATCATGGAGCCCAATCGAGACATTCCGAGCTTCGATGGACTCGGCGCCCGCCTCGACAATGTGACCTTGCTTCGGCAAGCCGGGATTCGGGTGGTGATTGCCCAAGGCGACGCCGGTGGAGAGCGAAGCCTTCGGTATGCCGCCGGGAACGCGGTGCGCAACGGCACCAGTTGGGATGATGCGCTCAAGATGGTCACCATCTGGCCGGCCGAGGCCTACGGGCTGAGCCAGTATGGTTCGCTCGCGCCGGGCAAGGTGGCTAACGTCGTGGTTTGGTCGGGTGACCCATTCGAGTTTTCGAGCGCGGCTGAGAAGGTGTTCATTCGGGGCCAGGACACCTCACTCCGAACCCGCGAGCACGAGTTGCGGGACCGGTATCGAACCTTGCCGCCGCCACGCTAGTGCGGCATTCGATGGCGACCGCGATCTCGGGTCTGACCGCTCTGCTGGCGCTCGCGGCCTGCAGCTCGAACGACCCGGGTCGCGACATCGGCATCGAGGGGCACTTCATCACCAACGCCAGTGCGACCGGCGAGGTTCAGTTAGCGGTCGCCTTCACTACGACCAGCGGGGTTGTAACGGGGTATGGTTGGGCTGGGATCCCCGGCCCGGGGCAGGTGTCATTGGCGCCGCTGGTGGTGACGGGCCAAGCAACGGAAAAGACCGTGAGCCTGACTTTGGGCTACACCGACGAGCCCGGCGAGGCGCTCTTTGGGATCTTTTCAGGCGAGGGCAACCGATCAGAGCTTCGGGGCACCCTCAGTCGGGCCGCCCAGACGCTATCGAGTGTGTTCCTGCGGGTGGACACCACCGCTTCGGGAACCTTTGAGGGCGAGACCACGGGGGGCCTGGCCACCCTGGTCGCCGGGCGAGCCGGATTCAGCACTGCCTCGCCATCGGGATTTCAGCTCGAGTTGGCCGCCCGGAACCAACCGGCGACCGCGGTGACGGTCCGCGGCACCGGGCGCCCACCGGTTGGAACGCACCTGGTTGACGGCGGATCGGCCGCTCCCTATGGCGGCATGTTCGTGCGCCAGGGAGTGGCCTATCAGATTGAGGCTGGTACCCTCCAGATCACCCTAAGCGACCGGGTAGCCCTCGCCGGGGTGCTCCGCGGCACCGGGAAGGCGTCGGGCACTCCTGACCTTCAAGTGACAGCCCGGTTCAGTGCGGGGTGCCCGGCCGTCTGCCGCTAAGGCGCGCTCACCTCGGCTTCGGCGGTATCCGACGGGGGCGCCGGTTTCTCGTCGACCCGCACAGTTTCGCCGTCGAGGCCATCAAGCTCCCGGTCAATGACAGCGATCTTCGCCGCAATGTCGTCCATTTTGGCAAACAAGGCGTCGATATCCGCCTGGTTGGCCTCGCCGCCTCGTTCTTTCCGGTACACCTTCATCCCCAGCTTGTACGCCAGCTTGCTGCGGGCACCGATCAGGGCGGACCGCTCGAGATGGAGCCGGCTCGATTCGACCGCGCCTTTGACCCGGTCACCCAACTGGTCGAGCTCGTCGCGAAATCGATCAAAAATCGTGGACATCTGGCCTCCTCAAGGATCAGGGGACATCGATGGCGGTTTAGACGGTCAATCGGGGCCTCAGGTTTCACAACGAGAAAGGGCACCCCGATTGGGGTGCCCACCCGGCCCCTCACGCCACCACCCGGTTTCAGGGGTAGACGGAGATCTTTTGCTTGCCTTTTGACTTCCACTCGAAGGTGACAGCACCATCGACAAGGGCGAAGAGCGTGTCATCGTTGGCCCGCTTCACGTTCTTGCCGGGGTGGAACTTAGTGCCGCGCTGCCGGACGATGATGTTGCCGGCCAGCACCTGTTCGCCGCCGTACCGCTTCACGCCCAGGTACTGGGGATTGCTGGTTCGGCCGTTCTTGGAGGAGCCGACTCCCTTTTTGTGTGCCATGTCAGCCTACCTTCACTGCGGTGATTCGAACGTCGGTGTATTTCTGCCGATGCCCGGTCTTGCGGCGATAATTCTTCCGCCGTTTGAACTTGAAGACGTAGAGCTTGTCACCCTTTGCCAGGCCGATGACTTCAGCTTCGACGGCGGCGTTGGCGACTAGGGGCTGCCCAGCCTGAACGGTGGTGCCATCCGAGGTGAAAAGGACCTCGCTGAAGGTCAGCTTGGCTCCCGGCTCGGCCGTGTCGATGAGGGGGAGGCGCACGGTCTCCCCCTTCTGGGCTTTGTATTGCTGGCCTTTGGAGCGAAAAATCGCGTACATCTTAAGTTCCAGGTTACCGAGTTCCAGGTTTCAAGAAAGCCCGTAATGATAAGCCACAGAACGGGATGGAGCAAGCCCGGGGGTTACGCCACGGCGTAGAGCTCGGTGATGTCCCTTCCGCCCGGGCGGGACATCAGCCGGAACTCATCCTGATGCATGGTCGGATCGTCCCGAAGCTCAATTTCCAGGTTGGTGGCTTTGCCGACGGCCATCATCAGCTTCGGCTCCTCTTCTTTCAGGTAGAGGGCCACCTCGGGGTGCATCCGGACACAGACGATCCTCTCCCGCCGCTCTTGGGCGCAGCGCCGAAGCGATCGCTCGATTCGCCGGGCGACGACCTCAGGAGTGAACACCCGCCCGGTGCCGTGACAGAGGAGACATTCGGTCGTCATCGATGCCCACAACGATGGCCGGACCCTCTGGCGGGTCATTTCCACCAGCCCAAGATCGGAGACCGCGAGGGCCTTGGTCCGGGCCCGGTCGCGGACTAAGTGGCCCCGCAACTCCTGGAGAACCCGATCGCGATTGCTCTTCGTCTCCATGTCGATGAAATCGCAGACGATAATGCCACCGAGGTCCCGCAATCGCAGCTGCCTGGCGATTTCCCGGGCGGCTTCGAGATTGGTCTTGAGGATCGTCCGTTCGGGATCCTTCTTGCCGGTGTACCGACCGGTGTTGACGTCGATGGAGACCAGTGCCTCAGTCGGCTGAATGACCAGCGATCCACCGGTTGCCAGCTCGACCCGGGGTTTGAACAGCGACTTGATTTCCGCTTCGATCCCGAATTTGTCGAAGAGCGGGACGGCTTCGGTGTAGAGGTGGGCCCGACCTTTGAGTTCAGGATCAACCTGATCGAGGTACTGCTCCACCTCGGAGTGGACGTCCTCGGAGTCGACCCACAGGGCGTCGACCTTGTCGGAGAAGACATCGCGAATCAACCCTCGGGTCAACGACGCCTCCCGCTGGAGGAGGGCCGGAGCCTTGCGGACGTAAAACTGTTTCCGTTTGATCTTTTTCCATTGGGCAAGCAGCGATTCGACTTCCCGCTGGAAATGCTCCTCGGTTACCCCTTCGGCCACCGTCCGAATGATCATCCCGCCGGCATCTTCAGGCAGGAGACGGGTCACCATCTCGCGGAGTCGCGAGCGCTGTTCGCGGCTTTCAATCTTCCGGCTGACCCCGACTCGCGACGCATAGGGCATGTAGACGAGGAACCGGCCTGGCAGGGAGATCTGGGCGGTGACCCGGGAGCCTTTCGTGCTGATCGGCTCCTTGGTGACCTGGACTGGAAGGGTCTGCCCCTTTTTCAGGATCTCGCCGATGTCGGGCATGGCTCCGCGACCGGAGACCTCCCGCTGGCGGGGTTCGGGCGCGGCTTGGCGACCATGGCGGCGCCCTTTGCCGTTGGACGCGGCTTCGACCTCCTCCGGCTCGCCGGCGGCCGACTCCGCCTCCTCGAGGTCGGGGACTTCGCCTTCGTCCTTGTCGTTAGGCTCTTCGTCCTCGTCCGGCTCGAGGAGATCCGACACGTGGAGAAACGCGCTCTTCTCCAGACCAATGTCGACAAAGGCCGCCTGCAGGCCAGGCAGGACCGCCTCGACTCGTCCAAGGTAGATGTCGCCGACGATGCGACGGTGGTCGGGCCGGTCGACCATCAACTCGGCCAACCGGTCGTCTTCGAGTATGGCGACCCGGGTTTCCCGGGGGCCACTGGTGATGAGGATCTCGCGCTTCACGTAAACAGTCCTTCGCCGGAGTCACCTCGCCCGGGGGTACCGAGGCCGGGGGCGACGTCACGACGCGTATACGGTGGGTGGCCGGGCCGAACAAAGCCCGAATCCGATTGAGTCCTCCGCCTGCCGCTACGAGCCGCGGTAGCCTCCGGTCGCCGACCGGTCGCACCCGGATTCGGAGCGGAGCCGGGACAGGGTGCCCGACGCCGGTCCGAAGACCTTGCGACCAATGGTGGGATGGCGATGCTGGGAGGCTAACGATCGGACGACTCGGTACGCGCCGGCGGAAGGGACGACACAACACACGACTCCACAGGGCGACGACCCGACAAACGGAGCTGATTAGGCTCGCCGGGCTCCACGACAAGAGGGTCTGGATAAGTCGCATGGTGTAAAGATATGCCGGAAAGCAGCTTAGGGGGAGGCTTGCGGGCATCCTCCCCGGACCGGGATCAGCCGTCGACGACTTTGCCGAGAATACTGCGGGCAATGACCAGGCGCTGGATTTCGCTGGTGCCCTCGCCGATTTCACAGACCTTGGCGTCCCGCATCATCCGCTCGACGGGATATTCGGCGGTGTAGCCGTACCCGCCAAAGATCTGAACCGCCTCGGTGGTGGCGCGCATGGCAAGCTCAGAACAGAACAGCTTGGCCATGGCCGCTTCCTTCTTGAACGGCTTGCCCGCCTGCTTGAGCCGGGCGGCCGTGTAGAGGAGATGGGTGCCGGCTTCGATTCCCATGGCCATATCGGCGAGCTTGAAGCTGATGGCCTGGAAGCTTCCGATGTACCGGCCAAACTGCTTTCGGGTCCCCGCGTACTCCCGGGCCGCCTCATAGGCACCTTCGGCAATGCCGAGTGACAGGGCGGCAATCCCGATCCGGCCGGCGTCGAGGGTCTTGAGGAAATTGACGAACCCCTCACCACGGGGGCCCAACATGTTTTCCTTCGGAACGATGGCGTTGTCAAAATGGAGTTCGCGGGTGTCGCTGGCCCGCCAGCCCATCTTGTCTTCCTTCTTGCCGGCGTTGATCCCCTTGATCTTCGGCAAATCGGCGGCGTGACCGACCCCAAGGGCAACACACTGATCGAGATCGACCGTGTCCTTGGACACGATGAAGCTGGTGATACCTCGGTGCCCGGTGCCCGGTTCGGTCCGAGCGGTCACCGAGAAGATTTCGCCGACCCCAGCATGGGTGATGAAGATCTTGGAGCCATTGAGCACGAAGTGGTCGCCTTTGTCCTCGGCGGTCGTCGCGGTGCCCCCGGCATCGCTGCCAGCCCCCGGTTCGGTGAGCCCAAAGCCACCCATCACCGCACCGGTTGCCAGCAGCGGGACGTATTGGCGGCGCTGGGCTTCGGTTCCGAACTCAACGATCGGTGATGTCCCGAGATTGGTGTGGGCACTGATCGTCAGCCCGTGGGATGCGTCGACCTTGGCCATCTCGTGGATGGTGATGTAGTAGGAAATCTGATCCATCCCGGCGCCGCCCAGGTCTTCCGGCCAGGGCACGCCGAGGAGGCCAAGATCGCCCATCTTCTTGATATTGGCCCACGGGAACGTCGAGGTTCGGTCCAGTTCACGGGCCACCGGCGCGACGTGGGTCCGGGCAAAGTCACGGACCATTTCGCGGACCTGGTAGTGGTGCTCGGTGAAGTACAGGGAGTCATCCATAGGTGCGAGAATATAGCAACCTTGGGGCCACGGACTCGCCGCGGTTAGTTTTGACCACCTCCCCCAGGACGTCTGCGTGGACCAACTCGCTTCGATCGAGCAGCGGCTCGGCCGGCTCAGGATCATCTCCCTGTTGAGTTTCGTGGTTGCCGCCGGGGCCTTGGCCTATGCCCTCTTCGACCGAACGTCGCCGGTCCAGGACGGACAGCTCTGGCAAGCCCGGGACGCGAACGGCCGGGTCAGAGGGGTCTTCGGAGTTTCGGCCGACGGGGTTGCCCTAACGATGTACGACAGCACCGGGCAAATGCGCCTCGACATCGGGATTGCCCCCGGCGGGGTCCCAGGCATTCTGCTGCTGTCGAAAACCGGAGAACCGGTCGCGACCCTCAACCTTGTCGGGGGGACGGTTCCGACACTCCGGCTCACCAACGTGGCGGAATCAACTCGGGTCGTGGTAACCCCACGGGCCGGGGCACCGGGGATCTCAGTGGGGATCCCAGGCCGGCCGGACACTGTTATCGCCCGACGGCCCTAGACTGAAACGATCCCAGCGTGGTTGCGTACTTCCGAAATACCATCTCAAACTTCGAGGCTTTATGTTCCGATCACTCTTGGTGATCGCGCTGTTGGCCCAAAACCGGCCGGCGGCCGCTCAGCAATCCGTCTTCATCCTTCGGGCCGGCGCCGATACCGTCAGCTTGGAGCGATTCTCGGTAACGCCAGCCCAATTCGAATCAGAAATCCTCCTCAAGGCCAACGGCGCCCGGGTTCGGCTCAGCGGAGTGATCGGAGCCGATGGATTGATTGGGTCGCTCAGCAGCGACTTTTGGATGGCGACGGATTCCGCAAACGCGAAGCCTCGCCAAAGTGCCGTCATCACTCTGAAAGGTGACTCGGCCTTCGCGGCGATCAGCGGTGGCGGACAGACCCAGACGCAGCGGCTGGGGACCAAGGCCGGTGCCCTGCCCTACGTCAATCCTTCTTTTGCCCTGTTGGAGGTTTTCCTCCGTCGAGCGAAGCTGATCGGCGGGGCCAGCCCGGCACTTTCTGCCTTCATCGTAAACGGGGGGCAAACATTCCCCGTCGGGATCAAGGCCCTCGGCGCTGACTCGATGCTCCTGACCATGGCAGGTAGTGAAATGAGGCTCCGGGTCGACCCGGATGGCCGAATTCTCGGAGGCGCCGTCCCAGCACAGAAGACCACCCTCGAGCGAACCAATGAGACTGGCGTCAACCTGGTGGCCGAGAAGCCCGACTATTCGGCCCCAACCGGAGCCCCGTATTCCGCGGTTGACGTGACCATCCCGACTCCGATGGGACACACCTTGGCCGGCACGCTCACCCTCCCCGCCGGCGCATCGAGTAATGCCAGGGTCGCGGCGGTCGTGACGATCACGGGGTCAGGATCGCAGGATCGCGATGAGGCGATCTCCCTCTTCAAAGGATTCCGGCCGTTTCGGGAAGTGGCGGATTCGCTCGCCCGGCGTGGGATTGCGGTCCTTCGAATGGACGACCGGGGCTTCGGTGGGTCTGGAGGCAACGCTGCCGCCGCCACCAGCGCCGATTTCGCCGAAGACATTCGAGCCGGTCTGGCTTGGCTCAGGACCCGAAGCGAGATCGATACGGCTCGCCTCGGACTGGTCGGCCACAGCGAGGGGGGCTTGATCGCACCGATGGTCGCCAACCTCGAGCCGAGTCTCAAAGGCATCGTGTTGCTGGCGGGCACCGCCTACACCGGACGGAGGATTCTCAATTTTCAATTCACGAATCTGGTCATGAACGACACCTCGCTCACGCCGGCCGCCAAGGCCGCCGGCCGGAAGGCGGTGGCCCCACGAGTGGATTCATTGATAGCCACGAACCCGTGGCTCAAGTTCTTTGCCGACTACGACCCGATTGCCACGGCGCGCAAAGTCAAGACGCCGGTCCTAATTCTGAACGGCGCCCGCGACCAGCAAGTCACGCCAGACCAAGTTCCACTGCTGGCAAAGGCCTTCAAGGCGGCGGGCAATCGCGACGTGACGGCGAGGGTGATTCCGAATCTCAATCATTTGTTCGTGCAGGACCCGGATGGGTTTCCAGGGCACTACACCAACCTGACATCGTTCGCAGTGGATCGGCCGACCATCGGACTGGTGGTCGAGTGGCTGGTCAAGCGAATGGGGGCACCGATCGCCTAGGCCGGGCCGTCGAGCGCGGTCAGCATCGCGACCGCGCTCGGCCACCTTTGATTTCGGTCTTTGGCCAGCGCTCTGGTCAGCACGCCGACGATCAACGCTGGTGCCCCGGTGAGCGCGGCGATGTCCGGAGTCGGTTCCTCCAAGTGCCTGGCAATCAGCGCCATCAGAGTCGGCGCCTCATAGACCCGTCGCCCCGCCAGGCATTCAAACATCACACACCCCGCGGCGTACAGGTCGACCCTGGCATCGACATTCTCGCCTAACAGTTGTTCCGGTGCCATGTAGTCCGGTGAGCCGATGATCGTCCCGGCCTGGGTCAGTGAGGGGCCGGACGTTGGTTGCTCGGCAAGGCGCGCGATCCCAAAGTCCATGACCTTGACCAGGCCGGAGGGCTGCACCATTACGTTGGCCGGCTTGATGTCGCGGTGAATGACCCCTACTTCGTGGGCGACATCGAGGGCCCGAAGGAGCTGCTTGATAATCGGCAGTGTCACATCCACTGGGAGCCGGCCGCGGCGGCGAATCAGCTCATCAAGCGGGGTGCCCTCGACGAATTCCATCGTGATAAAGGTGGCCCCGGCCGAGTCACCAAGGTCGTGGGTTCGCACCACGTTCCGGTGGGTGATCCGTCGAGCCAACCGGATTTCTTGTTTGAACCGTTCCAGAACGCCCCCGGTATCGAGCTGGAGAGACGGGTGGAGCATCTTGACGGCAACGGCCTCCTGCAATTCCCGATCGAAAGCTCGATACACGACCCCCATCCCGCCGGCACCCAGGACCTCTTTCAGTTCGTAACGGCCCGCCAAGACTGAGCCGATCGCGACCACTGGCTGGTCCGGGCTCGGCGACGCGGCGGCTGGGTGGGCGGCCGTTGTACCGGGGGCACTCAGAAAATCCACCAGCCGTTGTTTTTCCCCGAGTGCGTGGGCCATTCGCTGAAAGGCCCGGCCCAGTTCGCCGATCTCGTCGTTCGACTCGCCGTCGACCGAAGCGGAGTAGTCACCCTCCACGATCCGCCTGGTGGCCACGACGAGGCCTTGGACGGGCCGGGTGATGCGGCGAGCGAGCCAGGCGGAGGTCAACAACGCGAGGACCAAGCCGCCGATCAAGGTCATCGAGATGACCCGCTCGAGCCGGAGGTAGGGGGCCAACTCGGCCCGACGCGATCGGAGTCCGACGACGCCGGCGATCGGGGCCCCGCTGGCGGTTCGGATCGGGCCGACGGTCCCGACCCAATCGTCCTGGGCCAACGTCACGGTCAGTCGAGCAGCGGCGGTATCGCGTCCGAGCGCGCCCGCCACCGCGGTCGGATCGGCCAGAGTGCTCACGGCCGGTACGGCAACTCCGCCGGTGTCGCGGGTAAAAAACACGATTTCCGAGTTGGTATTCCGCCGAAGGGTGGCCGCGAGGGCCGAGTCGATTGGAAGGGCGGCCACGAATGCGCCAAGCGGCCGGACCCGGCCGGGGGCCCGGATCGGCACGGCCACCGTTTGATAGATGGCGTCACCGACCGGAGTCGGCTCGAGCCACACTCCCGCTGTTGCCGCCCCTCCGAGGGCTAGTGCAACCAGGGCCCCGGGTGACAAGTCGGTTCCGGAGCGGTCGGGATGGTCGGACCACGCTTGGAGCGTCCCCCATTCGTCGGTGAGCAAGACCCACTCGGCCCCAAGCAGGCCTTTGATTTCGTCGACGACATCGAGGAGCGTGCTACGGTCGTTCGCTTTGAGTGCTTGCTCGACCGAGGCGAAGGTCGTTGGGACAGCCGCGAGCGCTTGGGCGGTCGCTCGAAGGGTGTTGCTGCGGGCCTCAAGTTTGTCTTGAATCGCGGCTCGGGCCGCCGTGAGGCCCCGTTCTATGGAGGTGTCGGCTGCGGTTTCCGCCACTCGGCGCACGATGAACAACGCGGTTCCCAGCGCCGCCGCGATGGCCAGCGCGGTCAAGCCGAAGATTCGGACCCCAAGCGGCGAGAGACGCCGCACTAGTAGCGACGCCCGTCGGTGTCGTACGCCTTCCCGAATTTGTTGAGGTGGGGGCGGTGTTTGAAGGCGCTCGCGTCGAGAGAGAGCGTCAGATCGGCCAGGCCACCAGGCCCAATCTCGACCTCGCGGGTGGTTTCGCCTCCTCGCTCGTGCCAAATCCGGAGCCGGTATCCACCGGGCGGCACGTTGGCGATCCGAAACGCGCCGTCGGCGCCCGGGCGGGCGACAAACGGGGTCTCCAAGACGACCACCACCGCCCACATCTGGGCATGAACGTTACAGTAGATCCGGACGATCCCCGGTTTCGACAACCGGACCGACCGGGTCTGATCGCGGCCAAAGAGCCCCAGATCGAAGGGAGCCTCGTCGGACCGGGAGAAGACGTTATGGTTGAAGGGATCGCGATTCGGAAACGAGACTTGGCTCCCCACCGAAGCCACCAGGACGTCCGGGGTGAACTCTTTCCGCTGGGTCGCGACTTGGAGGTCGGCGGCCCGGGCCCCCCGGCCGCCCTCAAGCCAGATGACGGCGCTGGCCAGGTCGGTTCCACGCTTGCTCCCTTTGTCGAGAATGATCAGGTTTCCCCGGACCTCGACGCCAGTTTGGCCCATCACTGGGTTCGGCCGGAGGCTATTCGCCGCGAGAAGCAGGAGCAATAGCACGAGGGGCATAGCGGTACCTTAGTGGGGGTCACCCGAACCGTCAACGGAGCCGAATGATGCGCTTGTCGATCCTGGTGGGAGTCTGCCTCCTCGCCGGAGCCGAGGTCGGGGCAGGACAGTCCTCCACCGGCGTGGACGTCTCGATTCACGGTACGATCCTACTGAACGGATTTCGGAACAGTAGCCGAAGCAACAATACTGATGTCCCGACCTTCGCGCTTCCGGCCGATCAAAGCCTCTTCGGCAGCCGATCGGTGGGAGCCAGCATCCGCCAAACCCGAATCCGGATCGAGGCCCGCCACGAGTCGGTGCTGGGGGCCCGTTTGTTCGGCGAGCTTGACGCCGACTTCTTCGGGGGACAACAACCCTCGGGCGGCGGTCGGACTCACCCGTTACTCCGGCTTCGCCGGGCGACGGCCGAGCTCCGTTGGAAGGCCGGCACGGTTCTGGTGGGTCAAGAGGCGCCACCGCTGTTCGGCGTGAATCCCGCGTCGGTGGCCAGTAGCGGGTTTCCGCTCTTCGCCTCGGCCGGCAACCTGTGGCTCTGGCTTCCTCAGATCCGCGCGGTGGCCTGGCTGACCCCGAACCGATCGATCCGGATCGGACTCGAGGGTACGGTGCTGGCCCCGAGCGCCGGCGAGCCCGTCGATCCCTTCTTGGTCCAGCCGGATCGGGCCGAGTCGAGTGGCCGGCCGGGTCTCGAAGGCCGGGTGGTGGGTCGGTGGCGGAGCGGCGGCCGGGAAGGCGAGGCGGGTATCGGGGTCCACCGTGGATGGCTCGCCGGTCTGGGGGGATCGCGGATTGGGTCGCGCGCTTTCGGCGGGTCGGTGATCGCTCCCATTGCGGCGTTCCTCGAATTCCGAGGAGAATACTTCCGGGGCCAGGCGTTAGGCGGACTTGGCGGCGGAGGGATTGGGCAATCCGTTACCCCCGATGGACTGCCGATCCGAACATTGGGCGGTTGGGCCCAATTCGTGGTGCTGCCGGCCCCCGGGCTCGAAGTGGGACTCGGAGCCGGCCACGATAACCCTCGCGACGCCGACCTTTCCGGGGCGACGAGCCGGACCCGGAACCGGGTGTGGGCCGTGAGCGCGACCTGGCGGCCTAGCCCGGTGATTGTCGGATTCGAGTTTCGCCGACTCATCACATCATTCGGCGTGCCCCGCTCGAGCACGCCGTCCAATAGCCATCTTAACCTGAGCGCCGGGATCGAGTTTTAGGGCGAATCGGGCCGCAATAGCCCGAGGATTGTGGCGCCGTAGTTCCCCAAGAATCGGGGCCCAACCCCCGGAATGGCCGAGAGCTCCTCGATCGAGCGGGGTTGCTTGTCGGCGATCCGCTCGAGGACGACCTCGGGAACGACCCGATAGGCCGGAACCACTCGACTGAGTGCGGTGGCGGCCCGCCACCGGCGGAGTCGATCCGACGGACCGGCTTCAACGAGACCAGCCAGGTCGGGCTGGTCGACACCGAGGGCCCGCAGGATGATGGCGCCAAGCCGCTCAGCCACGATCTCTCCGACGCCGGTCCGGCCGGCCAGGTCGTCGACGGTTCGGGGCGGGTCGGCGCTGAGAGCCGTGATGGTCCTCGCGTCGAGCAGCGGGCCCCGCCACGGACTTCCCATCGCGCCTAACGCCAGCCGAAGGCGTCGGACCCGAATGACCGCCTCGGCCGACAAGCCTTGGGTCGGTATTGCACGATGGCCGCAGACATCACAGCCCGAGCAACGGACCATCCGTTCGCCGAAGTAGGCCAAGAGCGCCGCCCGCCTGCAGGTCTGGTCGGCCGCGTAATGCCGGACCGTGTCGAGGCGATTGAGGGCGGTCTGGCGGCGCCGGGCGATTCGATCCCAGCGAACCGGGCCGCGCTCCGGCCGAAGCTCCCGGCGGAGCCGCTCAACGGAGACGGCGACGTTTTTCGGAAGCTGAGCCAAGACCTTGGGATCGCGCCACGCGGCCTCGACCGCTTTCCGGGGCGGGAACGTCACGCTGAGCTCACTGACAGCGCGATCAGTATCGCCAGGGCGGTAGAGCGCAATACACCGAGATGGAGCCCCGTCGCGCCCGGCCCGACCGGCCTCCTGGTAATACGACTCCGGCGTGGCCGGCATGGTCCAATGAACGACCAGCCGCACGTTGGGCTTGTCAATGCCCATCCCGAAGGCGCAGGTGGCCACGATGACCTCGAACCGATCGGCTAGGAACCCGGTCAAGACCTCGGCCCGGCGTTCCTTTGTGAGTCCGGCGTGGTAGGCCACCGCCCGGTACCCCCGTTCGCGGACCACCCGGGCCAGGGCCTCGACGATGTTCCGGGTTGGCCCGTAGACAATGGCCACGCGATCGGCCTGTCCGAGCAACTCGATCAATCGCTCGAGCCGGTCCTTCTCGGACCGAACCAGAATGGCGCCGAACCAGAGGTTCCGGCGATCGAACGAGGCCAAGTGGAGGTCGTACCCTCCCCGGGCGCCGAGGCCGAGGGTCCGCGCGATCACACTTCGGACCTCGGCCGTGGCGCTGCCGGTCAGAGCAACGGCCGGTGGATCGCCGAGCGCTTTTCGAATTTTCCCGAGGGTGAGGTAGGCAGGTCGAAAATCCGACCCCCACTCGGCGATGCAGTGGGCCTCGTCGATGGCCAGCAGGCCAACGGTTGCCCCGGCCGCCAGCAACTCGTCAACCAGCCGGGGGCCTCGCTCGGGCGCCGCGTACAGCAGCCGAACCGCGCCATCGGCGAGTTCCGATTTGACGCGAGCCTGGGCCGATTTGCTTTGGATACTGTTCAAGGCCCGGGCCGGTAGCCCCCGTGCCCTAGCCGCCTCGACTTGGTCTTCCATGAGTGCGAGCAGCGGCGACATGACCACCGTGACGCCCGAACCGACCACGGCAGGGATCTGAAAGCACACCGACTTGCCTGCCCCGGTCGGCAGTACCGCCAGGGTATCCCGGCCGCTTAGAACGGATTGGACGACCCGACTCTGGCTGGCACGAAAATCCTGGTACCCGAAATGGCGAGCCAGGGCCTGGCGAGCTTGGATGAGGCGGGGATCGTCGGTGAGCATCGTCCGGACAAGATGGGGTCGGACGGGCCGGCGTGTTAACCAATTAACTCCGACCGCCGACCGAATTACTGCAACGGGGGACGCCGCCGGAGGTAGAGTCTCAACCCAAGGGCGATGGTGAGGGCCACGATCGCCGCCCAGACGACCCGCCTATCGTTGAGCAGGACTCCTGCCGCCGCGAGCGGAAAGCCGACGGCAATCAGGGCCGTCTTGAGGCGGTTCATCGCATGATCGGAGGCACCGGCTCGGGCAACCGAGATTCACGTCCCCAACTGTTGCCGCCGACTTCAACCAGCAGGTGTCCGAGCGGAAAGAACCCGTCTCCCAGGGCCCAGGGCAGCTTTCCTAGGGGGAACTTGAGGGTGGTCCGGCCGCCGGCCAGAAGCAACGCCTCCGCCGCACCGGCCGACTCGAGGAGCACTGGCGCCCCCGCGTAGAACCGAATCGAGATCACGCCGTCCCACAGTGGTTCAGAGAGCGGATCGGCGAATCCGGGAGCCGCCACGATGGTGAGTTCGCGGATCACCTGGGTCGAGTCAAAGTCAGCGGCCACTCGACCGACATGGTAGTTCAGCGGGTTTGCCGCAACGACTTGGCCGTCCCGATCGAACAAGGTCAGGCCCATGTCGGTGAACATCGGCCAGGTTGCGGGCGGCACCGTGAGGTCGACTTCGACCCGCGTTGCCCACGCCGGCACCGGAACGGAAAGCCGCCGCGCCGCCGATCCCTTCTGACTAAACGAGAGGCCGCGTTCCGCACCGATCAACCCGAACGCCGTGACCGTGGACAGTGCCGTCTTGGTGCGATTGGTCAGGTGGACCGTGACGGTATCGGCGTGAAGGCGGGAGGCCTGCATGGTAACGGGCGACTGGTCGATCGTCATTGCCACGGTGGCCCCGCCGGTCGGCGGGGCCACGGCAACGACTTCGTAGTGTCCCAGGAGTGCGTTGCGGCCGTCAACCTCGTATTCCGCCGTGGCAGTGCCGGTCCCCGCCGGCTTCCCATTCTCGCCCCGGTACGGCTGGCCACCTGGCTCATGGACAAACGTGAGCACATCCTGCCCGGCCGCCGCCGTTGCGATCCGGACCCTGAACGGCCGGCCGCTGTCGGCCGCGACGAACACGCGTTGAGTTCCACCGGGCTGGATCGTCCCCCGAGCGGTGACCCCGGAGTCACCGATGACGAACGGCACGACGACGGTGACCGGCAATCGGAACAGGGGGCCAATGGCGGTGTCGGTGGCCCACCCGGCAACGGTGGCACCAAAGACCCCTGGATTCCGAAGCGCGGACCCCTTGACGGTGACGGGAATGACCGTGCGGGGAGGAGTAAGCTGGACTTGGCTGGGGGTCTCGACCCATCCGGTGTTCGCTGCCAACCGAACCGGTCCGCCTAACGACCCGACAATCTCAACCATAATGGTCGTATCCACGGCTCGGGCCGGCGCGACCACCCGGTAAATCCCGGCCCCCGCGACGCCACCAACCGCCAACCGGATCGCAGCGCCCGCCGGCAACCGGCGGAGGACCCGATCAGCGGCGACCAAATCGAGGAGCCCCCCGCCCTGGTCGACCCTCATCGACGCAGGCAAGTTGCGGCCGGTGGCGACGAGGGCCTGTTTGACTTGGGCGGCCGTCCACGAGCGTCGTTCCTGTTTGGCGGCCGAGAGCAGCAACGCGACCGCCCCCGCCACATGCGGGGAGGCCATACTGGTGCCGCTTTTGTCCTCCGAGCCGGTGTCCCATCTCGGCACTGACGAGTACGCGATGCCGGGCGCCATGATATCGGGTTTGGCCGCCTCACCACCGCGCGAGCTGAAGAATGCGACGACATCACCGGCGACGGCACCAGGCAGAAACGCCGGTGGGTACGTTGCGCCGACGGAGAGCACCCGATCGGCGGAGCCGGGGAAGCCCAGGGTCGAAAGTCCCGGACCGTCGTTTCCGGCGCTGGTCGAAAAGACGACCTCGGGATTGGCGGCCAAGACCGAGTCAATCATGGCATCGATGCGTGCGGCCCCTTCCCGCTCGTTGCCGACCCCGAAGCTCAGGTTGAGGACCAGTGGCAACTGGCGCTCCTTGGCGAACCGAATCGCGTAGTCCATCCCACGAAGCATGCTCCCGGTGACGGACACACCACCGGAGGCGTTGTTGGAGATCTTGAGGCCCAGGAGTTGGGCTCCGGGCGCCACGCCGTCAAACCCCTTCACCCCGTACAGGCCGTTCCCCGCGGCGATCCCCGACACGTGGGTTCCGTGTCCGCTGTTGTCGAAGAAGAGATCAAGGATCGGGGCGCCTCCCGCGGACCCGAAGTTGGCCGCGATCGTCATCGGAGACTTCCGACCGGCGATCGTCCATCCGAAGGTTTCCTTCGCCGCGAGATAATCGTGGACGGGGCGTTCATCGGCGAGCGATCCGTCACCATCGGTATCGGCAAAGACCACCCAACCGTCCGTGGCCCGAGCGACCAACACCGGCAACCGATCCGCGTTGTCGCCATCGCCGTTGAGATCGCTTCCGGGCATCTGGCCCAGGGTCCGTTCGAACAGGGCGCCGCCAAAGTAGGGGCCGGCGGCCCCTAGACCGGCGACCCGCTGGATTCCGGCGAGCTTGATGCCCGCGACCACCCCGGTGTCTCCGAGCACCACCACCGGCGTCAGCCCCACGCGGCCCTCGCCGGAAAAATCGCGGAGGTCAAGAATCTTCCGATCGCCGGTCGGGGTAACATCGAGCCCGATGATCCCCGCGTCCACCCCGCTGTCGAGGATTCCGATCAGGACGCCGCGACCGTCTGCCGCGGGATTGGCCTGTCGAAACGCCCAGACATTGGTCGACGCCAGTGGCATGAGGCCCCGACGAAAAGCCTCGCTCGGCGGAATGACTGGTGCCTTGAGTGGCGGAGGCGCCGGCGGTACCACGACGGGGGGGGCGATCCGGCCGGGATCCATCGTGGGTCGGGGGGCTTCGGGCGCCTGAGTGGGGGCGCACGCCACGAGGATGAGGGTGGCGCCGAGGGCCCAGCGGCGGCTACCGGGCAAAGGCATCAGTCGGTGGCAACACGAACGCTCCGAGGTGAGGTCCAGCGTAGCCGGCGGCGGTTCGGAGCAGGAAGGCCAAGATCGACCTCGTCTCCTCCGGTGTGATGATCGCGTCGACTTGGCCTCGGGCGGCGGCGTGTCGAGCATCCAGATCGCGATCATAGTCCGACCGCATCTGGGCCACGGAAGCATCGACCTCGGGCGCGACCGGCTTCCCATCGCGTTTGGCCTTTTCGATCGTCGGCCCGTGAACCGCCATTACCGCGGCTTCGCCCTCCATGACGCCCATCCGCCCGGTCGGCCAGGAGACAATGAAGTCCGGATCGAATCCTTGCCCGGCCATCGCATAGTAGCCGGCCCCGGACGCATGGTTGATGGTCAGGACGATTCGCGGCACCGTGGCCGTGGCCATGGCCTCGACGAAACGAGCCCCGGCGCGAATGATCCCCGAGTGTTCGGCATCCGGCCCAACCATGAACCCGCTGACGTCCTGAATGAACAGAATGGGGATTCGCTCGCGACTGGCGGTGTCGATGAAGTACGCTACTTTCTCGGCGCTTTCAGTGTAAATAATCCCTCCGAAATGGGGGCGCTCACCGGGCTTGGCCTTGATCAAGCCTCGTTGGTTTGCGATCACCGCGACCGGCCGGCCCTCGATCCGGGCGTGGCCACAGATCATCTCGGCCGCGACAGCCGGCTGGAACTCCTCGAGCGCCCCGCCATCGAGGACACACGCCAGAACGTGGCGCATGTCGTAGGACATCCGATGATCCAGGGGAAGAATCTGATACAGATCCCCGACCGGTCTGGCCGGGGCTACCGGTGCCTCGACCCGGTGCGCGACGCCCGCAAGCAGGGGGAGCCGGGCAACATATTCGCGCATCTTCATCAGGCAGGCGGCATCGTTCGGCGCAATGTAATGCGCCACCGCACTGATTTCTGTATGAGTCTTCGCACCGCCTAACGTCTCGCCGTCGACCGTCTGGCCGGTGGCCCCTTTGACCAGATTCGCCCCCCCTAGCCCCATGAAACTGGTGCCATCAACCATGAAGATGACGTCGGACAGGGCCGGGAGATACGCCCCACCGGCGACACAACTCCCCATGACGGCGGCGATCTGAGGCACCTGGAGAAATCGCCGCATGATCGAGTTGTTATAGAAGATTCGGGCCGCCCCGTATTGCCCGGGAAAGACACCGCCCTGGTACGGTAGGTTGACCCCAGCGCTATCGACGAGGTAGATGATCGGAATCCGCTGACGCATCGCGATCTCTTGGGCTCGGAGAATCTTGGCGATCGTCTCAGGCCACCAGGACCCCGCTTTGACGGTGGCGTCGTTCGCCACGACCACCACCGGCCGGCCCTCAACCTGACCGACGCCGGTAATCACGCCCGCACCGGGGGCCTGACCGTCGTAGCGGTCGTACGCCATCAGGAGGCCGACTTCGAACCAAGGTGTGTCGGGATCGAGGAGTCCCCTGACCCGCTCTCGCGGCGAGAGCTTCCCTTGGGCGTGCATCTTTGCCACTCGGTCGGGGCCACCGCCGGCCCGGAGTTTCTCAGCGAGCACGAGGTACTCGTCGGTGAGGGTTCGGAGCCGAGTCGATTGGGCCGGGGATACTTTAGGAGCCACGGGGCGTTTCTCGATCGTTGGGGTGGTTCACTTGATGGCCGTTTGAAGGCACCGATTCCACCGCGTCTCCGGCGACGACAGCACCACCGAGTCGGGGCACGGGCGGCGCAGTCGGGCTAGGGCAGCCTCGGCAGCCAGATAGACGGCACTCGACCAACCGGCCGTGGCCCGAACCTCATCGAAGGCCTCGACCGCTTCGGCCCGGCGGCCCCGGGCCAGCAACGAAGACCCGACGCCGTACAAGTAGAGGCCGGCCGTGCCGGGCTCGTGAACGAAGCCGAGGTCCCGCTGGAGCGAATCGAGCGAAATCGTGCCCGCGAAAGCCTGCAGCAACCGGTGCTCCGGCCGCCGCGTGGTGACTGGCAAATCAGCCGGGATGACCTTGGCGATCTGGCTGGCTTCTTCCAATCGCCCGGCGCGCTGAAGGGTAAAGAAAAGCCACAGCGATGCCGCCGCGATCCCGTCGCCGTCATCGGCGGACTGGGCGGCCGCCACCAGCGCTGGGTAGGCCCGGCCGTAGTCGCCCCGGATGTACTGCGTCATGCCGAGAAGGAGCTGACTGGCGTGACGGATGTTGGTTCCCACCAGTTGACCATCAGGTCCCTCCACAAACTCCTTGGCGGTCGAATCCAGGCTGGCCAGTTTCACCGCTCTGGTAAGGTCTCGAGCGGCGAGGTCCGGTTCGCGGAGGAGCAGCAAGAGTTCTCCCCGCCGCCGATAGAGCCGGCCGTCGGTGGGTACGGCTTCAATCGCCTTGGTGTACAGGACGACCGCTTCTCGAAGGCGCCCCATCGCGGCCGTCCGCCGGCCCAGCAACAACTGGGCGTTGAGGTCTTCCCGGCGGGCCTCGGCCCGGCGTTTGGCATCGGCCAACTGGCCGACGCGAGCCTGGCCCTCGGCCGCCGACAGGTTGACCGACCACAGGGTGTCCCCCAGCAGCGAAATAGCCTCCGCACCTAACGGGGGCGGGGTGAGCCGGAGGGTCGGAGGGCCGCAAGCGGCCACCAACCCGGCCAAGCCAGCCCAGGTGGCGAGTCGCCGAACGGCTATCGCCACCCGAATCCCCCGGGCCGGTAGTTGATCCTGACCATCGCCTTCCTTCATGACAGCTATTCCAAATGGTCGGCTGCCCAGGTGTTGATGTAATCGACCAAATCGGACAGAGGCGTCCCGGGGCCGAACAGCCGCCCGACCCCCTGCCGACCCAGGCTCTCGATATCCTCGGGGGGAATGATCCCGCCGCCGGTCAGGAGCATGTCCTGCCGCCCGTGGCCGTCGAGTAGCTTCCGGACCCTGGGAAACAGCGTCATGTGGGCGCCGGAGAGGATCGAGAGGCCGACGACATCGGCATCTTCCTGAATCGCCGCGGTGGCGATCATCTCGGGCGTTTGATGCAGCCCGGTATAGATCACTTCCATCCCGGCGTCGCGAAGAGCCGCCGCCACCACCTTGGCCCCTCGATCGTGGCCGTCGAGGCCCGGCTTGGCTACCAGAACCCGGATCGGGCGCGGCAAGGGCTTTGCGTTAGGCTTGGTCAAAAGAACACGGGTTCCTTGTAGGCGCCATACACTCGTTCGAGAGCGTGGCGAATTTCGAAAAGGGTCGCGTAGGATCGGGCACAATCAAGCATGGCCGGAATGACGTTCCGATCTTCCTCGGCCGCCCGGGTGAGTTCGGCGAGAGCCCGATCGACCGCGCCGCCATCCCGCTCCGACCGGAGTTTGGCCAATCGCTCGCGCTGGGTTCGGTCGGCTTCTTCACCGACCCGGAGGGTCTCCATGGCCCGATCGGGTTCATCCTCGACGAAGGCGTTCACCCCGACGACGGCCCGGGTCCCGGCATCGACTTCGTCCTGGAAGCGGGCCGCCGAGGCCGCGATCTGGCGCTGGAACCAGCCCTGTTCGATCGCCTTGACGACGCCTCCGTGGGCATCGATTTCAGCGAACAGGCCCTCGGCCTCCCGCTCCATCGTGTCAGTCAGCGCCTCGACGTAGTACGAGCCGCCCAAAGGATCGGCGACATTCGCGGCCCCGGTCTCGTAGGCCAGGATCTGCTGGGTCCGGAGTGCCACGCGGACCGATTCCTCCGTCGGCAACGCCAGCGTCTCGTCGAGGGCGTTGGTGTGGAGCGACTGGGCCCCACCCAATACGGCGGCGAGCGCTTGGTAAGCGACCCGGGCCACGTTATTGAGAGGCTGCTGCGCGGTGAGGCTGACGCCGGCCGTCTGGCAGTGGAACCGCATCTTCCAACTTCGTTCGTCCGCGGCCCGGTACTTTCCGCGGAGGCGCCGGGCCCAAATCCGGCGCGCGGCGCGCAACTTCGCGATCTCTTCGAAGAAGTCGTTGTGAACGTCCCAGAAGAACGAGAGCCGGGGCGCGAAGCTGTCGACCGGCAGACCCCGGGCCAGGCCGTGTTCGATGTAGGAAAATCCATTCGCGAGCGTGAAGGCCAACTCCTGGGCGGCGGTCGCCCCCGCCTCACGGATATGGTAGCCCGAAATCGAGATCGTGTTCCACTTCGGGGTCGAACGGGCCCCCCACTCGAACATATCGACGATCACTTTCATGGCCCGTTCGACCGGATAGATCCAGGCATGCTGGGCTTGATACTCCTTCAGCATGTCGTTCTGCACCGTTCCTTGGAGACTGGCGATGTCGACCCCCTGCTTCTCCGCGGCGGCGATGTAGAAACACCACAGGATGGCAGCGGGGCCGTTGATCGTCATCGACGTCGAGACCCGATCGAGCGGAATTCCGTCGAAAAGGGTTTCCATGTCGGCCAGACTCGAGATGGCCACGCCGCACTTCCCAACCTCGCCCTCAGACCGAGGATGATCAGAGTCGTAACCCATCAGCGTCGGAAAATCGAACGCCACCGAAAGGCCCGTTTGCCCCCGCTCGAGCAGAAATTTGTACCGCAGGTTGGTATCGACCGCGGTCCCGAACCCAGCAAATTGGCGCATGGTCCAGAGCCGGCCCCGATACATGGTGGGGTGAATCCCCCGCGTGTACGGGAACTGGCCGGGCAACATCCCGTCGCCACCGAGAGAATCGATGAGATCGACTGGCGTGTAGATCGGTTCGACCGACCGGCCTGAAATCGAGGTGAAATTCCCATCGGTGCGGAGGGGGAGTCGGCCAAATTCGGCTCGCCACAGCGCTAGTTCGCGCTTCAGCCCGGCCAGCTCGGCTTCCCGGTCGGCGAGGCGACTCGCCAACCCCGCGTTGAATTCCTTGCCCTCACTCATGAGAGTGCCCCTTCCTTGAGACCGGCTACCACCTCGGCTGCCACATCGTAGGGACTCATCCGACCTTCGACCATTTCGTCGATCCGACCGGCGATCAGCGTCTCGGTTTTCGCTTCGTCCCACACCCACCGCAGAATCGCCCGGTCGACGACCTCCCTGGCCCGCAGCGCCAAACGGCGACGCCGTCGTTCGGCGAGCTCCCCAGTGGCCGTGATCGCCGTCTGATGGGCGCCGACCGCGGTCAAGATCGCCTCAATCCCCTCGCCGTTCGCGGCGGCGGCTAACAGGACCGGCGGTTCCCAGGCTTCACCCCCCCGAGGCTCCGGGGCCGGCGGCGGCATCCCCACCTGCGCCAAGGTCGCCCCGTGATGCCCCTTGATCCGCCGAAGGGCGTTGCCCTTTCGAATCGCGAGGCTGACCTCGATTTCGGCTTGCAATTTCCCGGCCCCGGGGCGGTCGGCCTTGTTGACCACGAACAGGTCGGCGATTTCCATGACCCCGGATTTGAGGGTCTGAATCCCGTCTCCCGACTCCGGAACCAGGACCAGGATGGTTGAATCCGCCATTCGGCCCACGGCTAGCTCCGTTTGCCCCACCCCGACCGTCTCGATCAGAATCCGGTCGAAGCCGGCCGCGTCAAGCACATCGCAAACCTCCCGGGTGCTGGTGGCCAGCCCTCCGAGCGAGCCGCGAGTGGCCATCGACCGAATGAACACCCCGGGGTCAAGCGCCACACCCTCCATCCGAATCCGGTCGCCGAGGAGGGCACCGCCGGTGAACGGGCTGGTCGGGTCGACGGCCACGATGGCGACGGTCAGGCCCTGGGCCCGGTACCGGGCCGCCAACTGGTGGGTTAGGGTCGACTTGCCGGCCCCCGGCGGACCGGTGATCCCGATCCGGAGGGCCCGACCGAGCTTGTGATGGATTGCCGACAAGAGGCTCTCGAACCCAGGCCGTCCATTTTCCACAATGGAAATCGCCCGCGCCAGACTGGCGGGGTGCCCAACCTCAAGCGTGGCGAGCAATCGGTGCGGTTCCATTGAATGGAAACTGGCACCTCAGGCAACCACACGCAAGTTGCGGCCGGGAATGAGGTTAGGCTTGTGGAGGCTAGAGCAGAAGCCAGGACGACAGGCCGAGCAACAGGAAAAATCCGCAAGTATCGGTAAACGTGGTCACGAACACCGAAGACGCCAGGGCTGGATCGATCCCAAACCGTTTCAGCACCAGTGGGATAGCGGCCCCGGCGAACCCTCCCACAACCATGTTCCCACTCATCGCGAAGAAGACGACCAACCCAAACATCGGGGTCCCGCGAATCATTGTGGCGGCGACACCGGCGACCAGCCCGGTCGCGAGGCCGTTGATGGCGCCAACGACCATCTCTTTGCGAATAACGTCCCAGAACTCCCGGGCATCGATCAAGCCGAGGGCTAGGCGGCGGACGTTGACCGCCAAGGCTTGAGTACCGGTGTTACCCCCCATGCCGGCGACCACGCCCATGAAAGCCGCTAGGAATCCGAGCCGTTCGATCGTCCCGCTAAAAAAGAGCGGCACCATGGCGGCGAAAAAAGCCGTCGCTAGGTTCGCCAGCAACCACGGCAACCGGCTTCGAACCGCCTCGCGCCATCCCGCGCCGAGGTCTTCGTCGCCTGACACACCGCCGAAGCGGAGGAGGTCCTCGGTGGCTTCCGCTTCACCGACGTCCATCACGTCGTCGAACGTGATCCGGCCCAGCAACCGGTTGTCCCGGTTCACCACCGGAATGGCCGAGACGTTGTAACGACCCATCAGCCGGGCCACCTCTTCTTGATCCATTTCGGGCTGAACCGTGACGTCAGGGTCCTCCATCACTTCCCGGAGCGGTCGGTCCGGCGCTGACAGCACGAGGCGCTTAAAGGACATCAGCCCCTTCAGCCGGCCCTCGGCATCCACGACGTAGGCTTCTGAAAAATCTTCAAGCTCATCGGCCTGACGGCGGATCTCGTCAAGGGCCTGGGACACGGAATCGTACTCCATGACGGTCACGACTTGCGACGTCATGAGCCCGCCGGCGGACTCCGAGTCGTACTGGAGCAGGCCGGCGACTTCCTCCCGTTGCTCGGGGTCCTCGACCTCGGCGAGAATCCGGCGCTGCTCTTCCGGCTCAAGCTCGCCGAGGAGGTCGGCGGCGTCGTCGTCCGGCAATCCCCCAACGATTTCCGCGGCCTCCCCGGGCTCCAGCGCGGCGAGGGTGTCTTCGGCGTGCTCTTCCTCCGGCAATTCCCAGAGGGCCGACCCGGAGAGGGCCGGCGGAAGCAGCTTGACGATCTCGACCCGCTCGTCCTCGTCGGCTTCCGCAAGGACATCGGCCAAATCAGCCGCTCCGAGTTCTTCGGCCTCAGCCAGGAATTCCGAGATCCGGCCATCCCGGACCAGGATCAGAAGTCGGCGAGCCTCGTCGGTCGTCATCCCGAAATCCGATCGAGATCGACGGGGGCCGGTCCTGCCCGCCGGACCAGGATCCGCTCAATCCGAGTGGCGGTGGCCGTCAGGATGTCGAACTCGAGGCCCCGAACCAGCAGCCGCTCGCCGGGTCGGGGAAACCGGCCGAGGAGCTGAGCAACCCGTCCACCGATCGATTGGGACTGGCCGGGCGGCAGCAGCATCCCAAACCGGTCCTCGAGCTCGGCCACCTCGGCGGCACCGGTCGTTTCCCACGGGCTGAACTGGTCGGGCGGCGTTTGGCCGCCCGTTTCGTCGTGCTCGTCGAAGATCTCGCCCACCATCGCTTCGAGAAGGTCTTCCAGCGTGACGATGCCTAACGTGCCGCCGAATTCGTCCAGCACCACTGTCAGGTGGCGCCGCTCCCGCTGCATATCGAGCAGGACATCGCCGGACGCGCGACTGGCGGGCGACGTGCCGACCGGCCGGATCGGTACCGGGCCGGCATCCTTGACCTTGAGCAGGTCGAATACATGCACCATCCCGACCATCTCATCGAGGGTGCCGCGATACACCGGGAGGCGGCTGTAGCCACTCTGGATGAAGGCCGCCTGGATCTCGTCAAACGCCGCCCCTTCCGGAATGGCGACCAACTTGATTCGGGGCGTCATCACCTCCCGCACCGGCCGCTCGGCGAACGTGATCACATTCCCGACCATCACCAACTCAGCGGAGGTCCCAAGGGCGCCGGCCGCCCCTTCCCGCCAGAGCGCCCGGACGTCGGCCGCCGGTCGTTTGGTCGGGACCGGGAGCAGCCACCCCATCGCCCGAACCCAGGGCCTGAACGTCGGCCGGAGCAGCTCGGCGACACGGGAGGCCCGATGGGCGGTCAGCCATCGCGGGAGGACGTAGCCGCTGAAGAGGACGAACGGCAGCGCGACCGAGAGGAGCAGGACCAGCACGCCCCATAGCGGTAGGGCGCCGGTCGCGACATCGAAGACGGCCGACAGACCCGCCGCGAGGATCGCGATCCCGAGCCCGGTCGTCGCGGTCGCGGCCGCTAACTCGCGCTCGGCGTCAACCAACCAGTCGAGCGACTCGGACGCGCCCTTCAACCGACGAGAGACCGCGTCAGCAAGATCGGCGCGGCTGACCCGAATGAGCGCGGCCGTTTCGGTGGCCCCAAGCAGGGTCACCAGCAGACCGACCGCTACGGCCAACCAGATCATTCGAGTTCCTTCGCGACCGGCGGCCCGCCGGGGATGGTCCGCCGGACCGTGACCCGCCGAACCCGCCCACGGGTGACCTGGTCAATCACGAGCGTGAACTCGCCCGCCGGGACCGGATCGCCGGCCCGGGGAACCCGACCGGCCAGAGCCAGGGCCAACCCTCCGACCGTGCCGACGTCGTCCCGCCCGAAGTGGTACTCCAGCTCAGCTTCGAGATCGACCAGCGGCACCCGGCCCTGGACGATCAGACCGCCGTCGGCGGTTCGCACGATCGGCAGGGCCTCCTCGGTATCGTATTCATCCTGAATCTCGCCGACGATCTGCTCCAACACATCCTCGAGGGTCACGATGCCGGAGGTCCCCCCAAACTCGTCAACCACCACGACCAGATGGCCTCCGCCCCGCTGAAAATCGCGAAGTTGGCGGTCGAGACGTTTGGCCTCAGGCACGAACTCCACCGGCCGCACCAGAGGATGCCAATCCGGCTGGACCAGCGAAATGCCGCTGGCCAATAGGTCCTTGGCGTAGATCACGCCGACCACATTGTCGGGGTCGCCATCAACAACCACCAGGCGAGAGTGCTCAGCGGACCGAAGGGTCTCAAGGACCTGGCCCTTGGTCGCTGAGAGGTCGACGGAAATCACATCCATTCGGGGCGTCATCACTTCTTCAACGGTCATGTCTTTGAGACTGAAGACGCCGGAGAGCCGCTCCCGGACATCCTGGTCCGTAATCCGATTCCTTGGAGTCTGCCGCACGGGCCGCCCGCCCCGGTCTGCCCAAGCGACCAGCCGGAGAATCGGCTGGAACAAGGCGATCGATCCGGTCGCGACTCGGCCATCGAACCGGACGAGATCCGGCTCGTTCGCCGCCCAGAGCCTCGGGAGAAGGTCCCCGACGACCCAAACAAACAGCACCGCCAGTCCCAACCGAAGCAGCGAGCCCGGAAAGGGCCACGCCCACCATGCCAGGGCGAGCCCCGCGAGGAACGCGCCGATCATCAGAAGAGCCAGGTGAACCACATGGAGACTGCGGGCCGGATCGAGCGAGGGGTGATCACCGGTCGTGCTTGGGCCGAGGAGCCGGGGAAGACCGGCGTCGTTCTCGGACGCCAAGGCGACCAAGGCGGCCCACACGGTACAGATCCCCGCGAGAATCGGGGCCACACCGAGCTGAAGGGCCATCACTAGCCAAGACATGCGAGATACCTTTCCTGGCGCCGCCACATCGGCGAGCGGATCCGGCCCGCCGTCTCCGGGTGGTGATATCCGAGCACATGCAGGGTCCCGTGGATCACGAGCCGGAGCAACTCCTGGCGGACGGACAGGTTTCGTTTCGCGGCTTCGCCAGCCGCAACCGACCGGCAAATGTAGATGTCGCCTTGCAGGCCGCCGTTAGGCAACGGTAGCGCAAACGCCAATACATCCGTGACGCGGTCGGCCCGTTTCCACTTCGCATTCATCGCCCGGATCCGCCGGGGACCCACAAACGTCACGGAGACCGACGCGGCCGCCCGCTCCAACGCTAACACGCCCCGAACGACCCCAACCACCCGGGCGCGGGACAGCGGCGGATGACGGCCCGCGACCGTCACCGGGTTCCTCTGGGCGGCGTCGACGTGCCGCCGTTCAGCCGCTCTGGTCCTCGGCATACGCCCGGATAATCTCGCGGACCAGCCGATGCCGGACGACGTCGACCTCGGTGAGGTAATGGAAAGCCAGGCCGTCGATGCCCGGAAGAATTCGCTCGATCTGAATGAGACCGGAGTCCTCGCGTTTGGGGAGGTCAATCTGGGTCTTGTCGCCGGTGACGACCACTTTGCTGTTCACGCCAAGCCGGGTGAGAAACATCTTCATCTGGGCCCCGGTAGCGTTCTGCGCTTCGTCAAGAATGATGAACGCATCGGCCAGGGTTCGGCCCCGCATATAGGCCAGCGGAGCAATTTCGATGGTGCGGGTCTCGAGGGCTTTGTGGATCCGATCGTGGGGCATCATGTCTTCGAGCGCGTCATACAGCGGCCGGAGGTACGGATCGACTTTCGCCTGGATGTCGCCCGGAAGAAAACCCAACGATTCGCCGGCTTCGACGGCCGGCCGAGCCAGGATGATCCGACGGACTCGCTTGCGGGCCAGCGCTTCGATCGCTTTGGCGACGGCCAGGTAGGTCTTGCCGGTCCCCGCGGGCCCGATCCCGATCACGATGTCGTGTTGGGTGATGGCCTGGAGATAGTCGCGCTGTCCCGCCGTTTTCGGAAGGATGGCCCTCCGCAATCCAGGCAGGAGGATTCGCCCCTCACCGGGGGCGGCCAAATCGGCCGGCATCACCCCGTCGGTGAACAGACGATTGACGATCTCCGGCGTTACCGGCTCACCGATTCGGGCTAGGTCGATCAAGCCCTGGACCGCCGGGCCGGCCCGTTCCACCTGTTCACTGGGACCGGACACCGTCAAGGCATCGCCCCGCATCGTCGCCCGAATCCCAAACGCCCGGCCCAGCTCGACCAGGTTGACGTCGTTGACTCCGGCCAGCAACAGGGGATCGGCGCCGTCGATGGCAAAGCGGAGGGTGGTTTCGTCAGTCATTCGAACGACCCGGGGCTCCGGGTGCGGCGGACCGCGAGACTCAACACGTCGAGATCCTTTTGCTCTACGGGCGTCGGAGCCCCTTCGAAGAGAGCCCGGGCCGCCGTCGTTTTAGGGAAGGCGATCACATCACGGAGCGAGGTCGCTCCGGCCAACAGCATCACGACTCGGTCGAAGCCAATGGCAAACCCGCCCATCGGCGGCGCGCCCGTGGCCAAGGCGTCGAGCAGAAAGCCGAATCGCCGCCGTTGGTCATCGTCTGCGATCCCAAGCAGTTTGAAGACCCGTTGCTGCAATGCCGGGTCGGTAATCCTGATCGACCCGCTCCCGAGTTCGTTGCCGTTGTACACCGCGTCGTAGTGGACCGCCCGGCACCGCCCCGGGTCGGTCTCGAGGAACCCCGCATCGTCAGGATGGGGGGACGTAAAGGGATGGTGGACGAAGACGTGTTCCCCGGTTGCCGGATCGGGCTCGAAGAGCGGGAAATCGACCACCCACAGGAAGGCGTGCGGAGTGTTCGGGACCAACGCGAGCCTCCGGATCAGTGCTGCCCGGACCGCGTGAAGCGCCGGCGACGTGACCCGGTCCGGACCGACGACGGCCACCAGTCCGTCCCCGGGACTGCCGGCCACCGCCGCGACAAACCCGGCCCCCACGGCTTTGACGCCCTGCCCTTCCCATCCGGTTTCGCCCCGCTTCATCCAGATCAACCCGCCGGCTCCGGACCCTTTCGCCACCTCGGTCAGGGCATCGAAGTCCTTCCGGGATAACAGCGCCCCCCCGGGGACGAGAATCCCGCGGAGACGAACCCCGTCCCGACCGGCGTCGGCGAGGAAAGGGGCTCGGTCGGCGCCTAACGATCCGGTGAGATCCTGAATTTCAAGCCCGAACCGGCAATCCGGCTTGTCGATCCCAAACCGTTCCATGGCGGCGGCGAACGTCAGTCGCGGGAACGGGAGACCGACCGGCTGGCCGGCTTCCTCCCACATTCCGGCGAGCACCGCCTCGATGAATCCCATGACATCGTCGGCCGACACGAACGACGATTCGATGTCGATCTGAGTAAACTCCGGCTGACGATCGGCCCGCAGGTCTTCGTCGCGAAAGCAACGGGCGATCTGGAAATAGCGATCGAGTCCGGCCACCATCAGCAGCTGCTTGTACATCTGCGGCGATTGGGGCAGCGCGTAGAACTCACCCGGGTGGACCCGCGAGGGGACCAGATAGTCCCGGGCGCCCTCGGGGGTCGGCTTGGTCAAGATCGGGGTCTCGATTTCGAGAAACCCGAGATTGCTCAGCACGGCGCGGGCCCGCTGGGCCAGCCGATGCCTGAGCACCAAGTTTCGCTGCAACTCGGGACGCCGCAGGTCGAGGACCCGATGGCGAAGTCGCAGTTCCTCGTTGGGGAGCTCTTCGTTGTCCTTCCGCGCGACCGGAATTGCCGGCGTCCCGGCCGGGCCGACAACGGTAAGCTCGGTGACGTACACCTCCACCTCGCGCGACACCATGGCCTGGTCCGGGGCCGGGTTCGGCCGCACTTCGACCCGCCCCGTCGCCAGAATCACGGTTTCGGCTCCCAGCGATCCGGCCAGCTCCATGACGGTAGCCGGGGTCCAATCCGGACTGCATGAGAGTTGCACTAGACCGTCCCGGTCCCGTAGATCCAGGAACACCAAGCCGCCGAGATCGCGGCGGCGATGGACCCATCCGGCCACCCGAACCGTTTGTCCCTGGTTGATTTTGGAGAGCGATCCGGCTCGATGGCTCCGGAGGGCGGTTTGGTCCGGTGACGATGTCATATTCGGCCAAACGTAACGCCGCCGGTTGGGTACGGGCAAGCGATTGGAACAAGAGGAGTTACGTGGATTTGACATTCCGTCCAACGGCGCCGTTCCCACCGGCCGCCAGCAGGCCGGCGCCGGCGCCACGGCCTAACGCTCCCCCTCGGACCCAACGTCCAGGCCCCGGACTGACCACCGCGATTCTCGCCCCTCGGGAACGGCTTGGGCTCCGTTAGCTTTCCCCAAATGGCCAGATCGCTGCTCGACCAAACACCCGCGGACGCCCGGGCCGCCCTCGAAGCATGGGTGGCGGCCCACGCTCTCCCCACCTATCGGATCGACCAGATCATCCGGCGGTTGTGGGTCGCCCCAATCGCGACATGGGGCGATGCCAGCGAGCTCCCGGCCACGCTTCGAGACGCCTTGACGAAGGACTGGCCCCTGCTCCGGCTCTCGATCGCGTCACTCGAAAAATCCACCGATGGGACGAAGAAGTTTCTCTGGCGGCTGGCCGATCGAGAGGCCGTTGAGTCGGTCCTGATTCCGAGCGGAGCCCGGCGGACACTCTGCATCTCGTCGCAGGCCGGGTGCGCCCTGGGGTGCGGGTTCTGTGCCACCGGAAAGATGGGCTTTCGCCGGAACCTCACGGCCGGTGAGATTGTCTGCCAGGTTCGAGAGATCATCCTGAACGACCCCGCCGACCGGCCGACCAACATTGTCTTCATGGGCATGGGTGAACCGCTGCTCAACTGGCCCGCAGTGGACGTCGCCCTTTCGATTCTGAATGACCCGGCCGGGTTTGGGATCGGCGCCCGGCATATCACCGTTTCAACCGTTGGGATCCTGCCCGGGATGGACGCGCTTCGAGCCCGGCCGGAACAGTTTCGCCTGGCGATCTCGCTCCACTCCCCCGACCCGAACGCCCGAATCCGCCTGATGCCCATCGAGCAGAAGTATCCGCTCGATCAGGTCCTCGCCTCGGCGCGCCGGTTTGGCCGGCGGGTCACTTTCGAGTACGTGATGATCAAGGACCGGAACGATTCCGATCTCGACGCCGACAATCTGGCGGCGATTGCCAGACCGTTAGGCGCTCATGTCAATCTCCTCCCGCTCCATCCGGGCGGGGGAGACGACTTGGCCCCCACGTCGGGCAACCGGATCCGATTGTTCGCCGCCCGACTCCAAGCCGCCGGGATCGAAGCCGTCATTCGGCGGAGCCGGGGCCTCGACATCAACGCCGCCTGCGGCCAGCTCTATGTCGAGATGGAAGCCAAGCGTCGGCGAACCAAACCCGCCGCCACGGAGTAGGCTCTGCTACGGGCCGTCCTCCGAGCCACCCTTGGATGGATTCTCGGGCTCTTCTTCCGGCGGATCGAGATCTCCGGGACCGATCGGGTGCCCCGCGAAGGCCCGGTCATCTTCGCCATCAATCACCCGAACGGGCTGGTCGATGGCTTGTTGCTCCTCACCTATGCCCCGCGGCCGGTTTCGTTCCTCGCCAAGGCGCCCCTCTTCGAGATGCCGCTGATTGGCTGGGTCATCCGGAGCCTCGACACGATTCCGGTCTACCGTCGCCAAGATCAAGCCGACCTGAGCCAAAATCGGGGGACCTTCGATCGAGCCCGGGATCTCCTTCGCCGGGACGGGACGATCGCGATTGCCCCGGAAGGGGCCAGCCATAGCGACGCCGGCCTTCGCGCCTTCAAGACGGGAGCGGCCCGGATCGCCTTAGGTGCGACCCCCGGGACCCAGGTAGCGATCGTCCCGGTCGGACTCTTCTATACCGACAAAGCCATCTTCCGGAGCGCCGCCCACGTTGCCTTCAGCGATCCGGTCCTCGTGACCCCCGCGCCGGTCGACGCCCAGGGCGAACCGCCGCCGGCCTTGGTCGGCGAACTGACCGCCCGGCTCGAGCTAGCCCTCGCTGACGCCGTCCTCCAAGCGGACCACCAGGAAGCACACACCCTCGCGAAGCGAACCGAGCGACTCCTCGCCGCGGCCACCCCAGGGCCCCACTCACGAACCGTCGAGGAAGTCCGGGCCACCCAACGACTGCTACTCGATGGATACCGAACGATGAAGTCGGCCGCGCCGGGCGCCCTGGACCAGTTGATCCGCCGGATTGACCGGCTCGAGGCCGCCTTCCGGAGCGCCAACCTGGACCCGGGGCACCCCCTCCCTGAGACCCCGAGCGCCGCAGACCTATTCCGCGCTGCCGGAGGGCTCATCTTCAGGGTGGCGATCTTCCTGCCCTTCGCGCTCCCTGGCCTGGTCCTCCATTACCCCGCCTATTGGACGATTGGGCGGGTGGCGGCCCGCTACGCGGGGACTCACGACGACATCCTAGCGACCGCAAAAATCCTTGGGGCCGTCCTGCTGTTCCCGCTGACCTGGATCGGAGTCGGTTTGATTGCCGGCCTCCGCGGAGGCCTCCTCTGGGGGGCCGCTGCCACGCTGATCGCGCCATTGGCCGGCTACGCCGGCCTCAAATTGGTCGAGCGAGTCGATCGCTTCCTCACCGCCACCCGAGCGGTTGGCCTCCATCTAGCCCGCCCCGAGCAAGTCCGCCAACTCACCACCGAACGCGACCGCCTCCGCCAGGACATCGTCGCCCTGGGCCGATCCCTCAACCTAATCTAGAGGCGACTACATTCGGTGGGTCTTCACCGGAGAAGAACGCTTCGAGATTGGCCGCCACCATCATGCCCATCGCGGTCCGGGTTTCGAGAGTCGCGCTCCCGAGATGCGGCAGCACCACTACCTGGTCGAGGGCCAAGAGTTCCGCCGAAACAACCGGTTCATCCTGGTAGACGTCGAGCCCCGCTCCCGCGAGGCGCCCTTCGCCAATCGCCCGAGCCAGCGCCCGCTCGTCAACCAAGGCACCACGGGCGGTATTGATCAGCACCGCACCCGGCCGCATCAATGCCAACCGCCGGCCGTCGACCATTCCGGTGGTCTCCGGCGTCGCGGGACAATGCAACGACACCACGTCGGCCTCACCAAAGAGACCATCGAGGCCGAGCCGAGTCGCGGCGAGTTCGGTCGCGATCGCGGGCGGGATCGGCGAGCGCCCGGCGTAGAGAACGCCCATCCCGAATCCGTGGCGAGCCCGGCGGGCCACCGCCAAGCCAATCCGACCCATTCCGACGATCCCGATCGTTCGCCCGGACGCTTGTCGGCCCAAATGATGGGTCGGCTGCCACCCGGTCCACCGCCCTGACCGGACCAACCGTTCTCCTTCGCCGAGCCGGCGGAGGACCATCAGCATCAGTCCGATCGTTAGGTCCGCCGTGCAATCCGTGAGAACACCAGGCGTGTTGGTGACGGTCACCCCGGCGCGCGCGGCGGCGCCGAGGTCGATCAGGTTCACCCCGACCCCGAAGTTCGCGATCATCTTCAGACGCCGCCCCGACGCCTCGAAAACCGCCGCCGGAACTCGATCAGTGACCGTCGTCACCAAGCCGTCATAGTCTCTCGAGAGACGGATCAGCTCCTCGGCCGGGGTCGCCCGGTCGCCTTCGTTCCAGTCGATCGAGAACCGATCAGCCAGATGCTGCTCCACCGCCGCGGGCAGCCGATGAAGTCCATACAACCGCGGAGATTGCTCGGCCACCGATGTCGTCGCTCCCGAGGAGAGTATATTTTGCAGGTGCCCCGCCGCCTTGACCAACTTCGCCACGACGCCCTCACAATCTACGCCGCCGCCATTCAGGGCGTCGAGCCGCGCGTCGCTCTGACCAAAGCCTTGGCGACCTGCCCACGCCCAGAACGGGTTCGGCTGATCGGGCTCGGCAAGGCGGCCAACCCGATGGCGACGGCGGCCGTTTCGTACCTCGATCAGATCGGAATTCCGCTGGCCGGCGGCCTCATCGTCACGCCGGACGAAGGACCTCCGCCCGACCGTCGCCTGATCCGCGTCGCCGGTGATCATCCCGTCCCCGGAGCTCGGTCAGCGGCAGCCGCCTTGGCCCTCGCGATCGAAGCCGACCAAGCAAAGGCCGGCGATGAACTGTGGGTCCTCCTCTCAGGCGGCACGACCAGCCTCCTCGGCGCGCCGATCAGTGGGATCTCGACCAACGACTACCTGGCCCTGATGGGGGCACTGAGCGTAGCGGGGCTCCCGATCGGCGATCTCAACCGGGCAAGAAAGCGATTCTCGAGGTGGGGCGCCGGACGCCTGGCCGAGGCCGTCCGCCGCGCGAGCCGACTCCGGCTTTTCGTGCTGTCCGACGTTCCCGGTGATGATCTTGGCGACATCGGTTCCGGGCCAACGGTGCCCGACCCATCGACCGCAACTGAGATTCGGCGGTTGCTGGCGACTCTCCCGACCGCGCTACCGATTACCGAGTTCGCGGATCGGATGCTGGCCCAAGTCGAGCAGGGTGCGCTCCCCGAAACGCCCAAGCCCGGCGACTCGATCTTCGCCGAGGTCGTTCCCTACCTAATCGGCTCCAACGCCACCGCGCGCCACCATGCGGCGGAGCGGGCGCGCGAGCTCGGGTACGCGGTGGTCGTATCAGACCGGTTGCTGACCGGCGAAGCCGCCGAAGCCGGCCGGTGGATCGGCCGTCAGATCGCGACGGGACCGCCGGGACCGCAGGCCTGGATCTGGGGAGGCGAAACCACGGTGTCCCTCGGCGCCGACCACGGACGGGGTGGGCGCTGTCAAGAACTCGCCCTCGGAGCCGCCCAGGTGTTGGCCGCCGCCAACGCGGACCCAGTCATCTTGCTCGCGGCCGGCACCGACGGCCGTGATGGACCAACGGACGCGGCGGGGGCCGTCGTCGATCCGCACTCCTGGCGGGCCATCGCCGAGTCCGGCATCGACCCACACCAGGCACTGGCTCGCCACGATGCCTATCCCGCGTTCGCCGCCATCGACGGACTGATTCGCCCGGGACTGACCGGAACAAACGTCATGGATTTGATGATTGCGGTGTCCCGAGGCCCCGTGCGCTAAAGTACGAGGCGCCCTTTGGGATGCCAATAGTCGGCTCCGAGTACGATCGTTAGGTCAACCCGCAACAGCGAGTCCGGCCCTGAGCGGACCCGGGCCCCGCCTAACAGGCGAGCCACTTCGTGCCCGCGGGTGAGGTCGCCCCGCCGGACCAAAATCGTGGTCGAGTCAGGCCTGGCGGACGAGGTCCCCACATAGACCACATCGACTCCGTTCTCCCGAAGCAGACGGGCAACCTGCCGGCCTAACCCGGCCCGGGGCGTCCCGTTTCGGACCTCAACGACGATCCCCCGCCCAGCCGCCGAGGCCACCTCAGGCTGCCAGACCGAGCTCCTCCGACGCGTCATGAGCACCGCCGCGAACAGCCCGGCGACGACTAGGCCTCCGGCCGCGAGGCGCCAGCGCATCCGAGCGAATTCCAAAGGGTCACCGTCGAATCATGGAGTGGCCTACCCGCCTGAACCGTGGCCAGAATCCGCCGCTGGACCACTTCGAAGAATACCTGGGTCGGCTCGGCCGGGAAGCGAGTCGCCAGCGCGGCCCGGTCGACCCGGTCGAAGGAACGCCCGGGTTCAAGGTAGTCGGCGCAGTAGAGCACCTGGCCAACCCGGTCCCACTCAGCCGAGCCCACCGAGTGAAACCGCACCGCGGCCAGAACCCCTTGATCCATCTCCCCTGCGGCCTCGGCTTGGGCCGCGGCGGCCGGCCCATGCCACAACTCCACCGAGCCGACCGAGTTTGGCGCCCAATGCGCCAACTCGCCTGGATCGGCGTCTCGAAACGCGTCATGCAGCCAGGCGGCACGGCGCCAGCGCTCCCGCTCATGATCAGGGACCGCCAACCCGCCGGCCCAGTGGTCGACGAGAGCCACCACCCGGGTGATATGGGCCAGACGTTTGGGACCGACCCGGGCCCACGCCGGCAAACCAACGGTTCCGATCATCCGCCCGTTTGCCCGAAAATGGCGTTGTCGATCAACCGGGTCGTTCCCACCCGGGCCGCCACGGCCACAATTGCTCCGGCACCGACGGCTTCGATGGGCTCGAACCGCACTGGATCGACGATCACGAGGTAGTCGGCCCGAACCCTTGGAGCCGACGCCATCACGCCTCGAGCCAGTTCCGACAGCTGGGTCCCGCCCACCATGCCCGAACCCCAGGCCGCTTCGAGGGCCCGAAGCATTCGAGACAACACCACCGCCTCCTCGCGTTCCGTCGGAGAGAGGAACACGTTCCGGCTACTCAAGGCGAGACCGTCGGCTTCCCGGACCGTCGGGACGACCACGACCTCAACGGCCCAGGCCAGATCGGCGACCATTCGTCGAATCAGGATTGCCTGCTGGATGTCCTTTTGCCCGATGCAGGCCAGGTCCGGAGCGACCTGATGGAGCAGTTTGGCCACGACGGTTAGCACCCCGGCGAAGTGACCCGGCCTCACCGCCCCTTCCAGCCGGTCAGCGAGCGGCCCCGGATCGATCCGAACGATTGGGGGCTCGGGATACATCTCTTCCACCGAGGGGGCGTACAGCAGGTCGGCTCCCCGTTCGTCGAGCAGCCGCTTATCCCGGACCAGGTCGCGCGGATAGCGAGCCAAGTCCTCGCTCGGTCCGAACTGCAGCGGGTTGACAAACACCGAAGCGACGACGCGGTCCGCCCGCTGCCGAGCTCGGTCGATCAGCGTGAGGTGACCCTCATGCAACGCTCCCATGGTCGGCACGAACCCCACCGATCGCCCTTCCTTGCGCCACCCGCGAACCACTTCTCGGAGCTGACCCTGGGCCGTCACCGTCTCCATCGCCTAGCCCTCGACGGCGAAGTGCCGGGCAAGACTCTTGAGGTGAGCGGCCACCCGTTGGAGCTCGGCGATCGCGACATCGAGCTCGGCTTGGCCTCGGCTCGCATCCGACGCTTGCCCCGCCAGGGACTCTGTCTCCCCGCGCATCCGGACCGCCGTCTCGGCCAGTTGCCGAATCTGGTCGGCGAGGCGGCGGCTGCCTTGCTCTTGCTCGGCTTCCGATTCGGCGATGGTCCGCGCATGCTCGCCAGCCTCCTGAGTGGCCTGCACGATGGCATCGAGTGCACCGGCCGCCTCGGCGCTGACCTGTCCAACCCCGGCCACCAGCTCTTCGCCCCGGGCCATCTGGTCGGCGATGGCAGCGGTCTCCGCCGAGATATCGGCCGCAAGGCCGGCCGCCTCTTCACTGGCCTTGGCGCTCTGAATCGCGAGTTGCTGAATTTCCTGGGCGACGACCGCGAACCCCCGGCCGGCATCGCCGGCTCGGGCGGCCTCGATCGAAGCATTGAGCGCAATCAGATTGGTCAACTCGGCCAGTTCCTGAATCGAGCTCAGGAATCCCCGGATCCGACTCGTGGTGGCGCCTAACGCCACAACCTGCCGAGAGCTGTCGCTGACGAATCCCTGGACCCGCACCAGCCGCTCGATCGCTTCGCCGATCCCAAGCCGGTGTTTGGCCGCGTCGGTGGCCGCTCGCTGGCTGACCCGGGCCGCCCGGGCTCCCGCCGACGCCGCCAGCCCGGCCCGCGCCGACAGTTGCGTGGTGGTGTCGAGTCCGTGCCGGGCGAAGGTTTCTTGGGTCGTCGCCTCCCGGCGCATGTTTTCTGACGCCGACGCCAACGCCGTCGCGGACGACCGGAGCGAATTGGTGGCCCGCGCCAGTGCCTGAGATTGGGCGCCCAACTGCTCGACGGTCTCAAACAGCGGGCGCCGCAATTCAGCAATGTGAATCGCGGTCGAGATTTGGGTCCCGATGGCGGCGATCGCCGCCAAATCGCGGGCCCGGTAATGGTAGCGTTTATGATGATCGAGTTCGAGCGTCCCCAGGGCTTGGTCGGCGAACCGGAGCGGCTGAATGACGATGGTCCGAACGGCCTCGTTTGGCTCTAGGCCGGGGCGCTGCCGGGTGTCTTCGACCAGGAGCAACTCGCCCCGCTCGATCGTCTGGCGCCGGAGCGGCTCGAGGCCCGGATCAGGTTCCTTGCGGCCGGCCCGGCCACTCGCGGCCCGATAGGCGAGCGTCGGCGTGATCGGCCCTCGATAGATCCGGAAGTCGCCCCAATCGAGGAGCCGGTAGGCCAAGTCCTCGAGCTGCTCGAAGGAGAGCCGGAGGCTGACGTTACTGGTGATCGTCGACTGCATCATGTGGACCTTGTTCAGGTCCTCGGCGGCGATCGCCTCCTCCAAGAGCATCCGGGTCAGGAAACCGAGGACGCCTAACGCAATGGCGACCGGAAACCACCCCGCCGGCGATAGAGCCGTCAGGGCCCAGGTGGCAATGGCCGCCGCCAGAACCGACACCAAGTACGAAACGATCTCCCAGCGCAGCAGAAAGCTTCGGTCATCGGCGGTCAGTTTGCCGCGGGCGAGCAGCGAAAAGTAGAACAAGGCCCTGGTGGCGAAGAAGTACATCCCGATGAAGGCCGCGGCGGCCGGCAGGAACTCGAGGCCGAGGGCCGAAAGGCCGATCCATTGAACGGCGGCCGCGTAGAATCCATAGGCGATCGCAAAGCCCATCACCTCGCGGCCCGCATTGACCGCCGTTGCCCAGGGCGTTTTCCGGAGGATTGCCCAGTCGGTCACCGCCGCCCCGACCCAAAGGCCCATCACGACACTGGCTGCCGGGGCGGCGCCGACCCCCACGAGCGCCGCCACGCCGGTTTGGGTGAGGTAGGAGAACTTGCTGAGTCGGACTGGGGCGGACCGCAGGATCACGACGCTGGCGGCAATAACCAGCGGGACGAACGGCTGCAGCGCCCAACGGAGGTCGAGCGCCGCGCTCGCCAGGACAATCCCAAATCCACCAATCGCGAGCACCGCCGCAAATCGGCGAACGAACGCCTCCCATCGGCCGGCCACCGGTGCCGCGGTCACACGAAGAAGTCACCGGGAACGAGCGCGTACCGTTCCGGGTTGGTGACTTTGACGATCGAGCGAAGGAAGTGACCGTCGGGCGCCCGTTCTTGGAGGTCAACGGCGATACCGGGCGGTAAGGCGATCCCGCCGTTGGCGTCGATCGCGATCCGAACCATCGGCCGGTTGAGTTGCTCCCGGTCATTGGCGGTCGATGCCACGATGGCCACCTCGAACGTGTCGAGAATGACGCAGGTGCCGATCGGATAGACCCCGATCAGATTGATCAACGCCTTCACGATCATCGGATCGTAACCCCGAAGGGCATTGCTCCACATCTCCTTCAGCACTTGGTCGGGCTCGATCGGGGTGGCCTGGTACGACCGGCGCGTCGTCGCGGCATCAAAGCCGTCGGCTACCGCGACGATCCGGGAAAAGAGCCCCAACGTCCGCGGACGAATGTGCCTGGGATACCCGGTCAGGTCGATCTTCATGTGGTGTTCGTGGGCCACCAGGATCGGCCGATAGGGAATTTCATCGTAGCCGCGCAGACTGAACAACGTCATGGCCCCCCGCCACGGGTGGGCCTGCATCTCGCGCCATTCCGCCTCTTCAAGGCTCGAGGCCTTATTGGTGATGGCGATCGGGACCTTGGCCTTGCCCACGTCGTGCAACAAGGCGGTCATCCCCAAGTCGTAGAGCTGCAGCTTGCTAAACCCGATCTTCCGGCCGAGGGCGACGGCAAAGATGCAGACATTGACCGAGTGCATGAAAGTGTATTCGTCGTAGTCCCGCAACGTCGTGAGGCCGATGATGGAGGTCTCGTTGACCAAAACCTGGTCGACGATCATCTGCACGGCGCGCTTCACTTTCTTGAGGCTCGAGGACCGCCCCATCCGGACCGAATTCACCACTTCCTTGGTCACCGCGACGCCTTGGGCGTAGGTCCTCTTGGCGACCTCCTTCGCCTCGCGCTCGCCTCCGATGTCCTCTGCGGTCTGGGAGCTCGGCTCGAGGTCGATGTTCGGCACGTTAGCGGACCCCAGCCGATTGATCAGCTCGACGTACCGGTCTTCCGACGGCTGGGCCACCAAGTTGAGTAGGATGCTGAGGAACGCCAGCCACTCTCGACGCCCCACACCCGTATGGACCCGGAGCACGCCGATATCAAACGCCCGAAAGATCGAAAGAACCCCGCTAAAGGCCGCGAAGTTATCCAGCTCGAGCCGGAGACGCACCGAGTTCAGAAAAAGGAAATCGCCCGACAGCCGCAGCTCAAGATCGGTCTCGATCACCAGGAAGGCCACCGACGCGTTCTGAAGTTCGTCGAGCGCATTCTGCACGGTCGCGTTTTCAACCGGGTAGAGTTTGAGCGACCGAAGCGTCGAGTGAAGGCTCAGGAGGAACCCGCGGCCGGAGGATCGGATGAACGCCTCGTCGCCCGACTCCCGCGCACCTGGAGGTTTGGAACGGGGCTCGTCCATCACTCACCCCACTCCCGCAGCGCCCGGGCGGCCGCGTTCCGAACCGACAGTTCCTTGTCGTTGGCGGCCCGCTCGAGGAGGCCTCGGGCCTGGTCGTTCCGAATCTTGGCGATCGCATACGCCGCACAGGTTCTGGTGTCGGCCGATTCCTTCCGCCGGAACAAGCCTTTGGGCTCGAGGATCTCGCCGAGCGGCGCGAGGCCAGCCGGGCCTGCTACCAACGCATAGGCTTCGAAAAATTGCCGTTTCTCCGCTCGCTCCAATTCGTGCGGCGCCTTCCCCTGGATCACCGCCTCAAGTCGCTTCAGGGCCCCCTTGAACCCCCGCGCCGCGACGACGGATACCGCCGCCAAGCGAACGGCGCGGTCGGGGTCATCGAGTCCGCGCTCGAGCAGCGTCATCGCGCCTGGCGTCCCGAGGGCGCCGAGCGCCTCGACGGCCGCCAACCGAATCGGGGCCTCCTTGTGCCCGAGCAAATCACCTAACGGGGCGACAGCCTGCTGCAATCCGATCCGGCGGCACACCTGAATGGCGGCAAGCAGCCCCGCGGAGGTTCGATCCCGAAGCAATTCCATGAAATAGTCCTGATGGCCCCGGGCGATCCGCTCAGCGGCGGCTTCCAGCACCGACCGGGCCCGCGAATGCTTGACGTTCGGCAAATGGGCCAACAGCGGGGCCAGCGCCGCCACCCGAAGTTCCTTCAGCAACTCGGCCATATCGTCGTCCTGGGCGAGGCCCGCCGCCTCATCGACGACTTGGAGCATTTGGGCTAGGATCGCCGGCTCACTGAGGCGATTCTCGAACGAGTCGAGCTTGGCCCGCACGGCTGGGTCCAAGGCCCCGGCCCGGGTCCCGATCAGACGCAGTTCCCGAAGGATCCACGCCACCGTCCGGAATTCGCCCCGGCTCAGAAGGTTCGGGAACATCGACTCGAGAATCGCGACGACTTCTTCCCGCACCGCCAGGACCGGCTGGGTCTCAAAAATATCAAACAAGGCGGCGAGCGCCGAAGTCCGGATATCCCGGGTGTACTCCTCGTCGACCTGCTGTTTGAGCGTGTTGACTTCAGTTTCATCGAGGAAATACAGGGTCGCGTCGAACTCGTCGAGATCGATCATGCCTGGACCGATCGTCCCGAGTTCGTCCCGGACCTTCTGCTGGGTTTGGGCCTGTTGATATGGATCGGGGCCGGCCATCCCCATATCCACGGCCTGGGGGTCGAGGACCGATAGGGTATCGGTGATGATCTCGGCAAACCGGTAGTCGATCAGCGCGAAGTTGTGCTCCCACAACAAAGTCAGGAGGTCGTCACCCGCGTCCACGGCGAGCAGCCGGGCCCGGACCACGGTCTGGAGGAAGATCGCGAGCTCCTCCTCTTCGGCCCCCGGTCGAAGGGTCAGGACCCGAAGCCCGTCCTTGTAGAGCGTCCAGGCGAAACTTTCCGACTTGGTGGCCTGGTGGTACACCACCTGGTCTTCCCAGAGCAACTCCGTCTCGACCGCCCGGATCGTCAGTTCGGGAACCGACGACCAGATCGGATGGAACCCGGCTCGAATCCCGTCGATCGAACGCTGATAGATGGGGTTGTTGGGGAGATACATCTGAAACGCCCGCACCGCCTTGACGATGGTGCGGATCAACTCCTCAACCACCTGGGGCGGGAACGGAAGGGAGGCCGGCTCCGTGGCGTTGATTTCTGTGGTCAGTCTCTCCCCCAGGTGAGTCCGGACGAGGCCAGCGGACCTATGGCCTCAAGATAAACCGTTGCCAAGTTCCGTGCCGACAACGACCTCCAGTTGCGTTTCGGGTCGCATTCGGGTACTTTGGTTTAGTTTCGGGTCCGGAATCGATCCTGCCCTCCAGGAGCCAACGTATGGCAATGACAAAGCGCCAAAAAGAGATCTTGAGCTACCTTGAGCTCCACATCCGGGATCATGGCTTTGCGCCAAGTTTCGAGGAAATCGCCGAACATTTCGGCTTCCAATCGCTGGCCACGGTTCACGAACATCTCACGAATCTGGAACGAAAAGGCTACATCCGGCGCACCTACAACGAGAGCCGGTCGATCGAGGTGTTGCCGCCCAAAGGCACCGCCGGTGCCACCGAGATTCCCTTGCTCGGCCTGGTCGCGGCCGGCGCCCCGATCGAGGCCGTCGTGCACGGCGAAACCCTGGCCGTCCCCGATCACATGCTCAGCCGCCGCGGCCCGAACTACGCCCTCAAGGTCCGGGGTAACTCGATGATCGACGACCACATCGTCGAAGGCGATTTCGTCGTCATTCAAGGGCGCCAAGCGGCCGACAACGGCGAAATGGTGATTGCGCTGGTCAACGGTGCCGAGGCCACGGTCAAGCGGTACTACCGCGAGGCCGGCGGCTGGATTCGGCTCCAACCATCGAATCCCAACGTTCAACCGCTCCGTCTGCCCGAGACCGACGTCATGATCCAGGGCGTTGTCGTTGGCGTCATCCGCCGATATCAATAGTCAATAAGAGCCTCGGTCGGCCTCCAGACCAGCCGGCCGGGGATGCCCCCGGAGTTTTGGTCCTACCGTCACGGGTCGTTTCGGTCTAAATTCCACTCCTAATGCCGCGGACGTTTCTCGCGACGCTTCAGTTTGACGGCACTGCCTTCCTCGGCTGGCAACGGCAGCGCGAGGGGCGTACGGTGCAAGCCGCGTTTGAGGCCGTTCTCGAGCGGCTAACAGGCCTCCCAGTGCGCGTGCAGGCTGCTGGGCGGACCGACGCCGGGGTCCATGCTTTGGGATTGGGGGTGAGTATGACCCTCCCCGATCGCTGGACCCCGGCTCAATTAGGGCGGGCGCTCAACGCCTTACTGCCGAGTGACTGCTTTGTCGTCGACGTCCGTGAGGCGGTTGCTGGCTTTCAGGCCCGTCGTGCGGCTACCGAGCGGCGGTACCGGTATCTGATCGGCACCGACCGGATGTCCGGGTCACCGTTTCGGCGGCACCATGAGTGGCCGCTGGGTAGGCCTCTCGACGTCGGTCGACTCGGAATGGCCGCTGGTCGGATTCTCGGGATTCACGATTTCAAGGGATTCTCCGTTCTCCGATCGAAACGTCCGCACACTCGATGTGAGGTGCGGGAGGCCCACTGGCAACTCCGGCCGGATGATGGACAGGGGGTCGAGTTCCGGATCGGGGCCAACCGGTTTCTCCACCACATGGTGCGGATGCTGGTGGGAACGATGGTGGACGTGGCGCTTGATCGTCGGCCGCTCAGCGATATGGACCGACTCCTAGCCTTGGACCCCAGCGTGCGCACTAGTCCGCCGGCACCAGCCCAAGGACTCTACTTCGTAACCGCGGTGTACACAGACGAATGGTTCGCGCTTCCTTCCGGTTCCTAGTCCGCTCGGGTCTGCTCGGGGCCACAGCCATGGCCTGTTCGACCAAACCCGCGATGCCCCCGCTGATCGACTCAGCCAGCGCGCAGCGGGCGGCCCAGAATCAGGCCATCACCGCCTCCCGCCGAACCGCAATCGTCGACGCCGCGGCCCGGGTCGCCCGGTCGGTCGTCTCGATCAGCGTCCTCTCGCGCCGCCAGGTGCCCGCGGGCGAACCGATGGACTTTTTCTCGTTCTTCGTTCCCCAGACCCAGGAGCGCCAGATTCAGGGGTACGGGACCGGGTTCGTGATCCGGGCCGGCGGCATTATCGTCACCAACCAGCACGTGATCGACAACGCCGATTCGATCACCGTCTCGCTGGCCGACGGTCGGGACTTTTCGGCCGTCTTGCTGGGCGAAGATCCCACCACCGACATCGCGGTCCTCAAAATCACCGAAGACCTTCCGGTCGCCGCGATCGGCAAGAGCACCGACCTCTTGATCGGCGAGTGGGTCGTTGCGTTAGGCAACCCGTATGCCTACCTGCTCGGCAACTCCGAGCCCACCGTCACCTCCGGCGTCGTGAGCGCCACCCGCCGGAACGTCTTGCCGAACAACAATCAGTCGGGTCTCTACCTCGACATGATCCAAACCGATGCCTCGATCAACCCGGGGAATTCAGGCGGCCCGCTCACCAACGCCATGGGCGAGGTGATCGGTGTCAATTCGTTCATTTTCTCGAACTCCGGCGGATCGATTGGGCTGGGCTTTGCCATCCCAATCGAACGGGCCATCCGCGTTGCCGATGAAATCGTGAAGAACGGATCGGTCCGCCGGGCCTGGACCGGCCTGACCGTCGGTGACGCCAACAGCATGCGCGACTGGAAGAGCGCTGGCGGCGTGCGAATCGCTGAGGCGACGCCGGGCGGACCGGCCGCTCGCTCGGGTCTCGATTCGGGAACCATCCTCGTCGAGGCCAATGGGCGACGGCTCCGCAACTACCTCGACTGGGAAGCGGTCAAGCTCGACCTCCATGTCGGCGATACGGTGGGGATTCGGTACAAGCGAGGACCCAACGGCAACCTCGAAACGCGACGGATTGTCACTGGGGACTTGCCGAGCGTCACCGCGGTCCGCGTCAGCGTGATCAAAGGGCTCGAGCTGATTACGGTCACCCCCGGTGTCCAAGCCGAACGGCAGATTCGCTCCGACCGGGGCGCCCTCATCATTCGGATTAACGAAGACGTCAGCCGCGGTACCGGGCTTCGCGAGGGTGACGTTATTCGGTGGATCAATCGAACCCCGGTCACCACCGCGGCGCAGGTCAAAGCGGAGCTTGGCGCCCTCGGAGCTCGGCAGGCGTTCACGATTACGTTCGAGCGGCAGGGCAACCTGGCATCCACGACGTTGAGCTTCCAGTGACCGGCGCCCGGTACCAGTCACCGCTGGGCAGCCGTTACGCCTCCGCGGCCATGCAACGGCTCTGGAGCGAACGTCACAAGGTCGGACTCTGGCGGCGGATCTGGCTTGCCCTCGCCGAAACGGAGCGGAACTTGGGGCTCGACGTTCCCGCCCTAGCCATCGCCGAGATCCAAGCCCACTTGGACGACTGCGATCTCGAGGTGGCGGCTGGCTACGAGCGGCGATTCCGCCATGATGTCATGGCCCACATCCACGCCCTCGGCGATCAGGCACCCGCCGCACGGCCGTACCTGCACCTCGGCGCCACGAGCGCGTTCGTCACCGACAACGCCGACATGATCGTGATCCGAGAGAGTCTGCGACTCCTGCTCGGCCGGTTGGTCACGTTAACCCGAGCCCTTGGCGCCTTTGCCGAGCGCCATGCCGGCCTCCCTTGCTTAGCCTACACTCACTTCCAACCGGCCCAGCTGACGACGGTCGGTAAGCGAGCCACCCTTTGGGCCCAGGACTTCGGCCTCGACCTTGAGGAACTCTGCCACCGGATCACCACCCTTCGGACCCGTGGCTGCAAAGGAACCACCGGCACCCAGGCGTCGTTTCTCGAATTATTCGGGGGCGACCACGCCAAAGTCCGGGAACTCGACCGCCAAGTGACCATTCGGCTCGGCTTCACTGAATCGATGCCAGTGACGGGCCAGACGTACAGCCGAAAACTCGACAGCATGGCGCTTGACGTGTTGAGCGGGATCGCCCAGTCGGCCTCGAAAATGGCGTCGGACCTCCGACTGCTGCAGCATGAGGGCGAGCTCCTGGAGCCGTTCGAATCCGAGCAAGTCGGTTCTAGTGCGATGGCCTACAAGCGCAATCCGATGCGGTCCGAACGGATCAACGCCCTCGCCCGATTCGTCATTTCCCTGACCGGCAACACCGCCCACACCGCGGCCAGTCAGTGGCTCGAACGGACCCTGGACGATAGCGCGAACCGGCGGTTGACCCTCCCCGAGGCCTTCTTGGCCACCGATGCCATCTTGGTCTTGGCCACCAACATCACAACCGGTCTCGAGGTCCGGGAACCCGTCATCGCCCGCCATGTGGCCGAGCAGATGCCGTTCATGGCCACCGAGCGATGGATGATGCTTGGGGTCAGGGCTGGAGGCGACCGGCAGGCCCTCCATGAGGTCATTCGTCAGGCGAGTCATTTGGTTTCGAAACAGGTCAGCGAGGGCGGGCCGAACGATCTCCTCGATCGGTTGTCGAAGGCCCCCGACTTTGCCGCGATCGGCGCCGATCGGCTGCGGGCTGAGCTCGACCCCGCCCTCTATGTCGGCCGGTCGCCCGAACAGACCCGTGAGTTTCTCGCGGAATTCCTCAACCCGCTGCTCGCCACCGCAACCTCGCTGGCGGCCGACGCCCCGATGGCTGAGGTGACGGTATGACGGTCGTGCGCGAAAGCTCGCTGGCCCTCCCGCTGTTCCGGCGTGGCAAAGTCCGCGAAGTGTACGAGGTCGGATCGGACCGGCTCCTCCTGGTCGCCAGTGATCGGGTCAGCGCGTTTGACGTCGTCATGGCCGAGCCGATTCCACGGAAGGGGGCCGTCTTGACGCAACTGTCCGCCTTCTGGTTCAAGAAGCTTGGGAACTTGGGCCCGAGCCACTTTCTTACCGCCGACACCGACGACATCGTTCGCGAGATTCCGAGTCTCGACGGCAGACGCCATGAAATCGCCGGTCGGTCCATGCTGGTCCGGCGCACCGAGCCGGTCCCCTTCGAGTGCGTCATTCGGGGCTACCTGTCCGGATCCGCTTGGAAGGAATACCGAACCGCCGGCACCTTGGCAGGGAGCCCTTTGCCAGCGGGCCTTCGGGAGAGCGACGCCTTCCCCTCTCCCTTGTTCTCGCCGGCCACGAAGGCCGATTCGGGCCATGACGTCAACGTCACGCCCGACGCAGTCGGCCGGGCACTGGGCGTGTCGATGGCCACTGAGCTCGCTCGCCGGAGCCTCGCGCTTTACTCCGCCGGCCTCCAGTACGCTCTCAGCCGAGGGATCATCATCGCGGACACGAAGTTCGAATTCGGCACTGATGCCAACGGCGACCTGCGAGTGATCGACGAAGTCCTGACGCCGGATTCGTCGCGGTTTTGGCCGCTCGACCGGTACCAACCCGGGCGGGGGCAGCCCAGCTTCGACAAGCAGCCGCTTCGAGACTACCTCCAAGTCTTGACTGACCGAGGAGTGTGGGACATGGCGGCCCCCGGGCCGACCCTACCCCCCGACGTCATCGCGGCGACGAGCGCGCGCTATCTCGAGGCCTACCATCTGTTGACCGGCGCTCCGCTGGCCGTTGAATCATGAAACCAGCACCCGAAACGTACCCGGTGACCGAAGCGGAGGCGGCGTCATGGTAGAGGAAACGGTCGAGACTCGGCCAACCCGTCGGGGAATCAGGCGGGTCGTCGTCGTCGTCCCCAGCTTCTTCACGCTCGCCAATCTATTCTTTGGCTTCTGGGCGATCGTGATGGCCTTCAACGGCAACTTCAAATGGGCCGGCTTCTTCGTGGTCTTTTCCGGCATCCTCGACATGTTCGACGGCCGAATCGCGAGACTGTCGAATACCGGGAGCCGGTTCGGCGCCGAACTTGATTCGCTGGTCGACGTGGTGTCTTTCGGGGTCGCGCCGGCGTTGCTGATGTACTTTCTCGAGTTTTCGACGGCCGGCAAG
>JANNQX010000119.1:0-16015 GCA_031400975.1 Gemmatimonadota bacterium
GAAAGGAACCGGGGCCAACGAATGAAACTGTCCTTCCTTCTCGACGAACTGCTCCAGGACGTTCGGTACGGCGTTCGGGGGCTCCTCAAACGTCCGGGCTTCGCGCTGATGACGGCGAGCTCGCTCGCGCTCGGGATTGCCACCACGACGGTGGTGCTGAGCATGATCGACGCGTACCTCCTCCGGCCGTTGCCGGTCCGGGATCCTCACGAGTTGGTCGTCGTCGGCTCGTCAAACCGGGCCAGCGGCTCGTTGGCCGGAGGCTTCATCGGGCTCCCGACCGTGCGCGACATCGCCGCCCGAACCGATCTCTTCCAGGGGGCGGCTGGGACCACGATGGTGCTCGCGGCCGCGAGGCCGGCCGAGGGCGAACCGGCCGAGCGGGGGTTGTTTCTTGGCGTGACCGGCAACTACTTCGCGCTCCTCGGCGTCTCCCCGGCCTCTGGGCGGATGTTGACGTTGGACGACGACACCCGGCGTGAACGGGTCGTCGTGCTGAGCGATCGAGCTTGGCGAACCCGGTTCAGTAGCGACCCGGCCGTGATTGGGCGGACCATCCGCCTCAATACCGTGGAGTTCGTCGTCGTTGGGGTAGCACCGCCGGAGTTTCATGGGACCGAACACATCTTCGATCCCGTCGGCTACGTCCCGAGCGGCGTGGTGAGTGCCCTCGAGCCCGGTGCGGGGAACCTCGAGTCGCGCCGGGGCGGCGGGCGCTATACCGTGATTGCGAGGCGACAACCAAACCGAACCGTCGTTGAGATCGGCTCGGCGCTCAGCGTCCTGGCCAAGGAAGTCGAGACGGCCTACCCGGAGGTTGGTGAGCAGTTCCGGTTGCCGGTGTTCCTCGAGTCCCGGGCCCGTCCCAATCTGGCGTCCGCGGGGGGGATGTTCGCCGCCTCGGTGGCCGCCGCCATCTTGGCGCTGCTCGTGCTGCTGACCGCCGCGGTCAACGCGACCAACCTGATTCTCGCTCGGGGCAGCACCCGGGCGACGGAGTTGGCCGTGCGCCAGGCCCTCGGTGCTTCGCGGGGCCGGTTGGTCAGTCAGTTGCTCACTGAGACGTTGCTCCTGGCCCTGGTGGCGCTCGCCGGGGGGTGGGGGTTGGCCCGGCTTGGAATCGCCGCGATCACCAGGATTCCGCTCCAGGCAGACGACCTTCCCTTGAACTGGGGATTGGATCTCGATCTCCGGGTTTTCGGGATGACGGTGGTCGTCACCGTGCTGATCGGCCTGATCGCCGGGGTGGGCCCGGCGCTCTCGGCGTCGCGGTTTGCACTCCAGCAGCAGCTCCGCGAGGGTGGCCGTGCGGGCTTGAGCCGCCGGGGGCGGCGGGCCCGAAGCGCGCTGGTCGTGGCCCAGGTTGCGGCGTCGCTGGTGGTGCTGGTGTGCGCCGGCCTCTTCCTGGCCAGCGCCAAGCAGGCGGGGAAGGTGGACTTGGGGTTTCGGTCCGATCACCTCTTGACGTTAGGTGTCGATGCCGGCCTGGCCCACTACGACCAGCCGATGGCCCGCTCAGCGTTCGAGCGAATCGAGCAAGCCGTCGCCCGGGTTCCCGGGGTCCGTTCGACGGCCTGGGCCAACACCGTCCCGATCAAGCGGGGCGCCGCCAGCCTGGTCGAGGCCAAGGGCGATGGCGACGCAACGGTGGGCCTGATGACGGCAGCCGTCAGCCCCGGGTACTTCGACGTCCTCGAGATGCCGATGCTCGAGGGGCGAGGGTTCGAGCTGGCCGATGATTCAGCTCGGGCCGGCGTGGTCGTGGTCAACCGGCGGGCGGCCGAGAGCTTGTGGCCCGGAAAATCGGCGATCGGCCGGGTCATTCGGCTTGACCGGACCGGGCCGCCGCTCGAGGTCGTCGGGGTCGTCAAGGACAGCAAGTATCTCTTGATTGCCGAGGCTCCGCGCCCCTACGTCTACGTGCCACTGGCCCAGAACTACGCCTCGACCGTGTTTCTCCATATCAGAACGACGGTCGACCCGGCCTCGCTGGTCGTTCCGGTTCGAGCCGTGGTCCGGTCGATCGATCAAGACATGGCGCCGTTCGCGGTGACGCCGATGGATGAGATCCTCGACACCAATCCGAACGGGATCATGCTGTTCAAGATGGGAGCGGGGTTTGCCACGGCCATCGGTCTCGTGGCGCTGGGGCTGACCCTGGCGGGACTCTACGGGGTCATCGTGTTTTCAGTGGCGCAACGGACTCGGGAGATTGGGCTTCGGATGGCCCTCGGCGCGACCGCCTGGACCGTGGTCCGGTCGATCCTGGCGGACGGCGGGAAGCTGGCGCTTGGCGGGATTGCCATTGGCGTCGTTGGCGCTGTCCTGATCAGCCGGCTGCTTGGAGGCCTCCTGGTCGGCAGCCGGGCGGCGGATGTCGGGATCTTTGTTGCGGTGGCCTTCGGGCTCGGGCTCGCGGCGCTGCTGTCGACCTATCTGCCGGCTCGTCGGGCGGCGCGGATCGACCCGGTGCGGGCGCTGAACGAAGGGTAGTTGGTTCTGGGCTCCGTGGGCTTATTTTGGGGTTGATTCCGACACCCTGAAGACTATGACGACGACGACCGACATCGTGCTCCCCGCCGACCAGACCGAGGGCACCTCCAACACCGTGGGCAAATGGTTCAAGGCCGTCGGTGATCCCGTCAAGGCCGATGATCCGCTGCTCGAAATCACCACCGACAAGGTGACGGTTGAAATCGCCGCGCCGGCTGACGGCGTGCTGATCGAGATCCTCAAGCTGGAGGGCGATCCGGTCGAGCCGGGAGAAACGGTAGGCAGAATCGGCCCAGCCGGGGCGGCTACCGCCCCACCAGATCCGGCCGTGGCTCCCCCAGCCACTCGGGCTTCGTCGGCAGCCGATGCGGGCGCCACCGACGTCGAACTCGCTCCGGCGGTTCGTCGGATGATCAAGCAGCATGGGCTCGATCCGAGCATGATCGCCGGCACCGGGCGGGGCGGTCGGATCACTATCGAGGACGTTGAACGGATGATGCCTGCCGCCGCCGGTCCGGGCAGCCGGCTGGTGCCGCACTCGGCGATGCGAAAGAGCATTGCGGCGCATATGGTGCACAGTGTGGCCACGGCGCCTCATGTGACCTCCGTCTTCGAAGCCGACCTCTCCGCGGTCATTGCCCATCGGAATGCGGGCGGCAAGGCGGCTACCTTCACGGCCTATTTCGTCCAGGCCGCCGTGGTCGCCCTCAAAGCGGTTCCCGAGGTCAACAGCCGGTGGCACGACCAGGCTCTCGAGTTGTTCGACGCCTGTCACATCGGCGTCGGTACGGCGCTCGAAACGGGCGGCTTGATCGTTCCGGTCATCCACGGCGCTGAGCAGCTTGACCTGGCGGCCACCGCGGCCCGACTCCGGGACCTAACGGCTCGGGCTCGCACGGGGCAGCTGTTGCCGAAGGAGGTTCAGGGTGGGACGTTTACGATCTCGAACCACGGAGTAAGTGGGTCGTTGGTGGCCACGCCGATCATCATCAACCAACCCCAGTCGGCCATTCTCGGAATCGGCAAGTTGGAGCCGCGACCCCGGGTCGGTGCCGACGGACGGATTGTCGCCATGCCGATGATCTACGTGTCGTTGACAATCGACCATCGGGTCCTCGACGGCTTCCAGGCGAACGCATTCTTGGCGAAATGGGTGGAGGCCATCGAAGGCTGGGGGTGAGATGACAAGGCCCCCGCAACGACGCCTTCCTTGACGCCCCGGCGGGTGGCCCCCTGAGCCTGGCGGCGGCGGTGATCGGATCTGGGCCGAATGGGCTGGCCGCACAACCGTTCGTTTTGTTGACTCAGCCGAGCCTGTTCGATCCGAGCCGCTCTGCAACAGCGCCAGCGCCGCCAGGGCTTCAGAAGTTGATGCCATCCGCGGGTTCGCTTCCGGAAGAAGACTTGCGACTTCGGTCAGGCAGGCGATCTTAGATCCAGAGGTTACCTACTCAACCTAGCATTGGGCGGAACGACATGGCCATTTTCTCCAAGTTCTCGGTGGGTGCGTTGCTATCGCTACTGACGGTGGTTGCCCCTGCAGCCGCCCAGCAACCCGACCCACTCCGCGGCCTCGACGCCTACATCGACAAGGCCCGCCAAGACTGGGGCGTGGCCGGCCTCGCGGTTGCCATCGTCAAAGGCGACTCGGTGATCTACGCCAAGGGCTTCGGCCTTCGCGACGCCGGAAAGCCGGAGAAGGTCGGCGAGCGGACCCTCTTTGCCATCGGCTCCAACTCGAAATCATTCACGGTCGTCGCCCTCGGCATGCTCCAGGACGAAAAGAAGCTCAGCCTCGACGATAAGATGATGAAGTACCTCCCGGACTTTGCCCTGTCCGATCCCTACATCACGCGCGAGCTGACCGTGCGCGACATGGTCATCCATCGGAGCGGCTTCTTCCGGGGCGACGCGGTCTGGATGGGGAGCGGCTTTGGCCGGGACGAGATTCTTCGCCGGACGCTGCAACAGCCGGCCAGTACCAGCTTCCGGTCGACCTTCGGCTAAAACAACATCATGTTCCTCGCCGCCGGTCAGATCGCGGGCAAGGTGGCCGGGACGACCTGGGACGGGTTCGTCAGGGAACGGATCTTCACGCCGCTCGGGATGGCGTCGAGCAATACCAGCACCAAGGATCTCACCGGTTCCGATGTGGCCCGGCCCCATGCGATGGTCGACGGGAAGCCGGTGCCGATTGCCTACCGGAACATCGACAATGTCGGCCCGGCCGGCTCGATCAACTCGAGCGTGCTCGACATGGCGCAGTACCTCCGCTTCCATCTGCGCGACGGCCGGTACGGGGGCAGGCAACTCCTCAGCAAGGCATTCCAGGACCAGATGGAGACGTCGCAGATGATCGCGAGCGCCGGCCGCGACACCCTCCTCCCGATGGTCCACTTCGACACCTACGGGCTCGGTCTCTGGCTTCGTGACTACTATGGGAAGCTCCTGGTGTCGCATGGCGGCGGGATTGACGGGATGTTGTCGCAGATGGCCTGGCTCCCGGAGGCCGACGTCGGGGTCGTGGTGCTCACCAATACCGATGGGCAGAATCTCCAGAACGCGCTCCCGTTCAAGATTCTCGACCGGTTCATCGGAGCGCCGGACCGAGACTGGAGCGGGCTCTACCTGACTCAGGCCAAGCAGCAGCGGCAACGCGCCGATTCGATTCGCGCGACGCTGGTGGCCCAGCGGGTGACCCGTACCAAGCCGTCGCTGGCGCTCAACCGTTACGTCGGCGTTTACGACAATCCCTTCTACGGGGAGCTTCGGATCGAACCAGAGGGCGGTGGGCTGGTCATCAAGCGGAGTGCCGAGCAGTCGGCCAAGCTGGAGCACTGGCACTTGGACACCTACGGCGTGGTCTGGAATGCCTCCCGCACGCCTGAGATCAACAGCTTCGCGATGTTCCGGGTCGACCCGAACGGGAAGGTGGCGGCTCTCGAGATGCGGGGCCCGCCGTTCGCGACGCCCTACGCCGAGGGCGCGGTGTTTACCCGGAAGGCGGAGATGCGTTAGGCAGAGGGCCGGGGCTCACGGGCGGTAGACCCACGCCGCCGCCCGTGGGCCGGTGCCATTTCCATAGCCGCCGGTAACGAGTGCCCCGCCGCCCTTGAGCGGGGCGACCGCGGAGAACTGGCCGGCCATCCGAGCATCGCCGGCTACGATGGTAGAGGTTCGACCGGTGGGATCGAAGGTCTCCGCTTCCGGGGCGCCACCGGCCAACAGCACCTGGCCGTTCGGTAGCAGCACGGCGGTGCCTTGGTGCTTGTACCGGGGGCGCTTCATGGCGGGCCCCGCCGAGAAGATCCTGGTGGTGGGCTCAAACAACTCCGTGGAGTTGTAGACCCCTTCGTTGTCTCGCTCGTCCGTTCCTCCCGTAATCAGCACTCGGCCGTCGCGAAGCAGGACGGCGTCGTGCTTGTGGCGGCGCACCAGCATATCGCCAGCGTGGCGGAAGGTGCCGGTCGCGGGGTCGTAGGCCTCTGCCGACGTATAAAGGACGATCGCGGCTCGGCGTCCCTGGTGTCCGCCTACGATCAGGACCCGGCCGTCTTGGAGCCGTACCGCCGCATGGCTCTCGCGGGCCACGGTCATGCTTCCCGTCGGAGTGAACCGCCCGGTGGCCGGATCATACAACTCGGCACTCGAGAGAAAGGTCCACCCCGGCCCGACGCCGCCTGCAATGAGCACCTTGCCGTCATCGAGGAGCACGGCGATGTGGCCGGCTCGGGCCGCTGTGGGTACGCCGGTCGCCGCGAACGAATTGGTTGCCTCGTCAAACAGTTCCGCCGTGGCGGTCGGTTTGGTCCCCTCGGTGTACCCGCCGACGATCAGCACCTTGCCGTTCGGCAGCAAAGTGGCGGTGTGGCTGTGGCGGAGCGCGACCATGGGTAATGTGGGAGCAAAGCGCCCCGAGCCTGGGTCATAGACTTCGGCCCCGTGGGCGGCCATCTCCTTGCTAGTGAAGCCCCCCGCCACCAGGACTCGGCCATCGGGGAGGGCGGTGGCCGTGTGCGCCGCTCGGGCAGCGCGCATGGTCGCGGTCGGTGTCAGCGTCTCCCGGGAAGTGTCGATCGGCTGGGGGCAGCTCAAGGCGAGCGGGATGGCCGCTAGCGCGGCGACAAAAGTGACTGGCATGGTCCATTCAGTGGCGGGGTACCCCCTTTGATGCCGCCCGGGGGTCGTTGGTTTAGTCTAGTGCATGTGGTGACCGGGTTCTTCGCCGAGTGCCCGCCCGAACTGGAGTTCCAGTTGGGACCTAATTGCCGGGCTCGGCGCTCCGGCCGCATATAATCGTCGGAGTGCGTCCCCCTCGCTGATCAGTTGATCGGTCAGGGCATTCCGGCCGGCGCGATTGCCGGATTGGTCCGCCTTCCGAAGCCGGGGCACGAGCGAGCGGATCGCCGCGCGATGGACGGCGAGCGAGTCCGCCAGGCCGGCCATGGTCGACGCCCTTTCCACCAGTCGGGCGTACGGCATGATCGCGCCGAAGGACTCGCCGAGGGCCAGGCCCAGCGCCCGGGTGCGGCGGGCTCGGCGCGGGGTCGACAGATCGGCCGGCTCCGGCAACTTGAGTCCGGTGACCCAGTAAGGAAGCGCCACGTTGTCGTGCGCGAATGGCCCCTCGGGATTCGGCATCGTCCAGGCATGGACCATGGCGATGCCCGGTTGCCGTGGGGCACCGCCGCGGGCGAGACAGTCGGCCTCGCCGTCCGCGAGCGCCTCGCCTTCGCCCGGAACCACGGCGCAGGGCTGATGGAGATGCCAGGGGGCCTTGGCGCCGCCGAGATCCTGGGGCACCGGTGTGTTCCGGTTCACTCGCCTGGTGTACGCCAAGCCGGCCGGCCGCCAGCGGCCGTCCACCGGCACGAACATCACGAAGCTTGGGCTATCGAGGTCGGCCGAACCGCCGAATACGCGCCATGGGTGGAGCCAGTGCTGGCCTTGAAACGGGGTCAAGTCGCGGATCCGGCCGACCTCGAGGGGGCCGAATCCGTTGGCCCGGGCGGTGCTGGTGTCAGCGTGCCTGGCGGCGACGAGTTTGGTGCGGGCTTGGACAGAATCCGAACCGGGCCTGAGTTGGGCGGAGGCGATGCCCGACAGGAGGGAACCGAGCACCAGGAGACAGACCGGAACGGGGATCGGGGCGGCGGCTCGCATGCTGAACGGTGCTCGACTGAACCGCCAACCGCAAGCCGTGGGCTCGCCGCTCGTGGGCCGGTAGAGTTCGGGGTCCCACTCAACTGTGACTGGCGAGGCGATTGACCTAGGCCCCGGATCCGATAGCGGTGGCACAAGGCCCCGAAGGGCATGGGCTCAGCAACCGCTCACCCCGGGATTGCGGTCTCGCGGATCCCTTGCGGGGAGGGTGCCGTCGAGCCGGATACTGTAGCTGTCCTGGACCTGGTTCCCATCGTAGCGGATCGATTGGAGGATCATCGCCGGCCTGGTCTTGCCGCTGGTGAGGCTATACCAGTTGTTGGTGGATTCGGTGTACACCGGTCCGCAGCGGACCAACTTCACCGCGATACCTTTCTCGTAGATCCAGTCGTAGTTGGTGGTACCGACGGCCGGAACGAGCAGGGCGGCAACGGTCGCGGCCAGGATCTCGTGCGGCTTCATCGTCGGACCGGTTTCCGTTCGGCCCCGGCCGCACACTGCTCGGCATAGAGCGCTAGCTGGTTCGGTTGGAGGGCCGGCAGTTCGTCCCCCTGGCTGATCACGAACCCTTCGTTGGGCCGTCCGGGCCCGGCGGGCTGGATCGACAAGTACCCCGGTGAGAGGTTCGGCCCTTTCAATCGATACCAGCTCGTTCCCCCGGCGCCGGCCTTCACCGGGCAGCGGGCCAGTTCCGCGGCTATGCCGGCCTGCTCTAAAGCCGCGAGCATGGCCGGTTCGCCGATCGGCGCGGCCAGGTTTCGAATCAGGAGGTTGAATACCATAGTCCGGGCGCCGGTTGCCACGACCGCCAGGTTCCCATCTGCTGGATTAGCGGCGCCCTGTCTGGCGAAGCAGTCTCCGTTCGGGAGGCAGTTCTTGAGCGCCGTCGGTGGGAGCGGGGCCCATTTGGTATGGGGCAGTTTCTCGATGCCCGTCCAATCGGTCGAGCCGCCGGCGAGATAGGCTCTGGCGATGGCGACGAGGACGGCAGCGATGCCTTCGAACTGCGTCATGAGGCGCTCCGTAGTGGAGGATGACTACCCAACAATGCGTCCGAACCGTCTGCCGACGGTCATTCGGTGGAACTAGATTCGGGTGCCGCTTCTCACCCCAAGGTGTTTCAATATGCGCCGTCCGTTGCTGGTGTTCGGTCTCTGGCTCATGCCTCTCGCGGCGACCCCGGGCCAAGTCGTCCCCAAGATTCCGATTGAGTCCTATACCCTCGGCAACGGATTGCGGGTCATTCTCTCCCCCGACCACAGCAGTCAGGTGGTGACGGTCAATGTCTGGTATAACGTCGGCTCGCGCAACGAAGTCCGGGGCCGGACCGGCTTCGCCCATCTCTTCGAGCATATGATGTTCCAAGGGTCGGCCAATGTCAAAAGAGGCGATCATTTCGCGTTGGTGGAGCGGGCCGGCGGTCAGACCAACGCCAGCACCGCCGAGGACCGAACCAACTACTACCAGATGCTGCCGTCGAACCGGCTCAATCTGGGCCTCTGGCTCGAAGCCGACCGGATGCGGTCGCTGGCGGTGACTGATTCGAACTTGGCCAACCAGCGCGAGGCGGTCAAAGAGGAGCGTCGGCTGCGGGTCGAGAATCAGCCGTATACTGCGGTCTTTTTCGAGGGTGTCTACGGGTTGGAAGACAGCACCCGGTGCTTTCCGTATGCCCACTCCGTGATCGGATCGATGACGGACCTGAATGCGGCGAAGACGGAGGACGTCAAGGCGTTCTTCGACCTCTACTATGCGCCGAACAACGCCTCCCTGGTCGTGGCCGGCGATTTCGAGGCAGCGGAAGCCAAGGAACTGGTCAACCAGTATTTCGGGGCGATTCCTCGGGGCGCAGAACCGCCGTCGGTCACTTGTGAAGCCAAGTACAACGGCGGCCTGATCCGGCGGCCTTGGCCGGATCCAAAGGCCACGCTCCCCGGAACCTTCATTGCCTATCGGGTGCCGGCGTATGGGGATGCCGACTACCCGGCCGTATCACTCCTGGGAACGATGTTGAGTCAGGGGGAGAGTTCTCGGCTCAATCGGGTGGTGGTTCGCCAGAAGCAGCTGGCTCAGACCGCGTTCGGGTTCGTGAACGCGTTAGGCCCGCGGCGGGGAACCGGGTTCCTGTTGCTTGCGACGATCGCCAACCAAGGGGTGAGCGCCGAGGCCTTGGAACGGGCCCTCACCGAACAGGTCGAGGACGTCGCCAAGCATGGCGTGTCGGCCGACGAGTTGGACAAGGCCAAAAACGGGTATCTCGCCACCAAGATCCAGCAGCAGCAAATTTCGTTCTTCCTGGCGGAGGCGATCCAGGAAGCCACGATGTTCTTGGGCGACCCGAATCAGGTCAACACCGACCCGGCTCGGTATCTCGCGGTCACGGTCGACGAGATCCGCCGGGTTGCCGCCAAGTATCTGGTGCTGGACAACGCCTTGATCCTCTTGGTGGTTCCGGGAGGTGCCAAATGAGCCGCCTGCCGCTCGTTCTGGCACTCACGTTCGGGCTTGCCACCCCGCTGTCGGCCCAGCATCCGACCACCGCACCGGCTCCGTTGCCGCTGAAGCCGGCGGCCTTCCCTCCGTTTCGCGAGGCGGTCCTGCCTAACGGCCTTCGATTGATCGTGGTGGAAAACCACCGGCTCCCGATCGTGTCGCTCTCGCTGGCGTTCGGCGCCGGCAAGGTGGCCGATCCGGCCGGCAAAGAGGGGTTGGCTTCGATGGCGGCCGCGCTCCTCACCAAGGGTGCCGGCGGCCGGACCGCCGACCAAGTGTCGAGCGCCATTGAGCGAGTCGGCGGGTCGATCGGGGCGGGCGCGGGCAGCGACTTCCTCGCGTTGTCGGCCGGCGTCTTGTCGAAGGACGCCGGATTGGCGTTCGATCTGGCCGGCGACGCCGTGGTCCGGCCGCGGTTTGATACCACCGAAATCTCTCTGGCCCGAACCCAGACACTATCCAGCCTGGAAATCGAGCGCTCCCAGCCGGGCGCCGTGGCGGCGCGGATCCTGGAACAGAAATTGTTCGGTTCCCATCCGTACGCGAGGTTCCCGACCCCCGGCTCCGTGTCGTCGATCAGCCGGAGCGACCTGGTTGCTTTCCAGAAGGCCCGTCTCAAGCCGTCCGGGGCGTTGCTGGTGGTCACCGGCGATATCACGCTGGCCCAGGCCCGGGTGTACGCCGCCCGAGCCTTCAGGGGTTGGGTCGGAGCGCCCGCACCGCTGCCGGTTGCCAAACCGCTCCCGATCCGAACGACCACCGACATCTTCCTGGTCCATCGAGCCGGTTCAGTGCAGTCGAACATCCTGGCCGCCAACCTGACCTATCGAGCCGGCGACCCTCGGCACTATGCAGCGGTCGTGGCCAACCGGGTGTTAGGCGAGGGCGCCGATTCGCGGCTCTTCAAGATCCTGCGGGAGCAGAAGAGCTGGACCTACGGGGCCTACTCCTCCTTGGACCGGCGCCGGGCCGGCGGCACCTTCACCGCCAACACCGAGGTCCGGACCGAAGTCACCGATTCCGCCTTGGGCGAAATGATGAGCCAGCTCCGGCGGATTGGACAAGAACCAGTCGGGGTGGAGGATCTGGCCGCGGCCAAGTCGGCCATAACCGGGAGCTATCCACTCAGCATTCAAACGGCCGGGCAGGTGGCCGGCGCGGTCACCGATGTCCGGCTCTTCGGCCTCCCGAAAGATTATCTCGAGACCTACCGGCTCAAGATCGGGGCGGTGACCGAGGCGGAAGTCCAAGCGGCGGCCCAGGCTCTGATCCGGCCGGCCGGCATGGTGATCGTGGTCGTCGGAGACGGAGCGAAGGTGCTGGCCGGTCTCAAGCAGGTCGGACCCGTCACCCTGATCGATCCCGACGGCAAGCCGATCAGCGAAGCGGACCTCAATCCCACGGCGAAGCCGCTTCCGCTGGCTCTCGACCGATTGATCGTCGGCCGCGACAGCTTTGTGGTTCGGGTCCAAGGCAATCCACTTGGCTGGTCGGCCACCGCAATCGAGAACACGCCCGAGGGCAAACGGCTGACGGAACAGACCAACATCGGCGGGTTCGTCGAGCAACAAACGACGGTCGACATCTCGGCGTCGGGCGCCATGGTTCGAGTCCGCCAGAGTGGCAAGGTCCAGGGCCAACCGACCTCGATAGAGCTCGACTACGGGGCCGGCCGCGTCAGGGGCAACGCCAGCACGGTTACCCAAGAGGGGCCGAAGTCGGTCCGGATCGATACGACCGTTACCGCTGGTACGATCGATGACAACGCGATTCAAGGCTTGCTCGCCGCCTTGCCCTGGTCGCCGACGGCGCAGTGGTCGTTCGAGGTGTTTGCCGGGGGCCAGAACGAATCGAAGGTGGTTACGCTCAAGGTGCTCGGGGTCGAAACGGTCGCGCTCCCGGCAGGGCCGACGGAAGCTTACAAGGTGGAGTTCTCCGGAGGGTGGCAGCCGGCCACCTTCTGGATCAGTACGGCCGCTCCCAACCGGCTGCTCAAGATTGGGGTGGCCAATACGCCGGTCGAGATCGTTCGGGTGAAGTAAGTCATCATTCCCATCGAAACACTCGGATCGACACCAGGCAGCAGACCGCGAAAATGGCGATCAGGCCGACGATGTTCACCCAATGAGCGACCAGCCCGGAGCCGTCCCAGATGCCTTGGAGCAGCGCCACAGCATGGGTGATTGGGAACGCCGGCGCCACGACCTGGATCCACCGCGGCATTTGCTCGAGCGGGACAAACAGCCCTGACACCGCCAACATCGGATAGAGGACCGCCGCGCCAAGGGGCTGGGCAAAACGAGCGGTGCGGACCATGCTGGCCAGGACGAATCCGAGCGAGAGAATGCTGAGCGTGCTGAGCAGGAGCGCCGCCGTGAAGCCGAGCAAGTTCACCTGCATCGCGCCGGGGAAGAATCGCCGGCCGGCACCAACCAGCAAGGCCATCCCCACCACCGTGAAGAGCAGTTTGACGAGCACGTGGGCGCCGAGGATCGTCAGCGGCGAAAGCGGGGTGGCCCGAAGCCGCTTGAGGATCCCGCCTTCGCGGTAGATCGCGATGATCGAGATCAGCGACAGGACGGCGCCGATCGCGATAATGATGGCCGCTAGGATCGCCACGTTGAACGGCCAGGAGGCGGCTGGGACGGTTCCCGACGGTGAGCCCATGATCCGGCCCAGCACCAGGAACATCACCACCGGGATAGCCAGGCTTCCGACCACGCCCATCGGTTCCCGGACGAACACCTTGGTCTCGACCCAGGTCAGTTTCCACAATCCGTTCAGCATCGTCAGTCCCTGATCCCGCGACCGGTCAGTTTGAGGAAGACATCCTCGAGGGTGGGGATTTCGGTTCGAAACCCCCGGACTCTGATGCCGACGGTGGCAATGACCCCGATGACGTCAGTCACGAAGTCGTCGCCTTGGCCTCGAAGGGTGTAGGTCGATCCGTCGCTGGTAACCGATTGAATCGCGGGCACGTCGTTCAGCTGCGCCTCCAACCCTGGGCCGTCACCAGTGAAGACCACGGTTCGTTCGGGGCAGTGTTTCTGGACCAGATCGGCGGGCGTCCCCACCTCGAGCACTCGGCCGTGCTCGATGATGGCAACTCGGTCGCAGAGCTTTTCGGCCTCCTCCATCAGGTGGGTGGTGAGAAAGACGGTGGTGCCTCGGGCTCTGATGTCGGTGATCAGTTCCCAGATGGCGCGACGCGCCTGGGGGTCGAGGCCGGTCGTCAATTCATCGAGGAACACCACCTCGGGTTGGTGAATCAGGGCCAAGGCAATGAAGAGTCGCTGCTTCTGGCCACCCGACAGGGTCATGAACCAGGCATTCCGCTTTGATCCGAGCCCGAGCCTGGCTAGGAGTGCCTCGGGATCAACGGCCGTCGAATAGAGCGAGGACCACAGATCGACGGCTTCCTAGACCTTGATGCGTTTCTGGAGGTGGGCTTCCTGATGCTGAACCCCGATCCGTTGGCGGAGGGCGGTGGCTTCTCGTTCCGGATCGAGTCCGAGCACGGAGATGGCGCCCCGATCCGGCTTGCGGAGACCCTGGACGCACTCCATCGTCGTGGTCTTGCCGGCGCCGTTCGGACCGATCAACCCGAAGATCTCTCCACGGTAGACTTCGAGGGAAACGTCCTCGACGGCGACGGTGGAGCCGTAGCGTTTAGCCAAGCCGTGGACCGCGATGACGGGAGCAGCCATGGAGCAACCTACGACGGTCCTCGGCCGTTCAAGATGGGCACCCTCTGTCCCGGCTCGACTTGGGGACAGAGGGTGCGGATCGGTTGCGCCTACTTGCCGCCCAGATTGAACATCACGCCGGCATTCAAGGTGGCGGCGCCGGCGCCAAGGTCGGCATAGAGGGCCAGCGCCTTCGCGATGTTGTAGCTCCCGCCGAGCCGCCCGACAAAGTAGATCCCGCTGCCCGAGAAGCTGCCAACGCCTGAGTATGAAGTGCTGACGTTCAAATATCCCAGCCCGGCGCCGACAAAGGCATCGAGCTTTTCGTTCTTGGTATTGATGTGGTAGTTGACCGTGCCGCTAATCGGGATGTACTTGAAGCTGCCGTTTCCGGCCGTGCCGAAGCCCAAGTCGTTTGAGTAATAGTCAACGCTGACTTGGATGCTGAGGACGCCGTCGCCAAGGTTCGGCAATTCCTTGATCGCCTTCTCGAACCGCCCACCGAACGACAGGCCGGCGCCGCCGAGGCCCCCCAGGCCGATGACGGGCCCGATCCGGGTTTGTTTCGCCGAAAACCCGCCTTGGGCCTCCGCGGCCGATGTCGCTAGGGTCAACGTTCCAAAAACCATCACCGCGGCCATAATTCGCATGCAACACTCCAGGATGTCGGGGGAAATCCCAATCTAACTCATCGTGCCAAAGGAGCCAGGGCTGCTGCCCGTTCCGACTTGACGTCCGTCTCACAGCCAGGCCTCAGCGTCGTTCCAGCAGTCGGGGGGCCGTCGGGTTGGCTTCCGCTTCAACGGTCACGGGCTCATGTTTGAAACTGGTTACGCTGGTCATTCCTTGCCCTGGTGGAGGTTCCTCGTGTTCCTGTCGTTCTTCTGGCTATTCCTTGGTTCGCTAGCCGGCGGATCGTTGCTCCTGGCCCAGGACCGCGCCGCCGATCGACGACGGTTCCTTGCCCCGACGAGCCAAACCACCGACGACCCGAGGCGGGTTTTGGTCGGGAACGCGCCCCGGGGCCCGGACGGTTCGATCGTCTTGAGGGGCGGGCGGGTCTTCGATGGCACCGGCGCGCCGGCCCGCGAGATGAGCGTAGTCATCGAGCGGAACAAGATCACCCGGCTCGTCGCGCCGGGGGTCAGCAACTGGCCGGCCGGTGCCCGGCTCATCGACGTCAGGGGCATGACGGTGATGCCCGGGCTCATCGACCTCCACACCCATCTGACCGACGGCCAGATCGCGTCGATCCCGCCTCCGCTGGTGGATGACATCGCCGACGGGATGCTCCGCGGGATGGAGCGGATGCGGTTCTATATCGAAAGCGGCATTACCACGGCCCGCGACGTGGGGTCGCTCGACGGAATCTTCCGCCTTCGGGCCTGGGTATCCGACCATCGGCTGACCGGACCCCGGATTTTCGCCGCCGGACGGCTGATCACCGGGCCGGGGGGCCATAGCGCCGAGGGGCTCGGGTCGGCGCCGGATCAGGGGAATTTCCGGATCGCGAGCGGCGCGGACGATTGGCGGAAGGCGGTCCGCGAGCAATTCGACAGGGGCGCGGACTTCATCAAGGTGACCAGCCACTTCAGCCGGGACGAGATCAAGGCCGCGGTCGAGGAGGCTCACGCGCTCGGCCTCAAGATCACCTGCGATTGTGAGACGTTTTACATCGATTGGGCCGTCGACGCCGGGGTCGACATGATCGAGCATCCGCTCCCGCGCACTGACGAAGTGATTCAGAAAATGGCCGCCAAGGGCGTCGCGTCCGACCCGACGCTCGTCCCCTATATGTACATCTTCGACGACGACGGCGGCTACTTCGGCTCGACCTCGCGCCGGTTCACCTTCGGCAAGGAAGCGAATCTCGACGTGCTTCGCCGGCTCAAGAAGGCCGGAGTGACGCTGGGTGTCGGGACCGACTTGGTGACCGACTGGTATCGGCGGCTGCCCGCGCCGTACCTGATTGAGCTCAAGAACCTCGTCTCGGTCGGCTTCTCGATCCCCGAAGTGCTCGGCCTGGCCACGAAGACCAACGCGATGCTGCTCGATATGGACGACAAGCTGGGCACGTTGGAAGTCGGGAAGCTGGCCGACGTGCTGGTGGTGCGGGGCAGCCCCGACACTAACCTCGACGATCTGAAGCAAGTCGAGTGGGTCATTCGTGACGGTGAGGT
>JANNQX010000120.1:0-3605 GCA_031400975.1 Gemmatimonadota bacterium
GTTGATCGATTACATCTTCGAAGAAGGCACCAGTCTCGAAGACAAGTTTCGAGGTCAGAAAGTCTACGGGGAACGGACCGACAAAGAAGCATTGGATCTGTCGCAGGAGCAATACCTCGGCAAGTACTTTGATCCGAACATTCGCCGGTCGGTCTTCGCCGGGGGGTCCTGCTCCGGCCGGGGAATCAATCTGTCGTCGTCGGCCCAGATCCTGAAGAGTGCATTTCAACGTCGGTACGCGAACAATCAGATCCAGAACCCGCGGAACGAAACCTTCAGACCCATCACCGCCTACCATGGGACGCGGGACCTCCAGGTAGCGAATCTGATCATCGGCGGCGGCTTCATGCAGAGCCACCAGACGATTCGGGGCAAGGGTGTCTATTTTTACATCGCGGCCGATTACGAGCGTGCCGAAGACTACGCCAAGAATTCCGGCGGGAACCAGGGCGGCATCGTGTTGGAGGTCACCATCTTCTCGGCGATTACCCAGAAAGACAACAAACCCCGTCGCGACAAGCTGACCTACCAGTTTCAGAACGTCCTGGTGGTGAAGAATCCATTGGTGATCTTCCCCAAGGCCATTTTTGTACCGGGCGAAAAGCACTTGAACTCAAAGGGAATGTTAGAATGGCAATCGTATATCGGCCCCGACCTTCGAACTAGGCTCGTCTAGCGCGCTCGGGGTCCCACGATTCCTTAAGATCCCGCGACCCCGAGGCATCCGGCAGTTCCACTCGAGTTCTGCAGCGCGGACCGGATGATCCGAACCCATCATCGGCTCCTTCCTGAACCCCTCCGGCCACAGCGGTGATTCGCCGTTCGGATCGGGGCTCCCGCGTGAGTCAGTCCGCCGGCGCGAGCCTGGAGAACCGCCGGTTGGACCCCGGGAAATCGACGCCCATCATGAACCCGGTGAGGAGCGCCATCCCAACCGCCGCCCCAAGCAGGGTGGCCGTCGGCATCGCGAAACCGGGGGCTCGCGGCTCGGCCGGGAGTAGGGTGCAGAGAATTCCGGCCAGCAGCGAGCCGATCGCGAGCCACTGGTAGAGCCGGAGCCCGCCCACGATCATCGTCTGGGGCTCGGCCCGGTACGACTCCTCGACGAACCGGGCGATCCCGCTCGCCATCAGATAGCCGCCTAACACCAGCGGGTCGGGCGCGCCCAAGAACCGGAGCCGGATCAGCAACAACGCGATGATCAGGTTCCCGGCGATCGAATAGAGCGGGGTGGCGTGAATCGGCCGGCCGGCCAGATCGGACAGTTGGGTCACTCGCGATCGGCGATGCCGATAGCAAATCCCGACGGCGGCGGCAGCGGGTCCTCCGTGACAGCAACCTTGGACCAAGCAGCGGAGCCGGCCCAGCGTCTGAATCCATGGGGCCGCGATGGCGAAGGAGGCCAGTAACGGAATGACCGGCGCCCCGGCCAGCTTGGCCGTTACCGCACCGAACACCCCGCCGATCACGCCCCCGTACCACCCGAATGGGCGGAGCAGTTTGGGCGATCCCTCGAGCCACTGGGCCAAGGCGCCGGCTCCGATCAGCACGCAGAACCCGACCCAGATCGCCCCGCCGCTTCGCCCGGTGCCCAGTGCCGTTCCCGCCACCAGCAACCCGACGCCCGCCGCGGCCGCCGCGTAGACACCGTGATTGATGATTCGGACCGGCCCCAGTCGCCACTCGCGCCATGAGTTGGCCAGTCGCTCTGTAGCGCCGCGGATGACGCTCCAGGTGCGGTCGAGCCGGCGGATCGGCAGGAAGAGGACTCCGGCCGCCAGGATCTCGATCACCGAATGCATGGCCGTCGTGAGGGTGGAGAGGGTGATCGCCGCCGCCCATCCGATCCCGATCCACTGCCAGGCGGGCCGGCCGGTCGTGGTGGCATTCGCCGCCCAACCCGCCGCGGCGATCAGGGTCCAGAGCACGTGGAACGCCGGAAACGCCGCCACCCCGTGCGAGCTCCCCTGCTCGAACGCCAGGAGCCGGCCCATCGGACCCGCCGGCACGAACGGCCGGTTGTCGGCCACCACCGGGATCACCAGCCAGCAGAGCGACACGATGGTGGTGGCGACCAGGCCCCGGACCGCGAAATCGCGGAGATCGCTCCGGGTGGCGATCAGGAGCGGGGTCAACGGAATGAAGAGATACGTGCTGGCGTAGACCGCCTCGGTCCACGGCAGGACCGGCCAGTGCCGTTCGAAGGGCAGGGTGGTGACGAAGACGTCGGGGGCCCTGCCTAACGCCTGGACCGAGAAGTAGATCAAGAGCCACGGCAGGAGGACCCGGAGAAACACCGCGGCCCGGTCGTTCCAGCCGGGGCGCCCGTCATCGGCGCGGGGCAGGGCCAGCCGCGACGGCTCGAGGGCGGAGTTCCCGAACCGGCGCCGGAGATCGTGGCGCTCGTAGCCGAGGACCAGGGCGGTCATCGCCAGGGCCGTGACTGGCGTCACCAGCCAGAGACCCGCCGCCGAGCCGGTGGTCAGCGCGGCGCCGGCGACCAGGAGCCCGAAGCCGGCGTAGATCGGATTGTCGATCCATCGGAACACGCCGGACCGAACCAGCCGGGCCGGCGGAAACGCGTTCATCGGGAGTCCGCCACCTCGGACGACGATCTGGATCATCCCGGCCGCCAGCAGCGCAAAACCGCCCAGCCCGACCGCCAAACCGGCGGCCGGCCAATGGACCGGCGCCAGCGGGAACCACGGCTCGAGCGCCCGGGCCCAGTGCCAAAGCGCAACCGGGACCACCACCGCGAAGAGGAGTCCGTACAGCACCCTCCCGATCACCAGGTCACCTCCTCGTGGATGGCCCAGCCGGCGTCCAAGGCAGCGCCGTCCGCTCCGATCACCGCTGAGCGGGAGAGCAGTTTGTGCTCCCGCATTCCGCCGAGCGACGCGATCAGCCGGCGGCGAACCGGGGCCGCCACCGGCGACAAGTTGGCCTCGACCGCCTGATGCCGGAGATCGCGCGATGCCGAGAACCGGACCGCGCGTCCGTCACCCAGGTCGAGCCCGGTTGGCGTTAGGCACGCCGCCGGCTGTTCGGCCCCATCGAGCCAGACCCACCGGCGGCTGGTCTCGCCGGCCCACTCGATCCAGACCACCGCGTGCCGGTCCGAGAGGTGACGGCCCCAACGGAGGCTCTGGAAGGGAAGCCGGTTGGGTACCATGGTGAGGCGGAGGGTTTCGACGTAGCCGCGGCCGACCCAGGCCTCTCCGTCGCAGGTGACGCTCGCCCGGCTCCGGGGCATCCGGCAGTTCCACTCGATCCCGCCGGCCGCCGTGTCGAGCAGCGTTGCGGCGATGGGTTCCGCTTCTCGGCGCCAGGTGCCGGCCAGCCCGAGCGGGGCGCTCTGCCACGTGATCAGATCGCCGTCGAGATGGGGAGCGTGGCTTCGCCGGATCGACGCCGTTTCCAGCGGTGTCCGGCCCGGCGCGCTTCGGAGGAGGGCCGCATACCCGAGCCGGATCGGTCCCCAGTGAAGCCGGGCCGAATAGGCCACCAAGGCCCGGCCGTCGTCCGTGACCAGATCGAGGTACCACTTGGCCAGCGCGAACATCAGGGCCTCGTCTTCATGACCGCTCCTTCTCGAGGCTGCCGAT
>JANNQX010000121.1:0-7251 GCA_031400975.1 Gemmatimonadota bacterium
CGGACTCGCCGGCCGCCCAGGAGGAGCTGATCCTCAACAGTGCCATGCTGACGGGGGCCCTCGAATTGTTGCCTCAGAACCTGGCGACGTTGGCCATCGTGCCGCTCCAGCTTCGGATGGTCTACAAGATCGGTCAAAGCCACGGTCAGAAACTCGATGCGGCCCAGGTCAAGGACATGGCTGGTGCGGTTGGAATTGGGGCGGCCGGGCAAGTCATGGAAGGTGTTGCCCGGAAGGTGCTGGGTGGCCTCGCCAAGGGGCTGCTGGGCCGAATGCTGGGCGGCGCGGTGGGTGGCGTTGCGACGACGGCGGCCGGTGCGGGCCTCAGTTTCGCGACCACCTACGCGCTCGGTCACGCGGCCCGGCAGTATTATGCCCAAGGTCGCAGTCTCAGTCGCGACGATCTTCGGGCCTTGTTCGGCAAGCTCCGGGTCGACGCCCAGACGATGTACCCGAAGGTTGAGGCCAGGATTCGGGACCAGGCCAAAACCCTCAACTTGTCCGACGTTTTCAAACAGGTTCGGAGCTAGCGCCGATCCAGGCGGGCCCAAGAATAGCGGGAGACCCTTACAGGTCTCCCTTTTTTTTGGGGAAGTGAGCCGATTGTTGGGCGGCTTGCGCGCGTTGGGTCAGAGGGTTGACTCGGACGCGGGAGTGGAGGAATATGAATCACCTATCCCTGAGCCGCCGTGGACCAGAGCGCGTCCGACGTTACCCAACTTCTCCTCGACCTGTCCGCGGGCCGGCCGGAAGCGCTGGACCGGCTCCTTCCGGCCGTCTACGCCGAGCTCAAGGTCCTGGCCTCATCGCAGCTCCGCCGAGAGCGGCCCGATCACTCGCTCAGCCCGACCGGGCTGGTTCACGAGGCCTTTCTCAAGCTGGTCGACCAACGATCGGTCAATTGGGCCGGCCGGTCGCATTTCTTCGGGATTGCCGCCCAGGCCATGCGGCGGATCTTGGTCGACCATGCCCGTCGCCGGGTGGCGCAGAAGCGAGGCCGCCAACACCAGGTGAGCCTCAGCACCGATCCGCAGCTCGCCACGCCGGCGCCGTCGGACGACATCTTGGCGGTCGACGAGGCCTTGGAGCGGTTGGCGGTGGTCGACGCCCGGCAGGCTCACCTGATCGAGCTCCGATACTTCGCCGGTCTCTCGATCGAGGAGACGGCCGCGGTTCTTGGGGTTTCGGCGGCGACGGTGAAGCGCGATTGGGCCTTGGCCAGGGCTTGGCTTCAGCACGAACTCTCGCCGTGACCGCCGATGCCCCTTTCACCTGAGCGGTGGCAGGTCATCCGGGCGGTCTTTGCCGAGTTGTCGGAGCTTCCGGTGCCCGAGCGGGACGCTCGTCTGGCTGACCTTGTGTTCGACGATGCCGACCTTGGGGCCGAAATTGGGGCCCTGCTGATTGCCGCCGACAACGTGGGGGATCGATTCGAGCGGGTTCCGACCGATGGGTTGATAGCCGAGCCGGGTGCGGAGGTGGGCGATCGGGTCGGTCCGTATCGAATCATTCGGGAGATTGGCCGGGGCGGGATGGGCACGGTCTTCGAAGCCCACCGCGAGGATGCCGGATTCGACAAGCGGGTGGCGCTCAAGATGGTGGCCCGGGGGAGAGACACGGCCGCGATTGTCCGTCGGTTTCGCTACGAGCGTCAAATCCTGGCCCGCCTTGAGCATCGGAATATCGCGGCTCTCCTCGATGGGGGGGTGAGCGAAGCGGGCCAGCCGTACTTCGCGATGGAGTATGTGGAGGGAGCCCGGATCGACCGGTACTGCCAGGAGCACCGGCTCGGGATCCGGGACCGGCTCCAGCTCTTCAGACAGGCGTGCGCCGCGGTCCACTACGCTCACCAGCATCTCGTCGTTCATCGCGATCTGAAGCCGAGCAATATCCTGGTCGGTTCCGACGGGACGGTAAAGCTTCTCGACTTTGGGATCGCCAAGGTCCTTGATCCGAGCGACGATTCGCAAGACCCGATGACGCAAGCTGGGGCGACGCCGATGACCACCGCGTACGCGAGCCCCGAGCAACTGGCCGGTGACCGAGTCACCACCGCCAGCGATGTCTACTCGTTAGGCGTCGTGCTGTACGAGCTCTTGGCGGGGCGGCCTCCGTTTGAGACCGGCGAGCTCTCGGCCTCCGAGGTCCGCCGGCGTCGGATCGAGTCGGCGCCGACCCCTCCCAGTCGGGCCGTGCTGACCGGGTCGTTGGTGTCCGATCCGGAGCCGACGCCAGAGGGTCGCCGGCGGGCGCTGGCCGGCGAACTCGACAACCTCGTCCTGATGGCTCTTCGCAAGGAACCCGACCGGCGCTACCGATCGGTCGAGGCGCTCGGCGAGGACATTCTCCGGTTCTTGGCCGGGCTCCCGATCCAGGCGACGCCGGATTCGATTCGGTACCGGGTCAGCAAGTTCGTGCACCGCAATCGTCTGGCGACGGCGGCCGCCGTGGTGGCGGTGGCCTCCGTTCTGGCGGGAACGGGTGTGACCCTGTGGCAGCTCGGGGTGGCCCGCTCCGAACGGGACCGGGCGGAGCGCGAACGGGTCAAGGCGACGGAGGTGACCGAGTTCTTCCGGTCGGTGTTCCTCGCCGCGAGCCCCGTCAAACTCGGGCCGGCGGTGACGGTGGTCGAAGCGGTCGATGAAGCCAGCCGGCGTCTCGATTCGACCTTTGCGAAGCCGGACCGGCTCTGGCTCAAGACCGCGCTTCAGAGCACGTTGTCCACCACGTACTTCGACATGGGGCTCCCGGCCAAAGCGCTGCCGTTGGCGCGGGCGGCGATGGTGTCTCAGGCGATTCTCGATAGCGGCCGGATTACGGTCGATGGCGCCAATCAGATCTACAACATGGCGGGCGTCGCCCTGGAAGTGGGCAACCTGGCCGAAGCCGATTCCTTGTTCCGGCGGGCGATGGCGATGTACGAGCAAATTCCGGGCACCGATCCGATTGAGATCGCCGCGGGCTGGGGTCAAGTCGGATTGATCTTGTCCCGGCAGGGCCGGGCCAAGGAGGCGCTCGAGCTTCAGGGACGAACGGTCGATTTTCTGCGGTCCCGGGTGCCGGAAACCAGCCGAACGCTGATGATCGCCACGGTCAATTACGGCAGCGAGTTGACGGAAGCCGGCCGTCTTGCCGATGGCCAGAAGACCCTCAGAGACGGTCTGGCCTTGGCCGAAGGGCAGCGCGGTCTCGACCATGATGATGTGGCGCTCGCGTTGCAGCCGCTGGCGATGAGTCTGATGTACTCGGGGCAACTCGACGATGCTCTGGTCATGGCCCGCCGCGGGCTGGCGATCATGACGAAACGGCGGGGGCCGCTCAATACCGCAACCCTGGCGGCCGGGCGGGCGGTCATGAGCGTCCTGGTCGAACAAAAGGCCTGCGTCCAAGCCTTGGCGATGGCGGACGAGGTGATTCAGGCCCGGGGCCCCGATCTGCCTGACAGCGAATTGTCGTTAGGTTCGGCCTTTCTGGTTCGGGGCCAATGCCTGGGTCTGTTGGGCCGGTTCTCCGAGGCCGAGTCGGCCCTCCGCGACGGGCTGGCCCTCCGGCTGGAAACCCTGCCGCCGGCTCACTGGGCGGTTTCGCACGCGAAGAGCCTGCTCGGCGAAGTGGTCGTTCGCCGCGATCGGAAGGAAGGGATCCGGCTGCTCGAAGAAGGAGCCCAGGGGATCGAAACGGCCCTCAGTCCGGTCAACCGCAGGGCGGTGCAGGCGCGTCAGCGACTCGAGCCGTACCGTTAGGTCAGGGCACCGCGGTATAGTGACCATGGATGCAGAGCCACCGGCCGTTTTCCTTCACAAAAATCCTGGTTGACTTGCCCCGGCTGGTGAACCGGGCCCCGTTTGCGATCCCGGCGTCGGTCCAATAGTAGGTGATCCACGCCACGGTGCCCCGGACGGTGACGACGGCTTGGTGCATGTCGGTATGGACATCTTTGGCCCGACGGAAGTACGCCGCCATCGACCGGACTTCGAGGTCCTTTCCCGAACTGAGGTAGGGATCGTTCTCCCCGAACTGGGTGAAGTTCGGGTGAACGAACGCCGCGTACCCAGCGGAATCACCTCGTTCCACGGCGGCCCACATGGAATCCAACGTGGCTTTGATCTCCACGGACTCTTGGGCGGCCGCCCGACCGAGGGGCAGGATCAAGAGCGCAAAAGCAAAGCAGGCAAGTCGTCGCATCGTCGATCTCCGGGGTCACGGGTAGGGCGGGCAGGCGATATGGACTGGGTCATCCAGCCGAATCGCCTCGAGGGGGGCGCCGGCCGGCACCTCATGCAGCCCCTCGGGTACGATCAACAGCGCGTTGGCGGCTACCATTGAGGTGAGGATGCCGGAGCCTTGGGGGCCGGTCAAGGCCGCGGCCGCGTCGGATCCGTCGCCGGTCACGGTCACCCGGAGGAAATGCTGGAGGGCGGGGCCGAGCCTGATCGTCCCCGCCGCTCTGACCGGGACGGCACGGCGAAAGGGGAGTCGGTGGCCCATCATCCGCCGGATAGCGGGGCGAACGAATAGTTCGAACGTGACCATGGCACTGACTGGGTTACCCGGCAACCCAATCCACGGCACGATGCCTAACATGCCGAACCCGACCGGGGCGCCGGGGCGCATTCGGATCTTCCAAAAGTCGATCTGAGCGCCCATCGATTCGACCACGGCGCGGAGGTGGTCGTGGTCGCCCACGCTGATCCCCGCGGTGGTGACGATCAAGTCGCAGTCGAGGGCCGATTCCAAGTGGCGCCGCACCGACTCCGGCGTGTCGGCCGCGATGCCGACGTTGACCGGCTCTCCGCCGGCCTGCCGAACCAAACCGGCCAGCGCGTGGGTGTTGGAGCTGCCGATCTTCCGGCCCGCCAAGATCAGGTCAGGCTGGTCGATGTCGACGATTTCGTCGCCGCCTCCGAGGATGGCCACGCGGGGCCGCCGATACACCACCGGGTGGGCCACCGCGAGGGAAGCGAGGAGCCCCAAATGGGCCGGCCCGAGGGTCGTGCCGGCGCCGAGCGCCTCGGCTCCGGCTTTGAGGTCTTCGCCGGCCCGCCGCACGTTCACGCCACAGTCGCGATCACTCCGGACCATGACCGACTCGGTGCCGAGGTCGGTGTCCTCTTGGCGAATGACCGAATCGGCTCCGACCGGCAGCGGTGCGCCGGTGAAGATCCGGGCCGTTTGCCCCGGACCGATCGGTCGCACTGGAAACGCGCCTGCCGGGATCTGCTCGATCACCGCCAACCGGATCGGGGTCTCGGGGCCGGCCCCCCGGACATCCGCCGCCCGAACCGCGTACCCATCCATGGCGGAATTGGTCCAGAAGGGCAGGTTGATCGGGCTCAAGACAGGTTCGGCGAGGACACTGCCTAACGCAGTGTCGAGGGGTACCCGGAGGGCGGGTCCGACCGCCACGGCCGCTTGGATTCGTTCGGCGGCCTGGCGGGCGGTCAGGCTGGTCAGCACCGGCTACTCCACCGGCTTGGCGCGGTCCCAGGCGATCGACGCCAACAGTTGGAGCCACATCGTATCGGTAAACCGGAGGACCGGGCAGGTGACTTGGGGCACCGGCATGTCGCTCAGGACCGCCACCCAGTGCTCCGGGTGAGCCGCCGTCGAGGCAATTGGGGCGGGACCTACCGCCGTTCGGAAGATCTCAATTTTCGGGATCGGAGCGTGGCGGAAGCCTTCGACCAGGACCAAATCGCGGTCCGCGAAGTATTGCCGGGCCAGGGTTTCGGGGTCGGTGTCGTCCGCCCGCCGCTCGAACATCGACCGGACGTCCGGGCCGGCGATCAGGACGGCGTCCGCGAGCCCCTCGTGGAAATGGCGGTAGCCGTCGGAGCCCTCCCCCCCGAGCAGCGGGGACTGCGAGGCGTGCTTGATCGTCGCGACCCGCTTCTTCCGCCGGTGGAACTCACGGGCGAGGGCCACGAGGAGGGTGGTCTTCCCCGCGCTCTGGAGGCCGACAATGGAGATGATTCGCATGGCGGAGGGAGAATACCTCACTCCCCGGGGCGGGGAAAGAGGGACAGCCGGTTGGCGCGCTCGAGATCCTCGGGTGTGTTGACGTTCAAGAAGAGCGTGGCCGGATCGCCGAAGGACTCGGTCGCGCTCCGGTCGAGGATCGTCACCTGAATGTCGGCGTGGAATCCGACCGCCCGGAAATCCCGCCGGGCCATCGCGGCCTCCACCGGCCCGAGACAGGCCGGCCCGTAGGCGGCACAGAGCGGCTCCACCCCCCGGGGGCCGGCGCTGGCCGGGAGCACGGCGTCGAACCCGGGCAGCCGGGCCGCCAGGAGCCGGAGGAGTCCGGCCGGGACGAACGGCATGTCCCACGCGACGCAGATCACCGGCCCCGCGACCGCCGCGAGGGCGGCGTGGATTCCGCCTAACGTTCCGGCGTCGGCGACGCGGTCGACCACCACCCGAAGGCCGGGGTGCCAGTCTCCGGCGTCCGGCGCGTTGGCGATCAACAACGGAGGCACGCCGAAAGCCTCCGTCATCGCCGCGACGACCCGGTCGAGCATTCGGACCCCCCCGACTTCGAGGAGCCCTTTCGGGCCGCCGCCCAACCGGCTGGCGCGGCCGCCGGCCAGGATAACGCCGGTGGGGTTAGCCATCTCCCAGGCATTCGGCCGAGAGGTCGTCGTCCTCGGCGATCATCACCCGGTCGAGTGTCGCTCCTGGGGGCAGTCGGAGTGCCAGCCGCCGAAAGACATCCCGGGCCAGGCCCTCACAGGTTGGAAGCACGTCAGCCAAGGCCGGCACATCGCGGTGGAGGCGCTTTCCGTCGAAGCGGGCGGTGACTTCTTCGGCCAACAACCGGTCGAGCAGGGGTAGGTCGATGGCCATCGGCATCCGTTCGTCGACCGGGCCGGCCACCGAGACCTCACACCGGTAGTGATGAGCGTGCGATTCGCTGGTCCACCCGAACCGAGCCCGGTTGTCCTCCGCGGAATGGTTCGGATCCGCCAGCCGATGAAAGGCCCGAAAGGCGACGGCTCGGGTGAGGCGGATCCGCATTGACCGGCAGAATCAGAAGAACGGATTGCGAAAGGCGTATCCGAACCCGGCGTGGATCATCGGGAGGGGAGCCCACTCTTTCAGGGCCTGGCCGGCAAGGATCGGGGACAGGGGCCCGGCCCCGTCGGGGTCTTGGCTCCGGTAGCTGTCGGGATAGCGCAGACTCCAGAAGACGGCCCGCGCCTCAACCCGGAAGTACATCCGGCGGCTGAGGAACACTCGGGCGCCGATGGA
>JANNQX010000122.1:0-6374 GCA_031400975.1 Gemmatimonadota bacterium
TTGAAGTGGCTGAACACCAGCGGCGTCCCGCCTTCTTCCGCGATTCGGATGGCCTCGGTCACCGAATTGAGGAAACCGACTCCTTTATAGGACACGCCCATGTCGCGGTCGTGGGTATCGTAGATCCCGCCGTACTCCGCCGCCGCCCGATTGAGTGCGATGACTTCTTCGGTCGACGAGTAGTAGCCGGGGTTGTAGGCCAAGCCGGTCGAGAAGCCCAAGGCCCCTTCGTCCATCCCTTTCCGAACGTAGGCCTTCATCCGATCGACCTCCGCCGGCGTGGCTTGGCGGGCGAAGTCGGTCCCCATCACCTTGGTACGCGCCGGGCCGTGCCCCACGAACCGCGCCGCGTTGAGGGTAATTCCTTGCTTCCGATAGCGCGCGAACGTCGCGGCGATTTCGTCGTCGCCGAAGCCGTCGATGCCGAGGATGACCGTCGTGACTCCCTGGGTCACGAAGGGCCGACCCCAGCGACCCGGCTCGCGGCCGGCTTCCTCGTGGGAGTGGACGTCCCAGAGTCCGGGCGTGACCAAGAGCCCCTTCACCGAGACGGTGTCCCGCGCTCGGATCCGGGCGCTGGCCGCGTGCCCGACGAAGGTGATCTTGGCTCCCGTGATCCCGATGTCGGCGGAGACCCAGTCGCCGCCGGCTCCGTCGAGCAGCCGGCCGCCGAGGAGAAGGAGGTCCACTCGGATCGGGGCCGGCGCGGTGTGCCCCGGGGCCCCTCCCGCCAGGAAAGCGACCAGGCCGAGCGACAGGATCGATACTCGAGGGTTCGTCATCCAACGTCTCCATCAGGCTCCGGCCACTTCACGAACGCAATCCACCAACGACATCACCTCGATCATTGAGAGCCACGGGAAGCCTCAGGAGTTCTTGATCTTGAGCAACTGGCGCGCTTCCGCCGGGGTTGCGATTTCACGCTGGAGTTCCTTGGCCAAGCGAACCGCCCGTTCAACGAGCTGGACGTTGGTGGCCAGCACTTTGTGGGAGTAGTAGATGTTGTCCTCGATCCCGACTCGGCAATGACCACCCATGATGATCCCGAGCGTCGACACCGGGAGCTGGGCCCGCCCCACCCCGATACAACTCCACTTGGCGGCGGCCGGCAACAGATTCATCAGCGTCAACATGTTCTGCGGGGTGAACGACAACGCATTCTGGACGCCGAGCACAAAGTCGAAGAACGGCGGATCGTCGATCAGCCCCATCTTCCAGAGCCGGGCGCCGGCCTCGATATGGCTGGCATCGAAACACTCGATTTCGGGCCGAACCCCGTACTCCTTCATCTTGGCGGCCCAGTACTCGGCGTAATCGGTCCGGTTGATGTAGGGCCCCTGCGGAAAATTGACCGACCCGACGTTCAAACTCATCATGTCGGGCTTGAGGTCAACCATCCGGATCCGGCCTTCCCGGTCATCGAGCCCCCAGCCGGTCGACATCTGGACGATCAACGTGGTGTGCTTCCGGAGCCCCTCCAGCACTTTGGCGAAGTAGTCGTAGTCGAGACAGGCCTTTTGATCTTTGTCGCGGGCGTGGTAGTGGAGAATCGAGGCACTGGCCTCCCAGCATTGGATCCCGGTTTCGATCACCTCATCGGCTGTGACCGCGACGTGGGGGGTGTGTCCCTTCGTGGCCACCGGGCCATTCGGCGCGACGGTAATGATCAGCTTGTCCATAGCGGTCTCACGACATCTTGTAGCCGCCACCGCAGGTCAGACACTCTCCGGTGACGTAGTTGGATTCGGGAATACAAAAGAGATACACGGCCCCGGCCGCTTCTTCGGGCGTCCCGGCCCGACCAAGCGGAATCATTGTGCCCGCCGCTTTGAACGCGTCAGGACTGATGCCGACCGCAATCTGGCGCCCGTCGATATCGATCGTCGCCCCACCGTGAGCCGGGGCGGTTGTCAACCGGGTCTCGATCAAACCGAACGCCACCGCGTTGACTGTGACCTTGTACCGCCCCCACTCCTTGGCAAGCGCCCGAGTCAGCCCGATGACGCCGGCCTTGCCCGCCGAGTAGTTGGCCTGGCCCGCATTGCCCCCCGTGCCGGACACCGAGGAAATGTTGACCACTTTTCGATAGACCTCCCGGCCCGCCTCGGCCTCAGCCTTGGCGGCGCTCCGGAGGAACCCACTCGCGGCCCGGAGGATCCGGAAGGGCGCCCCGAGATGGACATCGATGATGGCATCGAACTGCTCGTCGGTCATCTTCTGGATGACGTTGTCCCAGGTATAGCCGGCGTTGTTGACGATGATGTCGATTCCGCCATAGGTGTCCAATGCGGTCTTGATCCACCGATCCGGGAACGATTTGTCGGTCACGTTGCCGGCGCAGACCACGGCCTGGCCCCCGCCGGCCCGAATGGCGGCCGCCGTTGCCTCCGCGGGGGCCGGATCGAGGTCGTTGATCACCACCTTGGCACCCTCGGAGGCAAACTTCGTGGCAATGGCCTGGCCAATGCCCCGGCCGCTGCCGGTTACCAGCGCCACTTTTCCTTGCAATGTCGGCATACCCTGAATCCCCAGAAAAGAGTCTAGTTGGTGGTCCGGTACATGGTCACGACGCAGGCTCCACCCAAGCCGAGGTTGTGCTGGAGCGCGATCCGGGCGCCCGGCACTTGGCGGCCGCCGGCCTCACCCCGAAGGTGCCACACCAGTTCGGTGCACTGAGCGAGGCCGGTGGCCCCCAACGGATGCCCCTTCGACAGCAGGCCGCCGGATGGGTTGGTCACGACTTGGCCGCCATAGGTGTTGTCGCCCTCGACCACGAACCGTTCAGCGGTGCCTGGCGGCGTCAGGCCCAACGCTTCATAGGTCAGGAGTTCGTTGGCGGTGAAGCAATCGTGCAGTTCGACGACATCGACATCGGACGGACCGATGCCGGTCTGTTCGAAGACCTGGTCCGCCGCCCGGCGCGCCATGTCGAAACCGACCAGCCGCATCATGTCGCCCTGATCGAAGGTGCCGGGCACGTCGCTGGTCATGGCTTGCCCCGCAATCCGAACCCGCATGTCCAGTCCATGGGACTTGGCGAATGCCTCCGAGCAGAGTATAGCCGCCGCTGCCCCGCAGGTCGGCGGGCAGCACTGGAGCCGGGTCAACGGGGCCACGATGGCCGGCGATGCCAGGACTTCCTCTTCGGTGACCGGGGTTCGAAACAACGCGAACGGGTTCTCCGCCGCGTGGCGCCGGGCCTTGACGCTGATCTTGGCGAAGGTACTGGCCTTGGTGTCGTGCTCCTTCATGTACTGACGGCCGGCGGCGGCAAAGTATTGCGGGGCGATCGGGGCATCGCGGTCGATCCCGTCTTTCCGGTCAACCGCGGCCACGAACTCATCGAGCGGCGTCGGGCGGTCGGTGTACGTCTTCGTGATCGGGCCCGGGACCATCTGTTCGAACCCGAGCGCCAGCGCGCATTCCACTACCCCCGACTCGACCGCCTGACGGGCCAGGAACAAGGCAGTCGAGCCGGTCGAGCAGTTGTTGTTGACATTGATGATGGGAATACCCGAGAGCCCCACCTGATAGAGCGCGCGCTGGCCCGAGCAACTGTCCCCGAATACAAAGCCGACGTACGCCTGCTCGATCCGCTCGTAGGACACTCGGGCGTCCGCGAGCGCGGCCCTGGCTGCGTTGGCCCCCATGGTCGGATAGGCCTCACTCTTCCCGGGTTTCGCAAACGGAACCATTCCAACTCCGACGACATACACTGGTCGCGACACGGTCAGGGCCTCAGGTGGGATGATCGATGATGGCAAAGCCGGCGAGTTTCCGCTCGCCGGCGCTATTGCTGAGTTCGAGATCGACTCGGCACCGATTGGGCACCCCGTCGACCGTCACGTCCGACACGACCCCGGTGGCCGTCAGCACTTCCTCGGGATAGGTAATGGCCACGAATCTGACCTGGAGGTCGTGAACGGCATTTTGGGGAACCCACTCGGTCAGCGCCCGGACCACGTAGGCAGAGCCGAGCATCCCATGCATGAAGACGTCAGGATACCCGGCCCGCTTGGCAAAGGCCGCGTCGATATGGAGCGGGACATGGTCGCCCGACCCGCCGGCGTAGAGCGCGAGGGTGGCCCTGGATAGCGGGGGGAGCGTGAGCGGCGGGATCGAGTCACCGACTTTGGCCGGGGTCATGGCGCGTTCCTCACCGCCAAGAGATTACGAATCCGGGCCACGGGCCGGTCGCCATCGCAGTTGGTCACGTCCGAATCGAAGACCGCAAACTCCAGGGCCCCGCTCTTCTTGACGATCACGTCGGTGAGGACCCGGGTCACCCGGATCCGATCGCCGGCGCAAATCGAGTCGAACCGTTTCAGCTGCAGTTCGCCGTGAAGGATCCGCTCCACCGGGACACTGATTTCAGCCAGGTACCCGTAGCCGCCGGGGTCATCGGCCAGAAGACAGTAGGCGAAGGTCAGCGGCGCCAGCATCGACCGATGGCCGGCGGCTCGGGCGGCCGCCTCGTTATGATAAGCCGGCCGAGTCTCGCCGATCGCTTTGGCCAGGAGCCGGAGCCGCCCCTTCTCGACGTCCACGATCCACGGCTCCCAGATCTTCCCGATATGGGCCCGATCAATCATTCGCCACCAGCCTTTTCTTGCGAGACCAATACCAGTAGAACGGCAGTCCGGCCGCCACGATGCCGATCCCGACCAGACTCGATTCGAGCCGGGCGACCAGGAGATTCCCAAGATACCAGACCAGGATCGCGATGTAGACCAGCGGCACCACTGGGTACCCAGGCACCTTGAATGGCCGGGGCAGATTCGGCTCCCGCCGCCGGAGCACCATCAAGCCGAGCACGGTGAGCAGCATGAACGACTGACCCACGAAGCCGACGTAGGTGAGAATTTCCTGATAGGTGCCGGCCAACGCAAACCCCGACGCGATCACCCCGAACACCAGGATCGCGGTGGCCGGCGTCCGGCGGGTTGGATGGACCCGGGCCAGCCGGCTGAAGAACAGCCCGTCCTGCGCCAGCGAAAAGGTGACCCTCGGGTAGTTGAGCAGTTGGGCGTTGGCGCCCCCGATGCCGGACAGGAACACGACCACCGCCATGACCGTGGCTCCGGTCGGGCCGAGCACGACTTGCATGGCATCGGCCGCAACTCGGGGCGAGGATTTCAGCTGGTCAAACGGCAGGACGTAGAGATACGCGGCGTTGATACTCAAGTACAGCGCGATCAGTATCACCATCCCGCCGACGATGGCGCGGGGGAGATTCTTGGCCGGCTCGCGGACTTCGCCGGCGACGTGGGTGATGAAATACCAGCCGCTGTAGCTGAAGATCGTCAGAATCATCGCCGTGCCGACCGAACTCACCATCTCAGCCGAACTCTTGTCGGCCGGGAGCACCGGCAGGAAGTTGGCGAGACTCCCGTTGCCGAGCAGGAAGCAGACACCCACCACGGTCAGCAACCCGCCGACCTTGAGCAGGGTCAGGATGTTCTGGGTTCGCCCGCCCTGGGTAACCCCGAGCGCATTGATGATCGCGAAGGTCATGATGATCACCACCGTGAGAACTCGGGTGGCCCACGGCCCCGCCTCGGCGAGGCCCGGAATGAACTGGCCCGCATAGAGCGCCGCCAGCGAAGAGGTGACCGCGGTGGCCCCCGCCGCATAAGCGAAGAACATCATCCACCCGAATAGAAACGCGATCGGGGTGCCGGGATAGGCCCGCTTCAGAAACTGGTAGGTGCCGCCGGTTTCCGGGATGGCCCCCGCCAACTCCGCGAAGCTCAGGGCGCCGCAGAGGGCGAGGAGTCCGGTCACCAACCATGTCGCAAGCTCGAGCCCGGGCGATCCCACCTCTCGCGCAATGGCGCTCGGCACCAGAAAGATGCTGGCGCCGATCGTGCCGCCGACGACTAGCGCCATGGCTTCGACCGGGCCGAGGCCCCGGGTGAGCGCGGGTTGCTCCGTGGCCATTGCCGCTACCGCCCTGAGGCACAGCACGGCACCAGGACACCGATCCAAAAATCCCGCCTCGATTGGCTCACTGATGGACCTTTCCAGCGAGTTGATCGTAGGCCCGATGGCCCCGGCAGTCCATTCTCCGGGCAGCGGCCGGAATAGTCAACCCGTCGCGTTCGGCCGCCACGGCCATACCGGCACCGCTTGCCCGTTTGACCCGACGGGTCATATTCCCAGCAGCCTGATTCATGCCCCACACCCTGGAAGTCACTGATGCCAAGTCCCCGATCGGAAACGCTCTTCGGCCAAGCCCGCGAGGTCATGCCCTCCGGCTACACCCGGCACATGGTCGTGGCGAAGCCGTACCCCTTGTACGCCGACTACGGGGTCGGCTGCCGGATCATCGACGTCGACGGCCACTCGACCATCGACTTCGTCAACAACTTCAC
>JANNQX010000123.1:0-46233 GCA_031400975.1 Gemmatimonadota bacterium
CGGATAGCGGGGGCCCAAGGCCCAGTTTGGTTCAGCCGTGAGCCGAACCAGGGCGTTGTGGAATGTCGCGTAGTGTTGGGGCCGGATCTTGTTGCCGCCCGACATGATGTTGTCGTTCACTTCCCCAATCGCTCCGGGCAGGCGAGCGCCTGAGTCATCCTGCATCGCCTGGACCTGGGGGTTGTGGGCCGCGGGGCCGCCGGCCGGCGCCCCCGTCCCCGAGTACAGCGGCGTGTTGGTGTACTCGTCTCCCAGGCCGAGGGCGTGGCCAAATTCATGGACGGCGAGGATCTGAGCGCTGCCACTGTCGACCACCACGTCGACCCGCCGATCGCGCGGGTCGTCGCCGGGCCGGGAACCGGTCGACCCAGCGTTCGTCGTCTCGACCCTGGCGGCGACGTTCTGGAAGCCACCGGCCACCAGTGCCGCTCGCACCGCCGCCGCCCGACGCGCAGCCAACGCCCGGTTGGACTCGGCGGAGCCAGAACGGCTGGCATGCGCCACCAGCGTCACTTTGCAGTCGCGGTGGCCAGGGGTGGCGGGGACCGCTGGAGTGGCACCAACGGCCGGGCTGCCCGCCGCTCCATTGAAGGTGGCGATGATGTTCGTGATCTGGGCTTGCGCCGCCGCGTCAATCGTGTCGCGGGCGCCCGGGGTATTGCCAAACAGGACGGTCTGCCGGAGGACGTTATAGTCGACTCGCGGCTTCACGTCAGTGCTGGCTAACGTCATCGACTGGTCGAGCGCGCTCGCCCCCGTACCGGGGGCGGTCGATGAGAAGCCGCCGTGGGTGTAGAGGTTCTCGTTCGGCGGAAACTTGAGCGCCGCCACCTCAAGGTGGTCGGTAGCGGTCCGGGCGCCGGCATGAGTATCCAATTCCACTTGGACTCGGGCCCCAATCCACTCCCAGCTTGGGCGGTTGACGTGAAATTCGTGTTTGGCGCTCCATTGGGACTGGATCAGCTGTCGGAGCTGCTGGATCCAGGGGGCTCGCTCCTTGGCGGTCCACTGATGCGCCCTCCGGATTTGGAGCCGAACGGCGGCGGGGGTGGCAGGATTGTTGGCGGTGGCCGCGACGGCCGCCAGATTCGGCGCCGCCGGATCAGCAACGCCGGTGCCCGACGAGAAATCGATACTATCCTTGAAAAGCACCGCAACCTTCATCACGGCCTTGAGGAGATGCTTCTTGGGAAGGTAGGTCGCCTGAAAACCACCGTCACCGGCGGCACCGGGGACCATATTGGTTGGGCCATAGGTTCCGTTGAAGAACGCTTTCGATGCCGCGTCGGGGGTGACCCGGTGCGGAACCCGTTGGACCAAACCAGCCCGCCCCCCGAAGGGAGCATGCTCCATCAACCGGCTGGTGCTGGCGTTTCCGATGCTTCGCTGCAGCCGGAGGAAGTCCCACTGCTGGGGCGCCACGTCGCTGCCGGACCCAAGTGAGTCGGCCGTTGAGGCCGGATGAGGTTGTCGGGGCCGCCGATCGGCCCGGGGACCTTCTCGTTCCACTCCTGCCCCTCCGAAACAAAATGCTAGAGGGAGACGTCGAAATCCGGCTCGGGGACCACCACGTCACGCCGTTTCTCGGTCCCGTTGAGCTTGGTCAGCACGGTGTATTTACCGCTCTTCGGCACCCGCAATCGGTACCGGCCGTTGGCATCGCTCGTGACGGGACCCCGATGGCCGTCGACCCGGACCTCGGCACCGGCAACCGGCTGGCCCTTGGCGTCGCGGATGACGCCGCCGAACGCCAGCAATTCGTCGAGACCCTCGAGGGGGCCCCGGAATTTCGTCGACTGCACCAAGACAGGCGGCCCCGCGATCAACTTGTCCATTTCGATCGCGAGGTTCACGACGTAACTGAGGGACGGCTTGAGATGATTCTCGAGCGCGGTCCAGAACTCACCGGGACTCTTGAGCACGCCGTCCGGTTGGATGATCGCGGTGCGAAGTGGGTGTTGCGACTGGTGCTGGAGCGCCCCAACCCGGAGTTCATCGGGAATGGTGGGAAAACGCATCAACGTGGCCAACGCCTGGAAGAGCAGCCGGTGCTCGTCCTCGACTTGGCGGGTCCAGGCGGTGATGAGATAGGTGACACTGACCCGCATCGGCTCCCGGTGCCGCGCCGCCTCGCGGGTGCCGCCGCCCACGACCGCCATCCCGCTTTGGCGGAGGTCGCGGTTCTCGCGAATATCGAACAGGTAGCAATTCAGGGTCGGCTTCGAAATCCCAACCGACCATTCGCGGTTGGGCAGGTCGAAACTGACGTCGACGTCCGACGGGGCCAGGCCAGCTTCGCGAAGGAGGAGCTGCCGAATCGTTTCGTCGAGCTCAGCGATCATCGCTCAGCACCCGATCTCACTCGCCGTCCCGCTTAGGCTGAGCCACCACACCGCCCGAAGCGGCCGTCGCCCCCATCGCATCGGCTTGTTGTTCGAACGAGTCGCCGGCCGGGCCGACCGTCATGCCGGCCCCGCCGCTCACCGCGCCACTCCGCTGTTGCACGACGTGAGTCAGCTCGTGCCCGAGGAGGGCGCGGTCCGTTGGTGCGGCGTCTTGACGGAAGAAGATGTCGCTGCCGGTGGTAAACGCCTTGGCGCCAAGCGAGCGGTTGAGCGAGTCAGACTCATGATCATGATGGAGCCGTACGTCTTGGAACGACTCGCCGAAGGAGCCCTCCATCGCGGCCCGGGTTCCACCGTCCATCGGGGCCCCGCCGCTCCGCTTGGACTGGATCCGTCCCTGAATGCCCTCGTCCACCGGCCCGCCCTCGAGACCGACAACCGGCTCAACCGTTCGTTGGAGGGTGCTGTCCCCGTCGGGTTTGGTCTGGATCTCCTCTTCGTCGGGGGCGGCGTTGCGCTGAATGGCGTCTGGGTCGCGTTTTTCCTGGATCTTGTCTTCCTCGACCGCTTCCCGTTGGGCCAACATCCGCTGGATCTGGGCGTTACCGACCTGCCGCTGGAGGGTGAGAACGGGGTGAACAGCGCCGCCGGCGTCGGCGGACATGGCCGGGCCGTCAGCATGGGCTCGAAGGAGCCCCTCTCGCTCTTGGGCCATTGGAGTCAGGTGGTTGGCCATCGCATCCTCCTTCTTAAATTTGTCGATCAGAACCGGCGGTTGGACGAACAGGGAGGCCAATCAGAACATAGTGTTTTCCGAACGGACGGACAAGACGATGGGCGCGCGGGAGCCTCGACGGCGGGGTTACTCATTCTGCCACCCGCCCAGCGCCTCTTCGTCCAGCACCCGCCAGAGCGGTGCGAGCGCTCCAAAGCTCCGGGCCATCCTGGCGTCGGCCTGGACCGCAACCGACCGAGGTCCGTCGCTTGGCACCGTAAACACGAAGGTCCGCGGAGTGAACTGACCACTGCCGGTCGGCCGAATCCCCGCTGGAAGGGACGCAATTCCGGGCACAGTGTCCGGCAGAGCGCTGAAACCAACCTTGGCGATCGCCTGGCGCAGCCGGGCAAGCGCTCGCGCGGTCAGGCGGGGGGTCCCCCGGTCGATTTTTGACCTCGGCGGCGTCTCGCGCTCCACGCCGTCGGGGCCGGTCACCAGAAAGCGGCCATCGTCCGCAATCCGGTAGCGCTGGCCGGTTTCCTTGACGGCAAGCTCGATCAGGAGACGAACAGAGTCGGTGTCGGTCATTGAGGGTCCTGGTTCAGCGGAAGCGGCGACCGGCCGCGCTGGTTCGCGGGCTTGGCCGGAATCCGGTGCGCAACCGAGCAGCACCAGAAACGGCGCGAGTCCGAGCGCGCCACCGATCACGCGCCCCACTCGGGCATCCCCGACACCTTGCGAAGGGCCTCGAGGAAACTGCTGTAGTGCCACTTTTGGACGGTCGAACCCATGCTCATCGCGCTCTCGCTGTCGGCATGGGTGACGACTTCTCCCGTGGTTGCTTTGATCATCGCGTCGTAGCCCGCGGGCACCGCGGAGCCGGCGGCGTTACCCGGCCCAGTATACTCGTCAGCAAGGCCCAGCATGTGTCCGGTTTCATGGAGGGCGGGGTTCTGAGTCGGCTTCTTCCCGGTCTGGGCGTCGACCCGGCACCAGGCCACATCCGCCGCGGCGCCATTGGCGCCCTCGTTCCGGATCAAGATCCGATCGGCGCTGATTCCTTGACCCGTGAGGTGTCCGACCACCGCGCTGGTTCGCTGTCGGGCAAGATCCATGTTGATCACCGCGCCTTCGGACGCACTCACGCCTCGGGCCCGGGTGTTGCTGGCGCGGCCGGTGAGTTCCACGTGCATGGCGGCATCAGCCTTCATGGCGACGACGATCGGCCCGAGAGCACCGAGACCGGCCGCGTTCAGGGCGGCCTGGCTGACGCCAAACGGGATCGGTGTCGTGGCGTTGCCCCAGTCGAGTTTCTGCTCCGGCCGCATGTCGTTGCTGTCAAGCTCAGCGGTACCGTGGCGGGCCCCGGCCGCATTCGGGGCACAAGCGTTGCCTTGGTGGTGGGTCCCCGGCGGGCAGATCGAGCTCTGCACCATCGCGGCATCAGGAGGGTACTTGGCCACCGTGGCGATGAAGTGCGGCTTGGTGGCCGCCTCGACGACCTTGACCGTCGTGTCCACCGTCACGGCCCGCCAGCCCTTTTTGGTACTCTTGAACTTGTGTTTGGCGGACCAGAGAGCGCCCACGTCGGTCATATACTGCTTTTTCCACTTCGCTGCCTCACTGGGCTTCCACACGAATTCACTCGAGCGGAAGCCCGCGGGCACGTTTCCCTTCTTGCCGTTCACGAACTTGAACTTCACTCGCAACGAAACGGTGAGGTGCCCCGTGGCCGGGTCGAACGCGGCATCGAACTGGCCCCGCCCGCTTGTCGGTTTGTAGTTCTTGACCGCTGGGAATTTCTTCTTCCGGAACGTGGCGATTTCCCCGTCAATCGTCTTCCGGTCCTCGGGAGTAATGCCTTGCAGCCGGTCGAGGAGATCGCCAAGGAAATCGCGCTGAACGATCCGGGGAGCCGCGGCCGCCATGCTGCCACCGGCCTCCCGAACGTAAGGCCCGATCAGCCGGCTGAGTTGATGATTGCCCACCAACCGGTTGAGTGTCGTCACCCGCTGCGCGGCGGCGCTCGGTCCTCCCGCCCCGACTGCCTCGGGCTCACCGCTCTGCCGTTCGGGCAAGCGGGTGATTGACCGGGCGTCGGTGCCCTTCGTCGCAACCCTCACCGGCCTGGCTCGGCTACTGGGGGCAATTGCAATTTTTTTTGTCCGGGCAGTTGCATTCCTTCTTCTCCTCCGGGCCAACGCCCCCGACGGGTGTCACGGCGGACCGGAATACCCGCCCGACGTGGGCGTTGCCGAGCACCGTTTGTCGCTGAAGGACCGAGGCCGGGCTCACCAGTGACGGGCCGCTGAACGGCGCGGCGACCGTCGGCTCCGCCGCGAACCCGGTGGTGCGCTTCCGGGCCCGGGCAGCCTCGGCGAGCCGTTCATGGTCAGCCGACCGTGCGAAACTCATCTGTGGCTCCTTTCGCGAAGGCGAACCAACTCCCGAAATCACCCTCAGTCACCAGCTTACCCATCTTCTGATACTCCCGTTTCACGGCCCGGATCAGTTGATTCATTCCGATCGAGGTCCCGTCCTCCGCGGCTAGATAGGCCGCCAGCAGCGCGATGTTCCGGATGCTGCCGCCGGCGAGCTTGAATTGCTTGGCGATCAACCCGAGGTCCAAATCGGGACCGAGGGGTGCTGATGCCGGGAACACCTTGCGCCAAATCCTGATTCGGTCGGCGTCCTCGGGGAACGGAAACTCGATGGTGACATGAAGACGGCGGACAAAAGCGTCGTCGAGGTTCTTCCGGAGGTTGGTCGCCAGAATGGCCACGCCGTCGAACGCCTCCATCTTCTGGAGCAAGTAGCCGACCTCGATATTGGCGTAGCGGTCATGGGCGTCCTTCACTTCGCTTCGCTTCCCGAACAGGGCGTCGGCTTCGTCGAAGAAGAGAATCGCGTTCGCCTCGCGGGCAGCGGAAAAAACCTGATCGAGATTTTTCTCGGTCTCGCCGATGTATTTCGACACCATCGTTGAGAGATCGATTTTGTAGAGTTCGAGTCCCAAGTCGCTCGCGACAATCTCGGCGGCCATCGTCTTGCCGGTCCCCGACTGCCCGGCAAACAACACGTTCACGCCCTTGCCCATCGCCAGATGGCGGTCGAAGCCCCAGTGCTCGAGTACGGTCTTTCGATGCCGCACCTGGAGGCTAATTTCGCGGAGCTGGGTCACTTGGTCGGCTGGGAGAACGATGTCATCCCATTTATAGGTGAGGCTGATCTTGTGCGCCAGCGAATCGAGCCGGCCCGACGATTGAGCCCGGCAGGCGGCGAAGAGGTCGCCCGATTCAACCTCGCTCCGCCCCTCCGTACCGGCACTCCGCCACCCGGCGATGGCTCGCGCCATATGCGCCGCATCGCGGATCTGGCCGGCCGACAGCCGGAACGTGCTCGCGACTCGCTGCAACACCGCCGCGCCCGGGCTATCGCCGTTCAAGCGCCGGGCCCAGAGGGTCTCCCGCTCGCTGAACGTCGGCGCCGGCAACTCGACCCGGACGAACCGGGCGTGGCGAAGCTCACCCCGGGCGTCCCACGGCTTATCGAGTGAGAGGAACGAGAGGCCGTCGAACCCGTCGAGGGCCGCCACCATCGTCGCGCGCCACCCCGGCTCCGACCCCTCCTTGAGGATCCGTCCCACGCCCTGCCAAAACACGGCGGCCCCCCGGAGTTTGGCCTCCCGAAGCACCCGGTCGATCGCGCCGCTGGCGGCGGCGTGCTGGTCGGCGTCCTTGTCGTCAGCGCCCACCAGCCGTTCAACCATGGCGATCAGCAACGGGCGGTCCTCGATCGTGGCCAGGGCCTGCGCCACGGCAAGCCGACCCGAGCCGTAAGGACCTTGCAGTGCGATTACCAAGCCCCCCCGCCGGTCGCAAACGGTGGCCCGGAGGCGATCACCAAGACCGTCAGCCAAGAGAAGGTCCGCAAGAACTCTCCCCGGGCGCTCGACGGTGACCGACCCCGCGATGGTCGCATCGAGGGGTGCGGTCTCCGACGAGTCGCTCAGCAACTCGGCGACAATCCGGTCGTCGACCTTGAGATAGCGGGCGAGCAAGGGGGCGTGGCGTTGACCGTCCTCAAAGACATGGACGAGGCGGTGCCGGACCAGTGCCCCCGTCGGCCCAAACGCCGCCCGGGCCGCGACTCGCCCCGCGGGCGACTGGGTCAACAACTTAAGGGCCAGCTCGACCGTCGGCCGTTTCTTGGTGACGTCGTCCTGGATGTAGCCAAAGAGTCGCTCGAACCGGAGGTCGAGTTCCGCGGCCAATGCCAGCAGCAGGACGTCCCTCTCGAAGTTGGAGAGGTCGAACAGGCGGGTCAGGCGGACGATCGGTAGGTCGATCCCGGCCGAAGCGGCCACCGACTCATTTTCAGCCAGTTCGACTCGCGCCGCGGTGAGCTCGGCTCGCCGGGCAACCAGCTCCGGCGCCATCCCATCGGGGGCTTCGCGCAGCAGCTCGATCTCGGAGTCAGCAACATACAAGCCCCGATACTCGTCGGCCGCGAGAGTGCCAAAGGACGCACGGGTCACATCGACCTGCCAGGCGAGGAGCTCGCGAAGCCAGGCAAGATGCGCGCTGAGATGTTCGGCGGTGGTCGTAAAATTCCCCGGACGGGCTGCCATCCACTCCTCCTGGCCTGTGCGCTGCCGTTTTCAAGCTACCGGACGGTGGCACCCCCGGAAAGGTCTCCCTCGGATCAGGGACTCAAATCAGAACACGATCGTCAGGGTGAACATCACCGAGGTCCCGCTCGCCGGGCTCCCCTTGGCGGTGGCACCGAGCTGCCAGCCCGGCTTCTGATGCTCAGCGCTTTTCTTCGCCTTCTCGATGGCGGACGTCACCGCTTCTTTCACCGCTCCCCCGTGTTCGATCAGGGCCTTGGGGTCGTTGGCGCCTTTGGCCATCGCCTCGGCGGTCTTGCCGAAGGTTGTCGAAGCCCCCTGCATAACAGTCGCGATCTCGGCCGGGGTCACGAACTGCCCCAACTTTCCGAACTGGATGTCGGCCGACCACTCGACCCCGCCCTCGGCCTTCGACACACTGCCCTTGACCGTCAGATCACCGGCCTTCAACTCGGCCTTGGCACCCTTGCTCGTGCCGTCGACCGAGGCCTTCCATCCGGGCCGCTTGACCGACACGCCGCCGCCGTCAGGCCCGCCCTTCACGCCGAGGTCGGTGCCCCCGGGCAGCTCAAGAGTCGCCTCGCCACCCTCGGCCGAACCCTCACCCTTGAGCTTCGCCGCGCCGATCGCCACTTCAGCGTTGACCTTGCCGGCGATATGGAGCTCCAGATTGGCACTGTCGCCTCCCAACTTAAGGCTGCTGGGCAGACCGCCCAGGTTCTCGAGAATCGCAGCCAACTCTGACTGGACACCTTTCGCATCCGCCATATCCCGGTGCTCGATCAACGCGACCCCCCGAGCCTTAGCCTGGGTCCGAATCGTGGTCTCGGCGTCTCCCGGTTTCAGCTGTTCGCTCACCGAATGGGGCTTCCCGCCTTTTCCTGTGAAGGTGAGCCGCCTGGCCTCGGCGACCAATTCGGCCACTGTCAGCAAGGTGACGTTCCCAGCCGCCTGAGTGGTCTTCCCGAACCAGGCCTTGACCGCATCCGACGCGGCGTTGTAGTCGGCCATCAGCTCATTCATGTCGGCGCGCAACGTCGGCGGCTTCGGCGCCGTCGGGCTGAAGGACCACCCGGGTTCACGCTGCAACATATTGGCAACGGCAGAGTTACCGATCTGACGCTGGAGACTGTGGAGGGACGGGATCTGACCCCGCACCTCGGGAATCCGATCAGCACCATGAATGGTCCGGGGCGTCACCACCCGGGCACCTTGGGTTCGGTGCAGCTTGGTCATCGGGGGATAGTAACAGGTTGGATCGGAATTCCTTCGCCCGGGATCGCCGGCCCACTTGGCGGCGGGTTCTCGCTCGGACCCCCGGCTGTCGCGGCCCGGTCGGCGACGTATATTCTATTGCATCGTTCCATTTTCGCGCCGAGCGAACCCGAGGACGCAGTGCCGATACCCGTTCGCGACCGACCACCGCTGGCACGAGAGGGCAATTCCCGGATCTCCGCGGTGGGTGGCGATCCCGAGGAAGCGGCGGTTCAGGAATCGGTCACCGAACTCGATCTCGGTTGCCTAACGCGAATCGGCGGAGTCGGCACGCCTCCCGACGAACCCGGCGGCGGAGCAGGCTCATTCGACCCCCGATCCCGGTCCCATCGAGCGCTGCAGTTGCAACGCACGATCGGGAATGCCGCCACGATCCGAACCCTCAAGCGCGGTCCCGTCCCCTCGGCCCAATATCCGAGTGGCAGCGCCGAGGTTGGGCCCAATCAAGAGGAGATCGGGCCTCTGACCGTGCTGCCCGACCGGGGCGGGGCTGGACCCCCAGTACTCAGCGGACCCGGCCCGGCTCCGATCCAGCGGTTTCCCGAACTCAGTACGGCCCTTATCGATCCACCGATCGAGGCCCCGGAAGCGCCGCAAATCGAAACGGCTGCTCCAACCGGCGAGATCCAAGCCGCTGTCCAGTCCGGCGAGGGTCAGGTGAGCGGAGCCGGTCAGGCACCCGCAGGCGGGGGCGGGCTCCTTGATGCGGTCGTCAACCAAGCCAAGAGCTGGGTCACCGGCAAGGTCTCGCAGGCGGCCGGGGTCGTCGGCAAGGTCGGGAGCAAACTTTCCGGCCTGTTGGGTGGACCGCTCTCCAGCGCCTTCAATTTTGCCAAGAACGTCGGCTCTGGAATCGTATCGACGATCAAGCGCGGCGTCACCTCGGTATGGAGCGGCATCAAAAGCCCGCTGAAGACGATGCAGCAGGGGGTGGGCAAGGTCGTCCGCCAGGTAATCCAGTCGGCTTCGAAAGTAATCCGACCCCTCGCGAGCACCCTTGGCGGGATGATCCGAGGACTCCTCAACAGCGGCGGCGATATCGTCGGAGCGATCACCGGCAAGATTACCGGTGCCATCGCGAAGACCAGCGCCGCCCTCGCGGCGCTGCCCGGCAAGATCGCGGCCGGGTTGCAGAATGCGATTACCGCGATCTCGACCCGAATTCGGGCGATGGCGGCGGCCGTCGCGGCGAAGCTCACCGGGATGGTCACCCGGATTGCGACGACGGTGTCGAACGTGTTATCGCGGGCGACGAATGCCGTCGGTGCGGTCCTGTCTGGGATCGAAGGAGCTCTTCGGAGGATCCCCTCGGTCATTCGCTCGATCGTCAACCCGATCGTCGACCGGGTCCTCTCGACCGTTCGGAGGGTGATCGAGACCATCTCGAAGGCGGTGACCTCGGCGGTGAAGAAGGTGTCCGACGCGATTACCAAAACGATCGAAGCCTTCCGGAAAAAGGTCGACGAGAAGATCGACGCGGCGACGAAAGCGTTGATCGGGGTGGCGAAGAAGCTGGCTGACGCGATCAAGCGGGGCGTCGCCAAGGCCACGAAGGGCATTGCGGGGATGATCGCCGGCGCGAAGAACCTGATTCACGCCATCGTCAAGCGGGTGGTTGATCCGATCAAGAACATCATCGCAAAGAAGCTGTCCGAGTGGATTGCCCCCCGACTCAAGGAGGCCCTGAAAAAGGGTGGCGGCCTCAAGAAGATGATGGCGGGGATTCCGAAACAGATTGCCGGTGCCGCGAAGGGAGTGGCGCAGAAGGTTGCCGATACGGCGATGATCACGGGGCATGACGTGCTCCGAGGTCTGATGCGGCCCGACGGCGACCATTTCAGCTTCGGCATCAGCGTCGGCGTGAGCGGCGAGGTGGGCGGGGGCGCCGGGGTTGCCGTTACCGGAACCGCCGATCTGGTCCTCGACTATGCGTCCCATGAAATCGGGGTCTTTTTCTCGCCCGGCGTCTCGGTCGGTGCGGGAGGTGGGGTGCAAGCGGAAGCTGGTCCCAATGTGGACCTGACCGGCAGTTGGGGCTCGGTGCTCTCCTTCGGGGCGAACCGCGGTGCCGGGGTTCGTCAGGGATTTCAGGGGGCTTTCGTCGGGGCAGCTGTCAGTGCCAACGCCGAGGCAGGGGCCCGGGTCGGCCGGAGCGAGGGCTTGTACGTCGGCGCCGCGCCCCTCTACGACGCCGCTAAGCCATTGTTCGATGCGGCCTCGCAAGGCGCCAAGGGCGGGCCGCCGCCCCTCCCCCCGGCGCCTCCGCCGGCACCGCCCGTTGGCATTCCAGTACCCCCGTCGCCCGCGCCGCAAACGGAGGCGATGATAACCAGTCAGCTCGTCCGGTTCGACACCGGCAAGTCGAACGTCAAGTCGGAGGGCAGAGCGGCAATCAACAACGTCCTCGATGCGACCGCCCACGCTCACGCGCTCCATGCTGACGCGAAGTACCGGCTGGGAGCCCTCGGCGGCGCCAGTCTTCGCTATCGGCATCCCGGCGCGGGGCACAACGCCGACGAGCGGAACATGGCGTTGTCGGTGCAGCGGGCCCAGGTCGTCGCGGCCGAGGTGACTCGGGGTCTCTCCAGTCGTGCGTTGGCTGGTAATTCTGAGGTTCAGCACGGCGCCATGGGCTCGGCGCTCGGGCACCTGCTCCACTTACCTTCCGACAACAACTCCGAGGTGTTCAGGGCCACCACGCTGACGTCGTGGGAGAAGCTGGCCCCTCCCCCAGCGCCGGCACCGACCCCGGCCCCCGCGCCGGCCCCTGGAGGCGGAGGAGGAGGCAGCCCCGTGCCTGGACCGGCGGCGGCAGCGCCAGGGCCCCGCGGGGATGGTTCCGGACCAAACACGCCGTCGGTGGGTCCCGGAGAAATCAACCTGGGCAGTGATGATCGAAAGGACAAAGGGATCCTCGATAACGTCCCCAATCCCCTCCATGGGCCCTTGGTCCCCGATCTCATGCATCGACCCACAATCGGTTGGGACAGCGGCGTCAGCTTGGGGGTGCGCCCAGGCGTCGGGGTCGCAGCCGGCGCATCAGCAAACGCGACCTTCTCGATTCCCATCGCCGCGATTGGTTTTCCGCCGAAGGCCGAGCTCCCGTTGCGGGTCGCCACCGGGATCGTCAAGTTGGGCCTCGACCTCATGACCATGAATATTGCCGGTGGATTGCGCGACGGAGTGGGTATTGTCGGCGCCCTGGTGCCTTCGGCCATCGTCGACGGGATCGCGGACTTCGTGTTCCCGCTGCCTCCTGGTTACACGGACTAAGCGGAGGATACGATGCGAATCGGCGCCTGGGTCGGTGTGGCGGCGGGTGCCGCGAGTGTGGCGTTTGGAATCTCGAACCTTTGGCGGCAATGGGACGGCGTCAACGGCCGGGGCCGCGTCATCATCGTCGGGGTCCCGATTCTGCTGGGGCTCGTCATCGGCGTCGGGTTCGCTGTGGTCGGTCTGCTTCCCCGGGGTAACACCGTCCTTGCCGGAGTGCCCGGCCGCGATGTCGGGTATGACAGCGGGCCGCTCCTCGACACCAGTGTGGTGCCCGGCATCGCGGGGGCGCCCAGCTACGTGGCCCGATTTTATGGCGCAAACGAGACCGACGAGGCGATCGTGGCCCGGTTTACCACCATCCTGGCCCCGCTTGGATTCGTAAGGGTCGGCGAATCGGCGGGACCGGTCTTCCGCCAGGGCGATGGTCGTCCGTTGGCCGGATTCGAGAAGGGACGGACGACGTTTCGGCTTCATGGGCTCGCGGTGCCCCGCCGGATCGGCGGTCTCACCGTGACCGGGTTCCGGCAGATCCTCGTGCTGGTGGTGAGCGACGATGGGACCGGCGGTTCATGACCGGCTTTTCCATGCCGACCGATCCGCCACCCGTGCTCTTTGCCCACGACTTTGGTTCGGACTCGCCCCGTCCCATTGGGCTGCCGCCAGGGGCATCAGTCGAAGACCGCCAACTGCGTTTTTCCGTCGACGCTCCGACGACAGCCGTCGGATTTCCCCTCGGCAACCGTCCGTTCGGAGACGTCGCTCTCCAGGTCCGGCTCGGGTTGATCGAGGGCGAGGACGACGATCTGTATGGCATTTTCGTGCGACGCCCGGTCGAAGGTCCCCGACAAGGTCGATTCGCCTGCTTCATGATGGGGCCGGGTGGTCGAGTCGCCGTTTGGGGCTACGACGGGCAGGCTTTTCATCCGGTGATCGACGGACCCCTCGGTCAGGGACTGACATTTGCACCGGGTCGCGGCGATTCAAACTTGTTCCAGGCCGTGGTGGCCGGCCCCCAGGTCACTTTTTTCCTCAATCAGGCGGTCATTATCGGCCTGTCGCTCGATCTCCCGCTCTCCGTGGGAGAGGTCGGCGTCTTTGTCCATCACGGCGCCACTTCCGCTCGCGCCACGATTGGCGTCGATTGGGTTCATGTCAGTGCTCTGATGGCGCCTAACGTCTATCGCTGAGTCGGGCGAATTCGTCGCGCGAGGTGCTGATGTTCTTGGGTGGCGACGAGTACGCCAAGTGCGCCATTCACATTCGTCGATGCCGGCGGCGGAGGAGCGTCGAGCCTCACTCGACCCACATCACGGCGACGGTCTTCATCCAGGGCTGCGTGAGCTACGATACCCCGTTGGTTCCGTGGTCGGCCCGGGCGCGGAGGGCCCGCGCCAGGTCCGACCGCGACCACGGCTTCCCCAGGATGGCAACCGAGGGGTCGCTCGCGGCAATCGCCGCCAGGCTTTCGGTCGAGTAACCGCTGACGAGGAGGATCGGGATCGTCCAGCCACGGGCGCGAATCGCCTTCACCAATTCGGGGCCTCCCATCTCCGGCATCATCACGTCACTGACGATGACATCCGGCAGCGGTCCCGACTCGAGCAGGGCCAGCGCCTCGAGACCCTGGGTGGCCGTCGAGACCCGATAGCCGAGCCGTCCAATCTGCATCGCGGTGCTCCTCCGCACCGACTCGTCGTCCTCGACGAGGAGCACCGAGCCACCGCCGCCGGGGGCCCGATCCGGCGCCGTGGGCTGGTCCGGGGGAGCCGGTTCGCCCGCCGGCAGGAGGACCGTCGCGGCGGTACCGCCGCCGTCGCCGTCGCCGAGCGACACCGTGCCGCCCATCTGGGTCACCAGTCCGTAGACGATCGCCAGGCCCAAGCCAGTGCCTTGCTCGGCGGGCTTGGTCGTGAAGAAGGGTTCGAAGGCCCGGGTCCGGACGGCGGCGGACATCCCGGTTCCGTGATCCCGGACCGTGAACCGGACCCAGGGCGCCATCCCACCCCCGGCGGCCGGGGAATTCAACGCCCCCGTCGCCGCCTCGGTGCGACTATCGATCTCCAGCACGCCGCCGTCAGGCATCGCGTCGCAACCATTAGTGACCAGATTGAGCATCACCTGTTCGAAGGCGACCCGATCCACCATCACGGCGGCATCGGGGTAGCCGTTCGGGGTCCGGAGTTCGATCGACGCCGGGAGCAACCGACGGAGAACCGCGACCAGTTCGTCGAGCAGCACCGCGACCGGCCAAGGGCGCGGGGTCAGATCCTGCTTCCGGCTGAAGATCAACAACTTCCGAATCAAGGCGGCGCCCCGAACGCTCGCCTCCTCGATCGCGTCCAATTCGGGAACCCGGCCGGTGCCCGAGCCAAGCAGCGAGGCATTGGCCCGGATGACGGTCAGCAGATTGTTGAAGTCGTGGGCGATCCCGCTGCTCAGCCGACCGACCGCCTCGAGTTTCTGGGTATGCTGGACCTGGGCCTCGAGCGCGCGCTGGGTGGTGCGGTCGAGCCACAGCAACTCGAACTGACCGCCGTCGTCTTCACCGATCAACCGCTGCATCGTGACCGCCGCACTCCGCGCCGGGCCTCGCGGGCTGGTGAACTCGACGTCGATCTGGGCGCCGGCATCGGCGCTGAGTCCGCGACGCAGCGCCCCGAGCGCAGCCGCCGGCATCCCGATCAGATCCGGCAACAACCGGCCGATGATTTCGTGACGATCCGTCCGGGAGAAGAGCCGGACCAGGGCCGGATTGGCGGCGAGTACCTCAAGCCGGTCATCCACCACCGCGATCCCAATGGGAGCCCCTTCAAACAACGTCCGGTAGACGGCCTCGGAACGTGCCAACGACCGCTCGGCCCGAACGGCAGAGGTCACGTCCCGGACCACGATTTCAGTCTTCTCCGCACCGGCCGCGGGGAGGATCGCTTCAGAAATCTCGACATCACGGAGGGAGCCGTCATCACGGCGAAGCCGCCACCGCCGACGGGCTCCAGAATCGAGGACACCGGGATCTTCCGATATTCGGGCCCGGAAGTCGGTACCAGCCAGCGTGACGGCTGAGGTGGCGCCCAACAACTGAACCGCCGCCGGGTTCGCGAGGTGAATCACCCGACCAAGACAGACCAAAACGGCGTCGGGCATTCGTTCAACGATGATCTCGTACTGGGCATCATTCTCACGCTGGAGCCGGACATTGGACTCCACCATCCGATCGACCTCGGATCGGAGCTGCAGCAGTTCATCGCGGTGAGGCGGCACGGTCGTCGTGCCGGACACCGCCGTCACCTCCTGGAGCCGGGCAATCAGCCCGGCAACCCGGACCGAGACCGACAACTGGATCAACCGGCGGGTCAGCAAGACGGAGGTGACCAGCAGCACCAATGCCCAGCCGAGCAACAACCAGGCGGTGCGAATCGCGCTCTCAGTGACAGCGTGGGTGTCGACCGCCAGAATGACGGTCCCGACCGGCGCCCCATCTGGGCTCCGCACGGCGGCCAACACTAGGAGTTCCAGCTTTCCTCGTCGGCGCAACAGCGCCGTTGGAGCTGCCGCTGGTACCCGATGAGCGGCGGCCATGACCTGCGGAATATCCCGGTCTGGAAGCGCGCCCGCATGGGCCAGCACCGACGGCGTGCCGGTGTTCCGAACCAACACCGACCAAATCGCGCGCTCCTCAGTCGCGACCGCGATCTCGAGCCTGGGACGAACCCGGGCGGTGTCGCGCAGCACATCGGGAATCGCGGTCAATGCCCGCGCCAGTTCGACAACCGGGACTTGGTACCGGGCCGCCCGGTCTGCAAGTCCGGCATGGAGCACCTCCAGCGTGGCCACCGCGATCACGATCGCGAATCCGGACGCCAGGATGACGGCGGCTCCGAGCGCAAAGCGGAGCGCCAGCGCGCCGGAGAGGCGATGGCTGGTGGCACGAACGCCGAGGTAGGCCAGCAGCGGTAGGGCCGCGGCGATCAACATCGGCCACCACAGGTCGGTCGGAAGTGAAACCAGCAGCGAGTACCGAGTCATCGGCGGGAACTCATCGGGTCACCGTAGTGGTACCATAGCGCGGCATTGTCTCGTCGCAGTCGGACACCCGCAACGATTCCGCGCTTAACGAGCCCGTGAAAAAGAGCGGAAGGCTCGGAACGGAATCAGAAACGAGTCTGGTCATCGCCCGCACCGCTGTGTCCCGTACAGCCGGGTGCCGGGTCGTCCGGGCCGTGCGGTACAAGGAACGAAAGCCCGGGCTCTGCCAATGGAGCGTTGGTGCGAAGAACCCGTACGGCCCTTCGACCCCGATGAGGTTGAGGTATTCCTCCGGCGTCGATATCCCGGGTTCCTCAATCCACACTTCCAAGTCGGACGGGGGGCGGACCCGTGGACTATCATCACCCCGTGCGCCGGTCGCCTCGGTCCGGACTCCGATTGCGTTCCAGTAGTCGGTCAGGACGCGAGCCAGCCCTGGTCGGAGCAGTCCATTGGGGTCGAATGGGGTTCGAAGAACGACCGGCCGCCCTTTGGAATAACCGGCCGCGACCAGTAATCGTCGGGCCGAATCAGGGTGGTACGGTGTCAGCGGGGTGGTGCTATCCGGGAGCAAGAACGGAGGCACGGCGGCGTCGGATAGCACGGCGCCGATGAGTCCCCCGGCCCGCGCGATGGCGGCCCGATCGAGCGCCATCAGGAGGGCCCGACGAACCCGGACATCGCGGAGGGCGGGATTCCCGAAATTGAGGAGGATCCGAACCCGGGTCAGCGCGGGGGAGGGGATCAGCCGGAGCGCGCGGCTCACCGCCAAACCGGCCGCCTCATCATCAGAGAGATCGTTGGCACAGTCTACCAACCCTTCGGCGAAGGCAGCGGCCAGTCGCTTCGTCGGGACGACCCGGACTACAAGGCTGTCGCTCCCGGCCCGGCCGTGCCAATAGCGTTCATTGCGCCCGAACCGCAGCGTGCTGTCGGTGGGGACCGCGGCCGCAAGCCGCCACGGGCCGGTCCCGACCGGCGACCACGGGCCGCTCGCGGCCCCCATCACTCCAAGGCGCCGTGAACCAAGCGTCCGGGCCAAGCCAGGTTCCCGCTGCAACAACTCGACCACCAGGGTCGTATCGTCCAACACTCTGAGCCCATCGATCACCGTGGCGGTGCGGGCCCGGACCGCCGCCGCGCCTCGGACCAGCATCAAAACTCCGGGCGGCTCATCGCCGTCGGTGGAATCGGCGACGAGGGTCGTCCATGATCGCACCACGTCGACGGCCCGAAGCGGGGTGCCGTCATGGAACCTCACCCCGCTCTGGAGCGTGAATGTCCAGGTCTGAGAGTCGGGCGACACCCACCGCTTCGCCAACCACGGAATGGCGTTGCCGAAGCGGTCCCGTTCCACCATCGACTCAAAGACAAGCCCGTTAACCTGGCCTTCGCCGTAGGTCAGCGAATAGCCCGGCTTGATGCCCCGGACAGCGGCGGGCACGGCGATCTGGACCGCCGCGCTCGGGCGAATGGGATCCCGACATCCGGTCATCAAACACAGCACCGCGACGGCGAACGCACCACTCAGGGGTCTCGGTCTCAGCATCGGAAGGTCCGTCACGCTCCAACCTACGAACCCGAGGGGGCGATGTCTACGCGGCGACGGCGCCGTCGTACCGGGGCTGGCCCGGCAACGAAAAGAGCTGGCCCTGCTTGCCTACCTCGCCCGCCGGGGCCCCCGCCCAGTCCGGGGGATGTTGGCTCAAGGCCAACTGCGACCTGACGGGCAAACCCCCTTTCACTCCGGACGTCGATGTGCGAGATCTATGACCGGGCCGCGGAGAAGGCGACACGACGGTCCGGCCTGCCGCAGGCGGCCCGAATCCAGACCGGAACCACCGGCCTGCGGCGGTGCGCCCCGCGTCCCGGGCCGATCGAGAATTCCACCACATGGCGGCCCCGCTCTTGGGCCGAGGGGGTCGCGATGGCCCATCCGGCGTGGCCGCGCCGGTTACGGTTGTCGGGCAAGGAGAGTTGACCGACCGATCGACTCAGGGTCACCGCGACGTTACCGTCCGGCTGGAGTTCGTACTCGAAGAACCCGGGCCACTCGAGACAGAACCCGGGGACCTGCCCGTCTGCGTACATGAATGCCTGAGCGGGCGCCGTCGCCAATCGGGCTTCGTCCGGCCAGGAGAAATCGGATCGGCCGGCGGAACGATGCTCGCTGCCTAACGGGGCGCCGACCTCGACGCCATCCGGCGCGACACCGGGAAACCACACCCGGATCCGGTGGCCCGCCGCCCAGTTGTCGTACTCGATCCGAACCCGGACGACCGCACTCCCCGCCTCGAGCGCCACCACCGTTCGCCCGCGGACCGCACCTCCGGCCCCCCGATCCAAGGTCCACCCAACTTCGATCGCGGCCAGCAACGGGCCGGCCGCCACCGATCGAACCCCGTGAACTCGGGCTCGGCGGCGGCTCCCTGCTTTGATATCGGGCGTATAGAGATCGCCCCGGTCGGCTTCGGAATCGAGGGCGAGCAACCCCGGCAACGGCCGGCCGGTCGCGTGGTCCGTCAGAGTTACCAGGCCGTCGGGCCCAACACCAACCCCGAGGAGGCCGTTGTCCAGCATCGTAGCGGTACCGTGAACCGCATTCGGCGAATCGAAGTCGGGTCCGGATCCCTCCTCCACCTCGAATCCGGTGACATGGTGACCGGCGAGGTCGTCAGCCCACGCGGCCACCCAGACCCGATCGACCACGTCGAGGTCCGGATAGTGCCGAGCGGCATCGACCCGCTCCAAACCGGGTGTCACCCGTAGAACCTGGACCGGGATCGGCGCTCCGGTCGGCGCCAGGAGATGGAAGGTTCGATAGCCGAGACCCTCGTTTGGTTCCCGATTGCCTGGCGGCCCGACCAACACATCGCGATCGAACCAGGTCGTCTCCGCCACCATCACGCCGGAAAACGGCCGGCGATCCGGATTCCAGACCGCCAGCATGGGGTGGGTTTGGCCCGGTGATTCGCGGGCCAAGTCGGGGTCGTGCCCGATCCGCTCGAACACCGCCGACCGAATGGCCTCCGCGGCCAGCGCCGAGACCCCGTCGAGCCGCACCGCCTGCTCGGCCGCCACCGAGTCCGCAATCGAGCCACAGATCGTGTCGTGGAACTGAGCCTGGATCAGTCCCCGCCAGGCGTGCTCGATGGCCGGACCCTGGAACAGTCCGTCGGCCACGATCAACTGCGACTCCGCCGCCGCGTGGCGGCGAGTGAGCCGGCTCCGACCGGAGTGAGCACCTTGCAATGACCAGACATAGCCGGCCGAATCGCGGAGTTCGCCGCGGATCGGCTCGAGCACCGGCGTAGCCGCCAGCGCGGCGTTGAAATACTCGGTCAGGCTGCTGAATCGAACCGCCGCGTCGGGCTCAAGGGCCTGGATCCTCGCCGCCAACGTCGCCAGATCGGGGGCAGGGGCGTGATGATCCGCCCCCACGAATACGGCGATGTGCGGCGTCATGGCTCGGGCCGCCAACTGATGACGGATCGAAGCCCAGTCGCTTGGGAGGGCCGCTCCGATCTCGTAGCCCTGAGGCGGCAAGTGATAGGTGACCATCGACCGGCCACTGGGTCCTTCCCATCGGTAGAGATCACGCTCCACCCCAGCCACTCGGCCCAGCCCCCGCCAGACTACCCCGCGATTGATGCCGAACTCGGCCGCTAGGTCGGGAAGTCCGGCCGGGTGTCCGAACGCGTCCGGACTGTAAAGCACCGGGCATTCGCCGCCGAACTCGCGGGCCATCCCGATCCCAATCTCGAGGTTCTTCCGGAGCGACACCCCGGACGGGATCAACTCGTCGGCCAAGACATACCATGGGCCAAGGCCGAGCTGGCCGCGGCGGGTCAGCGCTTCGATGGTACCACGAGCTCCCGGCACGACGGCCAGGTAGTCCTCAACCAAGATCATCTGGCCATCGAGGTGGAAACGGAGCGACGGAGCGGACTCCAGCAATTCGAGAAGTCGGTCCATCATGGGAATCAGCCGCGCCAAGAACGCACTGCGACTGAGATACCACTCCCGGTCCCAATGGACGTGCGGAATCAGGTGAAAGGTGAGCGGCGTCATTCAGAAAGAATCTTGAGACCCGAGCGCTCCGCCGCCGGCACCCCGCTCGGGATTCCGAGGACCTGTCGGACGAAGGCGTCCCACCAATCGTGCTGGGGTTCCCGGTGTCGATACTGGTCGAGCGCGGCCCAGGTTCGGGCATGGACCAGGGCGGCGGTCGCGATGGCCTGGTCCGGTGTGATTCCGTCGTGCTTGAGCCAACGGCGTCCGATCTGGGTGTGAAGCACCTCGTCGGCCCAGTCGAAGTCTTGGAAATGGGCCGAGAGCTCATCGCCCGCTTCCTGGGCGGTCCGATACTCGGCCCGCTTGCCGGTGTCCGCCGGCATCAATGATTGCTCGATCGCATAGAGGATCTGCTGGCGCTCGACTGCCGACGCATGCCGGTTAAGCCGAAGGGCGAATCCGACATTGAGCGGGATCTGAGTCCAATCGACCCCCCGAGCCTCCAGCGCCACTGAGCCCATCATCGCGTGCCGGCACTCGTCCCACAGCTGCCGGGAGTAGTCGCGATGAAATTCCCAGGGCAGATCGGTTCGGTCGACCATCACCGAGGCCATCATCTCGGGCACATCCATCTCGAGGGTCCGCTTACAGAGCAGCGCCAAGTTCCGCTCGGCCGCCGAAGCCTTGGGGTGGTTGTAGACGGCATGGGGCGGGAATTCGAAGTTGTATTGACCGCGGAACCGGTCATCGCGTTGGGGAACCAGATCGGGAACGAACGGCCGGCGAGCCCGTGGGGTCGGCGTAGGTGGCGGCGCATCGGGAGTCGGGCCGCCGATGCCTCCGGCCGCCGCGAGGAACGCTCCGAGATGGTCTTCCCAGACCGCTTTCTGCAACGGCCCGATGCTGTTGCAGGCCAGCAGGCCGGCGAGGGCCCGGCCGCCCCAATCGACCATCTCGTCGAAATCCTGCAAAGCGGCGCGGATCACCCGGCGGGTCGGTTGGTCGACCAGCGGGTTGGCATGATTGAGGTACCGGCGATACTCCTCGATCAACGCCGGCAGGACCACCCCATAGACGCCTGCCACCAGCTCGACGTTGTCGTTCGCCCGAAGCAGCTCCTCGGTGAACCGTCCGAGGGCCGCGTCGGGGGCATCATCGAGGACTGGAACCGGATGGCGCATCTCGCCGATCCGGACTCGGATGGCGTCGACATGCTCGCCGCATTGCCATTGGGCCAGCGCCATCCCGCATTTCACTTCCCACTCCGGAGTGGCTGGGAGGTGGGTGACCAGAGTCCGCATCACCGCCCGCTCGATCCACTGATAACGGAGCAGACGCCGGACCGACTCATCCACGCTATAGCCGACCCGGGCCGCGCCTGCATAGCTGGCCAGCCCCGCGAGCTCAGGCACCCCGATCGACGGCGGCATTCTCAGCGGGTCGCTCGGGCCGCACGGAGCATCGTAATGCCGGTGTAGAGGACCACCACCGCCACCAACCAGCGCACGGCCGTGAGATTGAGCGACTTCACGATCAACACGGCAATCAAGACCGCGGGAATCCCGCCCAGCGTCAGGCCTAACGACGCCCGCTGGCGATAGGCCCCTGCCCTGAGAAAACGAATCCCAGCCACCACCATGAGGAAGGCGCAGGATCCCATCATGATCGGAAAAGCGACTCTCGGGTTCATCCCCAACGCGGCGATCATGATCAGTGAAGGCCCGTAGAGGCCGATCCCCAACGTCATCAACGCCCCGAGGCCAAAGTTGCCTACCGCGGCGAGCACCAGTTTCCCACCAGTCAGGGCAACCGCCTCGCCGCCCCCGGCCACGATGCCAAGATTCGTCAACGTGAACAAGACCGCCGCCACCAGCAAGGCGATCCCCATGCCAAGCTGAATCTTCCGGCGGGGCCAGCCCGCCACCACCCCGGCACCGAGCCAGGCCCCGAGCACCGCGGCGAGAATCAAGACGACCAGGGTCTGGAACTCGACTTCGACCACCGAGATGAAGAAGAAAGCCTGGACGATGGTGGGAATCGTGTGGCCGACGTTCAGGGTCCCGGGAATCCGCTCGTCGGGCACCAGCTTGAGGAGCCGGTACATCGCGGTGGTCGGCGCAAACGAACCGATGCCCAGAGTGTCGAAGAAGTTGATCACGAAGCCGAGCCCGAGATGAGTCGGGGTCGGCAACCCCCGGTCGTCATCTGCTTGCGACCTGCCGAGCTTGGCCCAAGCGGCAACGAACACGAGGGCAAAGACGGCCAACGCGGCCAACAAATAGACGACGCGGGGGTCAGACATCGGCAATCCTCGAGACGTTGGAGATTACAGCGCGCCCAACCCGACGATTGGATCGCCGGCCAGCACGATGGGGTGAGTGACCCGCCACAGAATGTATCCCGATTCCGGGGCCGTGAGGGTCGCTCGCAGCAGGCCCATCCCATCGCGGACTTCGGCGAGGGCGGCTCCCTGGTCGACCCGGTCGCCGGCTCGCACCGTCGAACGGCACCATCCCTCGGCCGGGGCCTCAAGAAAGCGATACTGGGTCAACTCGAGCGGCGCCGGCACGACACCCCGGTCCCCGCCCAGCATCCCAAGTGCCCGGGCCACGCTCTCAACACCGTCGAGGTGGAACGCGACGTCGGGCTCCGGCATCAACCCGTGGGACCCGCCTTCGGCGAAGACGCCCAGCTGCCGGCGACCCGCCCGCGCGGTGGCACTCCGGCCGGACCGGCCCAGGTGCGACGGATCGAGACGAACGAGAAAAGCGGGGTTAAACGACCGGGACAACTGGAGATTGTGGTCATCAAAGGCCGGGTCGCCGGTGAGTTGGCAGACGGTGAAGCGAGCCATCTCCTCTCGCAGGTCGCCCCCGTGGAGGTCGATCAGGCAGTCAGCCTGGACGGCCCACGAGGTGAGGATCGCGTCGGCGATCGCCTCGCTGAAGGTCCCATCGGGACGGCCGGGAAAGCAGAAGTTGATGTTCTTCGAATCGACCGGACAAAGGGACTCGGTGCGGATCTGATAGCCCGGTTGGTTCACGATCGGGATGATGGTCAGCGTCCCGCGAAGCGCTCGGGCGTCGATCCGCTCGGCCAACCGATAGGCGGCCTCGATCCCCGCCACCTCATTCGGATGGATCCCCGCCATCACGGCGAGGGTCGGGCCGTCGGCGAGTCCGACGATGTCGATTGCCTGCCAGGCATACCCCGCCAGCGACGGGGCCGCAAACCGCAGGGTTCGGTAATTGATCCCCGCACGGGTCATCAAACGACCTCGTTAGTTCGGGACGAGACCGATCCGCCAGAGAACGAACCCGTAGTCAGTGGCGATTTCGCGAAGCCGGTCATATCGGCCCGAGGCACCCGAATGGCCGGCGCCGAGATTGGTGTGGAGGAGGAGCGGATTGGCATCGGTCTTCAACGTCCTCAGTCTGGCGACATATTTTGCCGGCTCCCAGTACATCACTTGGCTATCGTTGAGCGAGGTTCGAACCAACATCGCGGGGTACCTAGTTCGTGCCAGGTTGGCATACGGGCAATACGACCGGAGCCATCGATACTGTTCCGGCACGGCGGGGTTGCCCCACTCCTCGTACTCGCCGACCGTGAGCGGCAGACTCGCGTCGAGCATCGTATTGATCACGTCGACGAACGGAACTTGAAGAATCGCCGCCCCGCAGAGATCGGGACGAAGGTTGAGCACGGCTCCGATCAAGAGGCCGCCGGCGCTTCCGCCCTCGATCACGAGCCGCGGCCGATCCGTCTTCCCGGAGGCGACCAAATAGTCCGCCGCCGCGATAAAGTCGGTGAACGTGGTGGACTTGGAAGCCATCTTGCCGGCGTCGTGCCACGCCCGGCCCATCTCGCCTCCGCCCCGGACGTGGGCCACGGCGAACATCACCCCCCGATCGAGCAGCGACAGCCGGTTCGAGGTGAATGACACTGGATAGGGAATTCCGTAGGCTCCGTAGCCGGTGAGGTACGTCGGGCTGGGGCCCGCCGCCATCTGGTCTTTTCGCCACACCAACGAGACCGGGATCAGGGTGCCGTCGGGCGCGGGAGCGAACACCCGCTCACTGTGGTACCGGGTCGGGTCGTAATCGCCGAGGACCTCTTTCCGCTTGAGCAGCACCGATCGGCCGGCTACCATATCGAACTCGTAGACCGACGACGCCGTGACAAACGACTCGTATCGATAGCGAAGCTGGTGGGTTTCCCATTCGGGGGTCATCGAGGGCCCCGCGTCGTACACTCCCTCGGGAAACTCGACATAGTGAACCCGCTCGTTCGCCATCTCGGCGACCCGAATCCTCGTGAGGCCTTCGCGTCGCTCCCAGGCCACCCAGTGCCCCGCGAAACATTCAACGCCTTCGATCACGACGTCGTCGCGAACCGGCAGCCATTCGGTCCAATTGGCGGGCGACGGATCGGCGATCGGCGCGGTCACGATCCGAAAGTTCTTGCCCCGGTCGTTGGTGCGAATGAAAAACCGGTCTCCATGGTGATCGAGATCGTATTCCCGGTCTTGAACCCGTGGCGCAACCAGGCGCCAGGCGGCCGCGGGCGTCGCGGCGTCGAGGACCCGGGCCTCGGTGGTGGTATGGCTGGCCGAGTAGAGAAGCAAAAAGCGGCGGCTTCGGGTCCGGGTCACAAAGACGCGGAACCGCTCGTCCGGCTCCTCGTAGACCAAGACGGACGGGCCGCCTAACGACATTCGGTAGACTCGATAGTCGCGTTTCGATTGGTCCTCGATCGTATACAACAGCGTTCGGCTGTCGGAGGCCCACACCGCCGATCCCGCCTCGATGATCGGCTCGGCCAGCATGCCACCCGTTTCAAGGTCTTTGACGAACAGGGTATACTCGCGCGCCCCGGACACATCGGTCGAATAGCACAGCTTTCGGCCGTCGGGGCTCACCTGCATCAACCCCACGTTCAGATAGGGGTGGCCAACCGCCATCGCGTTGAGGTCCAAGAGGATCTCGTCTGGGGCTCCATCGGCATCACGACGCCGAAAATAGGTGGGGTACTGCTTCCCTTCGTCGGTCTGGCTCCAGTACCAGTAGCCGGTGTCCCGGTACGGAACCGACAGATCGGTCTGCTTGATTCGAGCCAGCATCTCGTCATACAGGATGGTCTCAAACGTCGAGAATGGCTCGAGGACCTCGGCCGTGTATGCGTTTTCGGCCTCGAGATACGCCTTCACCTCGGGCCGGTCGCGGTCGCGGAGCCAGAAATAGTCATCCGAGAGGGTGTCGCCGTGCAGAACGACGGGGTGAGGCTCTCGAAGAGCGGTCGGCGGGGTGTTCGGCAACGTCATGCTCTCAATCTAGACTGACGGCGCCTCAGGCCAGGCCGCGGCCAACAGCCTGGGCAGGACCTCGCCCGATCGCCCCGGGAGGTGGCGAACCCGTACCCCGGTTCCTTGGCCGTCCTCGGTCAGGTTGTTCACCACTACCAGCGCTCCCCGCTCCGCGGCAATCCACGGTAGCGAGGCGGCGGGTTCAACCGCGTTCGAGGTCCCGATCGACAAGAATATCTCGCAGCCCATGGCCGCGGTTTGTGCCCGAGTCAGGGCCCTGGGTGGGAGCCGCTCGCCGAACCAGACGACGTCCGGCCGGAGCATGCCGCCGCACGTCGGACATCGAGGCAACCGATCGGTGTCCTCGAACGTCGACGCCACCTGATCGCATCCGAAACACTTGACCCGACCGATGTTGCCGTGCAACTCCACGACATCGGTGCTACCCGCGCGGGCATGCAATCCATCGACGTTCTGGGTGACCAATGTCACTCGAGGAACCAGCCTCCCCAAGGCGGCCAAGGCCCAATGGCCGGCGTTAGGCAGGGCCTGGGCCACCGCGACACGCCGAGCCCGATACCACCGCCAGACCAGTTCCGGATTGCGACGAAAACCCTCGGGGGTTGCCAGGTCCTCGGGCCGATAATCGGCCCACAGCCCGGTCAGTGCGTCGCGAAACGTCGGGATGCCGCTCTCGGCCGAGACGCCGGCCCCCGTGAGGATGGCAACCTGCCGTGCCGACCGCAGCGCCGCGACAACCTCAGGATCCAAGGAAACCTTCGAGACGGGATTTTACGGCGGGCCATTCATCGTCCAAGATGCTGTAATAGACCGTGTCGCGACGGACACCGTCCCACATCAACCGATTGCGCCGAAGGACGCCTTCTTTGACCGCGCCCAGCCGTTCGATGGCCTGTTGGGAGCGGGTGTTCCGCCCATCGGTCTTGAGCTGGACCCGCAAGGCCCCCTGATCATCGAAGGCGTGACGAAGCAACAACAGCTTGGACTCGGTATTGATCGCGGTCCGTTGGGCGGCCGGACCCAGCCAGGTCCACCCGATTTCGAGAATCCGATCCGGACGATGAATGTCGAGATACCGGGTCGAGCCTACCGCTTGCCCCGAATTGACATCGATGATCGCAAAGGGAATTTCCAATCCCTCGGAGGCGGCTTTCCATGCCTTGTCGATGAGCAATTCGAAAGCCGCCCGCGACGTCGGCCGGGGTACCGGCATGTACCGCCAGATCTCGTCGTTCTGGGCCTGCTCCAGCAACTCGTCCACATGCCGATGATCGAGCGGCTCGAGCCGGACCAGCTCGCCGTAGAGGACTACCGGAGTTGGATTCATGTGGCTCTAATCTACACATCTCTACGAAGCCGCAAGAGTCCTTGCGAAGCCCATACCAGTCCTCAAGCTTTCACCGATGATCGAACTGGCCCGATTCGGCCCCCACCCAGCCATCATCCAAGACGGCCGGGTTGCCTCGTACGCTGAGCTCGATGCCGCCGCGAACCAGGTCGCCGCCGCCGTGACAGGAGTGCCAACGATCGCGTTCCTGACCCGTCCTGGCTTCGAGTACGTGGCCATCCAGCACGGAATCTGGCGCGCCGGGGCGATCGCCGTCCCCCTCGCCCTCACCCACCCGGCCCGCGAAATCGAATACATCCTCGACGACGCCAAGGTCGGCCTGGTCCTGACCGTGCCCGAATTCGCCGACCGCCTCCGCCCCCTGGCCCAAGCCCGCGGCACTGCCTTCTCCGCCCTCGGCACCCAACTCCCCACCCCCCGCCGAGTGCCGAGTGCCAAGCGCCGAGCGCCGAGCAAGGAACGCCCAGCCCTGATGGTGTACACTAGCGGTACCACCGGGCGGCCAAAGGGCGTGATTACGACGGAGGCCGGGCTCACCGCTCAAGTCATGGCCCTGGCCACGGCCTGGGGATGGACCAGAGCCGATCGGAGCTTGCATATCCTGCCACTCCACCACATTCACGGGATCGTCAACGCCCTCACCTGTGCGCTGTGGGTCGGGGCCAGCGTCGAGTTTCTCGATCCTGGCGACCCAGCCCGCACGTGGGACCGACTCGCCTCCGGCGAGATCACCTTCCTTACCGCGGTACCCACCATCTACCATCGACTGATTGCCGCATGGGATGCAGCGGACCCCACGACCCAAGCGCGGTGGTCGGCCGGCGCCAGGAGCCTTCGTCTCATGATCTCCGGATCGGCGGCCCTGCCGATCGGTGTCCTGACCCGCTGGGAGGCCCTGACCGGCCATCGGCTGCTGGAGCGATACGGTATGACGGAAATCGGGATGGCGCTCTCCAACCCGCTCGAGGGCGAGCGACGGCCCGGCACCGTCGGCCAGCCGCTCCCGGAGGTCGAGGTCCGGCTGGTTGACGAACAGGGCGCCGTCGTCACCGCCGGACAGCCTGGGCAAATCGAGGTCCGGGGTCCCCAAGTCTTCCGCGAATACTGGGGCCGGCCCGAGGAGACGGCTCGCAGCTTCAAGAACGGCTGGTTCGCCACCGGGGACGTGGCGGTGGTCGAGGACGGGTACTACCGGATCCTCGGTCGCGAAAGCGTCGATATCATCAAGTCGGCCGGCTACAAGATTTCCGCCCTGGAGATCGAGGAAATGGCCCGCGAACATCCGCTGGTGACGGATTGTGCCGTCGTGGCGGTTCCCGACCCTGACTTGGGCGAGCGAATCGGTGCGGTCGTCGTCCCCGCGGCCGGCGGTCAACTAGTGCCCGACCAGCTCCGGGCCTGGCTCAAAGAACGACTGGCACCGTACAAAGTCCCCAAAGAGATTCAGCTCGTGGCCGAGTTGCCCCGCAACGCGATGGGGAAGGTTATCAAGCAGGATCTCCGAGTTCTGTTCGGGAACGCCCGAGCGCCCACCATCCCGCCAGGACCGAGCCCACCATAACGGCACCGTCGCGGCATGCCAATCACGGGCGCGGGCAAAGTAGGCGACACGATCCCGAATGCTAGAGGGGATCGGCCTACAGAAACCAAGTCTGGCCCCGCTAGTTTGCGGCCTTCACCGTCACCGCTCGAGGAATGCTCATGCTATGCCGCCCGATCTTTCTGGCCATCATGCTGGCCTTGCCCGTCGGCCCGGTCCAGGCTCAGGGCCTCGACCCGCGCCTCCTCAATGGGTTGACCTGGCGCGACATCGGACCGTTTCGAGCCGGCCGGACCAAAGCCGCCGTCGGCATTCCAGGAAAACCGAACCTGTTCTTCGTCGGGGTCGTCAACGGCGGGGTCTGGAAGACCACGGACTTCGGCCGAACCTGGACCCCAATTTTCGACCAGCAATCCACCGGCTCGATCGGCGCGATCGCGATCGCGCCCTCGAATCCCGAGGTGATCTACGTCGGCAGCGGCGAGGGGCTCCAACGCCCCGATCTGTCCACCGGTAACGGGATCTACCGATCGGCCGACGGCGGCCAGACCTGGCAGCACCTGGGCCTCCGCGACGGACAACAGATTCCCCAGATCGCCGTCGACCCCCGCGATCCCAACCGGCTCTTGGTTGCTGTCCTGGGCCATCCGTACGGTCCCAACGTCGAGCGAGGTCTGTTCGCGTCCTCCGATGGGGGGCGGACGTTCACCAAAGTCTTGGGCCCCGACGAAAACACCGGGGCGATCGACGTGGTGCTCGACCCCACCAACCCTGAGATCGTCTACGCGGCCCTCTGGGAAGCGCGCCAGGCTCCGTGGGAGAATGGATCCTGGAATGGCCCCGGCACCGGCTTGTTCAAGTCCCTCGACGGCGGCAAGACCTGGCGCCGCCTCACTCAGGGACTTCCCACGTTCGAGGCCGACGGGCTGGGCCGGATCGGCATTACCGTCGCGCCGAGCAACCCCAGCCGGCTCTTCCTGACGGCCGATCTCCGGGGTCGCGGGTTTCTCTATCGGTCCGATGACGCCGGTGAGAGTTGGATCCGGATCAGCGAGGACCCTCGAATCGTGTCGCGGCCTTCGGACTTCGCCGAGGTGAAGGTCCACCCCACCAACCCCGATATCGTGTTCACCGCGAGCGTCGTCGCCTGGAAATCGTCTGATGGTGGCAAGACGTTTTCAGCCCTGAAAGGGGCCCCAGGCGGCGACGACTACCATCGGATCTGGATCAACCCCGTCACCCCCGACATCATGGTCATGGCGGCCGACCAGGGCGCGATCGTGACCGTCAACGGCGGAGAGACCTGGAGTAGCTGGTACAATCAGCCGACCGCTCAGTTCTACCACGTATCGGCAGACAACGCCTTTCCCTATCGGGTCTGCGGAGGCCAGCAAGAAAGCGGCTCGGCGTGTGTTCGGAGCCGAGGCAACGACGGCCAGATCACCTTCCGTGACTGGACCCCGGTCGGGGTCGATGAATACGGCTATGTCGCGCCCGATCCGCTCGATCCGGACATCGTCTACGGCGGGCGAGTGACCCGGTTTGATCGCCGCACCGGCCAGGTCCAAGACATCGCCCCCAAGGCGTTCCGATCGCCCGGCTATCGGACCCTCCGGACCGCGCCCGTCGTGTTCTCGACGGTCAACCCCCGGGCGCTGTATTTCGCCTCCAACTCCGTGTGGAAGACCCTGACCGGCGGCCGGTCGTGGACCGAGATCAGCCCCGATCTCACCCGGACCGATTCGGTAGTTCCGCCTAACGTCGGATACTACGCGGCGACCGGAGCCGCCATGGCGCGGCACCCGGGCGTGGTGTACACTCTGGCGCCCTCCCATGTTCGCGAGAGCATTCTCTGGGCCGGCACCGACGATGGTCTAATCCACCTGACAACGAACGGCGGGAAGACCTGGACCAACGTCACCCCACCCGAGCAGAGGCCGTGGGCCAAGGTCTCGTTGATCGACGCCTCCCACTTCGATCCGCTGACGGCCTACGCGGCAGTCAACACCCTCCGATTGAGCGACCTGACACCCCACATTTACCGAACCCGCGACGGCGGCAAGACCTGGACCCATATCACCACCGGGATCCCCGAGGGCGCGACGATCAATGCCGTCCGGGAGGACCCCAAGCGCCGGGGCCTCTTGTTCGCCGGCAGCGAAACGACGGTGTATGTCAGCGTGGACGACGGGGGTCACTGGCAGTCACTTCGCCGGAACCTCCCCGCCACCTCGATCCGGGACTTGGTCATCAAAGACGACGACCTGATCGTCGGTACCCACGGTCGGGGGTTTTGGATTCTCGACAACATCACCCCGCTCCGGCAGGCCGCCGCCGGAACGCCGGTCACGCCGGCCGCGTTGTTTGAACCCGCGACCGCGACGCGGGTTCGCTGGAACATGAACACCGACACGCCGCTTCCTCCAGAGGAACCGGCCGGCGCCAATCCGCCGGACGGCGCCATGATCGACTACTGGCTCAAGGAACCGGCCACCGGCGGCGTCACTCTCGAAATCCTCGATCCGACCGGTGCTCTCATCCGCCGGTACCGGAGCGATGAAGCCGCGCCACCGATCGGCGACGAAGGCAACGTTCCCGGCTATTGGATCCGCAAGCCGCAGTTGCTCGGTACCACCGCCGGCGCCCACCGGTTTCTCTGGGACATGAAATACCCCGTGTCGGCCGGGTTCGCTCGCTCGTTTCCGATTGCGGCCATCAAGGGACAAACCGAAAAGGAACCAACCGGAGTCTGGGTCCTTCCCGGACGGTATCAGGCCAAGCTGACCGTGGCCGGCCAGAGCTACCGGCAGTGGTTCACGGTTCGGATCGATCCCCGACTCAAGACGCCGGCGATCGGACTCCGCCGCCAGTTCGAGCTCTCCCGGCGGATCGCCGATGCGGCCGACCGGGTGGCCAAGGCCGATCCCACGCCGGCCCGCCAGGCCCTACTGGGCGAGCTTCAGCTGCTCTACGGGACGCTGCAGGGCGCCGATGCCACGCCAACCACGCAAACGGTGGCTGCGGTGACCGACCGGCTCCGAGCGGCGAGTCGCCTGCTCGCCAACCAGCGTTAGGCAGCCGATGAGCGTCCGGACGAGCCGGCAAGCCACCTTCTGGCGGGTCGTGTTTCTGGCGATATTCTTTTCGATCGCCGGGTTCGGCGCGATCGTATTCTCGCGGCGCCCCTCAAATACCAGGGGCTGGGCCACCGACCAGGCCCGGCCGCCGGAAATCGTGGCCGCTGATTCGGTGGTTCGGATCGCCAATTTTCGGAACTTTGGCTACCGAACCGAGACCGATTTTGATCCGACCTACGAGACCCGGACATACCACGTGAACCGGGTGGAGTCGGTCTGGTTGGTCCTCACCCCATTCTCCCGGACATGGCGGGGACCGGCCCACAGTTTCGTCACCTTCGGCTTCAGTGACTCGACCTACCTCGCGATTTCGATCGAAGCTCGACGCGAAGAGGACGAATCCTACGGGCTCCTGAAAGGTCTGGGGCGGAATTTTGAGTTGATCTACGTGATCGGGGCGGAGGGCGACCTGATCGGGAAGCGGGCGGCCTTCGGCGACTTCGACGTCTACCTCTACCCGATCACGGCCGCCCCCGACAAGATCCGGGCGATGTTGGTCGGGATGCTGAACCGCGCCGAGTCGCTCAATGCCCGGCCGGAGTTTTACAACACCGCCACCAACAACTGCACCTCAAATCTCGTTCGTCATGTCAACCAGGTTTCACCCGGACGGATTCCCGGCGGCGTCAAGTTGTTGGTACCCGGTTACGCTGACGACGTTGCCCAGTCGCTCGGCCTCATCGACTCCACCATTCCACTGGCCCAGAACCGGGCCAAGTACCGAATCAACGAGCTGGCGCGGGCCGCCATGGGCCGACCCGATTTCTCTCGGTTGATTCGCGCCTCCCACTAACGACGCACGACCGGGAGCGGTATCGTACCTCATTCCCACCCACCACCGAGATACCGATGTTCCGATTCGCGCCCCTGTCGCTCCTCGTGATCGTCCCGATGGCCGTTGGCCACGGACAAGTTCGACCCACCCCCGCGGTCGCCGCGGATAACGTGCTGGCGATCCGCTCGGTGGTCGGCGGAGAACAACCAGAGTGGAAGCCTGATGGATCGTCGATCATGTTCCAGTCAGGTTTGGGCGGGGCCTCGGGGCTTTGGAGCGTCGGCGCCGGCGGGGGGTTCCCGACCCGGCTCGCCCCCGATCTTGGCGTGGTTCCCTACCAATCCAACTACCTGCCGCAATGGAGCCCGACCGGTGACTGGATCGCCTACGCGTCCGGCAAGAGCGGCGCGACGGAGATCTGGCTGTGGTCACCCCAGGACGGCCGCGACGTTCAGCTGACGAAGCTCGGCCAAACTCGGATCAACTCGATGTCGTGGGCCCCAGATGGGAAGTCCATGGCGTTCGCCGGCGACCGGTATGGATCCTATGACATTTGGACGGTCGCGGTTCCATCCGGCAAGGTCACCCGTCTGACCAACGACCTCCGCTACGAGGTCCTGCCGACCTTCACACCGGACGGACGGACCATCCTCTTTGTGCAACTTGACCAGCAGTGGGTCGACCACGACATCATGGCCATCCCGGTCGGGGGCGGATCGGCCCGCCTGGTAACCCGTGACACCAACTTCTTCGACTATGGCGCCGGCCGCACCTTCGGATATCCGATGCCGTCGCCCGACGGTAAGTCGGTTCTGTTCCGTTCTCATCGCAGCGGATGGATCAACTACTGGATCGCCCCGATCAGCGGCGGCGCGGCGCGACCGATGGTTGCGGAAGCCCACGATCAGGTCAACGCCCGGTGGTCGCCGGACGGGAAATGGATCAGCTACGTGGGGAACCGGAACGGCACTCAAGATCTTCGAGTCGTCCCCGCGGGGGGAGGGGCATCGAAGACGCTGGTCGCCCCGGCGCTGGGCATGGTCAACAACCCCGCCTGGTCGCCGGACGGATCGAAGCTCGCCTTTACGTTAGGCAGCCCCACCGAGGCCGCCGAGCTATACGTGGTCCCGGTCGGCGGGGGCGTCCCGACCCAGCTGACCTTTTCGGCCCCCGGAGGCAACCTCGCCAGGACCCTGGTGACTCCCGAGAAGATCACCTACCAGAGCGGCCCCCATCAGATCTCGGCCTACCTATACCGGCCGAACACGTTGGCCCCGGGGGAAAAGGCCCCCGGCTTGATGTACATCCACGGTGGTCCGACGGCCCAATTCAGCGACAACTACCAGGCCCAGGTCCAGTTCTTCGTCAGCCAAGGCTACGCCGTCCTGCTCCCGAACATCCGGGGTAGCTCCGGGTTCGGCCGGGCCTTCGAGGACGCCAACGACAAGGACTGGGGCCACGGCGACCTCGACGACGTCAAGGCGGGAGCCGAATACCTCAAGCAACTCCCCTATGTCAACGCCCGGCGGATCGGTATTACCGGCACCAGCTACGGTGGTTGCATGAGCCTGTCGGCTATCGCTTTTGCGCCCGGCTTTTTTCAGGCGGCCGTGGCCGGCGCCGGCTATGGCGACTGGATCGATTTCTACACCGAGCAAGAGTATCGGCATGTCAAGCTGCTCGACTACGAATATGGGCCGCTCTCGCCGGCCACCGAGGCGCTGTACCGGCGGAGCTCCCCGTACTTTTCGGTCAGCAAGGTCGAGACCCCGGTGATGCTCGTGCACGGTACCGGGCGGTTTCCCAATTCCCATGCGTCGAAGAAGTTTGCCGACGAGTTGGAGCGGTACTACAAGGTCTTCAGCTACAAGACCTACCCGAACGAGAATTACTACGTCAACAACCCAACCAATCAGCGCCAGCTGTTTCTCGACATGCTGGCGTTCTTCAACGCTTACTTGAGGGATGAATGAACCGAAACGGGGTGGTACTCAGCTGGCTGGCGGTTTCAGCACTCGGCACTCAATACTCGGCACTCGGCGCTCGGCACTCGGCACTCGGCCAAACGGCGAGGGAGGTGGCCGAGCGGGTGACGGCAGTCGGGTCGATCGTGACCGGCGAGGGACCGATGTGGAGCCCTGATGGGGCCCGGGTTCTGTTCGCGTCACCGTTGGGAGGGGGAGCGGTCTGGAGTGTGGCGGCAATCGGGGGGACCCCCGTGAAGGTCACCCGGGAAATCGCCACTGGGCTGGTTCGTCCTGCCCCTGCGGGCGATCGGCTCGCCTACCTGAGCGATAAGGGCGGAAACCCCGAGATCTGGCTTTGGGACATCGCCACGGGGACCGAACGGCAACTCACCGACCTGGGCGCCCGAATCAACGCGATCAGTTGGTCGCCTGACGGCCGGTCGATTGCGTTCTCGGCGCTCCGATACGGCCAATTCGACCTTTGGCGGGTCGAGGTCGGCACCGGGAAGGTTGCCCGACTGACCAGTGATCCGCGATACGAGACCTATCCGGCCTGGACCCCCGACGGTCGGTCGCTGGTGTACATCCGCTCCGACGATCGATGGGCCGATCATGAGATCCTGGTGATGCCGGCCACCGGTGGCACCTCGGCGGTCGTTGCCGCCGACCGGGATCTTTTCGACTACGGCACCATGGCGACCCGAGCCCGGTTCGGATACCCGCTGGTGTCGCCCAATGGCCAGTGGGTCCTGTTTCGGTCCCATCGCAGTGGCTGGCTCAACTACTGGGTGGCCCCGATCGGGGGAGGGGCCCCGCGCCAGCTGGCCCCGGAGTCAGCCGACCAAAGCGACGCCCGGTGGTCGCCGGATGGACAGTCAGTGGTCATCGCTTCGCTTCGCAACGGCACCCAGGACCTTCGGATCGTCCCCGCAGCCGGCGGCGGCACCCCGCGGGTCCTCGTTCCGGTCACCCGCGGGGTAGCGAGCGCGCCTGAGTGGTCGCCTGACGGCACCAGGGTCGCCTATCTCTTCGCGACACCGACTCGCCCCGCGGACCTTATGGTCGTCGCGGCGGCCGGTGGCGTCTCGAAGCCGTTGACCGAGTCGATCACCGCCGGGATCGAAAGCAGTCTGATCGTGCCGGAAAAGGTGAGCTATCCCAGTGACGGCTTCACGATCACGGGATATCTGTACCGCCCGGCGACGATTGCCCCCGGCCAACGGGTGCCCGGGATCATGTACATCCACGGAGGTCCCACCGCGCAGTTCAGCGATACGTACCTGGCTCAGGTCCAGTTCTTGGCCCGAATGGGGTACGCGGTGCTGGCTCCGAACATCCGGGGCAGCTCGGGCTTTGGGAAGAGCTTCGAGGATGCCAACAATCCTTGCTGGACCCACTGCGACCTCCGGGACGTGGTCCAAGGGGTCGAGTTTCTCAAGACCCTCCCCTTTGTGAATGGGGCGCGGATGGGCATTACCGGCAACAGTTATGGCGGGATCATGAGCATGGGCGCCATTGCCCACGCTCCTGGGGTGTTCCAGGCGGCGGCGCCCCAATCAGGCTACGCCAACTGGATCAGCTTCCAGGACTACAACACCGAACTCCAACACTCCAAGCTCAACGCCTACGAATGGGGCCCCTATCCCGATAGCGCGGCGGTCTACCGGCGGAATTCGTCGATCTTCTCCGCGGCGGCCATCACCACACCCGCCTTCGTGCTCCAGGGCGATGGGGTAACCCAGGCCTGGCGGCCCGGCGTGCTTCCGATTCCGGCATCACTCGAATTCGTCCATGCCTTGGATCGGCTCAACAAGGTCGTCAAGTACAAGGTGTACCCGGGGGAAACCTACTACGTGTCCGGCCGGGAGAACTCGAAACAGGTCCTGCTTGATCTGTTGGATTGGTTCGAAAGGTACCTGAAAGACAGTTAGGCGGACATCCTGGGCCTTGCGGAATTCGAGCGTTAGGATAGCGGCTTGGGGGGCCGAAAATTGCCCCCCCTTCCGCAATGGCTAAATTGGGCGCATTATAGGGCCGGCAACCACTCACACCTAACCATTCGGACCACGCACCATGGCAACTCGTCGACCTTCGACCCGGTCTAAGGCAACCACCAAGCCCCGGGCGCGCTCGACCTCGAAGGTTCCCGGTATTTCGCGGATCGATCAAGCGAGCACCCGGACCTTCGGTTGGTTCTGCCGCTTTGGATACCGCCCGACTCCGAGCGGAACCCGCCCGAAGTTCACCGCCTTCTTCGGTGACGTCAGCAATGGCGGGAAGAAGAAGGCCTTCGACAAGGCGATGGCCTGGCTCAAGGCCGTCCAACGGAGCGGGCGTCCACCCAAGAAGAAATAGCTCCCGTCGCGCAGGTCCGGCCGGCCCCGCCTGAGTTCCTGGCGCGGCCGGCCTCGTCTTTTTCGACGGTGCTATCTTTCCCCCATGCGCCGAACGCTGCTGACCGCCCTCGGAATCGCCGCCGTCCTCTTCGCCGCAGGTACGTTCTATCAGCGCTACCGGGGAGCGATTCTACCCCTCATCGGCGGGCGGCCGATCGAGGCCGTCATCGAGGCCCCGCTGGCCAGCCATGACTCGGCCGCCTTTGCCGCCTTCGCGATAAACCGATGCCGCTTCCTCGGGGGCGACTTCCGGAAAGCCTGCTACGAAGAGTTGTTACTCGCCTCGGTCGAGCGGCACCAGATCCGCCTGGCCATGGACGGGCTCTCCATCATCAGCCGCCGCGATCCGGCAACCCAGGCCTACGGCCACGACCTGACCCATGTCGTGGGGATCAACGCCTGGTCGCCGGGAGAAGCGGTGGGCCCGGTGTACGACGCCTGCACCGGGTTGTTCCAATCCGGGTGCTACCATGGCGTCGTCCAGGCGGTGCTGGACGCCCAAGGCACGGATAGCGCGACCGTCTACCGCCTGTGTAATCAAATCCCGGTGGCCACCACCAACGCCTGGCTCCGGTTCCAGTGCGTCCATGGCATCGGCCACGGCCTGGTCAACAACATGGCCATGCACTTGCCCAAGGCCCTGGCCGGATGCGACTGGCTGATTCGCGAATGGGATGCGAGCTCTTGCTATGGCGGCGCCTTCATGGAGTTCATCGTGGCCGCCCGGGGCCAGTCCCACCATCCGCACAAGAACCCCGCCCCGGCTGCCCAGGGGCAGGACCACAGCGACCACGAGATGGCAACCGCGGCACCGGATTCGTTTCCGGCCCGGAATCGAAACGACCCGCTCTATCCATGCTCCGTGCTCGCCCCGAAGTACCGGTCTGCCTGTTATGGCATGCAAGCCGGCATCATCATCGAGACGGTCGGCTCGGATTTCGGGAAGATCGCCAGGGCCTGCGATGAGGCCCCGCTCGGGATGCGCCCAGCCTGCTATCAGGGCGTGGGGACCTACTTGACTGGATTTGTCGTTCGCAATCACCAGAAAGCCATCGACAACTGCGCCAAGGGAAACCCGGCCTACCAAGCCTGGTGCTATGTGGGGGTGGTGAAGAATCTGATCGACGTGACCGCCCTGCCGGAGGACGGCCTGACCTTTTGCGCCCGCCTCACCGATCGAAGCATGGCGGTTGCGTGCTATAACGCCGTCGGCGAACAGATCTCGATTCTCTATCCCAACGTCGACCAGCGAGAAGCCGCATCCGCCAAGGCCCCGGTCGAATTCCGCCAGGCCGTCCGGTATGGTGCGTCGCTGATCGGGGAACGCCCCCCCGAACTCACCCCATTCGTTCCAACCGTCTGACCCCTAGTCCTCCAGGCGTCGGAGAAACCTGGACGGATCGAGGAGAAACTCCCGAGTAAACCTGACGTGCTCCAGGCTCTCGTAGTGGGCCGGACGAACCTCACCCTCGTCGAACGAATAGATCCGTGCCCCCCGCAACGCCAACACGATCGGCGAATGGGTCGCAATGATGAACTGGGCGTTCTGCTTGGTCATCGCCATGACCATGGCCACCAGGCCAAGCTGGTTTTGCGGCGAGAGAGCCGCTTCCGGTTCGTCCAAGAGCACCAGACTGCCCGGAATGAAACGACCTTGGAACAGCTGCAGGAACGACTCCCCATGGGAACGAGCGTCGGGCTCCTTGCCGTACCGGCGCTCCATGTCCGAGAGCACCGAGGCCGTCGGCCCCTTGGCTAAGGCGGTGGCGTAGTCGGATCGCCCCTCGAACTCGAGATCGATCTCAAGGAGCCGAGCCTCGTAGTCGGCCCGGTCCCGAGCCAACCGGCGTTGCCAGCCGAAGAAGTCCTCAGCCCGGAGAAAGAAGCCTCGGCGGGTTCGGGTCGTCCAGGTCAACTTGAGCGCGTCGGCCAGCGTCTGTTGTGCCGCGAGCGACGGATCCCGGCCGCCTTCCTCGGTCCCAACCGTCGGCAACCCTGTCGCCAGCGCCAGGGCCTCAAGGAGCGTCGATTTACCGGAACCGTTCTCGCCGACGAAGAACGTGACCGCGCCACTGACATCAAGCCGGCCGAGGGACCGAATCGCTGGGACGGAAAACGGGAATCGGTTTCGATCGAACGCCGGAGTAGATTTTGGGGCCAGACTTTCCAAATGCGGCATTGCGCTCACGCTCCAGTGGAGACCCACCGTGGAACACCTCAAACGGATGATCGAACACATGGTCTGGGCCGACCAGCGCACCCTCGGCGCCCTCGACTGCCTTCCTTCGATCGACCCGAAAACCCTCGGCACCTTCGCCCATGTGCTGGCCGCCGAGCACATTTGGCTCTGCCGGCTCACGGGCGTCGCCGCGACCGTTTCGGTCTTTCCAACCTTGACGCTCGCCCAATGCCGGACTCTGGCCGCCGACAACGCCGCCGGCTTGCGCGCCTTCGTGGCCACTCTCGAGCCGGCCGTCGCCGCCCAGACCATCACCTACACCAATACGGTCGGCCTGACCTTCACATCGACCATCCACGATATCCTCACCCACGCCTGCATGCACGGCCAGTATCATCGGGGGCAGGTCGCCCTGAACGTTCGGGCCGCCGGCGGCGTCCCGCTGCCAACCGACTTCATCGCCTTCGCCCGGCTCGGGGGCCCCGTCGCCCGGCCGGACCGCGCGGTGCTCCGGACCCCCGAAAGCCGGTTCGCGGGCCTCCCAGGCTATCCGTTCGCCCCTCATTACCTAAGCCTCGATGGGATCAGGCTCCACTATCTCAACGAGGGGCCGCCCACCGGCCAGGTGGTGCTGCTGCTCCATGGGGAGCCGACCTGGTCGTATCTCTATCGGAAAATGATCCCAATCCTTGCGGGGGCCGGCTTGCGGGTCGTTGCGCCTGACCTGGTTGGCTTCGGCAAATCCGACAAGCTCCAGCGGCGGGAGGACTACTCCTACGCCCTTCACGTCGACCTCTTGAAGCAGCTGGTCACCAACCTCGACCTCAAAGGCGTGACGCTGTTTGGCCAAGACTGGGGCGGGCTCCTCGGCCTCCGGGTCGCGACCGAACTCCCGAATCGGTTCGCCCGGATCGTGGCGGCTAACACCGGTTTGCCAAATGGCACCGGAGCGATCAATCCCGCCTTCTTTCAATGGCGGGAGTACTCCCAGACAGTGCCGGTATTCGCCGCCGGCAAGATCGTTCACAAAGGCACCGTCAAGGGGATCGACCCCGCGGTCGCGGCGGCCTACGACGCCCCCTTTCCCGATCAGTCGTTCCAGGCCGGGGCCCGGGCCTTTCCGATGCTGGTGCCGGTTGGCCCTGACGATCCGGCCGTTCCGGCCAACCTCAAGGCATGGGAAGCGCTCCGGACTTGGACCAAGCCGTTTCTCACCGCGTTCAGCGACCAGGATGCCATCATGGCCGGCGGCGAGCGGGTCTTCCAACAACTGGTCCCGGGCGCCGCCACCCAGGCTCATCAAACGGTGGTCGGCGCTGGACATTTCCTCCAGGAAGACCAAGGGGAGATCCTGGCCCAGCGCTTGATTGATTTCGTGACAGCCAACCCCGCCTAACGCTTACTCGTCAGGGCGATCTGGGCCCGCTGCACGGCCAGTTGGCGCTCGACGACCCGGACCCGCCGGTCGGCGGCGTCCCGGCGGCGGTTCTCCAGATCAAGACGATTTTCGAGTGTCTTCCGTTCCAGTTCGTCGAGCAGCCGAGCATCGCCGGCTTCGAGCCGGCGGCGTTCCAACTGTTGTTCGAAGTCCAACGCCTTGATCGCGGCGTCGGCACCGGCCACTTCGGAACGGAAGTACTCCATCTCCGCCTCACGAAGGTCGCGGCGGCGTTCCCAGAGCTCCCGTCGCCGTTCGAGGTCCTTTTTGTCGGACTCGAGCACGGTCTTGTCGGCCTCGCGCTTCTCTTTCTTGGCCGCCTTGAGTTGAACATCCAAAGCGGTCACGTCCTTCTTGAGAAGCTCGACCTGGACCGTGGCTTCGGCCAGTCTGGCCTCGGCGGTTGCCCCCCGGCCGTCGGACTCGCCCCGAAGCCGAGACGCTCCTTCCCGATCGGCCCGAATCGAATCGAGGGCTCGCGATATCACCAGCGGATCGGGTGCATCGGACAACCGACCCTGCGCCACGGCCGTCCGAGCGGCCAGTAACCCGACCAGCATCAACGCAACCCAACCACGTATGGTCATGCCAATCCCTAGTTCGATGGGTGGAACAGCAATACCTTACGGCCACCCATGAAAATACTGCACCGAGCGGGTTTTGTTGGGTTTCTGGTCGGTCTGACGGCCTGCCAAAGCCGTGACACCAGCCGGCTCGCCCCCGCTCGGGACTCCGTCTTCGCCGCCGAAGGCGTGGTGCACCGGGCCGCCAATCTCCGGTTCCGATACACCCACGACGGCTGGGAGGATCGCGTCGCCTCGATCATCGTCACTCGCCGAAGCGTCCTGATCTACAAGAATGACAAGGTGGGACTCGAGATCACTCCAGCAAGCAGGCGGATGTACGAAGTTGCCCGGGAGGCCGATCGGGTCAAAATCTCAGCGGGCACCGGCCGATCGAAAGAGGTGTGGTCGTTTGTCCCACCCGACAGCGCCGTGGCGTGGACCGAATCGATCCGAGCCGTCATCAAAGCGGTCCCATGATCCCAACCGTGGCGAGGTACTTGTGGGCCGGCCCGTGGACCCTCGTGGCCGTGGCCTGGATTCCGGTGGTGGCGCTCACCGGTGGCCGGGTGGCCATTCGGAACGGGATCTTCGAACTGAGTGGCGGAATCCTGCCCGCGATCCTGCGCCGATTGCCGCCGGGCCGGGTTGCCGCCATCACGGTCGGACATGCGGTACTCGCCCTCGATCAATCAACCCTCGACCAGACCCGCGACCATGAGCGAGTCCACGTAACCCAATTTGAGCAATGGGGTCCCGCGTTCCCGCTCCTGTACCTCGGGGCCAGTCTCTCAGCGTGGTGGCAGGGGAAACACTACTACTTGGACAACCGCTTCGAACGGGACGCCAGGGGCGAGCTCGACGGATGACGGATGCCCTGCTCGGGATAGCCGTGGGTTTGGGCTTGGCCGCCGCCTGCGGATTTCGGATCTTTCTGCCTCTATTCGGGCTCTCATTGGCCTCGCTGAACGGCCACCTATCAGTAGGACCGGACTTTTCGTGGGTGGCCACGACCCCAGCGGCTATCGCTCTGGGGACGGCCACCGGGCTCGAAATCGTGGCCTACTACGTCCCCTGGCTCGACCACGCCCTTGATGCTCTCGCCACCCCCGCCGCGTTGATTGCCGGGGTGATCGCCACGGCCGCAGTCGTGGTCGACGTGCCGCCGTTGCTTCGGTGGGCGATTGCACTGATTGGAGGAGGGGGGGCGGCCGGGTTGATCCAAGGCGCAACGGTGCTGCTCCGAGCCAAATCGAGCCTCGCGACCGCCGGACTGGCCAACCCCGTGGTGGCCACCCTCGAAGCCATCGGCGGGGTCACAACCGTCCTCCTTGCACTGCTGGTACCCTTCGTTTGCCTAACGGCGATCGTTCTGATCGCCGCCTGGACGGTCCGTCGCTGGTTTCGTCGGTCGGGCCCGCCACCCAGCGCCGCCCCCGCCTAGGCTTCGTCGGTATCGACCTGGCCGGTCACCTTCCGAGTGACATGGGACCATGACATCCCGATCGTCAGCACCAGGGCCAGGGCCACCAGCACCACATGGGCAATCGCCCGACTGCTGGTCGGGTTGAGTACGTGCCAATCGATCAACGCCCACACCAGCGCCCCCAGAATTCCTACCATCAGGAGCGCGCCCATCCAACCAATCGACCGGCGGGTGGCCCTGAGGAAGAAGATCCAAACGGCCACCAAGAGCAACGCCGCCAACAGCTTGACCGGGAGCTGCTGGCCCGCCACCTCCATCTGGCCGCGAACCATCGGATTGATGGCCCAATGGAAGAACGAGTAGCCCTCAGGATTGAAGGTGCCGTACACCAGCACCAGGGCGGCGGCGAATCTCCCGAAAATGCCTGTCCAAGAAAACCCTTGGGGACCCATTGGTTTGCTCCGGTATCGAGTCGGGACAAGCTAGTGGCCCGCTGGGTACGCCGCCAGCGACGGGCCGTACCTCATTGGGCCGGGTCAAGGGTATTTTGCGAGGTGCGAATTCTCTTGGTCCGAATTCCCGAACCGGTCCAAGCCCGACTCGGCGACTATTGCGCCGCTGTCGGGCTGGACCAGGTGTTCCATTCGGTGCCGAACATTGCAGCGGCCGCGGCCGCGATCGGCCCCGCCGACGCGGTGGTCGTCGGCGGCGCCGTCAGCCTCGAAGACCTAACCCCGATTCTCCCGAACGCCATTCCCATCGTGGTGGTAGCCGATATTCCGGTGGTCGAGCAAGCGGCGCTGGTCCGGGCCGGCGTCGCGGCGGTCCTTGGTTCCGAGCAGCTGGATCGGCTCCCGGTCCTCCTCCTCCGCCACATCGAGGACGCCCGAACCCTCGCCCAGGTCCGGTCGACCGAGACCGAGCTCCAGTATGTCCAGCGGCGGTTCCGGGATTTGATCGCGCGGGTGGACGGGATCGTCTACGAATACGACCTTCGCGCCCGACGCTACACCTACGTCAGCGGACGGGCCGAGGCAATGCTCGGATATCCGCTCGCCGACTGGCTCGTCCCCGGCTTTTGGCAGAGGATCGTTCATCCCCAGGATTTCAACGCCGCCAACGCCTACGCCGACGGCGAAATCGCGGCCGGCCGCGACCATACCTACGAGTTCCGGGGCGTCGCCGCCGATGGCCGGGTGGTGTGGATCCAAGACCGGGTGGCTCTCAATCGGCCTCCCGGCGACACCGGCAGCGTCACCGGCCTCCTCGTCGATATCACCCGGGTCAAGGAAGCGGAAGAGATCGAGCGGATCGTTTCCCAACTCACCGGCCACTACGTGGGTGACGATTTCTTCCGGTCGTTGGTCCTTGCTCTCACCAAGACGCTGGGCGTCCGGTTCGCCCTGATCGGCGGGTTCGAGGGATCCGGCCGCCAGCGGATCGCAACGGTGGCTTTCGCCGCCGACGGGGCCATCGCGGATCCTGTGGCCTATGAGCTTGCCGGGAGCCCCTGCGCAGCCGTGGCCGACGGGACCGCGACCTTCGTCGCTACCGATGCCCTCCGGGCCTACCCCGACAGCCAGGTCTTTCGAACCTTTGGGATTGACTCGTATTTCGGGGTACCCTTGTTCGGCCCGGAGGATCGGTCCCTCGGCCTGATGGCCGTGATGGACAGCAAGCCCCTCGAGCGCTCCGATCGGGTTGCCACGATTCTCCGGCTGTTTGGCGGCCGAGCCGGCGCCGAGTTGGAGCGACGGCATGCCGAAGCCCAACGCGCGGTTCTCCAGGCCCAGCTGGTCCAAGCCCAGAAGATGGAAGCAATCGGCACCTTGGCCGGAGGGATCGCCCACGACTTCAACAACATTCTCATGGGCATCATGGGGAATGCCGAGATGGCGCTCGAGGACCTCGCCGCCTGGCATCCCGCGGCCCCGAATCTGGCCGAGGTGCTTCGGGGTGCAAACCGCGCGCGCGATGTGGTGCAGCGGATCTTGACCTTCAGTCGGAAACGAGAGCCCGCCCGACAGTCCATCGCGCTGGGTTCTGTCATCGAAGAAGCCGTGGTCTTGCTCCGAGCGTCCCTGCCCAGCACGATCGAACTGGTGGCCGAGCTGACGGCCGACACCCCCTTGATCGAGGCCGATCCCGGTCAGCTACACCAGGTCCTGATGAACCTCGCCGCCAATGCCGCCCATGCCATCGGGCGCAAGGCGGGAACGATTACGATTCGTGAAACGGTCGTGATGGTTGATCGGGAGCTTGCCGCCAATCATGTGGAGCTCTCGGAACGCCGCTACCTCCGGCTCTCGTTTTCCGACACGGGAGCCGGGATGGAGCCCGGTGTCGTCGCGCGGATGTTCGAGCCGTTCTTCACGACCAAGGCTCCCGGGGAGGGGACCGGCCTCGGATTGGCGGTGGTCCACGGAATCGTTGAGGATCACGACGGCGCTATTCTGGTCGAGAGTGCCGTTGGCCAAGGCACCACCTTCCACCTGTACTTTCCAGTGCTCGAGCCGGCCGAGACAATCCCGGCGGCACCGATTCCCCGAGGCCACGGGGAACATATCCTGCTGGTCGATGACGAGCCGGCGATCGTCCGAATCGGCAAGCGAATGCTCGAACGGCTGGGCTACCGGGTGACCACCGCTCAGACCGCGGGCGAGGCGCTGACCGCGTTCCTCGCCGACCCCACCGGGTTCGATCTCGTCATCTCGGATTTGACCATGCCGGGGAAGACCGGACTCGACCTCGCTCGCGACATCAAGACCGCGGCGGTTGGGACCAAATTCTTATTGACCACCGGTCAGCCCGACGCCATCGATCGAACCACCACGCCGGCCATCGATGCGGTGTTGAGCAAGCCCTTCGCAACCGCCAGGCTGGCCCACATGATCGAGCGGATCTTGAGGCCGCGGTCGATTCCGGCTACCCCAGGCCCCCGGTGAACCCTTTTCTGACACGGACCGTTCAATGCCCACGGACCTAAGTCCTCTCGCCAAGGCCATTCGGACTCAACTCACCCGCCATAAGAACGCGACCGCGGCGGCGGGAGCCAAGGCCTACATGAAGTCCGCGATGCCCTACTACGGCGTGGCCGCCCCCCAACTTCGGAAGGTCTGCGCCGACGTTTTCGAGGCCCACCCCATCAGCATGGCGGCCGATTGGCGTCGGATCATTGCCGAACTGTGGGATCAGGCCACCCACCGCGAGGAGCGGTATGCCGCGATTGAGTTGGCGGCCTACCCGCCCTACCAGCGATTTATCTCGCTCGCCTCGCTCCCGCTCTATCGGCGGATGATCCAAGAGGGGGCGTGGTGGGACTACGTGGACAGCCTCGCGCATCGGGTCGCGGTACTCCTCGCCACCTATCCCGACCGGATCAAACCGACATTGCGAGCCTGGGCTCGCTCCGAAAACATCTGGCTCCGGCGGGTCGCCATCATCAGCCAAATCGGATTTCGGGAGCAGACCGACCTCGCCTTGCTCCGCGATTGCATCGCGCCATCACTCGGCGCGTCGGAATTTTGGCTTCGGAAGGCCATCGGCTGGGCCCTCCGCGAACATGCCAAGGCCAAACCCGACGATGTCCGGCAGTATCTCGACGCCTACGCGAAGGAACTGTCCCCCCTCTCGCAACGTGAAGCCCTCAAGGGCTTCACTTACGTGGCCCGCCACGGCACCCTCTCCAAGACCAACCGGCTCAAAAGGAGCGGCAAATGAAACGACGCAATTTCGTCGCGGTCACCGTGCTCGGTACTCGGCAGCTCGGCGCGGGGGAAAAACGGACAGGGCCCCCCCACCCCCCGGTTGCGGGGGCCGGGGGGGCGGGGGGCGGGGGGGCCCGCGGCGCGGCC
>JANNQX010000124.1:0-5410 GCA_031400975.1 Gemmatimonadota bacterium
TACGGCGAAGAAAACCGGCTCTGGACCGGCGACGAAGCCCGCGCCTTTGCCCGGATCGGGGCCATTCCTTCTCTGCTCGCGGCCAAAGTCGCCGCGAAAGGCGGCTGACGTGGTCCGCACCACCCGAGTCCGGCTCGACCGGATCGCCTCGTCGACCAAAAATGCCCGGCTCACGCCCGACGTGATCCTGGGTGACGAGATCGTGGCCGAGGAAGGGCGGATCATCGCGGTTCGAATCCTGACCGACAAGTCGAGTTACAACACGGTCGAAGACCCAAGCGGGCGGATGATGGCGCTCCGGGCCGGCGACGTTCTGGCCGGCACGTTAGGCTCCCGGCGAGCCCTTCGGGGCTATGCCGGTCAGGTGCCGGCCACCGTCGCCGTTGGTGACACGATCGACGTCCTTAACCTGGGCGGCATCCTGGGCCGTTGCACCTCGGTCAATCCGGACATCGGCTCGCCCTTCAAAGCCGAAGTGCTCGGTGCCGTACTCACCTTCCCGGAACTCGGCGACCGGATCGGCCGGCCCGCCACCATCCGAGACGGAGCGATAGCCAGCGCCGATTCGCTGACGTCCGATACCCCGATCGTGTTCGTCGCGGGGACCTGCATGAATTCCGGGAAGACCGTCGCCGCGACCGAACTGGTCCGGGGGTTGTCACGGCGAGGGCTCAAGGTCGGCGCCGCCAAGCTGACCGGGGTGTCCTTGATGCGCGACACGCTCTCGATGCTCGATGCCGGGGCCATCGCCGCCTTGACATTCAACGACGCCGGGATCGCGAGCACCCATCCCGGCCAAACGGTTGGGGTCGCCAAAGGGCTCCTCAACCGGCTCGGCAGCCGGCAAGCCGGTTCGCCCGACGTGATCGTGGCCGAGCTGGGCGACGGAATCCTGGGCGAGTACGGAGTGCAGGACATTCTCCTCGACAGCCAATTGATGAGCGTGGCCGCCGCTCACGTGATGGCGGCGCCCGACCCGGTGGCCTGCTGGGGCGCGGTCGAGCTGTTCCGCGACCGGTTCAAGCTGCCGATCGCGGTCTTTACCGGGCCCGCCACCGACAACCAAGTCGGTCGCGATTTCATCGAAGGCACCCTCCGCTTGCCGTCGCACAACGCGATGCGGGACTCCGAGGGCTTGGTCGACCGAATCGAGCCGCTGGTCCGGGCCGCCATGGCCGCCGTCGCTCCGGTTCCGGCCAGCTGATGCGAGTCGCGGTCATTGGGGCGGCCGGGTACGCCGGCGGCGAGTTGCTTCGGCTCCTGTTTCAGCACCCGGAGGTGTCTGAAGTCCGGGCCACCAGCCGGAGCCAAGCCGGCAAGCCGTTAGGCGATGCCCACCCCGGACTGGCCCATCTGGCCGACGCTCGGTTTTCCGGCGCCACCCCGGCTGAGGCGGCTCGCGGCATGGATGTGGTGTTCCTGGCCCTCGAACACGGGGAATCATCCAAGGTCATGGGCAGCGTCGTCGACCAAGGCGTCGGGTTGATCGTCGACCTGGCGGCTGACTTCCGGATCCAGGACGCCGCCCTTTACGCCGCCTACTACGGGGTCCACCCGGAGCCCGGCTTGGTCCATCGGTTCCAGTACGGCCTCGCTGATGTTCGGGGAACTGCACTCAAGGGTGCAACCGCCATCGCCGCCCCCGGATGTTTCGCCACGGCGTCGCAGCTCGCGTTGTATCCGCTTCGGGCAGCCCCGTTGTTAGGCGAACCGGCGATCTACGGGATCACCGGCTCGAGCGGCGGCGGCGTCCAACCGAAGCCAACGACCCATCACCCGGCCCGGGCCCACAACGTGTTTGCCTACTCGGTGCTTGGCCATCGGCATGAGGCCGAAATGACCGAACAGTGGCGGGCCTGGACCGGCCGGCCCAACGCCACACCGCGGCTGTTGTCTCACTCCGGTCCGTTTGTCCGGGGGATCTACGCCACGGTCCACGCCCACCTAACGGAACCAGTTGGTGCCGCCGTGGTTGCCGACGCCAAAGCCGCCTTCCACAACCGGCCCTTCGTCAGAGTCCTCGACGCTCCACCACAGTTGACCCATGTCGTGGGTTCAAACGATGCCCTGATCCACGCCGCCACCACCGCGGACGGTCGCGAAGTAGCGGTGACAGTGGCGATCGACAACTTGGTCAAGGGCGCCGGCGGTCAAGCCGTGCAGGCAATGAACTTGGCCCTTGGTCTCCCTGAAACGGCCGGCCTCCGCGTCGCCGCGCCGTTTCCCAACTAACAAAGAATTCGAGGAATCCTTCGATGCCGGCAGTAACCCCGGGGGCGCTGCTCCCGGTCTACGCCCAGTTCCCGCTCCGGGCCGTCTCGGGCCACGGGTCGTGGATCGTCGACGACAACGGGGAGAAATGGCTCGACGCCTATGGCGGCCATGCGGTGGCCGCTACCGGGCATTCTCACCCTGAAGTGGTTCGGGCCATCGCCGACCAAGCCGCCAAGTTGATCTTCTATTCCACCGTCATTCCCCACGCCGGCCGGGAAGAGTTGGCCGAGGCAATTGCATCGCGGTGTCCGGACCCGCTAGCCAAGGTGTTCTTCTGCAACAGCGGGGCGGAGGCCAATGAGAACGCCCTGGTCCTGGCCCGCAAAGTGACCGGGCGGCAACGGATCGTGTCCGTCGCGGGCGGCTGGCATGGCCGGACCGTCGCCACGTTGGCGGTGACCGATGGCGCCAGGTATGAGGACGGTGCCCGCCGGGCGGGCATGCCCCTCTCGCGGAAAGTCCCGTTCAACGACGTAGTGGCAATGGGCGCGGCGGTCGACGACTCGGTGGCCGCGGTCATCGTCGAGCCGGTGCAGGGGATGGCGGGCGCGCGGGATTGTTCGCCCGACTTTCTTCGGGCCGCCAGGATTGCCTGTGATCGCGAAGGCGCCGTGCTGATCTTCGACGAGATCCAGTGTGGGGTTGGCCGGTGCGGCGCGTTTACCGCCGCCGAAGCCTATGAAGTGATTCCGGATGTCCTGACCCTGGCCAAGGGCCTAGCGGCCGGCCTCCCGATCGGCGCGATGGTGGCCACCAGCGCCATCACCGCCGGGTTAAAGATCGGCGACCTCGGCAGCACCTTCGGCGGCGGCCCGGTGCCCTGCGCGGCGGCGCTCGCCAACCTCGAAGTGATTCGGCGGGAGCGGCTGGTCGAGAATGCCGTGATGGTCGGCGACCACATCCGCCGGGCGGCCGGCAAGCTCAAGGGAGTCACCGATATCGTCGGCCGAGGCTTGTTATTGGGGTTGGTGCTGGACCGGCCCGCGGCCGAAGTCCAGAAGAAGATGTTCGAGTCTCGGGTGCTGACCGGTACCTCGGCGGACCCCAACATCATGCGATTGATGCCTCCCCTGTCGTTTTCGCGCACCGAAGCAACCCTTGTCATCGACGCCTTGCGTCGGGCCCTGTCATGAGAAAACGTGATTTCCTTGCCACCGAGGATCTCGGGGCCGACGGCTTCAACGCCATTCTAGATCTTGCCGCCCGGATCAAGCGGGGCGAAGTGAAGGGCGGCCTCGAGGGCAAGATCATGGCCGCCGCCTTCATGGATCCGAGTCTTCGAACCCGGGCCAGTTTCGAGTCGGCGATGTTCATGCACGGCGGTCACATGATCGTGCTCGAGCCCGGCCGGGGCAGCTGGAGCCTCGAAACCGAACTCGGTGCCGTGATGGACGCCACCGCCGTTGAGCATTTGATCGAAACTTCGCGAGTCCTCGGCCGCTACGCCGATGTGATCGGGGTGCGGGTCTTTCCTCGGGGCACCGAGTGGGTCAAGGAGCGCCAAGACCGGACCATCAAAGACTTTGCCGCCTACAGCGAAAAGTCGGTCATCAACCTCGAATCGGCCCGCCGCCATCCCTGCCAAGGCCTGGCCGATGCCTTGACGCTGAAGGAAAAACTCGGAGAGCCGAAGGGCAAGAGATTCGTCCTGAGTTGGGCCTGGCACCCGAAGGCGCTGCCGACTGCGGTGCCGGCCAGCGCCGCAATTGCCGCCGCCCAGTTAGGCATGGATGTGGTGATCGCCCGGCCGCCCGGTTTTGATCTGGACGCCGAGGACATGGCCACGATCTACCAGCAGGCGGCGGCGGCCGGGGGTCGGGTCACGTTGGCGACGTCGCAAACCGACGCGATGGTCGGCGCGGATGCGGTGTACGTGAAGTCGTGGGGCTCACTCCAGCACTACGGCCAACCCGAAGCCGAAAAGGCGTTTCGTGCCGGGCTTCGGAGCTGGAAGATGACCACCGACCTGCTCCGGGCCACCAAGGCCGGGAAGGGAAGCGTGATGCACTGCCTTCCGGTTAGGCGGAACGTCGAGATCGACGACGCCGTCCTCGATGGCCCCTGTTCGGTGGTGGTGGACCAAGCTGAAAACCGGTTGCACGTGCAGCGGGCTCTGTTGCTCGATCTGATTGGGAGGAAATGATGTCGGCACATGAGGTGGCCCGCCCGTTAGCGGGCTTGAAAGGTGCGCTCCGCTATGTCCGGGCGTACCGCGACCATGTCTTCGTGGTCAAAGTCGGTGGCGACGTCGTGGCCGACGTGCATGGCCTCGATCAGGTGGCCGCCCAGCTCGGTCTGCTCCACAGTCTCGGGATCCGGATTGTCATCGTCCATGGCGGCGGGCCGCAGGCCACGGCATTGAGTCGTCGCTTGGGTCAGGAGCCGGAGATCGTCGCCGGGCGGCGGGTGACCGACGATGCTGCGTTGGAGGTAGCCAAGATGGTTTTCTCCGGCACCGTCAACTTGGACCTGCTGTGCGCGCTCCGGCGGCATGGGATTCAAGCGGTCGGCTTGAGCGGGGTGGACGCCGACTTGCTGTCCGCGACTCGGCGGCCGCCAGTCACCGTGAAAGACGATGCCGGGGTCACCCGCGAGGTCGATTACGGCCATGTCGGCGATATTCAGGCGGTTGACGGGCGGGTCTTGACCACCCTGCTCGACCAGCGGTTCGTGCCGGTGATCTGTTCCCTGGCCGGAGACCGCGACGGCCGGGTCTATAACGTGAACGCCGATACGGTCGCCGAGCGGATCGCGGTCGACTTGAAGGCCCAGAAGCTGATCTTCCTCACCGGCGTGGCGGGTGTGTTACGAGACCGGAACGATCCGTCGTCGCTGGTCACGTTCGCCGACCCCGACGATTTGTCGCAGCTGATGGCGGCCGGCGCGTTGGCGGGTGGGATGCGGCCCAAGGTCGAGGCCTGCATTCGGGCCGCCACCGGCGGGGTCGAGCGGACCCACATCATCGACGGCCGGGCGACTGACTCGCTCCTCCAGGAAGTCTTCACCGGCTCGGGCGCCGGCACGATGATCGTGGGCAAGAAGGAAAAGGCAACCTACGTCGGGGCTGAACTTGCGGAATGAAGTCGAGCTCCTGAAGGCGTTGGTGGCGTGCCCTTCGGTAAGCGGCACGGAGGAC
>JANNQX010000125.1:0-1735 GCA_031400975.1 Gemmatimonadota bacterium
TGATTCGGGGCATGCTCTACAAGATGAGTCCGTGGGACCCCTGGGTGTTTGCTGGGGCGGCCTTGCTGCTCGGAGCCGTTGGTCTGGCGGCCGCCTGGATTCCCGCCCGACGCGCCAGTAGGGTCGACCCCCTGGTGGTGATTCGGGCTGAGTGACGGCCAGGCCGCTTCGGCCGCGTGAAAACGACCATGCTCCGACGAATTCGGTGAAGCACTTGTGCCGCTGGCTTCCCACATTGGCGGATGCCGAGTTGCCTCCCACTTTCCGCCGAGCATACCTTATGGCTATGGCAATCGCCCCGCCACACTATACGATCGCGGACCTCGACGCTTTTCCAGAGGACGGCAACCGATACGAGATCGTCGCGGGCCATCTGCTCGTGACCCCCAGTCCAAGCTTCCTCCACCAGGGAGTCCTCGCTCGCTTGGTCGGGAAACTGGCCGGCTACCTCGAGACGGAAGGACTGGCTATGGTGGTGAGCCCCGGCGTCGTGCAGATGGGGGACGACACCCAGTTAGAGCCGGACGGGCTGGTAGTTCCCTCCCGCTTTCCAATCGGCCTCCATTGGCGGAGTGTGACGGAACGATGGCTTGCCATCGAGGTGTCCGGTCGCGATTCTCGGATCTACGATCGAGACTACAAACAAACCGCCTACCTCGAGCTCGGGGTGCGGGAAGTGTGGCGGGTCGACCTCCGCGATCAGGCGGTGTACGTCTCGCGTCAGGAGCACCCTGCCGAAGTCAAACAGGATACCCGGCTCGAGTGGCACCCTCCGGAAATGGCCGCTGGGCTTGCCATCGACATCATCAAGCTCTTCGCCGGGTCCGACCAGGCCGAAACTGGACCACCGAGGTAACCGTAGGCCCGGGTTCACCACCGAACCTGGGCCAACATGCACACGCTGCTCAACGATCTTCGCTCCGCGTTCCGGCTGATCGCCAAGAATCCAGGCTTTTCGTTCGTCGTCATCGCCACCCTGGCCCTCGGCATCGGGCTCAACACGGCCGTTTTCTCGGCGCTCGACGCGCTCTTACTTCGGCCGCTGCCGGGCGTTCAATCCGCCGGCCAATTGGTGCAGGTCTATCGGCGCTGGCCGGGAATGGACTTCGGCTCCAACTCGATCCCTCATTTTCAGGATCTCCGGACTCGAAGCAAGGATACCTTCGCCGATGTGGCCGCCTGGGGATTCATACCCATGAGCCTATCAGCCGGCGGCCAGGCCCAGCGAATCATGGGTCAGGCTGCGTCGGCCAATTTCTTTTCCCTGCTTGGGGTGCGGGCGGAGCGGGGCCGGATCTTCGTCCCTGCGGAGGATAGCGGCCGCCGCGCCCATCCAGTGGTAGTCCTGAGCCACGCCGGTTGGAAGAAACACTTTGGCGCCGATCCCAACGTCGTCGGGACCACCCTGGTACTCAACGGCGAGACCTACACGGTCGTCGGCGTCACTCCGGAGGGCTTTCGCGGCGGTCTTCCGTTGGCGAGCCCGGTGCTCTGGGCGCCGATGACCCAGATCGACCATTTGAACCCTGGGGCATCCCGGTGGGAGAAGCGCGGCAACAACAGCTTTCAGGTGATCGGCCGGCTCAAGCCGGAGGTCTCGATCGACCAAGCCCGGCAGCGGATGACGGCCATGATCGCCGAACTTCGCCAAGTCTACCCCGACGACTATAAGAACAGCGGCATCACCCTGGTGGAGCAGTCGGAGGCCGGGATTCATCCGATGTTCAAGAGCGCC
>JANNQX010000126.1:0-8584 GCA_031400975.1 Gemmatimonadota bacterium
GGCAATCCCGAGCGCGAGCGAGCTCGCCGTCATCAGCGCGAAGCCCGGACGTTTGAGGAGCCCCCGAACGCCGTACCGAACGTCCTGGAGCAGTTCGTCGAGAAGGAAGGACAGTTTCATTCGTTGGCCCCGGTTCCTTTCGATCCGGTGCAAGGTCGCCCGGATTCTGGTTCGATCGCCGAAGCGACGCTGGGCTTCGAGCTTGGCCGCCTCGGGCTGTAGCCCGCGTTGCTGGAGCTCGGCGGCTCGCATCTCGACATGAAAGGCCAGCTCGTCGTCTACATCGGTGTGAAAGCGAGTCGAGAGGTAGCGCCAGTAGCGCTGCCATCCAGCGTCCTCTTTCACCGGGCGTTCAACTCACCCACGGGAACTTCCAGGGCGCGGAACATCGCCCGGGCAAACCGGAGGAACTCGCTGGTTTCGGCTTTGAGTTGGGTCCGGCCCTTGGGGGTAAGCCGGTAGAAGCGGGCTCGCCGGTTGTTCTCTGAGACACCCCACTCAGAGACTAGCCAACCCCGGTCCTCGAGGCGGTAGAGCGACGGATAGAGCGACCCCTCGTCGACCTGAAGGGTGGCCCCGGTGGCCTCTTCGATCCAACGCATCACGCCGTAGCCGTGGGTAGCCCGGGCCGCGAGCGCCTGCATGATCAGCAAGTCCACCGTGCCCTTGAGCATTGGAACCGGATCGGCCGCCATCGCAACTCCCTCTGAAGTACTAGGGGAAGCTACGACCATTCCCCCCGTAGTTCAAGGGGTCGAACCGACCTCAGGCGGCGAGACCGGAGCTTCGGAGGTCGAGTTGGGCGCTGACCCGGTTGAGCGCGATCCGAATGTCGTGGACCCGCTCGGCGGCGGTCCGGAGGACCAGGTCCAGTCCCCGTTGCTCAGCCAAACGGTGCTCCGAGGCTTCAGCAAAACCCCGAGCGCTCAAGTTCTCATAATAGGATAGATCGGGCCCCCCGCGGCGGATTTGCCGGGCGGCGATCCGCTCCGGGAAGAGACCCGAAATCCACACCGCATAGTTGCCGAGGTGGACGGACACCTTGAAGGCGCGATCGCCGCGAGAGGCCGCGAGGTCGACCAAGATGTCGACGAGATAATGGTGTTCCTGATCGTCGACGTCGTCGACCCGATTGGCACGGGACCGAACCCCAAAGTCCCGGAGCAGGGCGGCGAAATAGTCGGCGACCGTGGCGTCCTCGACCCCAACGTCCAGCAACGAGTGGCGAACCAGGACGTAGAAGAGGAGCGAGGAGGACGGGCCCGGGAGGGACGCGCCCAGCAGGTAGGGTCGCAGTTCGCGGCGATCGAGGAGTTCATCGAGGTTGCCGATTGAACCGGCCGGCCGGCCGGAGGCCAGGCCCAAAAGGGCGAGGTCTTCCGGCGTTATGCGGCTTCGTGCGTCGGCGCTGATCATCTCCTCGACCCTCCGGGCTGGACCAATTCACGTCCCGAATGCGAGATGCAAATGCCGTTCCGGCCCCGTTGCCAAACACTTGGCCCTGATCTTGATGGGGCCGAGCGCCTCAGGGCACCACCGGCAGCACCAGGTGCGAGGGGTACTTGGCCGAATGGTAGACCACGGTCCGCGCCACCACCATCATCGTGTCGCGCGAATTGTCGCCACCGGTGTTGAGATTCCGATCGAACCGCGGGAAGTAACTGCTGGAGATTTCCACCCGGATCCGATGCCCGGGGCACGTGGAGCTTCGCCTCGATCGGCCCGGTGACTTCGACGCCCCGCTCGAGCGGCGGGGTCGAATAGACCAAGACGTCGTGTCGCATCTCGACGTCGGACTGGTCGAACGCGCCCGGCGGAGCATCGGCCGTCCCCGTGCAACAGAGCGCGCCACCCTTCGACGGCACCGGCGTCGCCGGGTCGTAGTCGTATTGGTCGGGCGGCTCGGCCTTTGGCGCGGCCATGACGAGTCGACCGGTCCCAAACCGACTATTGGCCCGACCATCACTGCTGAGGTAGGAATTCGTGAATCGGCTGCCCGGCACCGGCCACGCGGACGCCGACCGCCATTCGTTCCGCCCCATCACGTAATATTGGACCTTAGGCGCCGCCATTTTCCCAAGCTGCTCGGCCTGGCGCAGCGATGCCTTGTTGTACGGCGTCCGGACCAGGATGACCGGCCAGGGTCCGGCACCCGTTGTGGGCAGATAGAGATCAGTGGCGAGCCTGACCCCGTCGCGCATCGGGATCATCACGTTCGGCTGCAATCGGACCGGCGTCGGGTCCTGCCTTAGCACCCAAGCGCCACCAGCAATTTCAGCATCCCGCGCTCGGGTTCCCGAGCTCGGTGGCGAGCCACGCCCGAGCCATCACCCAATCGCGTTTCACCGTCGCCACTGAAATCCCCAACGACTCGGCGATCAGCTCATTGGTAAGGCCGCCAAAAAATCGCATCTCCACCACTTTCGCCTGCCGGGGATCGAACTCCGCCAATTCGGCCAGCGCCTCATCGACTCGGAGTAACTCGGCGGGCGTGTCGGCGATTCCAATATCAGCCTGCTCGTCCAAGGTGACGAGTTTGCCACCCCCCCGTTTCAGGGCCAGAGCGGCGCGAGCGTGGTCGATGATTAACCGCCGCATCAAGATCGCCGCGGTCGCGAAGAAGTGCCCCCGGGTGGCCCAGTCGGTCCGGCGTTGGTCGACCAGCTTGAAATAGAGTTCGTTGACCAGCGCGGTGGGTTGTAGGGTTGCGGCACCCCGGTCGCCCTGGAGGTATTGGGCGGCAATCGCGCGCAACTCGGCGTACACCACCGGCACCAGGCGGTCCAATGCCCCCGGTCGGCCTTGCTGGAGCTCGATCAGCAGGTCGGTGACGGTCGCGGCGTCGGGGTGGCCCTCCATACCCTGATAATACCGCCCTTAAGGCCGGTGTCACGGCTTCGGTCGGTCAAACCGCCGTCGGGCAGAATCCGGGAGCAGGGCCAAGAACCGGCTGGCCATCGGCTCATCGTTCCGATCCCGAGCAAGCCGGACCAGTGACGCGGCGGTCAACTGAGGCCAGAAGTGTTCGGCCGGCAGCAGCGACCGCATCACCGAGTCGGCCTCGAGGAGAATCGGCAATGCGGCGCGGTAGTCAGCGGCTCGCGTAGTCGAGTTTCGCTCCCCTCGGATTCGAAGGACCGAGCTGAAATTCTGGCCGGCTTCGGCCATGGAAAAGCCACCTTGGCCGACCCGCTCCCGGTAAACTTGGCCGGCAATCGCCACCGCGCTGTCCATGTCACCCGCCAGCCACTTCGTTCTGGAGTACTCGATGGCCACGTTCTGGCGGAGTGCGGTCGGCGGGTTGGGATGGGCTTCAACGATCCGCCTCGCCCGGGTTAGGGCAGTTCGTTGAGCCAGGGTATCGCCACGGATCCGGGCCGGCCCGCCGCCGAGGAACAGGTGGTAGGCCACGGCGAGACTGTTCGGACCCGTAGCGCGTTCGTAGATCCGAACCAGCTCACGCCCCAACGAGTCGGCCTCGGGGATGCTGACAGATCGGGTGGAGACCAGCGCTTGGATCACTTCAGCTCTCGCCGCCACATCGGGGTTGGGCAACGAATCAACCGCCCGGAGGGCTTGCTGGAGCAGCCGGGTTCCCTCGACCCGATCGCCGCCGACGTTGAGGAGAAGAAAACCGAGCCGTCCCATGGCCTGGGCCCGAGTTGGCACCGAGGCGCCGGCGGACTCCGCGACGGCGAGCGCCCGGCGGGTGGCGGCCACCGCGGCGGCCACCTCTCCGCGTCCGGACATGATCAAGGCCCGTTGGAGGAGGGTGCTCGTTGCCAGGTCGGCGACGAACCGCCGCCACGGCCCCGCCTCGACCATGCCGAATTGGATCAGCAGCCTGCCGTAGGCATCCGGGCGAGTTGGATCCATTTCGGCGATGCTCCGCTCGACCCGCCTACTGAGCGAATCGGCCAGCGGCCAATTCCCGGCTTCAATCGCTTGGGCGGCCCGGAACGACCACACGACGAGATCCGCCGAGCCCGGCCCAAAGATCGGCCCGGCTCGCGACGCCATCGCGTCGAACTGCGCGGCCGCTTCGGCGGGGCGCTCTTGGCTTTGATAGGCCAATCCCAGGAGATGGTGGAGCACGACGTTGATCTCGGGATCGCCGGCCGTCACCGAGTCGATTCGTCCCGCCGCCGAGTCGACCCACTCCGCCAACTTGGCCCCCGGTCCAAGCCGGGGCGCTTCGAGCGACGCCAATGGTGCGGTGGCCCCGATCATCTGCTGAAGAAAGGTGGCAATCTTACTGGCGCGCCGGGCCTCCGCGGCCGCTCGGCTCGCCTGCCACACCGCAACCCCGGTGCCCACCGTGAGCGCCACCGCCGCCGCAACCAGGCCGACGACCATCCCGCGCCGACGCCGGACGAACTTGCTGAATCGGTACCATGCGGTGTCGGGCCGGGCGGAAACCGGAAATCCTTTGAGATAGCGGAGCAGATCGTCGGCGAAGGCCTCGACACTCGAGTACCGCCGCTCGGGTTCGGGCCGGAGCCCTTTGAGGATGACCGCATCGAGTTCGCCGGCCAGTAAGCTCTTGAGTCGTTCCGTCGAGCCAACACCCATAGCGGCCGCGGCCGCGGGCGTCGGGTCAGTACTGGGCGCCGGCAGTCGGCCAGTGGCGAGTGCGCCCAGCAGTTCGACCGGCGTCACCAGGCCCTCGTTCAGGGGACTCTTCCCCGTGAGCAGACGATAGAGCACCAGCGCCAACGAATAGACGTCGGTGGCCGTCGTGGCCCGCTCGCCCCGAAGTTGTTCGGGACTGGCATAAGCCGGAGTGATCGCCGAGGTGCCCTGCTGGGTCATCTCGCGGCCGTCGGCCCGGATCAGCCGGGCGATCCCAAAGTCGAGCAACTTGACGTGCCCGTCCCCGGTCACCAGGATGTTGCTGGGCTTGATGTCGCGATGGATGATCAGTTGCCGGTGGGCGTATTGGACCGCGTCGAGGACTTGGCGGAACAAGTCGAGCCGGCTCCGGAGTCCGATCCGGTTGGTCTCGCAATAGCGGTCGATCGGGACCCCGTCCACGTATTCGAGGACGATGTAGGGCACCCCATCCTCGGTGACCCCACCGTCGAGCAAAGCCGCGATGTTCGGATGCTGGAGCGCGCCGAGGATTTGTCGCTCCTGGCGAAACTGGGTCACCAGTTCGGGCACGTCGAGGCCAAGCCGGAGGGTCTTGATGGCCACCCGATGCTCGAACTCGGGATCGGTCCGAACCGCCTCGTAGACCGTACCCATCCCACCCCGGCCGATTTCACGGACCACCCGATATGGGCCTAGCGTCCTCCCAAGCAGCTTGGGTGAGGGGCTTGAGTCGCCGAGCGGCGGAAGCCCCGCGATCGCCGGTTGGTCGAGAACTCCGGCACCAGCGTCCGACGCGGCCAACAAGCGCTCGACCTGACCCCGGACCCAGGGGTCGATCTCAGCACCGGCGAGCGCCCGGGCGCGGTCCGTCGTCGGCAGCTCGAAGACCGTCTCGAAGACGGCTTTGATTTCGGCCCATCGTGCCTTCACCAGTCACCCCAATACCGGTCGTTATCTTCAAAGGCGGATTGTGGCCGGTCGAAAGGCTCACTCGAGCGGGGTTCGACGCGGTCAGGTACAATTCTACTGCGGAGCGGGTTCGCCTGCGACACTCGAAACAACGTGCTCCCTCACCCCGAGGCGTCACCATTCAAAGAAATCGCAACATGTCTGAGTTTCTCACCTCCACCTTTGTGCTGGCCGTCAATGATCTCGCGGCTTCCACGAAGTTCTATCGTGAGAAACTTGGGTTCACCGAGGACCTGAGCGTCCATGGATGGTCATTCTTGAGCCGCGGCGCCTGCAAGCTGCGGCTCGGAGATTGCCCCGACGCGATCCCGATGTCGCGCGCTCAGGATCACTCGTGGTTCGCATATCTCCACGTCAGTGAGGCAGCCGCCCTCTACCGAGAGGTCGTCATGAATGGCGTGGAAATCTGGCACCCGCTCGCGGATACGCCGTGGGGCATGCGCGAATTTGCCATCGTCACGCCGGACGGGCACCGGATCGTATTTGGGGAACGATTACCAGCCTAGTCGGACCATCGGACCGCCAGCTCGGCATACTGCTCGGAGAACGCCGGCTTAGGGCGCGTCTTCGATCGTGGCGGAGGCGGCCCCGGTGATGATCAACTCGACGGTCTTCAGGCAAGCAGCTTTGGTCTTGTAGCCCTCGTCCGTCTTAGCGATCACTCTCCCGTTCCCGGCCTTGAGCCGCCACCGGAACTCCGACCGGCTATCCCGGTAGATCTGGAACTTGAGCCCAGCCGCAGGCAATCCGAGGGCCGGGTGCGGAACGAGGGCGGCGGCCACGGCCAATCCAATGGCGGCCCGTCGAGACAAGGTCATCGTATAGCTCCTTGCTGGTTCTCAGTCTAGCGTGACGCCCGGCAGGCGAAGTTCGCCTCGTCATCGGTACTGCCCTTCCCCTTGAACACCGCAACCTCGGGATAGGGACAGAGCGGTCGCGTCCGGGCCGGGGTGCCATCGGCGCCGATCTTCGACGCCACGATCCGGACCGGCACCTTCCCACGCTCCACCCAGTCGGCGATGGCCGTTGGCCAGTTGGCGCGATCGGGGCCTGAACCGCCGGCACAGTGCAGCACGCCCGGCATCATGAACAGCCGGACGCCTGCCGCCGCGGCCGCGTTTCGCGCCGTGGCCTTCTGGAAGTACTTGATCGACGCCAGGGCGTTCAGCGCCGGATCGGACCAGCCGTGCCAGATGATGAGCTTGCCTCCCCGGGCCCCGAACTTATCAAGATCAATGTTGTCGGCGTTCAGGTACGTGGCCGCCTTCGCCACGTCGGCCCGGGCCTTCGAGAGATCGTAGCGGCCGTAGTTCCAGGTGCTGTCATTGAAAACGAAGTACTTGAAAAACTCGCTCCCGAAGGCCCATTGGACGCTCGGTGCCCGGGCCGACCCGGTAACCGGCATCAGTTGACCGGCACCGGTGATCCAGGCCGGCCAGCCGCCGCCGGCGCCCTCGTCGCCGAAGGGCTGGCCCGGGTAGATGAGGCCGTCCTGGTCGGCGATCGGACGGTAAATCATTTCCACCCCGGCGCGCTCCGGCCTCGTGAGGCAGCCGTCACCCGCCTTGTCCTCGGGGCACGACGGAATGACGGCGAGCTTGAAGTCGCAAGCCCGGGGGTCGTCGAGCACGCCGTCACTCACGCCGTCCCTCACGTCGCACGCCGCAAGGACCCTGGTTTCAATCATCTTCATCGCCGCCGGGGATACCAGGGGCGGTGTGAGCTTCGCGGGATCGGGGTGCATCGCCTTCATGTTCTTCACGAAAGAGATCACGATCTCGGTGAAGTTATACGATGGGGCGCCGGCGATGATTCCGTCGAAATCCTCGGGATACCGCTGGGCTTCCATCATGGCCTGACGGCCGCCGTTGGAGCACCCCATGAAATACGACTTGACGGGTGCCCGCCCGTAGTAGGCCTGGAGCAGCGCCTTGACCGACTCCGCCGTGCGATGGACGGCCAGGTGACCGAAGTTGACCCGCCGCTCGTCGTTGCCGAGGGCCCAGCCTGCCTGGATCGGGCTGCCTTCGTGACCGGTATCGGTACCGGCGGTGGCATAGCCGTTGTCGACCTCGGTCGCGGCCTGGTTGTCCACCCCGCCGACAAACCCTCCGCCGCCGCCCATGAGAAACCGTCCGTTCCAGCCGGTCGGGAGCAGGGCGACGAACTTGATCTCCTTGCCGATCACGCCGCTCACCCGGCAGTGCGGAGTGCGGGGCGAACCCTTGGCGGCGGGCATGATGGCGACGGCGTCGACAATCCGGGCGTCGGCAAGGGTCGCAGTTTTGAGAGATTCGCAACTCACGGCCGGCGCCGACGAGGATTGCGACCACGCCGGAACGGCGCCGAGAACCAGTAGGGAGACAGCCAGCGAGAATCGGGTGCGCATGAGGATTCTTCGGACGGTGGTGAAGGTGGAATCTAACGCTCGGCACGGGCGGTCACGGCACCACCGGCAGCAGTACGTGGGACGGGTACTTGGCTGAATGGTAGACGACATTTCGGGCCACGACCATGGCCGTGTCGCGGGAGTTGTCGCCCCCGGTGTTGAGGTTCCGGTCGAACCGGGGGAAGTTGCTACTCGACACTTCCACCCGGATCCGATGTCCCGGCCCGAAGTAGTTGCTGGTGGCGTGCACGTTCACCGTGATCGGATACACCTGGCCCGGCGTCATCAGGACCGGCTTATCCCACCCCTCCCGGTACCGGGCCCGGAGAATCCCTTCCTGCACGTTATAGGCGGTCCCGTCCGGATACACGTCGATCAGTTTGACCGTGAAATCGGTGTCCTTGGCGGACGACGACACATAGAGTTTCGCTTCGATCGGGCCGGTGACCTCGATGCCCTGCTCGAGCGGAGGCGTCGAATACACCAACACGTCGTGACGCATCTCGACGTCCGACTGGTCGAACGAACCCGGCGGCGCGTCGGCCGTGCCGGTGCAACAGAGGGCCCCGCCCTTCGACGGCACCGGCGCGGCCGGATCGTAGCTGAACTGATCGGCCGCCGCGACCCGGGGCG
>JANNQX010000127.1:0-2335 GCA_031400975.1 Gemmatimonadota bacterium
AAGTTGGTGGCGTATCGAGCTGACGACGGCAAGCCGGTGTGGGAGTACGACGCCGGCGTCGGGATCGCGGCCGCGCCGATGACCTATGCAGTGGATCAAGTGCAATACGTCGCCGTCGTCGTGGCGCCGCCGCTGCTCTACATCGATCCGGGGATCAAGACCGGCCCCGGACGGCTGCTGGTCTTTGCCCTCGGCAAAAATGCACCCCTGCCATCCGTCGTTAGGGTCGAGACCCCGATCCCGCCGCCCGCGGTGACCGTCGCGGCCACGCCCAAGGAGCTGGCGGAGGGTGCGGCCCTGTCGGCGCTCCACTGCGACCGCTGCCACAGCCCCGATCTCAATCTGGTGAAGAGCGGCGCGGTGCCGGACCTCCGGCGGGCTACGGCTGCCACGCACGCGGCCTTCGAGTCCATCGTCCGGGGCGGCGCCCGACGGGCCCTCGGGATGCCGACCTTCGTCGAAGACCTCACCGCCGAGCAGGCTCGGTGGATTCAGGCCTACGTCCTCGATCAAGTGCGCCGCGCCACGGCGGGGCCGCCGCGGACCGGGCACCACTAGGGATCCCGATTCGCAATGACACCGCGCTTTCTATTGGCGCTCGCGATCGCGAGTTCGATCGCTCCCGCCCTTCGGGCACAGGACACGCTCCGGGTGGTGGCCGGGCGGGTCCGCGACGACCGGGGCCGCAAACTCTCCGGAGCCCAGGTTCTTGACGCCGACCGCCGGGTCCTCGGCACCACGGATCTGGATGGCTGGTTTTCCGTCCGGCTCCCCGAAGATGCCCAAACGATCAGCTTCCGGCGGATCGGATTCAAGCCGGCGGGGTTCACATTCCCCAAGGGCTGGGGCCTGACTGACACGGTGACCGTGGTCCTGGCCGAGGCAGCCCAAGCCCTTCCCGATCTCGAAGTCGAGGCAACGCCGTGGAAGCCGGTGCGCTACGCGGGCACCACCAAGTACGACGACTTCTTCCGGCGGCAACGACTCCGATTGGGCAGCTATTTGAGTCGCGAGGAGCTCGATCGCAAACCGGCAATTCAAACGCTGGAGTACCTGCAGGGCATTCCGGGCGTCCGGGTCTCGATCGGCCCACCCGGCCTCGCCTCGGGCAACAATTTGAGGATTGTCCGCTGCAGTGGCCAGGGCTCCAAGGTCACGGTATGGGTTGACGGGGTCCGGCATTCGGGTACCTCGGGCCCAACGAGTCCGGCCGAGGTCATCCGCCAGCTCAATCAGGTAGCACCCGGCGACATCGAGATGATCGAAGTCTACCGCGGTACCGCCACGTTGCCGGGCGAATTCCATGACGACGGCTGCGCGGCCATCGCCGTGTGGACCCGGTGGAACGCGCCCCTCGAAACTCGGGACAGCACTGGCACCCGGCTCCCTCCTTGATGCTTGCCTTAAGGCTCGAGCCTTGATCCTTCGGGCAACCGAGGAGAACCTTGGGGGCCCGAACCACTCTCCCGCCGCCGGAGCCGCCATGCGTTTCGCGCTCACCGCTCTTTTCTTCCTGACCGCCGGAACCGCGACCGTTCAGTTGGCCCACGCCGAGGTGGTCCGGATCGAGATCAACCACCGGAAAGACATCGCCGCCGGCCGTTCCTTCGGCACCGCCGGCCCCTATGAGCTGATCGAAGGCCGGATTCTGTTCGCGGTCGACCCCGCCAACGTCTACAACGGGCGAATCGTCGATCTGGGCCTCGCGCCCCGGAATGGGGCCGGAAAGATCGAGGCCTGGGCGGATTTTGCCGCGCTCCGGCCCAAGAACGGCCGGAAGGACGGCACCGCGTTGTTCGAAGTGTCGAACCGGGGGCTCAAATACCTCGCCAATCTCTTCGATTTCGGGACCATGGCCGCCCATCCCGACACACCTGAGGATCTCGGCGACGGCCTGCTGCTCCGGATGGGCCTAACGATCGTGTGGGTCGGCTGGCAGTTCGACGTGGCGGAGGCTGATCCCGACCGACTCGGGCTCGCGGCCCCGGTTGCAACCGGCCCGGGCGGGGCGGCGCTCACCGGGTTGGTCCGGGCCGATTGGGTCATTCCGCGGCCGGTGCGGGTGCTCCCCCTCGCCCACGGGACTCACACGCCGTACCTGGTGGCCGACCCCGGGTCTCCCGAGAACGTCCTGACCGTCCGGTCCGGGCGGTATGCCCCGCGACGGATCGTGCCGCGGACCGAGTGGCGGTTTGCCGCCGATTCCGGATCGATCGACATGGCGCAGGGGTTCGAACCGGGTCAGATCTACGAGTTGGTGTATCGGAGTCGCGATCCCAAGGTGGCGGGTCTCGGCTTCGCGGTCATTCGCGACGCGATGAGTCACGCCAAGTAC
>JANNQX010000128.1:0-12177 GCA_031400975.1 Gemmatimonadota bacterium
TACGACTCCGGCTTCTACAAGGCCCAATGGGAGACCATTGAGCGGCCTTTGCTTGCCGGTTGGTTTGGACGGATGCGTGGAGAAGGGCGTCATTCCCTGCTTGACTTCGCCTGCGGGACCGGGCGTGTTACGACCGTCGCCGAGTCGTTCTTTCCGCGGGTGGTTGGCGTTGATGTCTCGTCGGCGATGCTCGGTCAGGCGAGGGCGGTCTGCCGCACCGCGGAGTTGATCCACCAAGACATCACCGTAACGCGGCTCAGCGAACAATTCGATGTGGCGACCGCGTTTCGATTCTTCCTCAACGCCGAAGCGGCCCTCCGTTCTGAGGCGTTGCGTGCGATTCGTGGCGCTCTCCGCCCGGGCGGCGTCCTAGTCGCCAACGTGCACGTGAACTCGACGAGCCCGCTTGGACTGGCGTATCGGCTTCGGAACCGCCTCCATGGACGTCGGGTGGCGAATACGTTGGGGTACCCGGAGATGCGGCGAATGCTGGTGGAAGGCGGCTTCGAGGTTGAGCAAGTGCTGCGGTATTCGGCCCTGCCGCGGCTGGGCTGGTTCTTTCCGCCGGGGTCGCGAACGCTCATGAGGGCGTTTGAGGCTGTGCTTGGCGCGATGCCGGTAAGCCTGCAGAGCTATGCCCAGAGCTTCCTGATCCAGGCACGTTTGTGTTGAGGCGTCGGGGGACCCGGTCCCTGGTTCGGGGTATTGGCGCTCTCGCGACCGCCTGGCTTGCCGCCTGCGGCACAACCCCGCCCCCTGACGAGGCGGTGGCCGGGGTCGTGGTTGTTGACGATCCGTACGGCTCGGTGTCATGGAGCACAGCATGGTGGGCCAAGATCCAACTGCACGATCATGCCGGCGTCGATACCCTCCGCCTTCGGGCCTACGACGTTGCTGGCTACGGGGCCTTGGCCCCGATGACCTACAGCGGTTTCGATTCGTTGCCGTATAGTTGGCGAGAACGTCGATGGCCGGAGGCTGGCTGGATTCCCGGCACGTTTCGATCTGGACTGACCAGCGTGAAGCTCTGGTTCCCTAACGCCGAGGAGGTGGGCTTTGCCCATATCCTGTCTCCCTTCGCCGTCGCGTACCTTCGGCGAAGCCTGGGCGCTGATGAGCCGGGTTATCGGAGCACCCAGGAGTGCCTCGATATGGTGTCAGCAGCGGGCGGGTTCCCGATTCTGGCCCATGCCTGGACGGTTCCGAAACTGCCTCGGCAGCTCAGGGGGTTGTACGGCATGGAGGTGTACAATGCGTTCGCCGAGTACCGGCGAATCGTGGCCCGGGACTCGGCGTTCATCGCGGTCGATGCGAACGCTCAACTCGTGGCGATCTGGGACACCCTGTTGTCCCTGAATCCGCGGACCCGGGGGGTGGCGGTGAATGACCACTACGGCCCGGATAACCGGAGCAGTGGGCTTCCTTCTTCAATTCGCGACAGCGGCAAGACCCTAGTGATTGCCGATGGTGTCGATTTTGAGTCGCTTCGGCTTGCGATCGCGCGGGGAAGCCTTTTCGCGGTTCGGGACCTCGGATTAACGAAGGATGTGTTTCCCCGGCTCGATTCGCTTCGGGTGCAGGGCGGGGCGATCGAGGTCTTTGGCCCCACTGGCCCCGTTCGCTGGATTGGGGCGGGGCAGGTGGTGGGGACGGGAGCTCGTTTGCCGTTAGGCGATCTCGCGCCCGGCCTGAAATACGTTCGGGCGGAAGTCGGTACCTGGCCAGGGAGCGTGCTCTATACCCAAGCGTTTGGACTGGGGCCGGCCCAATGACCGGGCCAACATGAAGAGGCGGCCGGGCTGATGTGTGGCGTCGCTGGGATTGTCGGATTGCCGCGGTCCGAGAGCCAAGGTCGGTTGGCTCGCTCGCTGGAGCGGCTCGTTCACCGAGGCCCGGATGGGGCGGGGACCCATTGTACCGACTCCGTGGCCATCGGGATGCGGCGGCTGGCGGTCATCGACCTGATCGGCGGGGGTCAGCCGATCTACAACGAAGCGCGAACCCTCGCGGTGGTGTGCAACGGCGAGATCTACAACTACCGCGAGGAATTGGAACGCCTTCGGGCATCGGGTCACCGGTTCCAATCGGCCTCCGACGTCAACGTCATCCCCCATAGCTACGAAGAAGACGGAGTGGACGCCGTTCACCGATGGCGGGGGATGTTCGCGGCCGCCCTCTGGGACGAGGGGAGTCGACGACTCGTTCTGTGGCGGGATCGCGTCGGGAAGAAGCCGTTGTTTTATTGGCAATGCGACCAGGTGTTCGCGTTCGCGTCTGAATTGCCGGCCCTGCTGGCCCTGGTCGGCGAGGTACCGCCGATCGACTCGTCGGCGGTTGCGTCCTATTTGCGTCATGGGTACATCCCCCATCCGGGCACCATCTACCGGGGGATCAAGGCGCTCGATCCTGGCTCGGCCCTTACGTTCGATGAACACGGGCTCACGGTGCGCCGATATTGGCGCCGAGGCACATCGGGCAGCACTGTGATACTGGCGGACCGGGAAGCAGCGATTGAATCGATCGATGCGTGCCTGCTTGAGGCCACCAGGCTTCGGCTCCGATCCGATCTTCCGCTCGGGGTGTTCCTTTCCGGCGGGATCGATAGCGGCTTGGTGGCGTCTGCGGCGGTGAGGAGTGGTGCCTCCAATCTCGTTGCCTTTACCCTGTCGGTAGGGGGAGGGCCACTCGACGAGGCCCCAGACGCTGAGCGGACCGGCCGGCATCTCGGCCTTGAGGTGGAGCGGATTGAGATGCCCTTGGCGCCGTTGCCGCTCATTGAGAAGGTGGCAACCATGTTCGGGCAGCCGTTCGCGGACTCCAGCGCGGTCCCAAGTTATGCCGTGGCGAAGGCCGCACGGCGGACACGCACGGTGGTCCTCAATGGGGATGGAGGCGATGAGGTCTTCGCCGGCTACCGGCGGTACCGCCTTGGGCGTTGGGCTGGGGTTGGCGCGGCAGTCTGCCGACTCGGAGGGCCTCTTTTCGGAGCGGTCGGGGTTGCCCTGGCTTCCGGCAGGCGGCGGTCGGCTCGTGGCTTCGTAGGGCGTGCGCTTCGCGGATTCGCGGCGTCCCCAAGGGAGCGGTTCGCGCTTTGGACGACCGACCTGTTCGACATCCGTTCGATGGCCGCCTGCTTTCCGGGGTTGTTGGCTGAGTTCCGTGCGGATGTGGCTGGTGAGGACCTCGGCTATGACTCGCTTCGGGCAATGCTGACGGCGGACTACGACCGGCTACTGCCGGACGATCTGCTCGTCAAGATGGATATCTCGACGATGGCGGTCGGGCTCGAGGCTCGATCGCCGTTTCTTGATACCGAGTTGGCTGACCTCGCCTGGTCGATGCCGGACCAATGGCTGGTCAGTGGCGGGAGGACCAAGCCGCTTCTCCGAGCCCTTGCCGAACGGTATTTGCCGCCGGAGATCGCCGGGGCACCCAAGCGAGGGTTCGAGGTGCCGGTGGCCCGGTGGCTGGCCGAAGACCTCAACGAGATGTTGCGAGAGGTGCTTTTGGCACCCGGCGCCAGGATTCGCCAGTGGGCTGACCCGACGGGGCTCGCGGACCTTATCGACGGGAAGGCACCTCATGCCGGGAACCGTCCGCAGATGATTTGGGCTCTGCTGATGCTCGAGCTGTTCCTGCGAAACAGTCAAGTCCAGATGCCCAGTGAGATGGCTGGCTGATGCGGGTTGCCCACGTGGTCGCAGCGCCTGAGTTCGCCCGGTTGATACTTGCCCATGAGTTACGGGCCCACCGGGGCGGCGTTGATCACGTGATTGTTTGCTCGCCAGGACCAGATCTCGACGCCCTCGAAGCTGAAGGCTTCCGCGTGGAGCGGCTCCGAATGGCGCGCAAGATCGCCGTCGGTGCCGACCTGGTCTCGCTGTGGCGGCTAATCCGGCTACTGATTCGACTCCAGCCGGATCTGGTTCACACATACACGCCGAAGGCGGGCTTGCTGGGGCAGATAGCCGCCGCCGTCGTCGGCATTGGGTCCCGGGTGCATGGATGCCGTGGCCTGCTTTACCACCCCACCCTTTCCGCTGTGCGCCGGCGCCTGTTCTATGCCACGGACTGGATAACCTGCCACATCGCCAGCCGGACCCTATTCGTGAGTCGAGCGGATCTCGAAACGCTGGTTCGCCTGGGTGCCTGTCCGGCGGATCGGGCCCGGATGACCGGCAACGGCATCGATCTGGCGACCTTTCGGGATTCGGACCAGCGTGCGTCGGTCCGAGCGGGCGTTCGGGACCGCCTGGGGGTCGGCGTCGAAGACCTGTTGTTGCTGACCGTAGGAAGATTCGTCGAGGATAAGGGATATGCCGATCTGGCCTCCGCGATCCCGCGGCTTCGGCACTCATTAGATCGTCTGAAGTTTGTCTGGGCCGCCCCGGTGCTCGAGGGTGAGGGTGTCGCCCTGTCTGAGGGCCTGCTCGCGGGCGAACCACTTGCCAGAGTGGTGACGAGGCTGGAGCGCCAGGAGGACATGCGGTCGCTTTACTGGGCGGCGGACCTGCTGATCCACCCGAGCCATCGGGAAGGGACACCCCGGGTGTTGATGGAGGCTGCGGCGTGTGGACTGCCGATCTTGGCATCCGACATTTCAGGGAACTGCGAAGTCGTCGACTTTGGCCGGTCGGCGGCGTCATTTCCGGCGCGCGACCCCAAGGGCCTCGCCGCAGCGCTCGATCGCCTTCTGGCTTCGCGCGACGCCTGGGCCTCGATGGCTTCCGCCGCTCGTGACGCGGTTCGAGCTCGGATGGACGTGTCGAGTGTCGCTGCACGAGTGGCCAACGTGTATCGAGAGCTGGGCTGTGATCCTGAAGCCACCAAGTTGGGGGTGGCCAGATGACCGGGGCCGGACCAGGCCGGTGGTGGTGGAAGCGGCCGCTCGATCTCGCGGTGGCAGCCGGACTGCTGGTGCCTTGGGGCCTGGTTGGTGTCATCGTTGCAGGCCTGGTGCGGATTCGTTTAGGGCGCCCCATCCTCTTCACGCAGGAGCGGCCTGGCCTCCACGGTGTGCCGTTTCGCCTGATCAAGTTTCGAACTATGTTGCCGGAGAACGCTGGCGAGCCGAGCACTGATTCGGCGCGTCTCACCCCCTTTGGAAGTTGGCTGCGGGCGACGAGCTTGGACGAATTGCCGGAGCTGTGGAACGTGATCCGGGGGGAGATGTCGTTCGTCGGTCCGCGACCGCTCCTGTTGGAGTACTTAGTCTTGTACGATGCCAACCAGACTCGCCGGATGGAGGCGTTGCCGGGCATTACTGGGTGGGCGCAGGTGAACGGGCGCAATGCCGCATCGTGGCCGGAGCGATTTGCCGGCGATCTGTGGTACGTTGACAACGCGAGCCCGTGGCTCGATGTCAAGATTCTTGTGTTGACTGTGGGGGTCGTGCTACGCAAGCGAGGGGTCAACCAACCGGGCCACGCGACGATGGAGCGCTTTCGAGGCAATGACTGAACGATTCCTGATTTGGGGGGCTGGTGGGCACGGCCGCGTGGTGCGCGACACCCTGCTCGCTTGCGGCGATTTGGTCGTGGGGTTTGTTGACCGAAACCCAAGTCCGGCTTTATCCGGGCTGGCCCAATCACCTCCGGTCCTGCCGGAACTGTCACTCGAGGCCGACTCGCTGCCCCTCGGGGCTACGGCCATTGCCTTCGGCCTCGGCGACAACCATCTGCGCCTGGTGGCCCTGGAGCAGATCAAGGTTCGCCTCAGGTGTCCGTCGCGGGTGCACCCATCGGCCGTGGTTGGAAGTGGTGTGGAGATCGGTTTAGGCACCATCGTGATGGCCGGCGCCGTCATTAGCGCCAACGCGAGCCTCGGTGAAGGGGTGATCGTGAATACCGGGGCGGTGGTGGAACACGACTGCCAAGTGGGTGCCGGCGCCCACATCGCTCCGGGGGCGGTGCTATGCGGCGGGGTTCAAGTGGGTCGTCTGGCCTGGATCGGAGCGGGCGCGGTTGTCGTGCCCCTGATTCGGATCGGAGAACGCGCCATCGTCGGGGCGGGCAGTACGGCAATTGAGGACGTACCAACTGGCACCACCGTGGTTGGAAATCCGGCGAAACTCTCAGGTACAGCGAGGCTGCAGTGAACTCGATGTTCGACATCCTATTGTCGACCCCGCATCTTGGCGGGGAGGAACGGGGGTTCGTCGAGGAGGCGTTTGCCAGCAATTGGATCGCGCCGCTTGGGCCACAGGTGGAAGCCTTCGAGGAAGAGTTCCGAGCCCAAGTGGGGGCGGGCGCCGCGCTCGCCGTTTCGTCCGGCACGGCGGCTTTGCATCTGGCTCTTCACCTTGCCGGTGTCGGCGGAGGTGACGAGGTCCTTGTCAGCACTCTGACCTTCGTCGCGAGCGTGAATCCGATCCGCTACCTCGGCGGCGTTCCGGTCTTTGTCGACAGCGAGCTTACATCTTGGAACCTAGATCCGGCCCTCGTCGCCGAGGCGGTTCGGACCCGGGTCCGCGCGGGTCGTCGACCAAAGGCCGTGGTCGTAGTCCACCTCTACGGGCAGTCAGCCGATCTCGATCCGATTCTAGCAGCTTGCGCTGAGTTCGACATTCCCGTGATCGAAGACGCGGCTGAAGCCCTTGGCTCTTCCTACCGTGGCCGGCAGCCGGGAACGCTTGGATGGATGGGAGTGTACTCTTTCAACGGCAACAAGATCATTACGACTTCGGGCGGAGGTATGTTGGTGGCCAACGCCCCGAGCCTGATCGCCCATGCTCGGAAGCTCGCGAGTCAGGCCAGGGAGCAAGCACCCCACTATGAGCACATCGAGGCCGGGTACAACTATCGCCTGAGCAATTTGCTCGCAGCCGTTGGGCGGGGACAGTTGAGGGTGTTGGAGAGCCGAGTGGCCGCGCGGCGGGCGAACTTTTTTCGCTATCAGGCCGCACTTGGCGACCTCCCGGGTTTGCGGTTCATGCCTGAAGCGGGGTGGGGGCGGCATACTCGGTGGTTGACCACTCTGACGATCGATGCCGATGCCTTCGGGTGTGACCGCGAAGCAGTCCGCATTGCTTTGGCGGAACATCGAATCGAAGCCCGGCCATTGTGGAAGCCCATGCACCTCCAGCCACTCTACCGGCAGTGCGAGGTCGTCGGCCATTCGGTTGCCGATCGGCTATTCAACACGGGGCTGTGCCTTCCGTCTGGTTCAAACCTTCCTCAGGCGGCCATCGATCGGGTCGCCGGGGTCGTTCGGGCTCTGCAGCGGTAGCTCGATGAGGGCAGGGAAGTGCCGAACGGCCAATCAGAGTCAAAGGGCCCTGGCGGGCTTGGGTGCACGGGTAGCGTGACCCCTGGGCGTCGGGTTAGGCTTCCCCGATTACTGCGATAGGGAACTCAGGTGTCCGTTCTGAAGGAGCAGCGACAGTTTCGCAACCGGTTCTTGGTCGCGTCCGATGGGTTAGGGTTCGCGACCGCGTTAGTCTTTGCGTACTTCGTTCGTTTCGAATCCCTCTCCCTCCCGCCAGAGCAGTCCGCAACGCTTGTCAGGTTCCTTCCGTTCGCGCTGGCCCTGAAGATCGTCGTCCTGTTTTTCGCCGGACTCTACCGCCGCCTCTGGAGACATGCCGGGGTAGTCGAGTTGGAGCGGATTGGCATCGCGGCCGGGGCCTCCGGCGCCGCCGCCTTCGCCCTCGGAGTCTGGATCCTACCAGCCGTGGGGTATTTGGACGCCCGGGTTCCCGTATCGGTCGCCGCTCTCGATGCCATCGCGACATTAGTCGTCGTGGTCACCCCGCGTTTCCTGATCAGGCTGATGGCTAGCCGGCCCGGAGCGGCTACTGGGGTTATCGCCCGGCGGGCCATCATCGCCGGTGCCGGCTCGGCCGGCGAGATGATTGCCCGGGAGCTCCGTTCCAGTACCGAACTCGGGATCACTCCAGTCGCCTTCATCGATGACGATCCCTCAAAGCATGGCCTCGAGCTCCGGGGCCTCCCAATCGCCGGCTCAGCCGATCGGCTGATTGATTTCCGGGAACGGTACCTCGCCGATGAGTTGATCGTTGCCATACCCTCGGCCCCGGGCGCCGTTATCCGGCGACTGACTCAGTCGGCCAAGGCGGCGGGCCTGACCGTCCGGACGATTCCCGGTATGTACGAGATCCTATCCGGCAAGGTCAGCGTTAACTCGCTTCGACCAATCCAGATCGAAGACCTCCTCAGGCGGGAGCCGGTTCGCCTCGATCTCGACCGGCTCGCCGCCTTGGTGGAGGAGCGAACGGTGCTCGTGACGGGGGCCGGTGGGTCGATTGGCAGCGAGATTGCCCGCCAAGTGGCCGCCCTGGGCCCCGGACAGTTGGTCCTGCTCGGCCACGGCGAGAACTCGATCTTCAACATCACCCAGGAGCTGACAGGCACGTTCCCTGACGTGTCGATCATTCCCGTTGTGGCCGACGTCCGCGATCGGGGCCGGATCGATCGGGTATTCAAGGGGCTGCGACCAAGCTTGGTGCTCCATGCCGCCGCTCACAAACATGTGCCGCTCATGGAGCTCAACGTCGCGGAAGCGATCACCAACAATATCGGAGGATCCCGGAACATCGCGGAAGCGTCGGTGGAGTTCGAGGTCGGCCGCCTGGTCATGATCTCGACCGATAAGGCTGTCCGGCCCACCAACGTCATGGGAGCAACCAAGCGAGTTGCCGAACAGATCGTCCAGGAGTTGGCGCAACAGTCGGGGCGGAATTTCATCTCGGTGCGGTTCGGGAACGTCCTGGGAAGCCGTGGCAGCGTTGTCCCCATTTTTCTGCGACAGATCGAAGCCGGTGGGCCGGTGACCGTGACCCATCCCGAGATGCGCCGCTATTTCATGACGATCCCAGAGTCTGTTCAGCTTGTTCTTCAGGCTGCCTCGATCGGGAAGGGCGGTGAGGTGTTTGTCCTCGACATGGGCGAGTCGGTCAAGATCGTGGACCTGGCGACGGACCTGATTCGGTTGTCAGGGCTCGAGGTTGGTCGCGACATCGAGGTGCAGTTCACCGGCGTTCGGCCCGGTGAGAAGCTCTATGAGGAGCTGTTTTTTGGTCGGGAGCACGTCGAGCCGACCGACCACCCCAAGGTGCTCCGGGCCAGACATGCCGACCTACCCGTTGGACTGTCCTCGGTGGTCGAAGAAGTGGTGAACCGCGCCGGGATGGGTCGGCCCCACTACGAGCTCGTCGAGTATCTCCGGCGTCTGGTGCCCGACTACCATCCGGAAGACAGCGCTCACAATATCTCCGCCCGGCGGGACCGTCAGGACGGCCGGCCTAGCGAGTTGCCACAACGATGATGGCGACCGTGCTTGCCAGTATCTGCGCGATCGAGCTCAAGAGCCCCGCCCAGTCCTTCTTGTCGTTGGGATCGCGTTCCGGAACGAACACCACGGCGCCCGGCATCGGTCTGGGCTTGGAAGCAGAGAACAGACCGCGCGATTTGACGCTCTCCAGACGCCCGCCAGGCTGTACCACATAGGATCGGCCCTTGTCGCCCAGCCGGGCCACACCACCGGCCGCCCCCACATAGTCGTAGAGGTTCCAGCCCGGCCGATAGATGACCGACGTCGGGGCGTTCACCGCGCCGAGCACCCGGACCGTAGCCTGATACTCGGGGACGAACACCGAGTCGCCGGCCTGGATGATCAAGTTCTCTCGGCCCTCTGGCTTAGCCATGGCTCGGGCCAAGTCGAGGCCGACCCCTTGAGCCAGAACATCGTCGACGGGCAGTGTCACTCTCGCAGAATCGGCGGCAATCAATCGGCTCCCGATCTTGATCGGCGCAGTTTGAACGGGCGTGACTTGGCGGTATAGCTCAGCCCCATCCGGGTAGGCCTCTTTGGTAAGCCCGCCCGCCCGGACGATCAGGTCCGCCAGCCGCTCGGTCTTGCTGCGGAGGACATAGCGGCCAGGGTAGCGGACTTGTCCGGTCACTTGAACCGCCCGAGCCAGTTCCCAGTCGGGTTGGCGTAGGATCAAGACGTTGTCGTAGGGATCGAGTTTTACCTCAGGCGCACCGCTGGCGGGTGCCGGCAAGCCGGGCGGACCGCCATACGCTCCCGACGGGCTTCGGTCAAACAAATATGTTGAATCGAGGGCAATCCGACTGGTCATCGCTAGGGCCCCTTGAGAGCGATCCGTCGGGAGCCGCGCCAACTCCGCGTCCGAGAGGAGCGCATCCTCGGTCAGCCCTCCGGTTCCGAGAATGGCATCGCGCAGGGTCATGCCTTCGTAAAATGGGACCCGGCCGGGGCGGCGCACCGCTCCGGTGATCGCGACATAGCGGTTGGGCCTGAATTCAGTTCGTGAGAAGACTTGAATGTCGTCGTCTTCGGCCAGGACGAGGTCGTTGTCAACGACGCCGGTCGAGTCTCGAAAGGAAGATCGCAGCTGGCTCCGGGTCGAGTCCGACCCGAGTCGGGAAATCAGGACCTGGCTGAGGTAGACATCGGGCTTTGGGCCGCCGGCAAGTCGGAGCGCGTCACTGAGCCGCATCCCTGTTTTGAATCCGACCTGGCCCGCTACCCAGACGTTGCCGCGAACGGTGACCACGTTTCGCCGTCGGTCGGATACCGAGAACACGCTGACCCGATCGGCGGCCGCGAGGGGAAACGCCGGCGCGTCCACCTGGAGCTGGTCTTCGGTGATATCGAGGACAACCCGGTCGCGGCCCCCTGCTACCCGCTGTTCAGGCGGGAGGACCCGGTCGATTTGGATTCGGCGCTGTAGAGCGGTTGGCTCAAACCCCCCGGCGGCTCGGATCAGGTCCCGAAGCGTTTCACCGGCCTGGAGCTCGTAGATCGCCGGGCGCACGATCGCCCCACCGATCTCCACCGGAACGCTCCGGACCGGAACGAAGATGACGTCGCCGGTTTCGAGTCGAACGTCATGGCGGGTGTCGCCCCTGAGGAGGTAGTCATACAAGTCGAGCGAGTCGACGACTCGCTGCCCCCGTCGCACCACGATTTGGCGGAACGAGCCATTGTTGCTTGGCCCCCCCGCAAGATAGAGGGCACTCAAGGCAGTCCCGGCACTGGAGACTTGGTACGACCCGGGTCGAATGACTTCGCCGATCACGAAGATCTGGTTGGTCCGCAGTTTCGCGACGGTCACTTGAAACTTGGTCGGGCCGTTGGCCCCCCCGCTGATGCCGCTGTAGACCCGCCCGAGCCGAGTGGCCAAGACCCGATCGAGTTGGCCCAGAGTCAGACCGCTCACGTAGACCTGGCCGACCTGCGGAATCAGGACGAACCCTTCCCGGGTTACCTCGAGCTGGTGGGTAAGTTCGACATCCCCGGTCAGAATCAGCACTAAGACGTCGCCGGCACCGAGGCGGTAAGTCTCATCGACCGGACCGGAGAGTGCCGGCTGGAACTGACTGGTCACCCGGTCGAAAATCTCCCGGCCGAAGATCTTGAGTGGCCCGGTCCGCTCGGGGGGCAGATCGCTTCGGCGGTCGCCCAGGCGGCCGGGCACCACGTCCGCGGCGACGTTGTCGGCGTTCGCTGAAAGACCGAGGGCCCGGATCGCGTCGAGGGCGCCGGGGCTGGGCTTGGCGAGCGAATCGACCCGATTCTCGAGAAACTGGTCGAGAATCGACTCAGAATAGCCGAGGGCTCGGAGGCGAGCGCGAATCTGCAGGGGGGTGAGCCCAGACGTCGCAATGGCCCCGCGAATTCGGTCGGCGTTCTCCGGTCGCTGAAGCAACTCCACTGGCGGGGTCTGGGCGGTCAGGGCGGGCGATACGGTGCCCAGCATGGCCAGGACGGCAACGAGTTTGCGCATTGCTACTCCGGAATAGAAAAGGAGCCGCTTCATGAGCCCGGCTCGAGGGCGGCTGCCCAAAATTCGATCGTCTTGGTGGCGACCACGGTAGTCGAGAACCGGCTCATGGTCCATTGACGGGCGGCCGCGCCGCGGGCCCGGCAACTCTCCGGATCGGCCACCCACGCCTGGAGCGCCGCCGTCATTTGTTCCTGGTTCGTCACCACCGGACCCGTGTCACCCACCAATTCAGCGAGGGCGCCGGTACTGGTGACGATCGGGGTAATGCCCCGGCCCATCGCCTCGAGCAAGATCGGCGAATGATGATCGACCCAGGTGGGCGTATCGCGTGAGGGCACCGCGAGACAGTCGATCTCGGCCCAGAGGGCGGCCAGGCTCTCGTCTCGGAGTCCGCCGAGCCAGCT
>JANNQX010000129.1:0-9920 GCA_031400975.1 Gemmatimonadota bacterium
GGTACGCCAGCCGGACCCGGGGCGCGCGACGGCAGCAGGGGCTCGCCGCCACCGGGCCCGCGGCGGCCAGCCCCGTCGTCGAGCCGGTCGCCTGGTCGCTGCGGGCGGCCCGCGCCCGGTGGGCTGAGCGGCTCCGCCGGATGTTCGAGGTCGACCCGCTCACCTGTCCGCACTGCCAGGGGGTGATGGGGGTCGTCGCGGTGATCACCGCGCCCGGGGTCATCGCCCGGATCCTCGCCCACCGGGTGCGCGCTTGGGATCCGACCGCCCGGCCGCGGGGCCCTCGGCGGCGCCGCCGTCGCTCCCCACCACCGACCACCGCCCGTCGTCCCCACCCGGAGGTTCGCGCGGGGGGACGCGTGGCGTGCTCCCGGCCCCCACGCCGGCGCCGAGGCCTGCGCCGAATGGCCACGGCGGCCGGTGGATGGACGGCATCCGCGCCCGGGGACGGCACCCGCGCGCTCGGCGACCGGCCCGGGGTGCCGAGTGGACCGCTTGCCATTGGTGGGGTAGGTTGGACGCGGCGTAGGAAATTCCTATTCTTATTCCTCCTGAGCACCATGGCCCCGAGCGCGAATGGCCGGAGGCGGAAGGGGGTCATGGCCCGAAGTTACCCTCTTGCCATAACCCCCACCACGGCACCGGCAGGATTCCCTCGGCCACCCCGGTAGTGGCCGTCCCGTCGTGGGCAATGATTCCGCCCGGCGCCTCTGCCGTCGGGGGCGGGTATCGACCCAATGGTGGATTAAGGATGGGGGCGTCGGCAATTTGCTGCCGGCCGGCCCAGGCAATAGCTTTAGCGCGTTCCGTCCCCGATCCGGTTCGGAGTCTCAATATCTGCCGAGTCTTATCTCATGACCAAGCCATCGAGGCCCAAGTCGGGCCGGGCCCGAACCACCCAGGCCGCTAAGGCGAAGGCCCCGATCGCCCTGGTGCTGATTGACGACAACCGGCTTCTCCGTGAGGGGATCACGGCGATGATCCATAGCCAGCCGGACTTCGAGGTCCTGGTGGCCTCCGCCGATGTCGACGAGGCCATTAAGAAAGTTCGGGAAGCCAAGCCGAACGTCGTCCTCTTGGATTTCGGCCTGGCGGACCACGACAGCCTCAGTTTGACCGTGATGGTCCACCGGGAGGTTCCCGAGGCCCGGGTCATCGTTATGGGCCTGCTGCCCGTTCAAGAGGATGTTGCCGCGTTCGTGCGGGCGGGCGCATCCGGCTTCATCATGAAGGACGCGTCGTTCGAGGATTTCTTCGCGACCATTCGGGCCGTGGCCGGCGGCGCCGAGGTTCTGCCGCGCGAGCTGACCAATTCGCTTTTCAGCGAAATCGTCCGGAACGTCGCCCCCGTGGAACGGGCTCAGGTCCGGGAGGCGGTCCAACTGACGAAGCGGGAACTCCAAGTGATCGATCTCCTCGGCGAGGGCCTGAGCAACAAGGAAATCGCGGCCCGCCTGATCATCGCGATTCACACGGTCAAGAGTCACGTGCATAACGTCCTCGAGAAGCTGGCGCTCCGGAGCCGCCTCGAGGTAGCTGCCTTCAGTCATGCCAGAGGAGGGCTGCAACCCCCGGATCGGTAGAGGTCCCCAATCGATGCCGGCCTCATCCTTTCGATCCAGATCAGGTTCCAGTCCTTTGGCTGATTGTCACCCGGGCCTGCTCCGATGAGATTGAGCATCCAAGCCAGCCCTCAGGAGTTCGCATGCGTCCGTCCATCATTGCCGGTATCATCATTTTCGGCCTCGGTGCCTATGTGCTCCTTCAGGGGGCGAGCTTCACGTCCCAGCGCAATGTGCTCAAGGTCGGTGACGTCAAGATCACAGCCGACGAGCGGCAATCGATTCCCCCGTGGGCCGGTGCTGCGGCCATGGTGGCCGGCGCAGTCCTGATTGTATCGGCCGCCCGGAAGAAGGCGTGAGGCCTGGCAAGACCGCTCCGGCCCCGGCGGTCGACGAAACCCGGGCCATGGCCAGGTTGATGTTCGACCGAATCCACGGGCCCGCCGAGGCGACCGCCAAAACGATGCTAGCGCGGAAGGTCGGCGGCACGAATCGCAAGCGCGCCAAGGCCGTGAAGACCCCCAAACCGGCTGATTGAGTCCCGCCCGATCCGACCCGCCATGAAACCCACCGGAAAAGTGGTCGCGTCCCTCACCGGGGCCATCCTCCTCGTGCTGGTGGCAGCGTTCGGCCAGTTCTGGTTTGTCGCCAACCTGGAAGACGCCGCCGAGGTCCGGCATGACACACTCGGGGCCATCAGTGAGGCCCACGACCTGCTGTCCGCCATGACGGATGCCCAGACCGGTCAACGCGGTTACTTGTTGACCGGCGATGTGGCGTTTCTGGCGCCGTACCTGGCGGTGCGCGACAGCGTCCAGGGCCGTCTGGCCACTTTGCGCCAGCGCAATGTCGACCGTGCCTCCCGGGTTCACTTGAACGCCCTCGGGCCGATGGTGGACACCGCCCTCACCAATCTTGCGGAGGTCATCGCGCTCCGCCGGAACCAAGACATTACCGGCGCCGAGGCGAGGGTGCGGAGCGGTGAGGGCAACCGGCTTTTGAATGCGATCCGGGCTCAGATCCGGGGCTTTGTTGCCGTCGAAAACGCGGTACTCATCCGGCAGGACGCGGAGTTCAAAGCCGACCTCCGCCGCCTCTTTGTCCTCGTCGTGGCGGTCGGCCTCTTTGCGCTGATGTGGGCCCTGGTATTCGGCTCGCTGATCCACCAACGGTCGCGCCAGCGGCTCGTGGCGATGGCTCATCGCGAAACCCAACGGTTGCTTGAAATCCAGGAGGAGACGAATACCCGCCTCCAGCAGGCCAACCTCACGACGGCCGAAAGCCAGGAAAAGCTGGCGGTGACCCTCAGCTCGATCGGGGATGGTGTGATGGCCACCGATAGCGACGCGAGGATTACCCTCCTCAATCCGGTGGCCGAAAAGCTCACGGGTTGGGTGGAGGCCGAAGCCCTGGGGCGGCCGGTCGGTGAGATCTTTCGGATCGTCACCAAAGCCACCGGGCAGCCCGCGGCCGTCCCGGTTCTCGAAACCTTGGCCCGGGGCACGGTCCAGGGCCTCGCCAATCACATGGTGCTGATTGCCCGCGATGGCACCGAGCGCGATATCGCCGACAGCTGCGCGCCGATTCGGGGCCGCGACGGCCAGATGGTCGGCGCGGTGCTGGTGTTTCGCGACATCACGGCGGAACACATCGCGGGGCAGGCGCTCCGCGACAGCACCGCGCTGATCCAGACGGTCCTCAATACCGTCGCAGACGCCATTGTCACCATCCACGCCACCAGTGGCCTGGTCAAGACCGTGAACCCAGCCGCCGAGCGGATGTTCGGCTACACCACCGCGGAACTCGTCGGGCAACGGTTCACCGTGCTAGTACCCGAACTTGATCAAGACCCACACGATGGCTCGCTCGAGTACTACGAACCGGGCGATGCCGCTCGGGCGAGCGGGCTGGGACGCGAGGTCGTGGGGCGGCACCAAGATGGCAACGGGGTCCCGCTCGAGATGGCGGTCAGCGACATGACGTTGGGTGGCGAGCGCTACCTCACGGTCGTCCTTCGTGACCTGACCGCCAGGAAGCGGGCGGAAGCCGCATTGCTGAGCGCAGGGGCGTTGCAGCGGGCGATCTTCGATAGCGCCACCTTCTCGAGCATCGCGACCGACGCGAACGGGGTGATTCAGATTTTTAATGTGGGGGCTGAGCGGATGCTGGGCTTTGCGGCCGCCGATGTCATGAACAGGATCACGCCGGCCGAGATGTCGGACCCCGACGAAGTCATCGCGCGGGCCAAGGCCCTGAGCCTCGAGTTTGGAACCGCGATCGCGCCGGGCTTTGAAGCCTTGGTGTTCAAGGCCTCGCGGGGGATCGAGGACATCTATGAGTTGACCTACGTCCGCAAGGACGGGACCCGCTTTCCCGCCATGGTGTCGGTCACGGCGCTGCGCGACGACCGGGAAGCGATCATCGGATACCTCCTGATCGGCACCGACAACACCGCCCGCAAAGTGGTCGAGGCCGAGCGACAAAAGCTCGACCAGCGCCTCCGCGACCAACAGTTTTACACCCGGTCACTGATCGAATCCAACGTCGACGCCCTGATGACCACCGACCCGGCCGGCATCATTACCGACGTCAACCGGCAAATGGAGGCCCTCACCGGCTGTACCCGGGACGAGCTCATCGGGGCGCCGTTCAAAAACTACTTCACCGATCCGGAGCGAGCCGAGGCGGGGATCCAGCTGGTGCTGAGCGAAAAGAAGGTCACCAACTATGAATTGACGGTCCGGGCCCACGACGGGACGAATACCGTGGTGTCCTACAACGCCACCACTTTCTACGACCGGGGCCGGACCCTGCAGGGGGTCTTCGTCGCGGCGCGCGACGTCACCGAACCCAAGCGAGTGGAAGCGGCGCTCAAGCTGGCCACAGCGGCGGCCGTGAGCGCGAGTCGGACCAAATCGGAGTTCCTGGCCAGCATGAGTCATGAGATCCGGACGCCGATGAATGCGATGATGGGGGTCGCTGAACTGCTCTCGAAGACCCCGCTCTCGCCCGACCAGGACAAGTATGTCAAGATCTTTCGACGGGCCGGCGACAACCTCCTGAATCTGATCAACGACATCCTCGATCTGTCGAAGGTCGAGTCGTCGCAGCTCGAGCTGGAGCATACCGGATTCTCGTTGAGCGAACTGCTGGACCGGGTGATCGAGGTGGTTGGCGTCACGGCCCAACAGAAAGGACTAGCCCTGGTGTCCGAGGTCGCGCCAAACGTGCCAACCGACCTGGTGGGCGACCCGACTCGGCTCCAGCAGGTGCTCCTGAATGTCCTTGGTAACGCGGTCAAGTTCACTGAGGCCGGCGAAGTGTCACTCCGGGTCACCGCCGACGTGGATTCCGCGGTCCCGACGGCGTTACGGTTCACGGTATCCGACACCGGGATCGGGATCCCGCGGGAGAAATTGGGCCGGGTGTTTGAACGATTCACCCAAGCCGACTCATCCACCACTCGCCGGTTCGGGGGCTCCGGGCTTGGCCTCACGATCTCGAAGCGGCTGGTCGAGCTCATGGGTGGACGGATCTGGGCCGACAGCACCGTCGACCACGGTAGCGTATTCTCGATCGCGGTGCCCTTCGAGACCTGGACCGGCGCGACCCCGCGGGCGACGGCGGCGGTGGAGCCGCTATCCGAGGGGCCGCTGCCGGCGCTCCGAATCCTGTTGGCGGAGGACTCGGCCGACAACCGCACGATTACCATGGCCTACTTGGCGGACACGCCATACCGGGTCGAGATCGCCGAGACCGGGGCGGTCGCCTGCGACATGTTCGCGGCCCGTGACTACGACTTGGTCCTGATGGACCGGCAAATGCCGGTGATGGATGGCCTGACCGCGACCCGGCGGATTCGAGCCTGGGAACAAGCCCACGGGCGGCCTCCGACTCCGATCGTTGCGCTGACGGCTTCTGCCCTGCGGGGTGATCGAGAGATGTGCCTGGCGGCCGGGTGCACCGCCTTTCTGACGAAACCAATCAAGCAGGAGGTGCTGCTCCAAGCGATCAGGGCGGCGACCGCGGCGGGGCCGCCGGCTGCGAAGGAGCCGATCCGACCGGCGGCCCCGGTCAATGGCGGGGCCCGGACCTTGGCGGCGCTGGTTCCCGCGTTTCTACTGGACCGGGGGGCGGATGTCCTCACGATGAGGGACGCGGTGAGTCGGGGCGACTTCGCGGTTGTTGAACGCCTCGGGCACAATATGAAAGGGGCCGGCGCCAGCTTCGGGTTCCAGGGCATTACCGATATCGGTGCCAGCCTCGAGCTGACGGCCCGCAGTGCCGACCTGGACGGGATCCACCGGTCGGTGGACGATTTGGCGCGCTACTTGGATCAGGTCGAGCCGGGTGCCCCGGTCAGCGCGGGCGCCGCGCGAGCGTCTCGACACAGCGGTCGCCCGGTCACGGCGCGCCGGATTGTCTTGGTCGAGGACAACGAGCTGTTGCGGGAGGCGTTTCGCGGCTTGCTCGAGGGGAGCGGGCACACCGTGACGGACGCTCGGGACGGGATCGAAGGACTGGCGCTGATCGTCGCCGAAAAGCCCGCCGTTGCGATTGTCGACATCGGCCTTGACGGGATCGACGGATATGAAATCGCTCGGCAAGTCCGCCTAACGCTTGGAAGCACGGTGTTCCTCGTGGCCATGACTGGACACGGGCAGCCAAGCGATCGGGCTCGTGCGTTCGCCGCCGGCTTTGACGCCCACCTGGTGAAACCGGTCGATATCGGCCTGGTGGAACGGATGCTCGACGCGAGGTAAGCGCTCAGGGGCGGGGAGCCCGCCCTCGGCGGACCGCGCCAAGGACCAGGAGCAGCACGACGGCGCCGATGAAGGCCACGAAGATCGTGCCGCCGAGTCCGCTGAAGGGAACCCGGACGTTCAACACGCCAAAGAGCCAACTCCCCAGAAAGGCGCCGACAATACCGATGGCGATGTCGCCGAGGATCCCGTAACCGACGCCGCCAACGGCCAGGCTGGCCAGCAGCCCGGCGACCAAACCAACCACGAGTAGGGTAACGAGATCCATGGAATCGGCTCCTTTGAGGCAAACGAGTTGACGTACCGTTACCGGACGGTGACGGTCACGGGCTCATTCAGGGTGATGACCATTGGCGTGCCCGCGACGACGACGACATCGCGGTTCGCGGTTTGGACCGCAATCGCGGCACCGGCCGCACCGCCGACGACGGCGCCGATAACGGTGCCTTTCTTGTCGCCGCCGATGATCCGGCCGGCAATGCCGCCGAGCACTACGCCGGCTGCGGTCTTTTCCACCTCGGCGGCCCCGACGCCGCGTCCCTTGAGAGTGTGGGCCATGGAGGTGATGCCGGCCGAAATCGGGTAGGTTCGGCCCTCGACGGTCACCGAACTCACCAACACCGTGATCCGGCCATCGGCTTTGCCCTTGTCGTTGGCGGCCTGGAGCTCGGTGATCGTCAGGTTGATGGTCGAACCGGCGGGGATGACGACCCGGCCTTGGCCATTCTTGACGTCGCTCGACACGGTGGCGGTAAAGGACTCGCCGGCTTTGTCATTCCGCGATGAAATGGTTCGCTGGGTGGTTGCTTCGATCGAGGTATTGGAGCCCAGGGTGAGGGTTCGGCGCCGGCTCGGGGCTGGCGGCAGGGCCGGTGCCGGGCTAGCCGCGGGCCGGTCATTGAGCTGGTAAGCACTGTCGCTTTGGACCAGGTCGATACTCCGGGTGCTGTCGGCCGCCGACGGCGACTTGCCTTTACCGCAGGCGGCCACGAGGCCGAGGCCGATCAGGGCCAGACCCGCGAAGTTGGTGCTTCTCATGGACTCCTCCGTTTCTGTTCCTTGAGGACCGCGACGGACAGGGAGCCGAGGGTGAACGCCGATCGGAACTCACCCTCCACCCCGACTTGGGCGCCGACTCTGGGGCTGCCGTTCCCGGCCTTACTCACCACGGTGATCGTGCCGGTGCCATCATTGATCTGATAGACCCCGACGCCTAACGCGCCGATCGATTCTTTGACCTCGCCCGCGATCCGAACCGTCTTCCCGTCGAAGCGCGAGGGGTCGTCAAGCAGTTCCTTGATCGGCGTGGCTCCCGGACAAGCCGCCAGGAACGCGACGCCGATCGTGGCGAGGGCCGCGACCAACCGATATTGTCTGCGCACGAAACGCTCCATCCAGATTGGGGTCGAGGTACGGCCTTCTCGATTCACGGTCAAGTTTAGGCCCCCCCAAGACGGTTCAGTATCGATCGGAGGGTGGGTTTGCGGACTAGTCCGGACGACCGACGCGGCGAACTGCCCAAGGGCCCTGGAGGTAACCGGGCGCGGTCGCCAGCAGATGGTCGGCCCGCCCGGTCGGGAGAAAGACCGGCGTGGTGGCGGTGAACTGGATGATTGCCTCCGCGACCACGGCCTCGATCTCAGCCGGGATCTCCACCCGGACCGGCCGCCGCCAGTCTCGGGCATCCCTGACCCGGTCAAAGGCCTGAGCAGGCTGCTGGTGCGTGAAGCCGGTGAATCCTGAATTCAGCATGGTGCTCATCCCACCTCAGGGCGAGGCGGGCTTTGCCAGGCTCGCCCGGTACGCCTTGCTGGCGTAGATCGCCACTTCCACCCGGCGGTTGGCTTGGCGTCCCGCCTCGGTCTCATTGCCGGCTTTCGGCTCCGATTCGCCGAGCCCGCGGGTCACTAACCGGGCTCCACTGACCCCTTGCGACATCAGATAGCTCGCGGCCGCCGTCGCTCGGCGTTCCGATAGGGCGAAATTGTACTCCGTCGAGCCGAGCTGGTCGGTGTGGCCGATGATGACGACGTCGGTGTCGGGGTACTTATCGAGGCTGCTCGCCAACTCACGCAGATTGGTTTTTGCCTCGTCTCGAACCACGGACGCGTCGAAGTCGAAGAGGAGGCCGGAGGCGAAGGTGATTTGGATGCCCTCGCCAACCCGCTCGACCGTCGCCCCTTTGACATTCTGCTCGATCTCCTTTGCCTGCTTGTCCATTCGGGCGCCGATGATCGCGCCGGCCGCTCCCCCCACGACCGCGCCGATAATCGCCCCTTTGGCGGTGGAGCCGGCCACCTTGCCGATGACGCCGCCGGCCACCGCGCCGCCAGCGGTGCCGATGACCGCCCCGGTCTGGCCCTTGGTGGCGCAGGAGGTGAGCCCGATCGAGGCGATCAGGGTGGTTACGAGTGAGCGGCGTAGGAGTCTCTGAACGGCTGGCATGCAACCTCCGGGAAAGTGGTCGAACAAAGCGCGCCGATTCCAAAGGCGCATTCGACTGGAATGGTAGGCCGATTGTGCGGGGGATGGTATCGATCGTTGTGAGTAGGGAGGCTCGCCCAAACGAGCGATTGACGGGCTAGTTGTCGAGCAGAATCGCGACCCGGCGCCACCGCCCGACGTGAGCACAGATCACCTGAATCATGACGGTCAGCGGGACCGCGATGATGGCGCCTGGAATGCCCCAGACCCAACCCCAAAACAGCAAGCACACGAAGATGGCTACGACGTTGAGCGGCATCTTGTGACCGAGCACGAGCGGAGTAATCAGGTTTCCTTCCAGCAAGTTGATCAGAAAGAACCCGCCCCCCGCGATCAGGATCCGTTGAGAGTCGTCAAAGGCGACGAGTGCCGACACGAGGATCAGGGCTAAGGTGGCCAGTGCGCCAACGTAGGGCACGTAGTTCAGCACGAAGGCCACCGCGCCCCACAGCATCGGGTTCGGCATCCCCACGGCGGCGAGCAGCCCCCAAGTGGCTCCGCCCACGAAGAGGCTGATGATGGTATTGAGGACGAGATAGCGGGACATGTGTCCTTCGATCTCGCCGAGGGCCTCCGTCAGCCGGTCGCGGCGCTCGCTATCGCCCGCCATTCGGCGGACTTTGACCCGGAGGAGGCGACCGGACGCCAGCAGGAAATAGGTGAGAAACACCACCGTCAATGTCGAGGCGGCCGCGTTGGCCGTGGTGCCGCCGATCTGCGCCAGGATGCCGGGTGATTGCAGCTGGACCCTCCGTGCTTGACCTCCCGCCGGCGCGGTCGTTGCCTGCTGCAACTGTTCGGCGGTCTTTTGGAGCCCGCTAAGCGGGCGGGTCAGTTTGCGGAGCCTAGCCTCGACCTTGTTGACCGTCGCGGGTGCGTCCCGAAGCCACTCGGCCGCCGGGTCGGCCAACAACATGGCGCCGGCGCCGAGAACGCCCACGGTCCCAAACACGACGATGGCCGCCGCAACGCTTTCCGGAATCTTCCTCGCCTGGAGCCAGCGAACCGGTGGACTGAGCAGGAACATGAGCAGGAACGAGATCGCGATCGGAAGCAAAAGCGAGGACGCCAGTTGGAGGGCTTCGACCAGCAGCAGCAGGAGAATCACCGT
>JANNQX010000130.1:0-6559 GCA_031400975.1 Gemmatimonadota bacterium
TCTCGCTCGGGCACCGGACCCGCATCAGCATAGGGTCGCGCCACCGTCGCGCCCGAATCAAGCGCAAAACGGCTCAGGTGGCCGAGTCGCTCGGTGAGCTCGAGATGGTAGTCCCGGCCTCGGGCGTACTTCGCGATTTTCGCGACTCGGCGCCCGGCAGGCTCGGCACTCGGGGCTCGGCACTCGGGGCTCTGGGGCGGGAGGTAGTTGTCGAGGACGACGATGGCCCTGGTGGCACCGGCGGCGATTTCGGCCGGGTTCTTTCGTTTGTTGGCTTGGCGGTTGAGATAGCGCATCGTCCCGCCAAATCCGCGGGCCAGCCAATCGTCGAGGGCAACCCCGAAACGACTCGGTTCGAGGCTGGCAACCCCGCAGGCCAGAAACCCAAGTCGGGCAGACTCGGCCTGCAACCGCTCGCGGAGGCTCATGGAGCCGATGTGCCGGGCGGGCGCCACGATCCGGTAATCAGTCGGGCCCCCCGCTGCAGGGTCACGTAGGACCATGCCCACTCGATCATGACGAGGAGGCGGGTCCTGAATCCGATCAGAAAGAAGATGTGGATGAAGATCCATAAGAGCCACGCGATGAAACCGCCGGCTTTGACCCGACCGAGGTCGGCCACCGCTTGCCCGCGACCGATCACGGCCAACTGGCCCTTGTCGCGATACCGAAACGGTTGTCGCGGCTTTCCAGCCAAATCGGCCTGAATCACCCGCGCGGCATGTTCCCCCATCTGCATAGCGGCCGGGCAAATCGACGGGACGGTGGCGAGACCGGGCTGATGGGTATAGGTGGCGGCATCACCGAGCACTAAGATCTCGGGACGGCCCGGCACCGAGCAGTCGGACTCCACCACCACCCGCCCCTGACGGTCGAGCGGCGCCCCGAGCGACGCGAGCAGCGGGCTCGCTTGGTTGCCGGCGGCCCAGATCACGGTGTTGGATGGGATCCGCCAGTCAGCCGCCACGACAAATCCGGGCTCGATGGCGGTTACCAGTGTTTCGGTCCGGACGTCAACCCCAAGGTTCCGCAGGGTGACCTTGGCCCGCTGGCTTAGCTCGGGCGGGTACGAGGGCAGGAGCCGAGGTCCACCCTCGAGGAGGAGCACGGTGGCGTCGCGCGAATCAATCCGGCGGAAGTCCCGCCGAAGCGCGAACTTTCGCAGCTCGGCCAGGGCACCGGCCAACTCGACCCCCGTGGCTCCCCCACCGACGACCACGAAGGTCAGGTGCCGCTGACGGGCGACCGGATCGGACTCCCGTTCGGCCCGCTCAAACGCGAGAAGGACCCGGCGGCGAATCTCCATCGCGTCTTCAATCGTCTTGAGCCCCGGGGCCTGTGACTCCCAGGCCGGCTTGCCCAAGTAAGAATGCCGAGCCCCGGTCGCGACAACCAGATAGTCGTAGCCGATTGTCGACTGATCGGCGAGCACCACGGATCGCGCCTCCACCTCGATCGCCACGACCTCGGCCATGAGCACCTCGACGTTCTTGGCATTCCGCAGCACTGACCGGATTGGAGCCGCGATGTCACTCGCCGAGAGGGCCGCCGTGGCTACTTGGTAGAGCAGGGGCTGGAACAGATGGTGGTTGGTCCGGTCGATCAGGACGACCTGGCATTCCCGATTCGCCAGAGATTTCGCCAGATAGAGTCCCGCAAATCCGGCCCCAACGATGGCGATCCGTTTCCGACCGCTCACAGGTGCATCGTTTCCCGCCGCCACCGAGCAAACCGGACCACGTCCTCGACCGGCGGCACCGCTGCCTCGTCGCCGTAGGCGGTGTACATCCGCCACCGCAGGTAGGTGGCGTCGGGAACCGGCAGGAAGGGCGCCTGGCGCCACCAGTGCCGACGGCGGAAAGCCCACCCGGCCTTGAGTAGGTCGACCGCCAGCCGAGGGTTAATCAAGGCCCGCCCGACGAGAGCGACCGTGAGCGACCCCCAGGTGGGGGAGGTCGGAGAGGCAAGATGCGGTGCGGAGCCCATGGGTTCCGGGAGAATATAGCGGTTCAGGCTATATTCCCGCGGCTTAAGCCCACGAGATTCCTGAGTGAAACAGACCCCGCTCGAGCACCCCGCCGGCCAAACCGCCGACGAGCAGCTGCTCGATATTCGCAAAACCGACCCCTGGCGCGTCCTCCGGATCATGGGGGAATTCGTCGAGGGGTTCGAACGTCTGGCCGACGTGACCGATGGCGTCACCATTATCGGATCCGCCCGTACGGCCACTACCGACCCGAACTACCAGGCCGCGTGCGATACCGCGCGAATCCTGGCGGAGGCCGGCTACCCGATCATCACGGGGGGCGGGCCCGGCATCATGGAGGCGGCCAACAAGGGCGCCGTCGAGGGCGACGGGCTTTCGATCGGCTGCAACATCGAGCTGCCGCACGAGCAGGATACCAATCCCTATGTCGGTCTCAAGATGTTCTTCCGGTTCTTTTTCGTCCGGAAGACGATGCTCGCCAAGTACTCGCGCGCGGTGATCGCGTTTCCCGGCGGCTATGGGACACTGGACGAGCTGTTCGAGTTCTTGACCTTGATGCAGACCGGGAAAATGGCCCCGATTCCAGTCGTCTTGTATGGGTCGGCCTACTGGGGCCCGATGGTGGCCTGGCTCAAGGACACGATGCTCGCCGACGGCAAGATCAAACAATCCGACCTCGACATGTTTACGATCGCCGATAGCCCGACGGTGGCGGCCAACGCCATCATCGCTCATCGCCAACAGCCGACCTAGCCCGAGTCAGACCACATGGCCAAGACCAAGCTCCCGTCCGGGGCATTCCTCAAAGGACCCCGGATCAATCCGAAGGCGATCACCGGCAAAGAGCGAGTCGCTGATTTGATCGACAACGCCTTTCTGGCCTACAACGCCGGCCGGCTCAAGGAGGCCTGCGTTCTATACACCAAGCAGATGCTCCAACCGAACGTGACGATCGGGATGAGCTTGACGGGGGCGATGACGCCGGCCGGGATCGGGATGAGCACGATCATTCCGCTGCTCGAGGCGGGGTTCGTCGACTGGATGATCTCGACCGGTGCCAATCTCTACCATGACGCCCATTTTGCGCTCGGGCTCGCGTTGCACCAGGGGACGCCGTTTGGCGACGACGTGGTCCTTCGCGACAAGGGTGTGGTTCGAATCTACGACATCTTTTTCGACTACTCCGTCTTGCTGTCGACCGACGCGTTCATCCGGGAGGTGTCGGCCCGGCCGGAGTTCCAGAAGTCGATGAGCAGCGCTGAGTATCACTACTTGCTTGGCGGCTACATTCGGGCCCGCGAGAAAGCCCTGGGTTTGAGCAAACGGTCGGTCCTGAGCGTGGCCCACACGCTGGGCGTCCCGATCTACACCAGCTCTCCGGGTGACAGCTCGATTGGGATGAACGTGGCCGAGCAGGCGTTGTCGGGGAGCAAACTCCGATTCGACGTCAGTGCGGACGTCAACGAGACGGCGGCGATCGTGCTCGAGGCCAAGCGGGCGGGGGGCAAGAGCGGGGCCTTGATCGTCGGCGGAGGCAGCCCGAAAAACTTCCTGTTGCAAACCGAGCCCCAGATTCAAGAAGTGTTAGGGATCGACGAACGGGGGCACGACTTCTTCCTGCAACTGACCGATGCGCGGCCGGACACCGGTGGACTGTCGGGAGCCACCCCAGGTGAGGCGGTCAGCTGGGGCAAGATCGACCCGGACATGCTGCCGGGCACGGTGGTGTGTTACATGGACAATACCGTCTCGCTGCCACTGCTCACCGCCTACGCGAAGGCTCGGGTCGGCAAGCGGCGGCTGAAACAGCTCTACCACCGCCGGGACGCGATGATGGCCCGGTTGGTCCGAGAGTACCAGTCTGCTCTCAAGTTCCGCAACGACCGAGCCCAGAAAGCCAAGAAAGTCCGGACCTGAACCGGTCACCCGTGGTTTGCGGCTGACCGACGGCCAATTGGGCTGGCTCGGGACGGCCTACGTCCAAGTGTTTTCGCTCATAGCCCCCTATGATGTTCGCTGGTGCTCGGTTCCCCGAGAAGCTGGGGCGAGAAGAATGACGTCCCCGTTCACCGGAGCCAATGGACAACCGGCCGCTCCAGGAACTCCTCCACCGGAATGCCGTCTCCACCCACCAGCAAGGTCCGTTGCGGTTTGAACGCCTCGGCAAACGCCGCCAGACCGGAATGAGAAACCGGAACCCGGCCACTCTTCACCTCGATCGCCACCACCACCCGACCTGCCCGGAGGACGAAATCCACCTCGAGGTTTCCCTCGCGCCAGTAAAACAACTCGCAGACCCCGCTCGCCGCCGCGTTGGCGAGGTGGGCACCCACGGCCGATTCGGTCAGCCGCCCCCAGAACTCGTGATCGGCTCGAGCCTCGGCGGGGGACAGACCGGATTGCGCCGTGAGCAGAGCCGTATTGAGTACCTGGAGCTTCGGGCTCGAGCCTCGGCTTCGGACGGCGGCCCCCGAAAACTTGGGGAGGCCGGTCAGCATGCCGGCCCCGCCCAGCAGGTCCACATAATGAGCCAGGGTCGTCGTATTACCGGCATCGTGGAGCTGCCCCAGCATCTTCGTGAAGGAGAGGACCTGCCCGGAATAGCGGCACCCCAGCTCGAACAACCGTCGCAACAAGGCCGGCTTGTCAACCCGGGTGAGTAAGAGTACGTCGCGCGCGATCGTCGTTTCGACCAAGGCATCGAGGAGGTAACGCCGCCACCGCGATGGATCGTTGGCGAGTGCCGCCGCCCCGGGGTATCCGCCAAAATAGAGGTACTTCCGGACCGTGTAACCAAAGGCCTCCCGCATTTCCGCGAAGGACCAGTGGGGCAGGTGGAGGACCTCGAACCTCCCGGCCAAGCTCTCAGCCAGACCGCGCTGCACGAGCAAGGGCGCTGAACCCAGAAGCACCACCCGCAACGGCAGGCGGGCCCGGGTGTCTTGATCCCAAAGGGCCTTCACCACCTCCGACCAATGCGAGATTTTCTGGGCCTCGTCCAGCACCAACACCGCGCCCCGCTTCCCCGCCGATTTGGCCACGAGGCGGGCCCGCTCCCACTGAGCCGTCAGCCACGCCGTGTCGCGAAGCGTGGGTTCGTCGGCGGAGGCAAAGACGCTCCGCCCCTCGAAGGCCTCGAGCACCTGATGCACCATGGTGGTCTTACCGACCTGGCGCGGCCCAGCCACCACCTGCACGAATCGTCGTGGCTCGTCCAATCGACGGGCCAGGATATCGGCATACTCACGCTGAAACGGGGATTGAGTTGTTTTACTCATTGTGCTGAGTAATTTTACTCAAGATAGTGAGTAAAGCAAGAGATGACCTTTTGGAAGGGCGAGACTAACGGCCCAAACCAACCAGAAACCACCGAAGCAACCCAACCCCCGCCAAGCACCGTCACCATCCCGATCCTGAACCACCGCATCGCCACCACCGCGAGCTCGACCACGACCTCCTGATGGAGGATTGCGATCCGGCCCGCCGGGCCTCCAAATCCGATCAGCCCAACTAGAGACCAACTTTGGTGACGTCACCCAGCGCCGGCCCCGGCTCAGAAGACATTCTGGACCTGGAGCACCCGCCAGGCCGCCCGATGGATTTCGAGCCCAACCAAGTAGCCGGCCGCCACACCGCTGGGCGGACCCACCAAGATCACCACCTGCCGGGCATACTGGCCCGGCGGGACCAACGCCACCCCCATGAACACGGTGTCGCGGGCCCGGCCAAGGACCGACCGAAGCGCACTCCGCACCACCCGATGCCGAGCCAGCCGGAGCCGGCCCACGTCGGCTGCCGTAAGGGCAAAGGCGGGCCGCTCCTCCAGCACATCAAACATCCGGACCCGCGGCGCTCGGCGCACCATCGAATCGAGGATCACGGTGGGACAACGACAGAGTTGGCGAAGATCGACCGCTCGAATCGCGCTTAAGACCCCCGACGAATCGACCGCCATCGGCAGCGGCACCCGGGCCTGCGCCGCCGCCGGTTGACCGCAGAGCCAGACCAAGGTAGCGACTGCCCACATTGCCCCCTGGCTCGAACGGGTTTGTCCGAGTATCCTCCCATTGCAGGTCCGATTTCCCATATCCAACCTCCACAACCGTTCCGGAGTCTCTGGCCGATGAGCCATGTGACGGTCCCCCTCACCCGGCGCCGTTTTCGGCAGACCATGCGCAAAGACGCTTGGTGGGTCGAACCCGCGGTGATCTTCGTGATCCTGTCGTCGTTCCTGGTCTACGCCACCTGGGCCGCGTTCCAAAACGCCCACTACACCCATGGCCCCTACCTGTCACCGTTTTACAGCCCGGAGATTTTCGGTGACTCGCCCCACGCGCTGCTCGGCCCGAAACCTGGTTGGTGGCCCGGATGGCTTCCGTTTTCACCGGCCCTGATCATTCTGCCGTTTCCAGGCCTGTTCCGCTTTACCTGCTATTACTATCGTGGCTCCTACTATAAAGCGTTCTGGGCCGATCCGCCGGGCTGCAGCGTGGGCGAGCCCCGCAACACCTATCTTGGCGAGCGCTACTTCCCGCTGATCCTCCAGAACGTCCACCGCTACTTCATGGCGAT
>JANNQX010000131.1:0-78186 GCA_031400975.1 Gemmatimonadota bacterium
GGCCCCGTCCATCTGCGCCGCGCCCGTGATCATGTTCTTGACGTAGTCGGCATGGCCCGGGCAGTCGACGTGGGCATAGTGCCGCGCCTTGGTCGAGTACTCCACGTGGCTGGTCGCGATCGTCAGGATCTTCGTCGCATCGCGACGCCCCTGCGACTCCGACGCCTTCGCCACTTGGTCGTACGGGATGTAGGTGCCCAAGCCCGCTTCGGCCGACACCTTCGTCAACGCCGCCGTCGTCGTCGTCTTGCCGTGATCGACGTGCCCGATCGTCCCAACGTTGACGTGCGGCTTATTCCGCTCGAATTTCGCTTTTGCCATGACATCTCTCCAGTATTCCGCGGGTCCGCGCCCGCCCGCATTGGCCGCCAACATCTCCCAGAGCTTGCGACCGGGATCGAACCGGTGACCTCATCCTTACCAAGGATGTGCTCTACCGACTGAGCTACGCAAGCAACCGCCTAACGACTCCGACGAAGCGGGCGACGGGACTCGAACCCGCGACCCTCAGCTTGGAAGGCTGATGCTCTACCAACTGAGCTACACCCGCATTCGGCCTACCGACCTGCCGGCCCACAAGTGGTGGGGGTAGGATTCGAACCTACGTAGAGCGTTGCTCGGCAGATTTACAGTCTGCTGCCATTAGCCACTCGGCCACCCCACCGTGCCTAACGAACGCATAGCACCCGAAACGGAACCCCGCTCGACCGAAAGCGGGGTTTCGTGTCAGTCGTAATTTTTTTTCTGCGTGCTGGCAAGCTGACGAAGGGACTCGAACCCCTAACCTGCTGATTACAAATCAGCTGCTCTACCAGTTGAGCTACGCCAGCGGAACTGGCCCGCAGAAACGACAGACCCTTATTCTACCGCAACTTAGCTCATGCGTCAACGGCCGATCCTGGACCGGATTCAGGGCCCGAACCCCACCAAGAGCGGCGCCGCCCCTAATTCGGACTCTGTTCGGCCGCCGACGACCCTCGATCCACCAGCTCCGCGCTCCCATCCCGGCGATCCCGGATCTCGAACAGACCCTGAACCAGGCGGTCGCGGATTTCGTCGGCGGCCGGGAAATCCCGGCGGCGCTTCGCCCCGGCGCGGCGATTCGCCCACCGGGTACCCCAGGCCAACCTCCCGGACGCCCCTGCCGGGGGGCTCTCGGCCAAGGCCGAACCGTCACTGTCCTCAGCCGAGCCGGAAATCTCAGCCCGGCCCTGGGCCCGATGGGCTGCCCCAGAGACCCGCATCGCCAAGTCCCAGGACGACTTAGCGGAGGCCGATGGAACCACACCCTCGTCGAGGAGTCGGTTGGCGTCCCGAACGAAGTCGAAAACGGCGGCCAGAGCCCGAGGGCCGTTAAGGTCGTCATCCAATGCCGAGCGAAAGTCGGCCTCGAGCCGTGCCGCCGGCTCGGCCCATCCCTGGACGCCGGGTCCTTTCGACACTCCGGCCAGGTCGAAACGATCGGCGCACTCCCCCAAACGGCGGGCCCCTTCGCGGGCGGCCGCGAGACCCTCATCGGTCAAGTCGAGCTGCTGGCGGTAATGGGTTTGCAACATCATCAAGCGAATGGCTGCCGCTTCGACGCCGTCGGTCCGGAGGTCCCGGGGCGTCGTGATGTTGCCGAATCGTTTCGACATCTTCGAGCCGCGGATGTTCAGGAACTCGCCATGGAGCCAATAGCGCGCAAAGAGCGGCTCGCCAGTGAAGGCGCAGCTTTGGGCGATTTCGTCCTCATGGTGGGGAAAGATCAGATCCACCCCGCCGGTATGGATGTCGAGCACCTGGGCGCCGAACCGCTCGCCGATGAGGTCGAGCGCCATCGCCGAGCATTCCAGGTGCCAGCCCGGGCGTCCTCGTCCAAACGGGGCGTCCCAAGCCGCCTCTGCCTGTTCGTCCTCGGGGCGAACGGATTTCCAGAGGACGAAATCCTGAACGTTCTCTTTGGTGTATTCGTCCGCGCTGGTCCGGCCGCCGGCCCCGGCACGAAGCTCTCGCTTGGCCAGTTGCGACAACTGGCCGTAGTTGGCAAACCGATCAATCCCGAAGTAGACGGACCCGTCTTCGCCGCGATAGGCCGTGCCCTTGTCGAGCAGTCCGGCCACCAGCTTGATCATCGCCGGGATGAAATCAGTGGCCCGGGGGTACACGTGAGCGGGCACCACGCCGAGATAGTCCCGATCTTCGAGAAAGGCTGCCGCGTACGGTTCGGTCAGTTCTCGAATCGAAACCCGCTTCTCGACCGCCGCCTTGATGATCTTGTCATCGACATCGGTGAAGTTCATGATGTGATAGACGTCGTACCCGCTGGCCTCAAGCCATCGCCGGAGCAGATCGACGAACAGAAAGGTGCGGAAGTTGCCGATGTGGGCGTAGTTGTAAACCGTCGGTCCGCACGAGTACAGGGTGACGCGGGGGGGCGCGAGCGGCTCGAACGGTTCCACCCGGCGAGTCAGGGTGTTGTACAAAGACAGTGGCACGAAACGGCTCCCGGCGGTTGACTCGCCAGTAAGGTAGACAGGAGCCGACTCCCGGGTCGAGGGGTCAGCCCCCCGGGACCGGACCGGGCTGAATCGGCAGCGACCGCTGAACGGTTGGGATGTCGATGCCCTCTCGATCGAGCCGATTCTTGAGCCGGCGCTGGAACTCGCGCGCCGCCTCCCACTGGTACCCCGCCACCGTGCGGACTAGGGTCCGGATGATTAAACCGCTGTCGGCGAGCCGCTCAACCCCGAGGACTTCGGAAGCCCCTTCGAGTTTCGCTGCCCAACCCGGATCGCGTTGGAACAAGCCCAATTCGTCCCGAACGACCGCGAGGGTCGCATCGAGATCCGCACGGTACCCGACGGTGACATCAACCACGGCACGGGACCATCCCCGGGTCAGGTTGCTGACCATGGCGATCGAGCCGTTCGGGATGATGTGAATCGCTCCCCGAACGTCCCTGAGAGTCACGATTCGCAACGTCATCCGCTCCACGGCACCCGATTTGTCTCCGATCTGGATGACGTCCCCGACCACGAATTGGTTTTCAAACAGAATGAAGAAGCCAGCGATGAAGTCCTTGACGAGGCTTTGGGCTCCAAAGGAGATCGCCAGACTCAGAATCCCCACGCCGGCCAACAGCGGCTTGATGTCCACAAACAGATTGAAGCTGAGCAGTACCACGCCGATCAGCAGCACGGCGCGACCAACACTCCGCACCAGCTGGGCGATCGTGTGGCCACGCTTCTCGACAGCCGTCAACAGAGTGTCGTCGCCGTCGTTGACCGACCGTTCGATCCGGCGGGCCACCAGTCGGACCAGCCGGTTTGCGAACCACCCGACTAACCAAATAGCGACGAGCTGGATCAGTTTCTGCCATAAAACGGTCCGCTCGACGCCCAACAAAGCAGCAATCCACTCGACTGGGTTCATAGACATGTCGCGAAGAGTATGGGGAGGCGGGCCCGAGGGTCAATCGGCTGCCAAGCAACGCAGGGTGGGGTTACTTCCGGCGGGAAGGGTGACTCAAGCTCCACACATAGGCAGAGACCGCCCGAATTTGCTGGTCGGTGATGCCGGCACCGCCCCGAGGGGGCATGATTTGACCGAGCTTGCTTTCGTCGGAGGTCACCCCGGCAAGGACGCGAGCGACGATCTCGGAAAACTTGCCGGTGCCGTGGAGCCACGTTTGGTCGGTCAGATCGGGCCCGAGCGCCCCCTTGGCATCGACCCCGTGGCAGGCCGCGCAAAGCCCCTCCCCCCCGAAGAGGGACTTGCCCTCAGCCAAGACTGCCTGGGTAACGTCAGTCGGGAGCGTGTCGGCCGACGCTTGCGCCCTGGCCGCGCTTATCGGACTGACAGCCAACAGACAGACCAGCACTCGATATCGCCACCGCATCACCATCAGAGTCGCTCCGGCCACCGGTCAATCCCTACCTCGGTTACGCCAAAGTAATGGGATCGCCGCGGTCTGACGACAATCAGGCCGGGGGGCGGAATACGAGCACGGGCTTCCCGGCGCCGCGCACGATCTTGTCGGCGACACTGCCGAGGAGCAGCCGGCGGAACCCGGTGTTTCCGTGAGTCGTCATCGCGACGAAATCGATTTTCCCCGCCTCGAGCTGTTCGAGAACCGTGGCGGCCACACCCAATCCGACGACAACTTTGGTGGCCACCGCCAGCCCGGCCGCCCGGAGCCGATCCGCGACCTGATCGAGATACGTCTGGGCATCGGACCGGATGGCTTGGAGGGTCTCGGCCGGCACCGGAAGCGGGTACGGAGGCACCGCACCGGTCACGCCAAGCACCGGCTCAATCACGTGCAGCAACGTTATGTGCGCCTGGGTCAGCTTCGCCAGATCAGTCAACGGGCCCAGGATCTTCTCGGCCTCCCCCGATCGATCCAGGGGCACGAGACAGGTCTGCATTTTGGTCTCGGGCGGCGGCACCGGGGCCCCGTCCCTGGGGTGAAGCAGCAAAACCGGTACGGCGGTGTGGCGGACCACATGATCGGCCACGCTCCCGAGCCAGAACCGGCTCAGCGGGCCCCGGCCGTGGGTGGCCATGACTAGGAGGTCGGGGGCCCGCTTCGCCAATTCGTCCACCAGGGTTGGGCCGGCCAATCCTTCAAGCAGGGAGAAACCAACCGGGCCCGCTCCGACGGTACCGAACTCCATCGCCGTGGAGGCAAGGTAGGCCTTCTCGGTCGCCCGCATGGCAACCTCGTCGGGCCCGGTAGTAATCGGGATGTCGGCGGCGGGCACGAGGGCCATCACGGGTTCGTGAGCCATCGCCAGGTGAAGGTTCGCCCCCGCGCTTCGAGCCAACCGCGCCGCGACCGGCAGGGCGGTTTCAGCGAACCGGGATCCATCGAGCGCAACCAAGATTGAGCGGAGGGTCATGACGGGCTCCTAGAGGACTTTCCCAACAGGCTGTATATGGGGCAGTTGCCCGTCAGTGCCGTGCCGACGGGAATTAGCCCCAACAAGGTGAGGTACTTCCACGGTCCGGTCAGCGCGCCAAAAAGGCCCAGGACCAGCGCCCCGAGAATGAGCCGAACAGCCCGGTCCAGGGTTCCAATGTTTTTCGTCATCTGGCCGTCCTGTGAGTGACAGTCGAGATCTACGGGGGTATCCCTCAAGCCATCTTGATCTCAGGATGAGGAGTTCTTTAGACATCAGAGCGGGACCGTCAGAACGGCCGACGGGGCGGAGTGCAGGAGGTTGCGAGCGATGTTGGTTGGGGCGATGACCTTCGGGGGGCCACCCCGACGGTAGCCAATCACCAGAAGATCGGCCTGGGTCGCTTGCACGTGGGCCAGGATTTCCTCGATCGGGTTTCCCCGCCGGACCGTCAGCGGGGGATCTTCGCCGCCCGGCCCTCCCTTCAACAGCTCCGCGAACTGAACGGTGCGGGCCCTTGGCATCGGGCTCGGCATCCAGGGCTGGCTCTCGTCGGCGAGTTCAGGCTCGACCATCAGGGCCTCGAGGTTGGCACCCAAGCGCCCGGCGATGGCCATCGCAGCCTGAAGCACTGTACGGGCCCTTTCGGTACCGTCGAGTGCCGCCACGACTCGGCGAAAACCCGTCACCCGAGTCGGGACGAGCAACACTGGAATGTCGCTGCGCCGAACGACCGCATCGCTGGTTTCGCCCAGTTCTAGGGGCCGATCCGGTGCCCGAGCCCGGCGCCCCATGACAATCAGATTCGCTTCTCGAAGCCGAGCGAGCCGGCTGATCTCGATCCCCGGCACGCCGAAGGCGAGGGCTACCTCGGGCGGCGGCCCGACCCCACCGAGGACCTCGGCCCCCAGCCAGCCGCTGAACTGGTCAAACTCGGGAACCGGCTCCGGATCGGTCGACGAAATCAACCGCCCCGCGGAGACCGGGCCTTTGGACACGATAGGGGCGACCGTGAGCACGGTCCAGCGGGCCGAGGCGGCCCCCCCCGCGATCGCCCGAGCCACGAGGACCGCGTGGCGCCCCTCCGCCCTTTCGTCCGTCGCCGCTAAGATTAAGTCACCGATCAAACCGGACTCGCCCAATTTGGTTAGGGGCGAACCTAGCAGATTCGGGATGAAACAACTATGAAGAGACGAGTAAGTCCCGACCAGCCACTAGATTGCCCCGGAAATCATGGCGAAATCCAAACCAGGTGACCGGATTGAGCGACTGGTTCGGGCCACCCCCGAACTTGTCGGGGAGTTGAACCTGGACCGGGTTCTCCAGCGCGTGGCCGATCTGGCCCGAGAGCTCCTGGAGGCCAAGTATGCGGCGGTGGGGCTGCTGGGCGCCGATGGCCGGACGCTCGAGTCCTTCACCACCTCAGGACTGTCCGAGGACGTCCGGCACCAGATCGGGAAGCTGCCCACCGGCCGTGGGGTCCTCGGGCTGGTGATCAACGAAGGCCAGGTCGTCCGGCTTCCCAGCATCGGAGCCCACTCCTCCTCCGTCGGGTTCCCGCCCAACCACCCTCCGATGGACTCGTTTCTCGGGGTCCCGATTCGGGGGCGGGCCGGGATCCTGGGCGACCTCTACCTGACTGAAAAGGTCGGTCAGTCGGAGTTCTCCGACGAGGACGTCCACATTGCGATGCTCCTGGCGAGCATCGTCGCGTCGGCAGTCGAGAACGCCCGCTCCCATGAGCGGACCACCCGCCTGCTCGATGAGATCCAGCAACTCCAGCGCAGCCGGGAACGGTTCTTCGCGATGGTCAACCACGAACTCCGCAACGCCCTGGCCGCGGTATACGGATGGGCTGAGACGTTGATCCGGAAGAAGGACCCCCAAACCGTTCCCCGAGGGGCCTACGAAGTACTCGAGGCCGCCGAACAGGCCGTGGTCCTGGTGAACGACCTGCTCGACCTAAGTCGCCTCGACGACGATCGTCTCAAGCCGGTGATCCGGGAGGTCGACTGTCGCGGCCTGGTGAGAGCGGCCATTCAGCGGTGCATTCCCCAGGCGGCCGAGAAGGGCGTGACGCTCGAGTGCCCCGCGGACGAACCTCACTTCATCTGCCGAACCGACTCCCATCGAATCGAGCAGATCTTTGTCAACCTGTTCACCAACGCCATTCGGCATACCCCGCGGGGAAGTGCGGTCCGGGTTTCGGTGAGCGCCAAGGGCCCGATGGTCGAGTTCCGGGTCCTCGATGAGGGTCCCGGTGTGACGGCCGACATGGTCGACCAGATCTTCGACATCTACTTCACCACCGGGGCCGCGGAAGGTGATACCGGACATGGGGTCGGCCTGGCGCTTTCCCGCCGCCTAGCCCGGCTTCTCGGTGGCGACTTGACGGCCATCCCTCAACCCGGCGGGCTGTTTGTCCTGACCGTGCCGGCTCCATGAAGCAGTCTTCACGTTCCCTTGGCGCCACCTTCAGCCAACCAGCCATAAGCTTCGCCCCATGAAACTTCTCGTCGTGGAGGACGACCGAAAGGTCGCCGGGTTCATTGAGCAGGGGCTCAAGGAAGAAGGGTTCGTCGTCGATGTGGCACCCGATGGCGAAGAGGCCACCATGTTGGCCCACATCTACGAGTACGACGTGATCCTTCTCGACGTCATGCTCCCGAAGAAGAGTGGATTCCAAGTCGCCCAGGAACTCCGGCGCGAGGGCCGAAGCACGCCGATCCTGATGCTGACCTCGCGCGACGCGGTCGAGGACATTGTCCGGGGTCTCGATGCCGGGGCGGACGACTATCTAACCAAGCCGTTTCGATTCGAGGAGTTGCTGGCCCGGCTTCGAGCGCTTCATCGACGAGGAGGGGCGGAGCGGCTTGAGGTTCTTCGGTACGGACCCTTCGAACTGGACCGGTTGCGCCACCAGGCCACGATCGACGGGAAGGCTCTGGATCTGACCGCCAAAGAATTCCAGCTGTTTGAGTTCTTCATGCTCCACCCCGAGGAAGTGATCCGTCGGACCACTTTGTTGGAAAAGGTGTGGGACATGCACTTCGACCCCGAAAGCAACGTTGTCGATGTTCACGTCGGCAACCTCCGCCGCAAATTGCTCAAGTACGCCTCGGACCCTCATATCGAAACGGTTCGTGGGGTCGGATTCTCGCTCTGCCACGCGGGTGCACGGTCGGCCAAGGCCGGCTAAGTGTTCACCCCGCTCGCCGCGGTGTTGGTGTTGCTCGCGGGGCTCCTAGCCCCGCGTTTTTTTTCTACGGCTCACGCGCAACCGTTCCTGTGGCTCGGGGGGCTAGTCGTACTCGGGGTCCCGATCGTCTGGAGCAGCGTCAAGGGCATGTTCGAAGGCCGATTCGCGACCGACCTCGTCGCATCGCTGTCGATCGTCACGGCAGCTGTGTTGCAGCAACCAGTGGCCGGGCTGGTCATCGTGCTGATGCAAAGCGGCGGCGAAGCGTTGGAGCGGGCCGCGGCTCGGCGAGCGAGTCAAGCGGTCGCCGATCTGGAAGCCCAGGCCCCCCGGGTTGCCCACCGAATCCAGGCTCAGGGGGGCATCGAGGACATTGGGGTGGATCAGATCCACGTCGGGGACCGGCTGCTGGTCCGGCCCGGCGAAATGGTCCCCTGCAATAGCGTGGTCAGCTCGGGGACTTCGTCGGTCGATACTTCGCGGATCACCGGAGAACCGATGCCCCGAACGCTGGGGCCCGGCGACGCCGTCGCGAGCGGCACCGTCAATCTGGACCGGCCGCTCACCGTAGACGCCACGGCGCGGGCCGACGCCAGTTTATACCACCAGATCGTTGAACTGGTCCGAAGCGCTCAGGCCAGCAAGGCACCGATCCAGCGGCTCGCCGACCGGGTCGCGGTCTGGTTCACGCCGGTGACGATTGCGGCCTGCCTCCTGGTCTATCTCGTGTCACGCGATCCGACCCGAGTCTTGGCCGTATTGGTGGTCGCCACACCCTGTCCACTGATCTTGGCCGCTCCGGTGGCGATGCTCGCCGGCGTCAATCGCGCGGCGCGTCACCAGATCATCGTGCGCCACGGCACCGCGCTCGAGCAGCTGGCCGCCATCAATCTGGTGTTCTTCGATAAGACGGGGACCGTGACGATCGGCCGCCCCCAAGTCGCGGCGGTCGTGCCGATGCCGCCGTTTTCAGTCACCGACCTCCTCCGGCTGGCCGGCGCGGTCGAGAACGGATCAGGCCACCTCCTGGCCCGATCGACTGTTGACGCGGCCATCGCCGCCACCGGGGCGCTCCCTCACGCCACGGAGGTGATCGAATCAGCGGGCCGGGGGGTGACCGGGGTCGTCGAGGGCCGCCGGGTCACGATCGGCGCCTTGACGCTCCTCAACGAATGGGAGCCCGCGGCGGCGGCGGCCTTTCTCGGCGGCCAAGGTGCCTCCGAGCTGCGGGCCTACGTGGCGATCGATCGGGTGGCCGCTGGCACGATCGTCTACGCCGATGCGATCCGCCCGACGGCCAAGGCGATGATGAGAGGTCTCTGGTCGCTCGGAATTCACCGGTCGGTTCTCCTGTCCGGCGATCGAACCGTGAACGCCAGGGCCGCGGCTGCCAAGCTCCAGATTCCCGAGGCGGTCGGCGACCTGTTGCCACAGGATAAGGTCGGCTACGTCGCCCGAATGGCCAAGGCGGGGCACCGGGTCATGATGGTCGGTGACGGGGCCAACGACGCCCCTGCCCTTTCCGCTGCCTCGGTCGGGCTGGCCATCGCGGCCACGGGCGGGGGGATCAGCGCCGAGGCAGCCGATGTCGTATTGCTGAGCGACGACTTGACCCGGATTCCGGAAGCGATCGCCATTGCCCGGCGGACCATGCGAATCGCCAGACAGAGCATCGGGGTAGGCTTGGGGCTTTCGGCGGTCGCGATGATGCTGGCCGCGAGCGGCTGGATTGCGCCGACGATCGGCGCCTTGGTGCAGGAGGGAATTGACGTGGCCGTAATCCTCAATGCCCTCCGAGTGCTCACCAGCGGGCCGTTGGAGGTGGCCCTACACCGGGCCTTCAAGGCCGCCGACTAGACCCCTCGCCTTCAAGCCCGCCGCGATTCGGCCGATAACCCCCGTAGGTCTCCAACAACGGGAAGATTCAACCATGTCCGAGCCCGAATCCCGTGTCGATCCGGCCGATTCCGCGATTGACCGGACCCGCTTGAGTGACCTCGTCGGGGGCAATCCGGACAAGATCGAGAGATACCTGACGATGTTCATCGACGTAACCGCCACCAGCCTAAGCCAACTATCGGACGCGGTGGCCAGACGGGACACCGAGGGTGTCCGACGACTGGCGCACAAGATCAAAGGCTCATGCAGCATGGTTGGGGCCGCCGGCCTAGCCGCGATCGCCGGGGACATGGAGCGGCTCGCTTTGGGGGGACAACTCGACGGAATCCCCCAGCTTCATGCCCGGCTTCAGACGGCCTTCGACGCGACTCGCACCGCAGTGGGTCAGGCCGAGACTGCAACCCCGTGACGACCACGGCTCTTCAAGCGTCCCTTCCGGTCATCGTCCTGATCGACGATGACGGGTTCGGGGTCCAGATGCTGGACGAGTTGATCCAGGGGTTCTCCGACACGACGAAGATCTGCCATACCGACCCCATCGAGGCGATGAAGTGGATCGACCGCCACGGGGCCGACGTCGTCATAACGGACTACGACATGCCGGGTGCCAACGGAATCGATCTGATCAAACACCTCCGAGGGCGGCCCGCTACCTCCGACGTCCCGATCCTGATGATCACCTCGATCGAAGATCCAGCGATCCGACTTTCGGCGCTCGACGCCGGCGCCAGCGACTTCATTACCAAACCTTTTGAATCACCAGAAGTCCGGGCCCGGGTGCGAAACATGCTCGCGCTGCGGGCCGGCCAGAAGAGTCTGAAGCAACGGGCCGAAACCCTATCGGCGGAAGTCGCCGCGACGGTTCGATCGATTACGGCGAGGGAACAGGAAACGATCCTTCGATTGGCCCGGGCAGCCGAATACCGCGACTCCGACACTAGGGCGCATCTCCGGCGACTGGCCGAGACACCGGGGTCCTCGCCCGTGGATTGATGCTGCCACCGGCCCTGCAGGAAGCGATCTATCTGGCGGCGCCGATGCATGATGTCGGCAAGATCGGGATTCCCGACTACATCCTCAGGAAGCTTGGCTTGCTCGAGCCGCTCGAGTACGAGATCATGCAAAGCCACACCATTATCGGGCACCAAATCCTCGAGGGAAGCGGTTCGGAACTCCTCCAATTGGCCGCCGAGATCGCCCTGACCCACCATGAACGGTGGGACGGTTCCGGCTATCCCAACAACCTGACGATAGAGCGGATTCCGCTGGCCGGACGGTTCGACCGCTTTGCGTCGAGGCGTTCCTCCAGTCGCGAGACGAGCTGCTCGACGTCAGGGAGCAATTCGCGGACTAGCCAGGCCCGGTCCCGACCGCTATCGTCCGGCCCATGTACGACTACATCGTCATCGGAGCCGGGTCGGCTGGCTGCGTCCTGGCGAGCCGGCTGTCCGAGGACCCCGCGACACGAGTGTTGCTGGTGGAGGCCGGTCCGGCAGCCGTTCCGCAACCGTCTCGAATCCCCGCCGCGTTCTCCAAGCTCTTCAAGACTCGATACGACTGGGACTACGCGACCGCACCGGAACCGGGCGCCTCCGGCCGGTCGCTCTATTGGCCTCGGGGTCGCTTGCTGGGCGGATCGAGCGCGATGAACGCGATGATTTGGACCCCACCAGCCCAAGCCGACCTCGACGGATGGGCCGCGCTTGGCAACCAGGGGTGGGCCTGGGCCGATCTGGCAGGGGCTCTTGCCCGGGCCGAGTGGCCGGCGGCAACGCCCCGCGGCCCCGGCCAAGTTGGGATCAGCATCGGCAACCTCCAGACGGTCAACCCGGTGACCAAAGCGATGCTGGAGGCGGCCCGCGGCCTTGGGATCCCCGCTAACAACGGATTCGGTGGCGGAGTGCTGGACGGGGCCGGCGAGTTCCGGGTAACCCAAGCCCGGGGGGTCCGGATCAGCTCGGCTGGCGGGTATCTCGATCCGATCCGGTCTCGTCATAACCTGACGATCTTGACGGATGCCCTGACGCTCCGGATCCGGTTCCAGGGGCGCCGGGCCACGGGCATCGACTACCTCGCTAAGGACCGGATCGGACAGGCCTCGGGCAAGGTGGTGGTGACCGCCGGGGCCATTGGGTCACCCCACCTGTTGTTGCGATCGGGCGTCGGGCCGGCCGGCCAGCTCCGGTCACATGAGATTGCGGTGATCGAAGACCTTCCCGGCGTCGGCCGGCACCTTCAGGATCACGTGGCGTGTGGGGTAGTCCATCATTGCCGCGAGCCCGTCACGCTCGCGAACGCCACCGGAGTCGGCAGTGTCCTCCGCTACCTATTGCGGCGGAACGGCCCACTCAGTTCAAACGTGGCCGAGGCCGGCGCCTTTGTTCGGATCCGCGAGAACGCCGATCGCCCTGACGTGGAGCTGCTTTTCGCGCCGACCTTCTTCGTCGATCATGGCTTCCACAACCCGCCAGGCCACGGCTATACCATCGCGAGCATCCTCCTCCACCCGGAAAGCTCCGGGTCGGTGTCCCTGGCCAGCGCCGACCCCACGATCGCCCCGCGAATCGTCGCCAATTACTACGACGTCGGCCGCGACTTCGAGTTGATGGTCGAGGGGCTCCAGCTTGCTCAACGGCTCGCCGCCCGCGTTGAGCTCGACCGGTACCGGGGGCAGGAGCACTTCCCTGGGCCGGAAACCGACCTTCGGCGGTTGGTCCGGGACCGGTCCGAGACTCTCTACCATCCCGTGGGCAGCTGCCGCATGGGATCGGGGCCCGATACTGTGGTCGACGACCGGCTCCAGGTCCATGGCCTTGATGACCTTTGGGTTGCCGATGCGTCGGTCATGCCTTCGATCACGTCGGGCCACACCCACGCCCCCACCGTCATGATCGGGGAACACGCCGCTCGGCTAATAGTCTAAAGCGACGTTCATGATTGACTGAAGCCCTCTTCACTGTCCGTTCGCCAGGTTTCTCCGATTCCACATTTCAAGGCCTGGAGCGGTGATGAACGCCCAAGTTGAGTCGTTTCGCTACGACGATGATGTAGTCCGCAAATTTTTCTTCGCGACCTTCGTGTGGGGCCTGATCGGGATGTTGGTGGGTCTGATCATCGCCCTCCAGCTCGCGTACCCGGTGCTGAACTACGGGCCGCTCTTGAGTTTCGGGCGACTCCGGCCGCTCCACACCAACGCGGTGATTTTCGCCTTTGCCGGGAACGCCTTCTTCACCGGCGCCTACTACTCAACCCAGCGGCTCCTCAAGGCCCGGATGTTCAGCGACACGCTGAGCCGGGTGCATTTCTGGGGCTGGCAGCTCATCATCGTGGCCGCCGCGATCACGTTGCCGCTCGGGATGACCCAAGCCAAGGAGTACGCGGAGCTCGAGTGGCCGATCGACATCGCGATCGCCGTCATCTGGGTGACGTTCGCCGTCAATTTCTTTGGAACGATCGCCAAACGACGCGAACGGCATCTTTACGTGGCAATTTGGTTCTACATCGCCTCGATCATCACGGTCGCCATCCTCCACATCTTCAACAACCTGTCGGTGCCCGCGGGGTGGTTCAAGAGCTACTCGATCTACGCCGGCGTCCAGGACGCATTCATGCAGTGGTGGTACGGGCACAACGCCGTGGCGTTTTTCCTGACCACCCCATTCCTTGGGTTGATGTACTATTTCATGCCGAAGGCCGTCGATCGGCCGGTGTTCAGCTACCGGCTCTCGATTCTGCATTTTTGGACCCTGGTCTTCATGTACATCTGGGCCGGTCCCCACCACCTGCACTACACCGCTCTTCCCGAATGGGCTTCGACCGTGGGCATGCTGTTCTCGGTCATGCTCTGGGCTCCATCGTGGGGCGGCATGGTCAACGGCCTGATGACCCTCCGGGGGGCCTGGCGGAAGGTGGTGGACGATCCCATCCTCAAGTTCTTCGTGGTGGCGGTGACGGCGTACGGTATGGCCACATTCGAAGGACCGATGCTCTCAATCAAGAGCGTCAACGCGCTGACTCACTACACCGACTGGATCATTGCCCATGTCCATACCGGGGCGTTGGGCTGGAACGGGTTCCTGACGTTCGGGATGTTCTATTGGCTGATGCCGCGGCTGTTCCAGACCCAGCTCTACAGTGTCAAGCTCGCCGAGCGCCACTTCTGGCTGGCAACCTTCGGGATGATCCTCTACGCCGCCGCGATCTACAGCGCGGGATTGACCCAGGGGCTGATGTGGCGGGCATTCGATGAGGTAGGCCGGCTCCAGTTTCCCGATTTCGTCGAAACCACGATGCGCTTGATGCCGATGTACCTCCTCCGCGCAGTCGGTGGTAGCCTGTACATCCTCGGCATGGGGCTGTTCGGCTACAACATCTACAAGACTTGGGCGGCTCGCCCCGCCCGGTACGAGGAGCCGGTCATCCAAGCGGCGCCTCTGTCCCCGTCTTTCCCGAAAGACCCGGAGCCCGCGCCCGCCGGGCGGTGGGCCACCTTCACCAGGGCCCGGTGGCACCGGCGTTGGGAGGGGCTGCCCCTCACATTCACGGTGTTGACCGCCCTCGCGGTGATCGTGGCGTCGCTTTTCGAGATTATCCCCACGTTCTTGATCAAGTCGAACGTACCGACGATCGCCTCGGTCAAACCGTACACGCCGCTCGAGCTTGCCGGACGCGACCTCTACATCCGCGAGGGCTGTTTCAACTGCCACTCCCAGATGGTCCGTCCCTTCCGATATGAGACGGAGCGGTATGGCGAGTATTCGAAACCAGGTGAGTCGGTGTACGATCATCCGTTTCTGTGGGGGTCCCGCCGGATCGGGCCGGACCTGGCCCGGATCGGCGGGAAGTACCCGGACCTTTGGCATCTCCGCCACCTCGACAATCCAGCTCAGATTACGGCTCGCTCGATCATGCCGCCGTATCCGTGGCTTCACCGCAATACCCTCGACTTCGCTTCAATCCAGAAGAAGGTCGATGCCATGGCGATGCTCGGGGTCCCGTACGGCAAAGCCGTGAACGACGCTCCGGGCCAGGCCCGTGTCCAAGCGGCCCAGATCGCGGCGGGGATCGTGGCCCAGGGCGGCCCCAAGGATCTTGAAGACCGGGAAGTCGTCGCGATGATTGCCTACCTGCAGCGCCTCGGCAAGGACATCAAGCTCGCGACGGCGGGAGGGGGCCGATAACATGCGCCTATCTGACATTATGAGCAACGCCGGGTTGGCGGGATACGCCGAGATCGCGTTGATCCTCTTTCTGGCGGCGTTCATCGCCATCGTCGTCGCCACGTTCCTGCCGTCTCGCAAATCCGAAATGGACCGGGTGGCGCGACTGCCGTTTGAGGACGGTTCTCAACCAAGCTCAGCCGAGAAAGGGGGTCACCCGTGAGCACCGATCCCAAAGAGGAACGGCTCCTCGATCACGAGTACGACGGCATCAAGGAGTACGATAACCCGATGCCCAGGTGGTGGTTGGCCACGTTCTGGGTGACGATCATCTTCTCCATCTTATACGTCCTCAACGTACCCATCGTCGGGATCGGCAAGGGCCGCTTGGCGGACTACGAGGCCGACATGGCCGAGGCCGCCGCCTTTGCGGCCAAGAACAACCCGCTCGCCAACGTGACCGCCGAGCAGGTGGTGACTGCCTCGACCGATCCGGCCCAGCGGGCCCTGGGATCGTCGACGTTCGCCACGATGTGTGCCTCGTGTCACCTTGCTGACGGCGGCGGGCAAATCGGCCCGAACCTCACCGATAAATACTGGCTGCACGGCAACCAGCCGCTAGAGATTTTCAAGACGGTCGCCGAGGGCGTTCCGGCCAAGGGTATGCCCCCTTGGGGCAAGATCCTCAAACCGGCCCAGGCGATTGCCGTCTCGGGCTACATTCTGACCTTGCAAGGGGCGGCGCCCAAAACACCGAAGGCGCCCCAGGGCGTCAACCTAGACTCGGTGGCCACCGCGGCGGCTGCCGTGCCGCCGGGCCCGAAGTGACCCACCCTTCCGATCGGGTTCTGGCAACGCTCAACGCCGACGGATCCCGGCGTTGGCTGCGCCCGAACCTTTCGGAAGGGCCGTTTTGGCGACAGCGGCGGGTTGTCGCCTACCTGCTGATGTTCGTGTTCTTCGTCATTCCGTACCTTCGGCTCCACGACAAGCCGCTCGTGCTACTTGACCTACCGCGGCGCGAGTTCACCATACTCGGCACGACCTTTCTTCCGACCGACACCCTGCTGTTCATGTTGCTGTTCGTGATCGCCGGGATCTCGATTTTCCTGGCCACCGCGCTGTTCGGCAGAATCTGGTGCGGTTGGGGATGTCCCCAGACCGTGTACATGGAGTTCCTCTTCCGTCCGCTCGAGCGTTGGATCGAGGGAGGCCGGACCGGGAGTTTGGCGCTCGACCGACAGACCGGCCTGAAGCCTCGCCGATTGCTCAAATACGCGGTGTTCTTCGCCCTGGCCCTGTTCCTCGCCCACACCTTCTTGGCCTATTTCGTTGGGATCGAGCGGCTGGCCCTCTGGGTCCGTTCCTCCCCGGTGGAGCACCCGACCGCGTTTCTCCTGATGGCGGGGACGACCGCGGCCATCATGTTCAACTTCACCTATTTCCGGGAGCAAACCTGCTTGGTCGCCTGTCCCTATGGGCGGCTCCAGTCCGTATTGCTCGACCGCCAGTCGTTGATCGTCGGATATGACGTGAAACGGGGCGAGCCACGAGCAAAAGGCACCAAAGACCGGGCCGCCGCTCAGGGCGATTGCATCGATTGCGGGGCGTGCGTGATGACCTGCCCCACCGGGATCGACATCCGCGACGGCCTCCAGATGGAGTGCATCCACTGTACTCAGTGTGCCGACGCCTGTGATGACATCATGGACCGGGTCGGGACCCCGCGCGGCTTGATTCGGTACACCTCGCGAGATGAGGTTGAGGGAACACCGCACACTTGGCTCCGGCCCCGGGTCATTCTCTACCCCGCCGCCCTCACCATCGCCGTGGTGGCGTTTCTCTACTTTCTCGTGGCTCGCCGCGACACCGACATCACCATCCTCCGCGGGATCGGCGCACCGTACTCGGTCGAAGCCGACGGACGGATCGTCAATCAAGTGCGAGTCCGAATGACCAACCGGGCGCGGGAGACTCGGGAGTACCAGATCGCCCTGGTCGGCGGCGAGGGTGCCAACCTCATCAGCCCCGAGAATCCGCTCCGGATCGGGGCCGGCGAGCGGCGCTCGACGAGCGTCTTCATCGTGGGGCCCCGGCGGATGTTCCACGACGGGGCTTGGTCGGTGCTCATCAACGTGAGCGACGGCAAAGCCTACTCGGAAACCCTGCCGTATACTTTGATCGGCCCCGAAGACGATGGCGACGACAAGGAATCGGCCCAATGATGACGAAAGGTTCCTGGTGGCCGATCGCGATGGGCGGCGTGCTGGCTCTGACCGTCGCGGCCAACGGCCTGCTCTTGTTCCAGGCTACCCGCGATGGCGGCATGCCGCTCGAAGAGGACTACTATCGGAAAGCGGTCGCGTGGGACTCGACTATGGCCCAGTCTGTTGCGAACAGCGCGTTGGGTTGGCGGATTGGGGCGACGCTCGACTCGGCGGGCTCCTTATCGCTGGAACTCCTGGACCGGGCGGGCATCCCATTGTCGGGGGCGGCGGTGTGGGTGGAGGGTTTTGCGGTGGCGTTCGTTGACGGCGACTTTGCCGCCACCCTGACCTCGGATGGGGGGCGGCGGTATGGCGCCGTCGTGAGACTGAAGCACCGGGGCCTCCACGAACTCCGGGTTCGAGTCACCCGCAATGGAGACCGATTCACGGCGGTGCTCCGGGGCGCGCCAGGCGGCCTGTGGGAACTGGTCGGATGACCGTCTGGCCGGTGTTGGTTGCCAGCGTGGTCGGCAGTCCGCACTGCGCGGCGATGTGCGGGTTAATCGCGGCCGGGGCCGGCCGGGGCACCGGCCTCCAATCCACCTACCATCTCGGGCGATTGACCGGGTACGCCCTGATCGGCGCCGTGGCGGGTGCCGTGGGCCAAGGGTTCAACCAAGCCGGCCTTTTCGTGGGGGTCGCGGGCGCCGCCACGCAGCTCGCCGGATGGTTGTTGGTGCTGGCCGGCGTGACGGGGATCCTGGCCGCGTTCGGCGTCAGGATCGGCCCGGGGGCAACGGCCCATCGTTGGGCGATCGACCTTGCCGCCCGGATCGGTCATATCCCGCCCGGCCGTCGAGCCTTGGCCTTGGGGTTGATCACTGCGGTACTACCCTGTGGCTGGCTGCTCGCTTTCGTGGCGACGGCGGCCGGTGCAGGCACCCCGGCACTCGGGGCGGTCACCATGGCTGTGTTCTGGCTTGGCACGGTCCCACTGCTCGTTGCGGCGGGCGGTTTTATCCGGCGAGCCAGTGGGCCGCTCCGCCGGCGGCTCCCGCTCATCTCCGCCACGGCCCTCATCGTGTTGGGCATCGTGACCGTCGTCGCCCGGCCGACTCGCCCCTCACCCAACGCCGTTTCGCCTGGCCATGGCCACCTCGATCGCTGAGGCGATCGATACGACGGTGGACTGCGTCCACTGCGGCCTCCCGGTCCTCCCGGGCGACCTCAGGCCGGAGGCGGATCAGCAGTTTTGCTGCTCCGGCTGCCGGACCGCCTGGGAGCTAATCAACGCCGCCGGCCTCTCCGCCTACTATGCCGCGGATGACCGGCGGCGTGTTCCGGTTCGGCCCTCGGGCCGGCGATACGACGAATTCGACCACCCGACATTCACCCGGCTTTACGTTCGCGATGCCGGGGGCGGGATCCAGGAGACCGAGCTCTATCTCCAAGGCGTTCACTGCGCCTCCTGCGTTTGGCTGGTGGAACAGGTGCCGTTGCTCGTTGAGGGAGCGGTCCGGGCGGAACTGAATGTCCCCCGCTCGCTCGCTCGGATTCAGTGGGACCCCGCCCACACCTCCCTGGGGGCAATTGCGCGGTCCCTGGAGGCGTTAGGATATCCATCCCAACCCTTTCGTGGAGGACGAGCCGACCATCGACGCCGGGTCGAAGATCGCGCGATGCTGGTTCGAATCGGGATCGCGGGGGCCATTGCCATTAACGTGATGACGGTGGCGCTGGCGCTGTACGCCGGCTGGTTCGGCTCCATGGAGCCGGCCTACGTTCGTTACTTCCGCTGGATCAGTCTCGGGCTGACGGTGCCGGCGATCGGGTGGCCCGGCCGGGGATTCTTCACCAGCGCCTGGGCGGCATTGCGGGCCCGGCGCCTTCACATGGATGTGCCGATCGCCCTTGCGTTAGGTGCCGGCTTCATCCGGGGCGCCGTCAACACCGTGACCGACTCGGGGCCGATCTATTTCGACGGAGTCGTCACCCTGATCTTTCTGCTGTTGGTGGGCCGTTTCCTCCAGCAACGGGCCCAGCGGGCCGCCGCGGACTCGGCCGAACTGCTCCACGGCCTGACCCCATCGACAGCCCACCTGGTGGTCGGCGAATCGATCGAAGAGGTTCCGGCCGAGTCGCTGGTTCCCGATGCCCTCGTTCTGGTCCGGGCCGGCGACCGGTTCCCGACTGACGGCATCGTGCTCGACGGGTGCTCGGGTGTTGACATGGCGTTGTTGACCGGTGAGTCGGCCCCGGTATCGGTCCGACCGGGCTCCCCCGTCTACGCCGGTACCACCAACACGTCAGCGGCCGTGAGAGTCCGGGTCACCGAAGCTGGGGAGACCACTCGGCTCGGCCGGATTCTCCAGGAACTCGAGGCGGCGATGAGCCGCCGGGCTCCGGTGGTTCACACGACGGACCGGTTGGCGGGTTGGTTCGTCGCCGCCGTCCTGGTGCTTTCGGCAGCCACCTACCTGATCTGGCTCCAGATTGATCCAACGGTGGCCGTCGACCATGCGATTGCCCTCTTGATCGTGACGTGTCCTTGCGCGCTCGCGTTGGCCACCCCGCTCACCATGACGGTGGCCATCGGACGGGCCGCCAAGGCGGGCATGTTGATTCGGGGCGGCGACGCACTCGAGGTGCTGGCCCGCCCGGCGACGATGCTGCTCGACAAGACCGGCACACTCACCGAAGGCCGGTTGCGCCTGACGGACTGGCATGGTGACGACGCCCTCCGCGGTGCGGTGCTCGCCCTGGAGCAACACTCCAATCACCCGCTCGGCTCCGCCTTTGCCCGGGCATGGCCCGCCAGCAACGCGGCCGAGGTATCCGAAGTGCGGCAGACCGTCGGGGGCGGGATCACGGGCCGGGTGGCGGGACAGGACGTGGTGGTCGGCTCGCCGGCTTTCGTCCTGGCCCGGGCGTTCGACCCCCACCGGTTGGCCGACTCGTTGCCTGCCCATCTCACCCCGGTGCTGGTTGCCACCGGAGGAGTGGTGCGTGGTGCAGCCGGGTTTGGCGATCCGATTCGGCCGGATAGCGCCGCCGCATTAGCGGCGTTGCGGCGGGGCGGCTGGCGGATCGGAATTCTATCGGGCGACGCACCGGGGGTGGTGGCGGCGGCCGCGGCGGCGTTAGGCGTGTCCGGGGCCGACGCGAAAGGCGGGGCGGCCCCGGAAACGAAACTCGCGGAGGTTGAACGGCATTTGGCGGCCGGCCCCGTCGTGATGGTGGGCGACGGGGTCAATGATGCCCTGGCGATCGGCCGGGCCAGCGTCGGCATCGGGGTGCGGGGAGGAGCGGAGGCCTGCTTGGCGGCCGCCGACGTGTTCTTGGCCCGCCCCGGACTGACGCCGTTGGTGGATCTGATCGAAGGAGCCGACCGAACGCTGCGGGTCATCCGGCGGAACATCGCCGTTTCGATCGGCTACAACCTGATCGGCGCCGCCCTGGCGATTTCCGGCACGATCAACCCGCTGATCGCCGCCATCATGATGCCGGTCAGCTCGTTGACGGTGACCCTGCTTGCCTGGCGGAGCCAGACCTTTCGGACCCCGGCATGACGATCCTATTCATTTTGGTACCGGTGGCGTTGGGCATTGTGCTGATCAGCGTGATCGGCTTCGTCTGGGCCACCCGACAAGGCCAGTTCGATGACCTCGAGACACCAGCGCTCCGGATGCTCCGCGACGAAGCGGTGAGGGCGGCCCCCGCCGCCCCCAAGGCCCCGGCGGACAGCCCTTAACGTACCGGCTGGCGCCGCTCGAGGTAGTTTTCCCGCTCTCGGGCGATGGCGTTGAGCAACGGGAGGGGTTCAAACCGGACCGGATCGGTGCACGGCAACCCGGTCTCCTCCGTGGCCGCACGACAGGCGGAGCGGGCCTCGTCCTCGGAGAGATCGTAGGTGTTGAGGCAGATGCCGATCACCTTCGTCGGATGGACCGCGGAACCCAGCATCTCGTACATCTCGACGTAGCGCGAGAGGGGCGGGATCTTGAGCCACGGCGCGGTCCGGTATTCGCCGATGTGTTCGCGAGTGGCCTGGTGGCAGAGGATCAGCGCATCGGGGCAACTCCCGTGGAGGAGCCCAAGCGTCACCCCGGAGTAGCCAGGGTGGTTGATGCTGCCCTGCCCCTCAACGAGCACGATATCGGCGTCTTTCGCTCCCCGCAACACAAGTTCCTCCGCCGCCCCGGCGATGAAGTCGGCGATCACGGCGTCGACCGCGGTGCCCCAGCCTTCGATGAAGATTCCGGTTTGGCCGGTGGCGACGAAGTTGGTTCGAAGCCCCCGCGCCTTGAGGCCGGTGGTCAGCTGCAGCTGGGCGGTCATCTTGCCCACGTTGCAGTCGGTCCCCACCGTCAACACCACGAACGGATCGACCAGGCGAGCCATGCCGGCGGCTATCGGGATGTTCTTCGGCGCCTTCCGGGCGTCGGTTATCGACCGCCCGTGTTTGGCGGCCAGCGCCGCCAGTTCAGCATCGTCCGAAATAAAGGTGTGGAGGCCGCTAATGATGTCGCAGCCAGCGGCCAACCCCTTGGCCAACCATTCCCGCCAATCCTCCGGCAGCTTCCCGCCGGCCGGGGCTATCCCGATCATGATCGCGGTCGGCTTCAAGGCCAGCCCGGCCTCAATCGAACCGACCACCGGAATCGTCCCGCCAAACCCAAGAACATCCTGGACGGTTTTTCCGGCGGCCACCCGATCAAGAACCGCCACGACCCTCGTGGGGTGGTACCGAACCACCGAGTTCGCGGTTTTCGACTCGAGGGGATGGAAGGCGCCATCAGCGAGAATGAGGAAGCGGGGGTCAGCCATAGAATCCGAAAACCTGTCGGTTGATTGAACGGGCGCTGCGAATGGTATACAAATTTGTATCCGACGACCCCGCCGGTCAAGTGGCGCGCCCCCGTTCAGGGGGGATCGCTACTTCAAATCGTCGTCGATGACTTCGGCGTCGTGAACGGTGGTTTCGCCTTTGCCCAGCTGCTTGGTGTCGCCGGAGCCCTTCCCCAACATCCCCATCTTGGACTTGAGGTCGAGGAGCTGTTGGTCGGCAGAACCCTTGTATTCCAATTGCTTGAACTGGGCCGCCAGGTCGTCGCTTTGGAACTCCTGCTGGAGTTCGGCTGAGGCCAGGGCCTTCCGCTCGATGGCCTCGATCTTCTCGGCCATCCGGTCAAAGGATTCGAAGGCGCTCTTGTCCGACATCCCGGACATCGTTTCTTGAATCCGCTGCTGCGCCTCGGCCCGTTTGGCACGCGCCACGAGGATGTTCTTCTTCCGCTTCGCTTCCTCAATCTTTTCGTTGAGTTGGCGGAGCTGGACCTTGAGATTCTCGGTCTCGGCTTTGTGCTTGACCCACGTCTCGTGGAGTTGGGTCGCGCCCTGGAGCGCTTCGTTGTACCGGAGCAGCGCTTGCTTGGCGAGGTCGTCGCGGCCCTCCTGGACCGCGAGCATGGCCCGTCGTTCCCAGTCTTCCGACAGTTTCTTGAGCGCCTCGGCGTCAGCTCCGAGCTTCTTTTCGTCGGCGATGGCGCCGGCCGCTTCTTGCTTGGCCTTGGCCAGATTCGACTTCATGTCGAGAATCAACTGGTTCAGCATTTTCTCGGGGTTTTCGGCCCGAGAGATGAGGTCGTTGATGTTCGACTTCAACATGGTCGAGAAGCGTTCAAACATTCCCATTGCGTCTTACCTTTCCCGGTACGGCGCCAAGGCGCTCAAATGCGATGATAGCGCCAAAGTCAGCGAATCGAAACTAGCCTCAAACTCGGAAAAATCGAGATTCTCGAGTTCGAGAGCGTCGGTCAACACCACTTGATTGCCCTCAATCCCGTACGACCCATGGATGAGATCGCGAGCATTAAACTCGAGCAACTGCCGGAAGAGGCCGCCCTGGCGATCGGCCCCGGCCGGCGGTTCCATCACCCGGACTCGAAGGATGGCCACCGGCGGTGCGAACGTCACGACGACTTCGGCGCCTTCGTGGCTTTTGATGACCCAGAGTCCCGGCTCGACTTCCCGAGAGTCAGCGGTGCCGCCCTCGAGGCGGTCAATGAAGGACTGCAAATCTTCTTTGGTAACCATGCGACTCCCTCTTCAAGGATCGGGCCACTCCATCGGCCGCGGGAAACTCCCGCCGCCAGGGGGCCTACCGCAACCAGCTATGCCGAATCGGACTCGCTCTGGCGACGTTGGGCCAGCATCCGCTCCGAAAAATCCGTCCGCTCTTCGAGCTCGGTAATCCGAGTCCGCAGATCGTCGAGTTCGTTCAACACCTGCTCGGGCGGGAGCTCACTGCCACCGCCGCCCCGGATTCGCTCGGCGATTGCTAGGCCGAGCGGCCCCCGAAGCACGATGGTGGCCCCGATCGCCCCGATGATCGTGACCGGGATGGCGTATCCCGGTCCGAGCGCGACCGACATGATCCCGTGAGCCACCAGGGCCGCCACCGAGCCGCCCACGATCGCTACGATCGGAAGGCTTCGCCGATCCTGATTCATCGCGGGGTATTCTCCGACATCGGTTCCGCCTCACCGCCCTTGAGGAGGACTCGCTCGGTGAAATCGAGCCGCTCCTCCATTTCCTGGACCCGGCTCTCTAACAGCGCAATCCGCTCGGCTGCCATCTCACCGGTGGAAAGGCCGGTGCTTGGGTCTTTCTTTTCGCCGGCGATCCGCCGCCCAATTGCTTGACCCATCGGGCCGACGAACAACGCGACAACCATGGCCCCGATCGAGCCAAAGAGCGCGAAAAAACCCAACTCACCCATGAGCGCGATCTCCAATCAAACGCTGCTCCATTTCACTCCAATGTGCCGCGTCCACTTGCCCCGACGAGAGGCCCGTCTCCGCCACAGCGCCCATCCGTTTGAACGCCCGATGCCGGCGCTTGAACCAACTCATGGCCGCTCTCGACCGGCCGGCAAGGCCCGCTCGCCGGTGCCCTGGGCCAGCATCCGCTCAGCAAAGTCGAGACGTTCCTCGAGCTCGAGCATCCGGGCCTCGTTGGTTTCCAGTTCGGCCACCCGAGTTTCCAGTTCTTCGAGCCGGGCGGCCGCCATCTGGCCGGTGGAGAGGCCAACCGACGGATCGGAGGCCAATTGCTTCAACCCGCGCTGCCGACGCCAGGCAAGCAACGCAACCGAACTCCCCGCCACTAAGAACATCAGGCTTTCGTTCCTTGAGGAGTGGGGCAGGACCGAGGACATGAATCCCATCGCCATGCCGGTCAGCACCACATGGACGGCGAGATCAAAGAAATCGAGGCCGAGGTTCTTCCGGAACCAACTCATCGTGGCAGCCCCTTCGAGTGGTCCTTCGCCTCGAGCACGAGGCGCTCGGCAAAGTCGAGCCGCTCGGCCAATTCCGCCCGCTCGTGCTCGCCGGCGGCCAGCCGGGCTTCGAGGTCGTTCAACCGGGCTTCGAGTTCCGGTGAGGCCCCCAGGTTGCCCTCGATCCGCCGAGCCAATGCCCGCCCGAGCGGGCCTCGGAAAATCAGCACCGCACCCGTGATCAGGGCGAACAGGGAAAACATGATCGTCGGCGCCACGTCTCCCGGATCCATGCTATTTCTCCCGTGCGATCGCGGCCTGTTCGCGGCCTTGCGCCAACAGCCGCTCGGAAAAGTCGACCCGTTCCTCAAGCTCGGCCATCCGGTCCTGGACCCCTTCGAGCTCGGCCACCCGAGTCCGGAGGTGATCGATTTCGGCCGCCAGGCCGGCGTCCACGCTCTTGCCTTCGATCCGGCGGGCCAGCGCCTTGATCAGCGGCGCCAAGATCACACCCGCTAAGATCAACCCGACGATAATCACGAGCCCGATGATCACCTTCTCCGGGGGGCCCGATTGGAACGCGTCCGGCGGCATTTGTGGCATCGGCGGCATCGGCGGCATCGGCGCTATGACTTGCATCTCAGCCCTCCGGCTGTTTCAGGGCACTCGGTTCGGTCCGGCTCGCCACCAAGCGTTCGGTAAAGTCGAGGCGTTCATTCACTTCAGCCAATTCCTCACGAAGCCGGTCGATTTCCTCGAGCACCCCGGGGTCGGTTCCCTGGAGCGCCGCCATCGCCCCCGGCGTTTCGCCCCTGATCCTCGCCGCGATCGCCTTGCCGATTGGGCTATAGGCAACCAAACCCAGGGTCGCGCCCCCAAAGATGAAGATGATCGCGAGGATGTCTTCCATGATTCGCTACCGGCCGGCGGTCATGGACGTTTGGCCCCGGAGTCGGCCTCAGTCCGCTGAGCCAGGAGCCGTTCACTGAAGTCGAGCCGCTCCTCGGCCTCACCCAGACGTTGGCTGAGTTCTTCCACCTGACTCCGAAGCTCGAGGACTTCATGGAGCACTTCTGGATCCCCGCCTCCCGATTTGGCCTGAATTCGCCGGGCCAGGGCTTGGCCAACCGGGCCCTGGAACACCCGGATGACGGCCCACGCAACAAAACCGGTCCCGATGACCCCGGTGAGCATGCCGACTAATGGTATGATTGTTTCAGGGCCCACTTGGCTCGCCTTCCGTAACTCAATGAATAACAGCTATTTATCCGGTATGCACGCGGGGACCTGGGCCGCTCGATCGGGATTGTCCCAGCCTACGTCCCAATGTTGCAGGATGTTTCATTCCTTGCAACGTCAGACCAATTCAACGGCTTCAATGCTCGTCAGGCTTACCACGACCTCGGTTTCGTCGTCATCGACGGGATGGAGATAGACCTCGAGCGCCGCCGGATGGTCGTCGACCGCAATGGGGATGCCGAGCACCGACTGGCCCTCCGTTGTGGTAATCCGGACGACCCGTTCGGCACCGACGGCAAAGCCCAACAGCTCGATGATGGTCCGGTACTCCACTAGGTTCCCCGGTTGAGCCGGCGAGGGCCGGCACTCGGGGTACCAAACACCGCCTGCGATCGAAAGTGGCCGCCCAGCTCCCCGAGCAACTCCGCAAGTTCTTCGGTGGCCTTCCGAAGGCTGTACCGGTAGAGCCAGCGATACCAGCCCAGTGATGCGGCCCCGAAGGCGCCCCCGACGGCGAGAGCCGGCCCCGCCGCCAGCGCCCCCAGACCCATGGCACCGACGGCGGCCGCGCCCCCGATGCCGCCGCCGAGCATCCCTAGGACGGCAGCAATGCCTTTGCTCAGCTTCCAGTTGGCCCGCAGCCCGGGGCGGAGATCGCCATAGCAGCGGACCTCGGTACCGCCCTGGGCCACCGGTCGAACGGTCACGTTCAGTACCCGAAGCTCGATTCCGGTCATCCGATAGGAGAACATCGACAGCCCCTGCCCGCCGACCGACGTGCCCATCTTGAGCTGGGGTACATCGAAGACCAAGACGCCGCCGTCCAGCGGGTGACCCCCCACGGTATCCCGGAGGGTGAGCCGGTAGGGGAACTGCGCAAACAACTGCCCAATCGCCGCGAGGACCTCCTGGGGTGTACCCGCGACGTTGGTCACCGCGCTAATCGTTCGGAGTTCGGTCCCGAGCATTCGGCTCCATCGACGCTCGTCGCCGGGGGAGGCTTGAGCCGCCACGACCGAGCGGGTATCCTGGCGTTCGGCCATCGCCAGCGCGACAAACTCCGGACCGATCCCGGCTTCTTTCGCGGCACTCTCGACGTCCCGAACCCGATACCCGCCAGACGGGGTGAGGCGAACCTGATCCGGCCGGGTATCGGCCGCCCGATATCGGGCTTGGAGTCGGGTCGCCGCCTCGGCCTGGAGTTCGGCCGCCCGCTGCCAAATGGCCCGCGCTTCTTCCTCGGAGACCACCGCCGGGTTGGTTTCGGTGTCGACCCGGGGGGACTCTTCGACGGCCTCGGTCAGCGCATCGGCCAGCGCTTCGCCGGTGGGATATCGCGCCGACGGATCCTTGGCGAGGCAGCGATCGATGACCAGGGCGAGGGCGGCCGGGACATCCGGAGCAGCCATGCGGACCGGCGGTGCCGGCTCGACGGCATGCTGGACGATCACGGCTGATGCCTTCTCGGCATCAAAGGGAAGCCTGCCCGTTAGGCACTGATACCCGACCACGCCGAGGGTGTAGATGTCGCTTCGCCCGTCGAGGTCATCGCCGGCGATTTGTTCGGGACTCATGTAGTGCACCGAACCAAGCACGAGTCCGTCCAAGGTCAGCCGGCTGGTGCGGGTGTCTCGGGCAATCCCGAAGTCGGTAACCACAACCCGCCCCGACGCCTTCTCGATCATCAAGTTTTCGGGTTTGACATCCCGGTGGATCACGCCGCGGGCATGGGCGTAGGCAAGAGCCCACGCCGCTTCGCGAAGGACCCGGACCGTTTCGAGCGGCGAGAGCGCCCCGAGCCGCCGAAGCCGGTCGGCCAGGGACTCCCCGTCTACGAATCCCATCACGAAGAAGGCATGGCCGGCGATTTCGTCGGCCCGGTAGACGGGGACAATATTGGGGTGCGAGAGCTTGGCGGCGGTGCGGGCCTCACGAAGGAACCGTTCGCGGTGGTCGCCGGACTCGGCCAGCAGTGGAGGCAACACTTTGATCGCGACCAAGCGATCGAGGCGGACGTCGCGAGCCAAGTAGACGACGCCCATCCCGCCGCGACCGAGTTCCCGTTCGATCAGGTATTGGCCCTCGAGCAGGGCCGAGAGCGGGCTGGGCGTCTCGGTCATTCGAGCGAGGCGCCCTTCCCAACCAGTCGGTGGAGAAACCGGCCGGTGTGGCTTTCCTTGACGGTCGCAACGTGCTCCGGGGTACCGGCGGCCACCACCAAGCCGCCTTTGGTCCCTCCTTCGGGCCCCAAGTCGACGACCCAATCGGCCGTCTTGATCACATCGAGATTGTGCTCGATCACCAGCACACTGTTCCCCTTGTCAACGAGCCGATGGAGCACCTCGAGGAGTACCCGAACGTCCTCGAAGTGAAGGCCCGTCGTGGGCTCGTCAAGGATGTACAAGGTTCGGCCGGTGTCTCGCTTCGACAATTCAGTGGCCAGCTTGACCCGCTGGGCTTCACCCCCCGACAGGGTGGTCGCGGCCTGCCCAAGATGAAGGTAGCCCAGACCGACGTCGTTGAGGAGTTCGAGTTTTTCGCGAATCCGCCCCTGGGCGGAGAAGAACTCGAGCGCGTCCGACACGGTCAATTCGAGCACGTCGGCAATGCTCCGGCCTTTGTAACGGACCTCGAGGGTTTCGCGGTTGTACCGTTTGCCCCGGCAGACTTCGCAGGGGACGTAGACGTCGGGCAGGAAGTGCATCTCGATCTTGACCAGGCCATCGCCTTCACAGGACTCGCAGCGGCCGCCTTTGACATTGAACGAGAAACGCCCGGGGCCGTAGCCCCGCATTTTCGCTTCCGGCAACTGGGCGAAGAGGTCGCGAATCGGGGCAAAGAGGCCGGTGTAGGTCGCCGGGTTGGAGCGGGGCGTCCGCCCGATCGGGCTTTGATCGACGTCAATGACTTTGTCGAGTTGATCGAGCCCTTCGATCGTCCGGTGCGCACCCGGCACCACCTTGGCCCGGAAGAAATGCCGAGCCAGTGAATGGTAGAGGATGTCGGTAATCAAGGTCGACTTTCCCGAGCCCGACACGCCGGTGACGGTGGTGAGGACGCCTAACGGGAACTCGACCGTGAGGTTTCGCAAATTGTTCGCTTTGGCGCCGACGACCCGAAGGACCCGCTTGGGGTCCACCGGCCGACGCTTGACGGGCAACGGGATCCGAAGCTCGCCCCGAAGGTATCTTCCGGTCAGGGACTCGGCGTGGTCGACCACCGACTGGACCACGCCCTCCACGATGACTTCGCCGCCGAATCGGCCCGCCCTGGGCCCGAGATCGACCACGTAGTCCGCGGCCCGAATCGTGTCTTCGTCGTGCTCGACCACCAGGACCGTGTTGCCCAGATCGCGAAGTTCCTTGAGTGTCTTGAGGAGGCGGTCGTTGTCGCGCTGGTGGAGGCCGATGCTGGGCTCATCGAGGATGTAGAGTACGCCAACCAGCCGGGACCCGATCTGGGTCGCCAGCCGGATCCGTTGGGCCTCACCACCGGAGAGCGATCCCGACCCCCGCCCTAGCGTTAGGTATTCCAGGCCCACGTCACGCAGAAACGTTAGCCGGTCGTGGACTTCTTTGAGAATTGGCCCGCCGATGTCGGGATCGATGCTCCCGACCTTGCTTCGACCGATCGCGATCCCGCTAAAGAACACCAGCGCCTCGTCCACCGAAAGGTCAACCACTTCACCGATGCTCTTGCCGGCCACCAGAACCGCGAGGCTCTCGGGTTTGAGCCGCCGGCCATGGCAGGTCCGGCAGGGCATTTCCACCATGAACTCGCCCAGTTGTTGGCGGATGGCGTCGCTTTGGGTTTCATAGAACCGGCGCTCGACGTTCTTGAGGATCCCTTCCCAGCCTGATTCGTAGTCGCCCTTGATCTTGGGACCGTCCAGCTGAAACTTGAACGTCTTCCCCGGCGCACCTCGAAGGAGCATGTCCTTCACGGTGGCACCGAGCGACCTCCATGGCGCATCCAGATCGAACTTGTAAAGCTTGGCCAAGGTCGGAAGGATCACCTTCCGGAGATAGCCGGTCGGCTCACCCCACGGCAGAATCACCCCCTCGAGGATCGAAAGACTCGGGTCTCCGACCGCGAGTTCCTGGACTGATTCTCGGCGGGTGCCGAGGCCGTGACAATCGGGGCAGACCCCAAAGGGTGAATTGAAGGAAAACTGGCGGGGCTCGAGCTCCGGCATCGAAAGCCCGCACTCCGGGCAAGCGAACCGCTCAGAGAACACCACCGATTTGCTTCCGGCTCCGTGGCGAACGACCTCGACAACCCCCTCCGCCACTTTGAGGGCGGTCTCGATCGAGTCATTGATCCGGGACCGGTCGGCCGCCCGGACCACCAGCCGATCGACCACGACGGCCACATCGTGATTCTGCCGTCGGTTGAGCTTCGGCACCGCGGTCAGGTCGTAGGTTTCGCCGTCGACCCGGACCCGGACGAATCCCCGCTTGGCCAGATCCTCGAACAGCTCGCGAAACTCGCCCTTCCGGCCCCGAACGATCGGGCCGAGGATCTCAATCCGGGTATCCGGGGGCCAGGCCGAGACCGCCTCCGCAATCTGGGCCGCACTGGAGCGGGCAACTGGCGACCCGTCGTTCGGGCAATGGGGCGTCCCGGCCCGGGCCCAGAGGAGCCGCATGTAATCGTAGATCTCGGTTACGGTCCCAACGGTCGACCGCGGATTGTTCCCAGTGGACTTCTGCTGGATCGAAATCGCCGGGGACAGGCCTTCGATGGCGTCGACATCCGGTTTTTCCATCAGGCCAAGGAATTGCCGGGCGTACGCCGACAGCGACTCCACATACCGACGTTGGCCTTCGGCGTAGATGGTATCAAACGCGAGCGAGGACTTACCCGAGCCCGACAAACCGGTGATGACGGTCAGTTGGTTTCGGGGAATGGTGACGTTGATGTTCTTGAGATTGTGCTCGCGGGCACCGCGGACGCGAAGGTATTCCTGGGCCATAGCCCCTGAAGATATCCCGAAACTCGGTTGGCTTCAACCGAGGAGGGTCCGACGGCGTTTGGCACCGCGATTGGTTGGCGATACCTTCACCCCCCATGACCCCACCTCGATTGACGGTCCTCTGTATCGCCAGCTACCGCAAGGGTGATGCATTCCTCCACGCGGCGAAGCGGGCCGGCGCCCGAGTGTTGTTGCTGACCTCGAAAAGCCTCGAAACCTCTGACTGGCCCCGCGAGGCGTTGGACGACATCTACTTCGTCCCGGATGTCGACAATCAATGGAACATGACGGAGGTCATCAAAAGTGTCAGCTGGTTGGCCCGATCGACCAAGATCGACCGGATCGTCGCCCTTGACGATTTCGATGTCGAAAAGGCGGCGATGCTCCGGGAGCATCTCCGGATCCCCGGAATGGGAGACACCACGGCGCGGTACTTCCGCGACAAGCTGGCGATGCGTTCCAAGGCGCGGGAAGCGGGGCTCGAGGTGCCCGCTTTCGTCCCCGTACTCAACTACGATGACATTCGAACGTTCCTGGCCGCCGCCCCCGGGCCCTACGTGCTCAAGCCCCGTTCGATGGCCGCCGCGATCGGAATTCGAAAGGTCCCGACTGGAGACGATCTCTGGCCCCTGCTCGACGAGCTCGGAGACCAGCAGGCCTTCTACGTACTGGAGCGGTTCGTCCCTGGCGACGTCTTCCATGTTGATTCGATCGTGGCGGACTACCGGGTTCGGTTTGCCATTGCCAGCCGCTACGGGACCCCGCCCCTCGAAACCGTGCAAGAGGGACGGGTCTTCACGACGAAGACCCTCCGGCGCCGGAGCCTGGACGAACGAACGCTGCTCGGCTTCAATCAGACCTTGCTCAAGGCGTTAGGCCTGAAGCAAGGGGTTTCTCACACCGAGTTCATCAAAGGACGGCACGACGGAGTTTTCTATTTCCTGGAGACGTCCGCCCGGGTCGGCGGCGCCCACATCGTCGATCTGGTTGAAGCCGCAACCGGGCTCAACCTGTGGGCGGAATGGGCCCGGCTGGAGTGCCGGCGGGATAGCGACCCCTACCTCGTCACCGCCCCCAAGCGCCAGTATGCCGGTCTGTTGGTGTCGCTGGCCCGACAGGAGCGGCCGGACCTGTCAGGGTACGATGCCCCGGAGGTCACCTGGCGCTTGGAGAAAAAACACCACGCCGGGCTGGTGGTCGCCTCGCCGAAACTCGAGCGGGTTGACTCCTTGGTCGACCAGTATGCAGAAGGGTTCTACCGAGATTTCTTCGCGACCGCCCCAGCCAGGATGACGACAACCGACTGAAGGCTCTATCCTTCCCGGATGCGCCGACTGATCAACTCCCGCGACAATCTGCCCGACGAGGGGGCCCTCGAGGGCTTCCCCACGCTCGCCCTCGAAGGTGACCTGCCCTCCGCGTCGCTCGATGCGATCGGATCACTCCGCCCGTTCGGGCGCGACATCACCGAACAACGGGTTGCCGCTGTCCCCGCCTCCGGTCCCGCCTCTCCCGGCGAACTCGTCCGCGCCGCGGCCCTGGCGGCCTCAGGACGGCGACTCGACGCGATCGCCTTGCTCCGCCAGGTTATTGCCGCCGACCCCAAGGCGACCGAGGCCAGGATTTCGCTGGCCAACCTCCATGGGACCGCCGGCGACTGGGACCTCGCGATCGACCAGCTGTCGGAGGCGTTGGCGCGGGGGGCGGCGAAGGCCCCAACTTTGGTCCTCCGTGGCGCATTCCATGCACAGGCGAATCAAGCCGACGCGGCGGAACGGGACTTTCGCGAGGCAGTTCAGCAGGACCCAAGCTATTGGCCTGCATATCGTTACCTCGGTGTCACCCGACTTCGGCAGGGGGCCGGCCGCGAGGCGATCAGGATCCTTCGGGACGCCCGTTCTATGGCACCTCAAGACCCCGAGTGCGCCCTGTTTCTGGGAGAGGCGTTGCTGGCCCAGGGCGAGCTCGACGAAGGACATCAGGTGTTGAGCGCCGCCCTCGACCTCGACCCCCGAGATCCCCGGGCCTATTTGTTGCTCGGCCGGCTGCTGGACCGTTTGGGGCGAACCGATGAGGCCATGGTGATGCATCGCAAAGCGCATGATGGAACGACCGAGTGAACGTCGGGGCCTTGAATCGTCGGACCGGCGCCCAATTCGTGATGCTTGCCTGGGCGGTCGCGCTCGGGTGGCTCGCCAGACGGGAGTTTGGGAAGAACGAGGCGGAGACGATTATCGAAGCCACGGTTCGGCTCAGCCCCGAGGCCCATTTCTACTCGGTCAGCGCGTCCAATCGCCAGATCGGATATGCTAGCGTGACGATCGATACCCTGGCCGCCGGCTTTGCCTTATCGGAAGTGCTGGCCCTCGATGTGCCCGAGGCCGACTCGATCCGGCGGGTAACCCGACGGACCGAATTGATTCTGTCCCGAAGCCTCCGGTTGCGATCATTTACCCGAACCGTCACCGGCAGCGGGCTGTTCGAGGAATTCACGGGGCGAGTCGAAGGGGATACGGTGCTTCACATGGGGCAACGCGATAGCCGCGATCGGCCGGCGGCCGAGTGGGTCGTTCCGGTCCCCGGCGATGTGGTGCTCCCGCAAGTCTTGCCCTACCGATTGGCGTTCGGGAAACGCCTCGAGGTCGGCCGCTCGGTGTCGGTCAACGTGCTCGACCTGACCACCGGCACGATCGGACCAGTGGCGTTCGCCGCGACCGCCGAGTCGACCTTCATCGTCGCGGATAGCGCCGTCGAGCAGCGGCAGACGCACCGATGGCGCCCGGTCACCTACGACACGGTCAAGGCCTGGCGAATCGAGCATGCCGCGTCCGGCACGCCGATGGTCACCTGGGTCGACGCGCAAGGTGGCCTGATTCAAACCGAGGCAGCGTTAGGCGTCCGGCTGCAGCGGTCGGCCTTCGAATTGGTCAGCTTCAACTACCGGAACGCGCTGGAGCGGGCCGGCCCCGAGGGCCACCGAGCGGTTCCGGCGATGGCGACGGCCCTTGAGTCCAGGGCAACCCTGGGGCCGACCACGGACGGCGACAGCTCCCGAACCTACCAGATCGCCAGCGAACCGATCGAACGGTTTCTGGTCCCGCGAGTGGCCTGGCTGGCAGGCGGACGGCAGACCGCGTCCGGTGATCAGGTCATGATCGGGGCCCCGGGGGCTACCCGGAGCGATTCAGCCAAATCCGAGTATCTCGACCCGAGTCCGTCCCGCCGGCCGGTGGCGGCGGCCGTTGCCGCCGAAGCCGCCCGGCTGACGTCGACCACGAAGGCCGACCCGATCGGCTCGGTCCGGTTGTTGGCCCGGTGGATCGCGAACCAGATCAAGGTCGACCCCCGGCAAGATGCCCCTCGGATGGCCGACCACGTGTTGGAGGCGCGGCGGGCCGGCGCGGAGGGAAAGGCCGCCCTCATGGTGGACTTTGCCCGGGCCCTCGACCTCCCCGCCCGGACCGTCGGCGGGGTGGCGCTCGTTGCCGGCCGGGCCGTGGGTCACGCCTGGGCCGAAGTCCGGATCGACGGCGTCTGGATCGCGGTCGACCCCACTTTCGGCCAAGTCCCCGCGTCTGCGCGGCTGATCCGGATCGGCGTCGGGATCAGCGGGCAAGCGATCGACCTGGTTCCTCTCTTTGGATCGGCCCGAATCACGCCGGTCGAACCAACGGCTCAACGATGATCGAACTGAAGCAGCTGACGAAGCGGTATGGAGGATTCACCGCGGTGAACGGGATCTCAATTGAGATCCCGAAAGGCACGCTGTACGGCCTGTTGGGGCCGAACGGCGCCGGGAAAACGACGACGATGCGGATGATCGCCGGCATCCTCCGGCCGACGTCTGGCACGGCGGCTGTTGCGGGCTTCGATGTCGTGCGCCAGCCGGTCGAGGCCAAGCGTCGGCTTGGCTTCATCCCCGACCGTCCGTTCGTCTACGACAAATTGACCGGGAGCGAGTTTCTCCGATTTGTGGCCGGCCTCTATGGCCAAAGCGGCCTCGAAATCGAGAAGCGGGCCGATGAGCTACTCGAGTTGTTCGAACTCGCCGCGTGGAAGCATGAACTGACCGAGTCGTATAGCCACGGGATGCGCCAGAAACTGATCATCTCGAGCGCGTTGGTCCATCGGCCCGAGGTGATCGTCGTCGACGAACCGATGGTCGGACTCGACCCGAAGAGCGCCCGGCTCCTCAAGGACATCTTTCGCCATTTCGTTGATCGGGGCGGTACGGTCTTGATGAGCACGCACACCCTGGAAATCGCCGAAGTCATGTGCGACCAGATCGGGATCGTCTACGGCGGCCAGGTCGTCGCCGCGGGGACCATGGCGGAGATTCGCGACCAGACCAGCTCCGGCAACGCGAGTCTCGAGGAAGTGTTTCTCAAACTCACCGGTGGACTGGCTGCCCGAGAATTGAGCGCCGTTTTCGGTGACTGAGGTTACCGGTGGAGGCGCCAGCATCGCCCAGATCATGTTCCCGAAATGGCGAAGCGTCTCGGCCCGGATGGCCAAGGGCCGAAACGAAGCCACGGGGCGAATCGCCCTGCTGCTTGTCATCGGGAGCGCCTTTTGGCTGGGGGCCTTCCTGGTCTTCCACCGCGTCCTCCGATACCTCGGCACCACGCCGGAAATCGGCGGATTACTCGCGGGCAGGATCCTCAGCATGCTCCTGTTGGCCTTTGCCTCGATCCTTCTCCTCTCCAACTTGGTCACGTCGCTGTCGACGTTTTTCCTGGCCAAAGACCTCGACATGCTGGTGTCGGCGCCGGTCGATTGGGGCCGCCTGTACCTGGCGAAGATTTTCGAGACACTGGTGCACTCATCGTGGATGGTCGCGCTGATCCTGGTGCCGATCTTGACGGCATACGGGGTGGTCTACCAGGGGGGGTGGTTCTTCCCGTTGGCTGCTATCGGCGCGTTGGTCCCGTTTTTCCTGCTCCCGACCATTATTGGGTCGGCGATCACGTTGTCGCTCGTGAATGTCTTTCCGGCTCGCCGAGCCCGGGACTTCCTGACCCTGATCGCGATTGGGGCGGCCGGCGCTGTCGTCTTGGCGCTGCGCTTCATGCGCCCCGAACAGCTATCCCGCCCCGAGGGGTTTCGAAGCCTGGTGGATTTCGTCGCCGATCTCCAGACCCCAAGTCATCCGCTGATGCCGAGCGAATGGGTGACGAACGCGATCATGAACTGGCTCGAGCGGGTCCGGGATCCCCTGCCCCTGGTGTTGCTGTGGTCGACCGCGGGAGCCTTTGTCGTCCTCGGCGGGGCGCTCCACAGCCGGCTCTATCCTGGCGCCTTTTCGAAAGCCCAGGAAGGGGTCGAGAAACACGGGGCGGGACTGCTGTGGCAAAAGTGGGTCGCGGGCGCGCTTGGTTTTCTGCCGGTGACCCGCCGTGAATTCATCATGAAAGACCTTCGGGTCTTCTTCCGCGATACCACCCAATGGAGCCAACTGATTCTGTTGGCGGTCTTGCTGATCGTGTACGTCTTCAACATCCAGGCCCTCCCGCTGTTTACCGGCGAGAAGGTGCCGTATTTGTTGATCACCCTCGTGGTTTTCTTGAATCAAGGCCTGGCCGGATTCGTCTTAGCCGCGATCGCGGCCCGTTTCATTTTTCCATCGGTGTCGCTCGAGGGGCGTCAATTGTGGCTCCTCAAGTCGAGCCCGCTCGACCTCCGAGCCATGCTGTGGAGTAAGTACTGGGTCGGGACCGCTCCGCTCCTGGTGGTCGCCCTGACGATCACCGTCGTGACCAACGAGATCCTCCGGGCCTCTCCGTTCATGATGTTCTTGAGCGTGATGACGATCGCCTGCTTTACCATGGCCGCCGGCGCGTTGGCCCTCTCCTTGGGGGTGCTGTTCCCACAATTCGAAACCGAGAATGCCGCCCAAATTCCAACCAGTTTCGGCGGGCTGGTGTTCATGATGGGCGCCATCCTCCTGCTGGCGGGGATCATCATCGTCGAGGCCCGCCCGGTCGCCGCCCATTTGCAGGCGTACCAGGAGGGCGTCGCCACGAATGGCTTTACCGGTGACCTTTGGTGGGCGATGGCCAAGGTGTTCCTGCTCTGCGCGGCCGCCACGATCATTCCCTTGCACCAGAGCATCAAACGATTGGAGTCCCTCGAGGTCTAAGACCCACGCTCGCGTTTTTCCTGCCTAGGCCCCCGATTTCTTGGTTGACGGTCGGTCCGCACCTCCCCCTACCATGGTCAGCGTGTCGCGGACGATCCGCGACTCACCACCACAAGGAGGGGGAGAATGACGCACCACCGCTTGTTACAGGGAGCGCTGTTCGGTCTGCTACTGGCCGCCTGTGCTTCGCCGGACGAGTCCGGCCCCAGCACGCCAAGCCTGTCACCCGACGGGCTCTCCAACCAGGAGGGGCCGGCAGCGGCGCACCAGAACGATCCCGAGCGGAGTCGGCACGACCGGCTGGCTCGGCGGGTGGCCCGGGCCCTCCGAGACTCCGACTTTCGCCAGGCCGTGTTCCAGGAAATCGCGACGTCCGGGTTCGCGGAAAAGAAGGTCCATCTCCAGGCGTTTATGGCCAAGGATGGAGGCCGCTCGCGGCGGCGGATGGCCGAGTTGGCCGGCGACGCCGACCAGGCGGTTCAGGCCGACCTCGATCAGGGACCAGCGATCGAGATGTATTTCCCGGTCGCCAGTCACCGTCAGCAATGGGCCGGCGGTTCGAACCTCGTCGTCGCCACCGCGGAGCGGGATGGTGAATCACCGGTCGCGTACGACCTCCAGGGCCGACGATTCCAGCTCAGCCCAACCACCCCCCCGACGGGCCCGGTGCTCATGGTCGAGCGGGCCGAGCTCCGATTCGACCGCGGGCCGGCGGCGATCGGGGAGTGCATCATTGATTGCGGTGGTGGCACCGGTGGCGGCACCGGTGCCGGTGGAACCACAACCCCAGGTGTTTACATGACGGCCGCGAAGTTCTCCGGCACCTTCGAGAGCTGGTTCAAGGGCAACCCTGAGTTCGAGGTTCATGTCCTGGGGCAAGCCGGGACGACCAACACCATGACCACGCACCAGTGCGCCGGTGAGCGGGCCCTCGGAGCGAATCATTTCGATCAAAACTCTACCAGCTGGACTGGGAGCGTGCTCCTGTTCAGCTCGGCTCAGTTCGATCAATACCGAGCCCAACATCCGGGGCAGAATCTCCGGGTCTTCGTCGTCGAAGACGATGACACGGCGTGCGAAATCAAGATCGACTCGACCAGAACCTCCAACCTGTTCAAAGCCGTCAAGGCGGTCTACGGCGATTGGACCGGGGCCCACGACACAACCACAGCCTCGGGCATACGGCTCGTGAAGACTGCCCCGAACCTCCTGACTTTTATCAAGGCGATCTTGTCGTGGTTCAAGACGAACGACGACCCCGTGGGCAACGCGGTCGAGGATCCGATCCAGGCCGGTGCCATTCTGACGGGAGCCAACTGGGTGGTGAAGGGCGAGAGCGCAACAACCAACGGCGCAATCAAACTAGAATACCGTTAGGCAGGCCACCTGGAGCGGGTTCCGGCCCGCTCCATTCGTTTGCCTCAGGTCTGGGCTTTGATCTGCTTGGAGAGCTTCGACAACTCCGACTCGTACTTCGATCCGCACTTCGCCAGGACCTCGGTCGCGTGGAACACGCCGTCGCGGCCCAGTTTCCCGGCCATGATCACTTCAATTTCGTTTTCGTCGGTGAAGGTATCCGGAACGATTCCTTGGTAGGTGACCGGAAACCGCCCATTGCTGTCGGAGACCACGAAGGTAATCCGCTGATTCTGGCGATCGCGCTCGATCGAGCCTCGAACCACGTTCGCGCCGACTTTGAGCCCGACATCGTGGAATGAGGGGTCGGTTTCGGTTCGGGCCAGCAACTCGGACGGACTCAAGAAATAGACGCCCGTTTGGCTGACGCCAGTGTAGATCAGCATGACAATGGCGGCGACAATGACCGTCGCGCCGACGGCGAATTTGGTTCCGGGTTTCATAGTATCTAAGGTAGCAAGAATGTCAGGTCCGTGCCCAGTGCAAGGCCGCCGAGACCGCCCGATCCCATGAACGGAGGATGAAGGTGCGTTCAGAGTCCGCCATCTGCGGGAAGAACGACCGGTAGCGCCGGGTCGACCCAAACTCGGCCGTTCCGGGCCAGACCCCTACGGCCAGGCCGGCCAGGGCCGCCGCCCCAAGCGCGGTGGTTTCGGCCAGATCGGGCCGTTCAACCGGGACCCCCAGGACATCAGCCTGAAACTGCATCAGCCAGTCATTGGCGGCCGCCCCGCCGTCAACTCGAAGCCGAGGTACGTCGAGACCGGTCCCGCCAACCATCGCCTCCAGGAGCTCTCGGCTGGAGAGGGCGATGCTCTCCAAAGCGGCCCGCACCAGGTGGGCTTGGGTCGTTCCTCGGGTGAGGCCGGTGATCATCCCCCGCGCCGCCGGCTCCCAATGGGGCGAGCCAAGGCCGACGAAGGCGGGGACGAACGCGACCCCGCCGGTATCAGGGATCGATCGAGCCAGCGCTTCCGACTCAGCCGCGGTGTCAAACAGGCCAAGCCCGTCCCGGAGCCACTGGATCGCGGCGCGCCAGCGATAAAGACGCTCCCCTCCAGCGCATACCCCACGCCGCCCGAGTCGGTGCACGCAACGGTCGCGAGCAGACCCGGCGGAGGGTCGGGGATCGAGTCGCCGGCATACACCAGAAGAAAGGCGCTGGTACCGTAGGTGTTCTGCCATTCCGGCCTGCACGCATCCTTGGCCGAAGAGAGCGGCCTGTTGGTCACCGGCGATCCCCGCGATCGGGATCGACGTCCCCAATAGGCCCGGACGCGACTCGCCGAGGATGCCGCTCGACCGGACGATGTCAGGGAGGATTTCAACCGGAATGTCGAACAGGGCCAGTAACTCGGGGTCGAATTGGCCGGTGGGGAGCGAGTACAGCAGGGTCCGGGATGCGTTGGTCGGATCGGTGACGTGGCAGATGCCTCCAGTCAGATTGGCGACGATCCACGAATCGACCGTCCCAAATGCCAACTCGCCTCGGCCGGCCCGGCGGCGGACGACCGGATCGCGGAGCATGGCCTCGAGTTTGGCGGCTGAAAAATACGGGTCGAGCAGCAGTCCGGTTTTCTCGCGGACCACCGGTTCGACCCCTAGAGCTCTGAGTTCGCTACAGCGCTGAGCGGTCCGCCGATCCTGCCAGACAATGGCGGGCCCCACCGGTTCGAGGGTTCGCCGGTCCCAGAGGACGATGGTCTCCCGCTGGTTGGTGATTCCGATCGCGGCCGGCTGCTCACCGGCCGCGGCGATGGCTTCACGAGCCGACCGGAGCAGACTGTCGATCAGGTCTCGGGGGTCATGCTCCACCTGGCCGGGTTCGGGGAAATGCTGGGGGAACTCGTGCTGGGCTTGGGCAAGCACTCGACCGTCTTGGTGCACCATGATGGCCCGAGAACTGGTGGTGCCCTGATCGAGGGCGAGAATGCTTGTCATGACAGATCCGGGTAGGCCCGCGCCAACGGGAAGGAACTCGGGGCCATTTCGTGGACCGCCCAGGCTCCAACCCGCCGGCGCACGTCGGCCGGCACGTCGCCGTGGCGGTCGGCCGTTCCGCGGACGAACAACTCCGCGTCAACCTGAAGGAGGTGCGGCGGATGCATTTCGAACAGTCCCTGATGCGTCTGCATGTAGGCAAATCCGCATTTTTCAACGACCAGCGAGATTTCCGGCTCCGACAACGGCGCCATCCCGAGGAACGCCGCGACTTGCCTCACGATGCTGGGAAGATCCCGCTTCATGTCCTCGAACAGGACCACCAGCACGTTGCCGTCGCGAGCCGAACGCTCCCACCACCCGGCGACGTGCTGAGGCCAGGTGCCCCACCACATCTGATTCGGATCGGTGAACCAGGCCTCGAACGCGGGCAGGGCCGGCGCCAAGGCCCCCACGTTGGTGGTCACAAAATCGACGCAACTGGCAAAGCACGCGACGGGATGCCGGGCGACGTAAATGAAGCGAGCGGCCGCGTCGCGGGGGCACAACGCGGCCGGCAGGTGGGTCTTGATGACCCGGGCGGCCCGTTCCCGGCCGAGGAGCGGTGCGCGGTCGATCGGAACACTCTTGCGGCCCTCAAGCCAGCAGGATTGCGAGTACAGTGTCGTGCCGGTGGCGACGAGATCGCCACGACCGCGGTTGACCACTTCATACACAACGTGCTGCATCCAGGTCGTGCCACACTTCATTTGGGTCACCACGAAGACGTCTTCGGGTCGGGGCCGGTAGGCGGCGGCCGCCGCGAAAGTCTCCGCCGAGCAACTTCCCGACGGCCCGGCCATGCCGCGATACTGGAAACCGGCCGTCCGAAAGTCGAGCCGCATCCACCGTCTGGCCAGGCGGAGGATCGGGGCCAAGAGCCGAGCCTGAATGCGGAGCGTCCGCTTGAACCGGTTCCGTTCCGCGGTGGAAAGGCCGTAGTAGCGAAGTCCCACCGTTCGCTCGTCCCCCCACCGGAGAACGATGGAGAGAGAGAGGACCTGGAGGACCGCGAATCCGCCGGCGCCGGCCGCCAGCCAGCCCAAGGGCCCCATCGAGCAACGTCTCCGGGAGAGAGTCCTGGAATGATAGCCTCCACAGAGGTGATCCAACTACTTTTCCCCAATGACCTACCCCACCATTCTTTTCGAGATCCGGGACGGCATTGCCGTCATCACGATCAACCGCCCCGACAAGCTCAACGCCCTCAACGCTCAGGTCATCTCCGATCTCGGCGGGGCGATCGACCGGGTTCGCCAACTCCCGGAAATCCGGGCGGCCATCATCACGGGGGCTGGGCCGAAGGCCTTCGTGGCCGGCGCCGACATCGCGGAGTTTCGGGACCTCAAGGGCATCGCCGCCAGGCGGCTTTCCGCCAAGGGATCGGGAATCTTCCGGAGCATTGAGAAGAGCTCCAAGCCCTATCTCGCGGCGGTCAACGGATTCGCCCTCGGCGGCGGGTGCGAATTGGCGATGGCCTGCCACATCCGGTTGGCTTCCGAGAACGCCCGATTCGGCCAGCCGGAGGTGAAGCTTGGGATCCCGCCCGGCTACGGCGGGACGATCCGGCTCGGTCGATTGATCGGCAAGGGTCGGGCGCTCGAGCTGTTGACCAGCGGCGGCATGATCGACGCCCATGAGGCCGACCGGATCGGCCTCGTCAATCGGGTCTACCCGGCCGACCAACTGCTGGCCGAGACCGAAAAGCTGGCCCGCACGATCATCGCCAATGCCCCGCTCGCGGTCGCCGCGTGTATCGAACTGGCCAACCTGTCGGAAACCATGTCGATCGATGACGCGCTGACCCTGGAGACGACCATGTTCGGCGTCCTGTTCGAAACCGACGACGCCTCCGAGGGAGCCCGGGCGTTCCTCGAAAAGCGGCCCCCGAAGTTCGAGGGCAAATAGGGTAGAATCCACGCCGCCGCCCGGCTAAATTTCCGGTTCTATGCGGGCAGTCCGAATCGAGGCCAGCGGCTTCAGAAACTTGGCGCGCCTCGACCTCGCGCTGCCCCCGGGCGGAGCGGTTTTCCTGGGTCATAACGGCCACGGCAAAACCAATCTGTTGGAATTGCTTTATTACCCTGTGTTGTACCGAAGCGTGCGGGGCGCCCGCGATGCCGACCTCGTCCAGTTCGGTGAACCGGGTTTCCACGTGGCCATCGAGTTCGAGCGGCACCACCGAGCGGTACGGCTCGAGGCTGGCTATCTCACCGCCGGCCGGCGGAAGCGGTTGGTCGCCGACGGGGCCGAGGCCGAACGGGTCAGTCAGTCGCTTGGGGAGTGGTTGGCGGTGGCGTTTCTCCCCGGCGACGTCAGCCTCGTTTCCGGCGGAGCCAGCGAACGGCGCCAGTTTCTCGACCGAACGCTCGCCCTAGCCGATCCGGGCTACCTCCGGGCCCTCCGCCAATACCGCGGGGCGTTGATGCAACGGAACGCCGCGCTGAAGCGGCAGGAGGCCGATACGGCAGCGGCCTTCGATCCGGCGTTGGCGCGCTTTGGGTCGGCCGTGGTCACCGCCAGGATGGCCTGGTGTGAACAGTACGGGCCGAGTTGGACGGATACGTGCAACGCCCTCGGGGAGTCGATGCCGGTGAAATTGCAGTATCGGGGTCGAGCGGAGCTGGCGTCGCCGGAGGGCTGGGCCGGGGCGCTGGCGGCCAATCGGAGGCGGGATCTCGCGCTCGGGATGACGCATGCCGGGCCGCACCGAGACGACCTAACGCTGGCGCTCGGGGCAGCCCCGCTTCGGGTGGCGGGGTCGACCGGGCAGCAACGCACGGCGGCCATCGCGCTCAAGCTGTGCGAGCGCGACACCTTCGAGGCCGCTCATGGCGACGCGCCGGCCCTGCTGCTCGACGACGTGTTCGCGGAGCTCGACAGCGAGCGTCAGGACCGGCTGGCGGCCCGGCTCCGGCTGGGATCGGCACCCCAGGTGTTCGTGACGGCCCCGCGGCCCGAAGAGCTTCCGGCCGCTCTCGACCTGCCGATCTATCGGGTCATCCAAGGCTCGGTGGCGCCCCAACGGGAATGGGAACCGGTATGACCGAACGCAAACGGCCCGAAACGCTGGGCAGTGCCCTCGAAGCCTACCTTGGCAAAAAGGGCCTCACCAAGCGGCTCGACCTGGCCGGAGCGGTGGAACGCTGGGCCGACGTGGTGGGCGAACGGGTGGCAGCCAACGCCCGCGCCGAGGCCGTGACCGCCGATGGATTGCTGTGGGTCCGGGTCCGGTCGTCGCCTTGGGCCGCTGAGTTGAGTTTGATGGCCCCGCGGATTCTTGCCAGACTGAATCAGGACCGAGACGGCAAGATTCGCGATCTCCGCTGTATCGTTGGAATGAACGACTAAACAAACGAATAACCGACGGAACCACATGGCCAACGCAGACAAGCCGACCAACGGTAACGGAGACTACGGTGCCGATTCGATCCAGGTCCTCAAGGGCCTCGAGGCGGTCCGGAAACGCCCCGGCATGTACATCGGATCGACCAGCGAGAACGGCCTCCATCACCTGGTCTACGAAGTCGTCGACAACTCGATTGACGAGGCGCTGGCCGGCCATTGCGACGAGATTGGCGTCACCATTCACGCGAATAACGGGATTACGGTCGCCGACAATGGCCGGGGCATTCCGGTGGACCTCCATCCAACCGAGAAGATTCCTGGTGTGGAACTCGCCCTGACCGTTCTCCATGCCGGCGGCAAGTTCGACAAATCGAGCTACAAGGTCTCCGGGGGACTCCACGGCGTGGGAGTCTCGGTCGTCAATGCCCTCTCGGAAAAGCTCGAAGTCTTTGTCGACCGAGACGGCAAGCGCCATCACATGGCGTTCGTTCGAGGCCAGACGACGACGAAACTGAGCGTGGTTGGAAAGGCGAAGGGGACCGGCACGATCGTGAGCTTCAAGCCCGACCCCGAGATCTTCACGGTCCTCGACTACAACTACAACACGCTGGCCGATCGGCTTCGACAGCTGGCCTTTCTCAATCGGGGGGTCAAGATCACCCTTCGCGACGAACGCAAAGACCCAGCCCACGAGGAGACGTTCTTCGCCAAGGGCGGTCTGATTCAGTTCGTCGAGTGGCTCAACCGTAACAAGAAGCCGATCCATCCCAAGGTGGTGTCGTTCAGCACCTCGTTGAACGATGTCGATGTCGACCTGGCGTTGCAATACGAGGACGGTTACAACGAGAACACCTTTACCTTCGTCAACAACATCAACACCCACGAGGGCGGAACTCATTTGACCGGGTTCCGGGCGGCGTTGACCCGGACGATCAACGACTATGCCAAAAAGGGGGGCCACCTCAAGAAAGAGGACTTCGGACTCTCCGGCGAAGATATCCGGGAGGGCCTGACCTGCGTCTTGCACGTCAAGGTTCGGGAACCCCAGTTCGAAGGACAGACCAAGACCAAGCTCGGCAATTCCGAAGTTGAGGGCGTGGTCAAGTCAGCCGTCAACGAACACCTGGGCAACTATCTGGAGGAGTATCCGTCGGTTGCCCGGGCCATCATCGACAAGGCCGTGAGTGCCGCTCGCGCTCGGGAGGCCGCCCGAAAAGCGCGCGACCTGGTCCGAAAGAAATCCGGGCTCGAGAGCGCGGTGCTGCCGGGCAAACTGGCCGACTGTTCCCTCGACGACCCAGCTCTCTGCGAGATCTACCTGGTCGAGGGCGACTCCGCCGGCGGCAGCGCCAAGCAGGGGCGAGATCGGTCCCACCAGGCGATCCTTCCGCTCCGAGGCAAGATCCTCAACGTCGAGCGGGCCCGGATCGACCGGATCCTCGGCAACGAGGAAATCCGGGCGATGATCACGGCGATCGGCTGTGGCGTCAAAGACGACTTCAAGCTCGAGGACGCCCGGTATCACAAGATCATCCTGATGACCGACGCCGACATCGACGGCGCCCACATTCGGACCTTGTTGCTGACCTTCTTTTTCCGACAGATGCCGGAACTGATCGACGCGGGGTTCGTGTATATCGCCCAGCCGCCGCTCTACCGGGTGGCCCGCGGCAAGGAAGAGTTCTACGCGTACACCGAGGCCGAGCGAGACGAGTACATCAAGCGCCTGGCCGGCCCCGAAGGCAAGGCCAATGTCAACATTCAGCGCTACAAGGGCTTGGGTGAGATGAACCCGGGGCAGCTGTGGAACACGACAATGGACCCCGAGAAGCGGACGATCTTGCGGGTGATACTACAGGACGCGGTCGAGGCATCCCGCCTGTTCGAGGAACTGATGGGCGACGAGGTCGAGCCGCGGCGTCAATTCATCGAGCAGAACGCGAAGTACGTCAGCAACCTGGACGTGTAAGGACGGCAGAGGGGCGGCCTAGCCTACGACCTACCCCCTTTGGTCAACTGGCGTTCGAAGCACCGCAGCACCCATCCGAACCCCCCGGTCGCCCGAATCGTCTGAGGGGGTTCGTTGGCGCAGCGCTTGAGCAGACGGCGAAGGGCCGATCCCGAGGAGAATCCGAGCGACCGCGCAATGACGGCCACGGTTTCAGTCGTTTTCTCGAGCCGATACGCCGCGACCAGGGCCTTGCTCCACATCACCAGCGAGCTGACGGGCGGGAGACCGGCCCGCTTGAGTTGAGCGGCAAGGGCCTTGCTGGTGAGCCCGACAACGCGAGCCACCACCTCAACGCGCGGCGCGCTGGCGGCGTGATCAAGACAGAAGCGAACCACCGGAATGAACGGAACCGGAACCCGCCGATGGAGGGCCTGGTCGGTAAGTTGTTGGAAGGCCACGTCGCTGGCCCGAGAAACCGCCGATAGCAGCCGTCGCTCAAAGTCGGTCTCGCCTCGGACAATGATCGCCGACAGGCCGGCCTCCATCATCGCGGTTAAGGTTGCCCCATCCAGACCGGCCCGATCACACCAGAGGATGATCGGAAGATCGGGTCGTCGCTCCCGAATCCGAGCCATGGCGGGCACCGATGACACGCCCGACCGGTCAATGACATCGACGATGACCGCGAGCGCTTCGCGCGCCGAGGCCCGAATCATCAAGTCGTCCAAATCATCACACCAGACAATGTCGCCGAAGGCCTTGCAGGCCTCCGCAAACCGAGGCCGAAGGGCGACGTGTTCGAGCTGGACCAGCAAATGATGCATGGTGGCCAGACCCCGAGCATCGAGCGCGCGGGGCCCTTGGCTCACGAGCCGAGCCGTGGGACCCGACGCCTTGGCCGGCGCCGTATACCAAGCGGCCGCGGAACCTACCGTCATTGTCGCGCCCCCTCTGAGTGCAGTTGTTCGCATCGCCGCGGATCGACCCACTCGCAGAACTCGGGCGATTTGCCCCTGGCGGCGACGACGCCGATTGGGACGGGGTACCGCCGAAGCCGTGAGCCGCCATGCGGATGGCCCCCGGCAATGGGGGCCCCACTACTCCGAGTGAAGGCAAAGGGTACGCCACCGGTTGGGTTCCGGGGAGGCAGTCTCACTGCATTGAGTTGCGTGACCGAGGATCAGTCGTTGCGGAGCAAATTCCTGAGGTAGGCACGCCAGCGATCGCTGGTCCGCTGCCCGATCTCGTTGCGATCGGGACCCTGGTTCGGAGAGTGTCCGGGCCGACCGCTCTGACGACTGGGTTGGGGCTCGGCGGTCGATTCCAGGGCGGGATCGGGAGGATGAGATGAATCCATAACAAAAAAGTGGCGTGGAATCCGCCTAACCGCAACCCCCCGTTAGGCGAGGGCCTCGAGGCCGGCCCGGGTTACCCGATGACTGACGAGCGGCAATGGGTCGGGGCCCGGGCCGAACCTGCAGGCCGCCCGGACGGCGGCCACCGCCGAATCCGCCATCGCCGCGGTTCGGGCATGGACCGTGGCAAGCAGCTCACCGGGCCCCAACTGGGCGCCGGGCTTCACGAGAAATCGGACTCCCACCACCGGATCGATGAGGGCGTCGGTCCGCGACCGGCCACCGCCGAGCGCCACCACCACATGGCCGATCGCCCGGGGATCCACCTGAGCCAATCGCCCCCCGGCCTCGGCCACAACCGCCCGGACCACCGGAGCGACCGGCAACCGGGATGGATCGTCGACGACCCGTCGGTCGCCGCCTTGGGCTTCGATCAGGAGCCCAAAGCGCTCGAGCGCGGCCCCGCTCGCCACAACGGCTTCGACCTGGGCCCGGGCCACGCCCCGCTCCGAGGCCAATCCCGCCGCCACCAGCATCTCAGTACCTAACGCGAACGTCACCTCCATGAGATCGGCAGGCCCCCGGCCGGTTAAGCCCAGCAGTGCCTCCTCGACCTCGAGGGCGTTGCCGCAGGCAATCCCGAGCGGGCGGTCCATCGCGGTCAGCAAGCCGACGGTCCGACACCCGCTCGCCTCGCCCAGCTCGATCATCGTGGCGGCGAGGACCTGGGAGTCGGCCGGGTCGCGGATGAAGGCCCCGTCGCCGGTCTTGATGTCGAGGACGAGTCCGGTCAACGACTCGGCCAATTTCTTGGACATGATGCTGGCGGCGATCAGGGGAATCGACTCGACCGTCCCGGTTACGTCTCGGAGGGCGTACAACTTCCGGTCGGCCGGGACCAGTTCCGGCGTCTGACCAACCATCACCACGCCGATTCGCTCCAGTTGCCGCCGGGCATCAGCCAGGGTCAGCCGGGTCCGGAACCCCGGAATGGCCTCCAACTTGTCGAGGGTGCCGCCAGTGTGTCCGAGCCCCCGGCCCGAGATCATCGGAACGGCCGCCCCCAGGCACGCCAACATCGGGGCCAGCAGGAGCGACGTCTTGTCCCCGACCCCGCCGATCGAGTGTTTGTCCACCCGGGGCCGGTCAAAGTCTCCCAGGTCAAACTGTTCGCCCGACTCCCGCATGGCCTGGGTCAAGGCAACCAGTTCGTCCTTACCGAGGCCCCGGAACAACACGGCCATGGCCATGGCGGCCATCTGATAGTCGGGAACCTGCTCGGCGACATAGCCGTCGATCAAGCCGCGCCACTCAGCGGCCGACAGGGCACCCCCGTCCCGCTTCCGCTCAATCAGCCGTGGTACCGCGAGAAGCGCTTCGCTCATATGATTCACCGATGCGAATGGGAGTGTGGCTGGGGTTGGGTTGGTGGGCGATCACGTCGCTCCAGGCTCAGACCGACCCGAGGCTCGGAGCCGAGGGACGGGTTCTGGACGACCGAGCCCCGGACGCCGTCCTCCGGCTGTTCGGCCCCATCCTGGCGGACGACTCGCTTCACTTCGAAGCCAATTGGCGAAGCGCCATGGCCTGGATCGACATCGGCCAGGCAACCCCCGATTCGATCCCGAACCAGACTCGGGACTCGGCCTACCGATCGGCGGAGCGGTTCGCCCGGCGAGCGATCGCGGCGGATCAGACCCAACCGGAAGGGTATTTCGCGTTGGCGGCCGCCCTCGGCCGGGTGGCGCTGACCCGAAGCAAGAAAGACCGGGTTCGATACGCGGTCGGGATCTACGAAGCGGCGACCCGTGCCCTGGACATCGCTCCCGATCATGATGGGGCTCACCACGTGTTAGGCCTCTGGCATGCGGAAACGATGCGAACGTCCGGGTTCAACCGTTTTATGGCCAAGAAGTTGTTGGGTGGAAAGTTGTTAGGCAAAGCCAACTGGGCCGCCGCCATCGGCCATCTGGAATCGGCCGTCCGGATCGATTCGACCCGAATCTTCCACCGATTGGACTTGGCCAGGATCTACGTGGACCGGCACCGGTACTCAGAGGCCCGGCGGGAATTGGACCGGATTGGCGAGCTGCCCGATCGGGAGATGTTCGATGCCCGTGATCGAATCGAGGCGGCCCGGCTTCTGGTCCGAATCGCCGACAAGTCAGACCGGCCCTAACGGCGGCGACGGATCTCGTGGCGGACCCGATCATCGAGGTCTTCGATCCCCTCGCCGACCCGCTCCCGGGCGGCCGCCAACCGGTCTCGAAGTCGGCGCCGGGTGACCCGCCCTGGCTCCGGCGCCATGAGGAGCGCCACCACGGCGCCGATCACCGCCCCAACCAAGAGGCCCAGGCCAAAGCCGCCGCTCCGGCGTGGCCGGGCCTCGTCGGGCGGTTCGAGTGCTGGCGGGGTTTCCATTTTTCAAAGCTAGCGGCCCGGGCAGCCGGGTTCAACCAACGTTGCTAATTTACCGGTCATGAACCCAGCCCGATTTCCCGCCACCGGCCCCGACCGGCTCCAAACCCGGATCGACGAACTCGAGACTGAGCGCCGCCGCCTCCTAATCGTCATCGAACTGCTTCGGGAACTGGCCGGGTCGCTCAACTATCGGGACATCGTCCAATCGGTCGCCCGCCGGGTTGGCTACGCGCTTGAGCTTGACCGCTGTTCCGTCTTCCTCACCGAGAACGGCGGTGGCAGCGTCCATCTGGTCGCCAGCTACGAAGACCCCTCGCTGAGGAGCCGAACGGTCAACTTGGCCGACTACCCCGAACTCAAGCGGGCGATCGAGACCGGGGAAATCGTCAACATCCCTGATGTGATCCACGAGCCCGCGCTTGAATCGGTCCAGGACACCCTCGCCACCCGACGAGTCCAGTCGATCACCGTCGTCCCGATCGGGTGGCGCAAGGTGACGATCGGCGCGATCTTTCTCCGTACCGACCGGACCAGGCCGGCCCTGACCAGCTCCGATGTCCAATGGGCCCGACTGGTGGCCGACGTAACCGCCCGGGCCCTCCGGACCGCCCATCGGTTCGAGCGAATGCAGGCGAAGCAGCGGGGCAGCGCCGCCGCGCTCGAGAAGGAACGGGAACGGGCCGCGATGATCGCGTTTCTCCGCCAGCTGCTCGTCACCTTCACCGACCAGGACGCCGGCTCCGTCGACGAAATGGTCCCGAAGGCCAGCCAAGCCGAACTCGATCGCTTGGCGGGCGTCGCGCTCGCGGTGCTTCGGCGCGAATCCAGTCCATGAAACCAGCGGGCCCCGGTCCCGCCGCTCGGATCGAGGAACTCCGGGCGGCGATCCATCGCGCCAACCGCCTATACCACGTCGAGGATGCGCCGGAAATCTCCGACGCGGAGTACGATCGTTTGTTTCAGGAACTCCGGGGCCTTGAAACCACCCACCCGAACCTCCTCACCGCCGATAGCCCCACCCAACGGGTCGGAGGAGAGCCGGCGACCTCACTTACCAAGCACCCCCATCGCCGGCCGATGCTCTCTTTGGCCAACGCTTTTTCCCCCGAGGAGCTGGCGGCGTGGGAAGACCGGAATGCCCGGATCAACCCCGACGTACGGGCCGCCGGTTACGCCGCCGAGATCAAAATCGACGGCGCCGCGGTCAACCTGACGTATCGAGATGGGCAGCTGGCCGTTGGGGCCAGCCGGGGCAATGGAATCATCGGCGAGGATATCACCGCCAACCTCAAGACGGTCGGCGACATCCCGCTGGTCTTGACTGGGCCGGACATTCCAACCCTGATGGAGGTCCGGGGCGAAGTCTACTTTCCACTTGCCTCATTCCGAAAGCTCAATGCCCGCCGTGAGTCCCTCGGCGAGCCGTTGTTCGCCAATCCCCGAAACGCCGCCGCCGGCAGCCTTCGCCAGCTCGATGCCCGGGTAACGCGATCACGCCGACTTCGAATGTTCGCCTTCCATGTCGAAGTGATCGAAGGAACACTGCCGGCCGCCTCGCACCACGACGTCCTGGGGATCCTCGAGCGGTGGGGATTTCAGGTCGAGGGGCATCGCCGGCGATTCGCGACGATGGCGGCGGTGCAAGCCGCGATTCCCGAGTATGAAGCCCTCCTCGCCACCCTTCCCTTCGAAGCCGATGGCGTGGTCGTCAAGGTCGATCGCCGCGACCTTCAAGAGGACCTCGGCGTCGTCGGGGGCCGGGAGCCCCGGTGGGCGATTGCGAGAAAGTTCGCGCCAGAAGTGGCGGTCACCCGCCTGGAGGACATCCGGATCAACGTCGGCCGAACCGGGGCGCTCAACCCGTACGCCGTGCTGACCCCGGTCGAGGTCGGCGGGGTAACCGTGTCGAGCGCCACGTTACATAACGAAGACCTGATCGCCCAGAAGGACATCCGAATCGGCGATTGGGTCGAAGTGATCCGGGCCGGTGAGGTGATTCCTCAGGTGATCGGCCCGATCCGCGAGCGCCGAGATGGCACTGAGCGCCCCTTCATTCCGCCGGAACGGTGCCCAGCCTGTCATACGCCGGCGGATCGGGTAGCTGACGAGGCGATGCGGTTCTGTCCGAACGTGGCCTGCCCTGGTCGGATCTTCGAGTCGATCGTCCATTTTGCCTCCCGGGAGGCCCTCGATATTCGAGGCCTCGGGTTCGAACGGATCCGTCAGTTGCTCGATGCCGGCTTGATCGCCGACGTCAGCGACCTCTACCGGCTGGCGGTGCCCCAGTTGATGGCCCTCGACCGGTTTGCCGAGCAATCCGCCACCCAGCTGGTCCAATCCATCGCCGATTCGAAGACCCGTCCCCTTTCGCTGCTCCTCTTTGGGTTGGGCATCCGGCACGTCGGGAAGAACGTCGCCCAACTGCTGGCCCGCCGGTTTGGGACACTCCATGCCTTGGCCAATGCCGGCGAGGATGCGATCGGGGGTGTGCCGGGTATCGGACCGGCGATCGCCACAGCCGTAGTCGAGTTCTTCGCCACCCCAGCAAACCAGGCGCTGATCGACCGCCTGGTTCGTGCCGGGCTCACCGTCGATGAACCTAACGCGGAGCCGGTGGGAGGGCCGCTGAGCGGCAAGGCCTACGTCCTGACCGGGACGCTTCCGACCTTGTCGCGCGGTGAGGCCACGGCCCTCATCGAGGGGGCCGGTGGGCGGGTGACCGGCACGGTGACGAAAAAGACCGACGTCGTCGTGGCCGGGGAAGAGTCGGGTAGCAAGCTCGACAAGGCCCGGAAACTCGGCGTCGAAGTGATCGACGAGCCCGAACTCTTGCGCCGTGTCGGGCGGGAAGCCTAGCTTCAACTCATGGCCTCTGTCGCTACATCTCCCCGCCTTGCCCTCGGCCGTGCCGCGGTCGAGCAGCTCCGATCGGTGTTGGAACGCGAACTGCCCGAACAAGCCGCTGGACTGCTTCGGGAAATCGGTTTTGCGGCCGGCGACGGCGCCTATGACGGCTTCGTCGGATCGGTGTCGAACCGCTACGGCGTGGAGACCCCGCAGTCGCTTGATGCCCGGTATCTCGGCGATGCGCTCGCCGGCTTTTTCCGCGAGGAGGGCTGGGGGTCGGTCTCGATCGAGACCCTTGCTCCAGGGCTCCTCGGCCTCGACAGTGGCGACTGGGCGTTGGCGGAGCCGCGGGGGACGGTGGTGCCGTCGTGCCATTTCACCTGCGGCATGCTCTCAGACTTCTTCACCCGGTTGGGCGGCTATCCGGCCGCGGTCATGGAAGTCGACTGTCGAAGCCGGGGTGACGCTCGGTGCCGGTTCTTGGTGGGGAGCCCCGACTTGCTGACCTGGTTGTATGAGGGGTTGGTCGGCGGAAAGAGCTACGAGAGCCTGGTGGCCGAGCTCCGGAACTGACCTAACGAAGGGATACCAGAACCCCTTCGAGGACCAGCGAGCGGAGCCGGATCGCACCATACCATGCGGCATCGGCACCGATCGCCGCCACCCGCTCGAGCAGCCGGATCGCATCGCCGGCGAGCACGACACCCGCCACCCGGCCGACCACTCGCCCGCCGACAATCCGATAGCACCAGGGCACGGCCACCCGGAACACCCCGCGATCCTGACTCGGTGCCGGTCCAATCTCGAATTCGGAGACCAAGAGTCCGTCGCCGACCGCCGCCGCGAGCTCCAACGTTCCCGGCTCGTCCGACTCGAGGCTCAGGTTGGAAAACGCGGCCCGGGGCCCTCGGTAGCCCCGCCGAACCCCATGGCCAGTCGCCGGCAACCGATGGCGCGACGCGGTCCGGAGATCGAGCAGCGACCTACTGGGTCTCCCGGCTTGAATCAACGCCAGCCGCTGGGTTGGGACCCCGTCGTCGCAAATGGGTCGGCTGCCCGGCCGGCCGTCGACCAACGGGTCGTCGTAGAGCGAGAGCCGGGAATCGATCGTCCATCTCCCGCCCTGAGTCCCAAGCCCCCCGTCGCCGAGCTGGCGACTCAGCAAGGGGGCCACCAGGCCTCGTACCGCGCCGGGCGCAAACCAAATCGGTCCGGCCGGCGGCGCCGTCAGCTCGAGGACGGGGGGAGTAAATCGGCGTTCGACCTCGTCGACCAGCCGATCGAGGTCCGTTTCGTCCGGCGGTGCCACGCCCGCGAGGTGGAGCCGGCAAGGCGCCGGGCCCGCGCCGACCGACACCCCGACGCCAACGACGGTCAGGTCGTAAGACGCCAGGACGCCCCGACTGTTCCCGACTTCGACCCCCCCCGACGAGCGCTCGGCCCAGGTTTCGATCGGGAGGTTGAGCCGCCGGAGGCGATTGGCCAGCTGGCCGGAGATTCCCACAAGGTCGCGCGCGGTCAGCGCCGCGGCCGGCGGAGACCGAGTCACGACCACCGGCAGAGCGGCCGGCGCGGGAAGAAACAACTCAGCGGGATCGCCGGCGGCAGCCGAATCGACGGCCCGATCGGCCACCGCGCGGATCGACGAGCTGTCCCCCCCTGCCCACCCGAGTCGGCCGTCGGCAACGACCCGGATCTGGACCGTATCGCTCTGGTCGACCGACACCAGGGCATGGGACTGCCCGGAGAGAGTGGCGGTGATGGTCTCGTCGCGGGCCCTGACCGAGTCGGCGTGGGTTGTCCGCGACCGAAGGTCAGCGAGGACTTCGGCGATCATGCGTAGAGCGCGCCGATGTCGAGGTCGACAAACCGAGTGTGGGGCGCTCCGGTGGTGATCGGCCGGAGCGGGCCTGAGTCATGCAGGGTGGCGGCACTCGGATCCCAGGCGAAGTCACCGCCGACCCGATCGAGCCGGCCGAACAGCGTGAACAGGTCGGCGCTGATCGGTGCGCACTTGACCGATTCGGCGAGAACGCCGTCGCGGATCATCCGGGTCGAGGCGGGGGTCACGGTGACCTGATGACCCTCGACCGCCACCCCGATCACGTCGGCGACATAGACCCCCAACGGCATGTCGGCCAACAGGGCCAGGAGATCGCCTTCGCCCTTGGCGACATAGCTGTTCGTGGGCCGCGCCGCGGGAATCGACCGAAGGCTCGGCGCCAGGGCATGTCCCGTCGGGCCAACGGCGGCGCGGGCCGCGGTCTCCCTGGTGTGGAGATGGGCCACGACCACGCCGTTCTGGACGAGGTGGGTGTGGCTGGCCGGCGTCCCCTCGTCATCAAGCGACAAGCTCGTGCGAAGACCTAACGCGGTCGGGTCGTCCCCGACCGTCAGCATTTCCGGACCGATCCGGGTTCCGAGCGGCAGGAGCGCCCGTTCGATGCCCCGTGACGGCGACCGGCAGAGATTGGTGATCGTTTGCAACACCAGCGCGCCGGTCGCCCGGGGGTCAAACACGATCGGATAACGGCCGGCCGGGACCGGGACGGCATGGAGTCGCCCGACCGCCCGCTCGCCAACCTCCCGGAACAGCGGCGCCCGGCCGGCCACGGCCCCCCAGCCTCCGAGCACCGCGACCGACTCCAGGGCCCGTTCCTGCGCCCCGTCTTCGCCGGCCACGGCGAGGGCCCCGAGACTGGCCTCGCTCCGGAGTTCGTGGAGCCAGACACCCTCGCTGGTGGCCAGCCAGGTTTCGAAAACCGAGTCGCCGTAGCTGGTCCTCGAGTCGATCACCCGGCGGTCGGCCGCCAGGAGCTCGGCGGTGAGACCTTCGAGGAGCTGGCGCTTCGCCGACAGCGAGATCAGCCGGGGATCGTCGACCAGCAGGTCGGCCTGATCGACCTGCCGAATCGGGATCGGCGCCAACGCGATCGGCGTTTCGGGTCGGGTTTCGAGGGACAACTCATGGGCTCGAAGTACCGCCGACCCCGCTCGGTCGGGATCGGTAAAGGCGCAAGCACCCCAGCCGTGCCCCACCACCAGACACCGGGCCACGCCACCGAACGCGTGGTACTCGGTGGCGACTTCCAGGCGTTGCTTCCGAAACACCACCGCAGTCGACCACCGCCGCCGGAGCCGGATTTCGACGTAGCCGGAGACCCCGCGCATGGCTTCCGCGAGCACGTCACGCATTCGGGCCGGTTCCCGCAATCCAGTCGGCCCGTCGGATGAGTTCGCCATCCCGAACCACATCTCGGTCCCAGGGCAGCACGATCGACTTGTCGGTTTCAAACGAGAAGAAATCCGGTTGGTATCCGCCGGTCTTGAACGAGACCGCGGTTCGGACTTCCGCCGGCGCCAAGGCCCGGATTTCGTTGAGGGCCAGTTTGAGGGTGTGACCGGAGTCGCAGGTCTCATCCACCAGCAGCACCCGCCGCCCCCGGATCGAGGCCGGGGGCCCGCTCACGAGCACCGGCTTCGCACCGGCTCTTTTTCGGGTCAAGGTCATCGAAGCAAACTCGCGCTCCAAAATTGAGGCGACCACCGCCGCCGGGATCACTCCTGCCTTCGCGACCCCCAAAACGATCTCGGGATCGTAAGCCCGGGCCACCTTGAGGGCCAACGCCCGACAAAGTTCCCCAAACAGGGGCCAATCGATCTCGAGGACTTCCCGAGTGGGTTCCAAGGGGCGCCGCGGCATGGTTGCTCCCGGTCGGTGCTGATGGTGAGGGTGACACCCAAAGATAGGCCCCCGCCAAGTGGTCCGAAAGTCAGCCGCAAGGTGGAGCGGATCGAGTCTGTGGCACAACGACTTGTATTGCAACGGGTAAACAACTTTCTTATGTTGTAGCAGCGATGCAGCGCCCCCCCGGAAACGGAGACGACCCGAACTCATGAGTTTTTTTCGACGCGTCCTGGATCGGTTAAGTACGGCCCCGAGCGAGCCCCAGCGCCTCGACTATCTCAACGAGGCTCTAGCGCTGGAGCGGCTGGGGGATTTTGTCGCCGCCCTGACCAGCTATCGACTCGGACTTCGGGATAACCCCAACGACCCCCGGATTCTCCAGAACATGGCCATTGCCTTCACCAAGACAGGCCAGCCCGACGAAGCGATCCGTCACTACCGCCGAGCCTTGGAACTGGACGATTCGCTCTCGGGAGCCCATTATGGTCTAGCGTTCCTGCACCTGAAACGCGGGGAACCCGATCGAGCTGCGGAACATCTCCGTGCGTTCCTTGCCAAACCCCCTCGAGGATCGGACGCCGACCGGTGGATTCAGCACGCCAGCACCGCCCTGCGGGATCTCGAAGAATCACCTACCGCCGCCGTCAGTTCGGCCTGATCGTCGGCGTCGTCACAGCCGGGATGGTCGGCTGCAGCGGCGCCTTCGAGAACGCCGACCAGATTTCGTTTCTGGAAATCACCCTCCCGGTCAATTCCTTTCTCGAGCTAGGCCGGTCGGTCACCATTCGAGCGGTGGCCCGCAACGGGGCCGGAGACAGCGTCCCAGCCACCCTCAGCTGGCGAACCGTCGATACGGCCGCCATTGCGGTCGATACCATCAAGGGCATCGTGACGGCCAAGCTGGCGACCGGCACCGCCGACCTCCAGATCGGCGTCCTCGGCAAGGACACGCTGATCTCGACCCAGTCCGCCATCAAATTCACCCTAACGGCACCCGCCGACACGTTGCGGCTGGTCGGAAGCGACTCGCTCGATGTTTCGATCGACGCCAATGGGGCCCAAGTTGGGATGGCCCTTGAAGGTGGCGCGACGCGGGTCGGCGTCGTCGGCCGGCCGGTCGGGTTTCGCATTGTTGAGCCTGCCGCGGTCGATTCCCCGGCGGTAACATTCAGCTCGGGACGCACCGTGGATTCCCTGACCACCGGCCCCAATGGGCTCGTCACGGCCACCGTTCGCGGCGTTGCTGGACGACCAGTACCCGACCGCGCCGTCGTCGAAATCAATGCCTATCGGGCGTCCGGGCAGCTTATTCCCGGCTCCGGCCGCCGCGTGGTGATTCGGTTCCGTCACCAGTGACGCTGACCCGGCTCTATTTCGACGTGCTCGACCGGCGTCCCGCCGAACGAGTTGCGCTTCGCGCCAAGCAAGCCGGCCGATGGCGCGAGTACTCCTATGCCGAGGTGGCCGACACCGTTGAATCGATCAGCAAAGGGCTCTTGGCCCTCGGCATCGTTCCCGGGGATCGGGTCGCGATCCTCTCGGAAAACCGCCCAGAATGGGCCTTCGCCGACTTCGCCTGTCTCACTGCCCGCGCCGCCGACGTTCCGATCTACCCGACCCTAACCGCCAACCAAATCCAGTACCTCGTGGCCGATTCCGGGGCCCGGCTGGTGTTTGTCTCGACCGGCCCCCAGTTCGCCAAGCTGGCCTCGGTCCTGCCCGCGCTCCCCGCCGTCGAATGGGTCGTCGCGTTCGATCCGGCCATCGTGGGCGAAAAGGTGCAATCGCTCGATGCCCTCATTGCGACGGGGCGGGCAGCGGCCGACCGGTATCCAAACTGGCGGGCAGACGCCGATCGGGTCACCGCTTCGGACCTCGCCACGATCATCTACACCTCCGGGACGACGGGCGACCCGAAGGGCGTCATGCTCACCCACGGCAACATCGCGTCGAACATCGAAGCAGCCCGGTCCGTCCTTCCGGTCGCCGAGCGCGACGAATGCCTTTCGCTACTGCCCCTGTCCCACATCTTCGAGCGGATGACCGGCCACTACAGCATGTTCGGGAGCGGCGTGATCATTAATTACGCCGAGAGCATCGAGGCCGTGACCGCGAACCTCCTGGAGATCCGGCCGTCAGTGGTCGCAGCGGTGCCCCGGCTCTACGAGAAAATGTACGCCCGGGCCCTCGAAACCGCCCTCCGCGGGTCAGCGCTCAAACGGATCGTGTTCTTCTGGGCCAAACGAGTCGGGGAACGGGCCGCCGACTTGGCGCTCACCGGGCGACCGATCGCCTTGGGTCTCCGACTCCAAAAAGTCCTCGCCGACCTCCTGGTGTTTCGAACGATCCGGGCCCGGGTCGGCGGCCGGCTCAAGTTCTTCCTGTCCGGCGGGGCCCCGCTCTCGGCCGAGATTGCGAGGTTCTTCTATGCCGCTGGGCTTCCCATCCTCGAAGGCTACGGTCTCACTGAGACGTCGCCGGTGATCACGGTCAACACTCTCGATCACCTCCGGTTTGGAACGGTTGGCCGGGCGATTCCCGGCGTGGAGCTCCAGATTGCGGCCGACGGCGAGATCCTGACCCGCGGACCCGGCGTGATGAAGGGGTATTTCGGGAAGCCGGCTGAGACTGCGGAGGCCATTAGCCCCGACGGTTGGTTCCACACTGGAGACATCGGCGAGATCGACGCCGAGGGCTATCTCAAGATCACCGATCGAAAGAAGGATTTGATCGCGACGGCCGGTGGCAAGAAAATCGCGCCCCAACCGATCGAAGGGATGCTCCGGCAAAACCCCTTTATCGCCAATGCCGTGTTGTTAGGCGACCGCCGGAAGTTCCCGATCGCGCTCCTGGCCCCGGACTTCGCAACCCTCGAGGCCTGGGCCGGCAGCCAAGGGCTGGCTTGGGGAAGCCATTCCGAACTGATCGCCCTCGAACCGGTCGTCAAACATCTCGAGGCCGAGGCGATGAAGCACCTCCGCGACTTGGCCAGATTTGAAGTCCCGAAGCGGTTTTTGATCGTCGCTCGGGAGTTCTCCATCGACACTGGGGAGCTGACCCCGAAGCTGTCAGTCCGGCGCCGGGTCGTCGAGGCCCACTACCGTGAAGCGATCGAGGCGGTCTACCTTGAGGCCGAGATGGGGGGCCACTCGGACCGCTAGGCGGCAGGAACGCCGGGTTGAAGCGGCAACGCTATCCGGCCCCGGCCGATCGCCCCCCCACCCCTCCGTGTCGCAACTGTTTCAATACCAATGGATTACACACCGGGCTCTCGCGGGCGCGCGACCTGCTTCAGTCCCGAGCATGACCCTCCCTCGCTTGATCGGTATCGTCCTGATGGCGGCCGGACTGACCCCGGCGCTTCGAGGCCAAGATTCGACCGGCCAGAGCGCCTTTGCCGGCCTCGAGAGCCGTCCTGAGGTCGATCGGTACTTGACCTACTTCACCGGACCCGCCCGGGCTCGGATGGCCGAGTGGCTGGCACGGAGCTCCCAATACCGACCGGGCATCGAATCCAAGTTGACCGGGGCTGGGCTCCCGTCGGAGTTTTCATATCTGCCGCTGATCGAGAGCGGATTCTCCAACGCCGCCGTCAGCCGGAAAGGCGCCGTCGGGATGTGGCAGCTCATGCCCGCGACGGCCCGCGAGCTCGGCCTTCGGGTCGACCCGTGGGTCGATGAACGCCGGGATGCCAATCGGGCCACCGATGCGGCCGTTCGTCACATCGGGGGCCTGACCCGAACCTTTGGATCACCCCTCTTGGCGGCCGCGGCGTACAACAGCGGGGCCGGCCGGGTGAGCCGGGGCCTCGGCCAGATACCCGGGGGCGAAGCCGGTTTTTTCGACTTGGCCAATCGCGGGCTCCTCCCGAAAGAGACCCGCAACTATGTCCCGCAACTGCTCGCGGCGGCTGCCATCGGGCGCGACCCCGGCCGGTTCGGATTTTCGGTACCGGCGCGGGGAGTGGCCCGAGTCGACTCGATCTTGATTGACCGCCCGATTCGGCTGTCGACGGCCGACCGCGCGCTAGGACTGAGCCAGTCGACCCTGGCGGAACTCAACCCCCAGCTGATCCGCGGTGTCACGCCACCGGGCGGATCATGGCTCAAGGTCCCGCCCGGACTGACCGACGAGGTCGCCATCCGGCTTGGCAATTTGCCCGCCATCGCCGTTGATCCTAAACCGGCGGCCCAGGGAGACCGCTGGGGGCCGATTGTCTGGGTCAAGCGAGGCGACACCATCAGTGATCTCGCCGTCCGCCACGGAGTCAGCGAAGCCCGTCTCCGCCGCATGAACGCGATCCCCACCTGGTATCGCCTCCGGCCCGGCCAAGCGCTGCGACTCCCGGCGACCTAACGCCGCAGCGTGGCAACCGGCTTCCGCGCCACCCAGAGGTGATCAGTGCGGGCCAGGACTTCCAGATGATCCGGGGGACTCAGGGTGCTTTCAACGACGACTCGGTTCCCGGGTAAGCCAGCTTCGACTGCGGCGGTCACCCACGCCGGGTCGGCCCCGTGATCGGCCGAGACCACGACGCCCCGCATGCTGGATGCCTTGATCGGTAGGCGTCCGGCCCGAACGACGCTCGTAGTTTCCGACCCCGTTACGCCCGGCGGGGGGTTCACTAACACGAGGCGAGCGCCCGGCATCAGGGACGAGACCCCGGCGGCGGACTCTCCGGCCCCACCCACGATCGCGATGAAACCGCCGGGTCCATCGAGCCCGAGAAACGTCACGATTGTCTCAGCCGTGAGCGAGGTCTGGCCGGCCATCGGAGCGATCGGACCGCCGAAGTCCATCTCGCCCTCGACCACCGGCACCACGGTGCCGCAGACCGGGCACCCCACCGTGCCGGCCATGACCCGGCGGCCGTCCATCCGGTCGGGAAGGAGCACGACGAACTGCTCAGCGTGATCCGCGATGCATTTCAGGTGGTCGGTGAGCTCGATGAACATCACGAAGCCGGGCCGAGTTGCACCGACCCGACGTCCACGTGCCGCGGCCGGGTCGCGATCCACTGGACCGCGGCCGCGACATCCTCGGCGCGCAGCATCGACGCCCGGGGCGGAAGATCGGTTCGGCGATCGGGATCGAACGGGTCCCACAGCGGCGTATCGACCGGACCTGGGCTCACCAGGGTGCAGAGCACCCCGGTGCCCCGATACTCTTCGCGGAGCACCTCGTGGAGACCGCGGGCCCCGAACTTGGTCGCGGCATAGGCGGCGTTGCCGGCCAGGGCCAGGTGATCGGCAATGCTCCCGATCAGCAGGTGCCGCCCGGAGCCTCTGGCTCGCATCATTGGGAGCAGGCGCCGAGCCAGCTCGTAGGGGGCCCTGAGGTTGATGGCGTAGAGCCGATCGAGGGTGCTCGCGGGCGTGGCCTCAAAGGGGCCGAGGTCGAACGCACCAGCATTGCTGACGACAAGATCGGGAACCCCGAGCGGCACGACCGCCGCGACGAGGGCATCGAGCCCCTCATCGGTGGCCAAGTCGGCGACAACATCAATGACCCCCGGGGAAGTCGGCCCAGGCAAGTGACGGGCGGTCCGTACCACCGTCGCACCCTCTCGGGCGAGAGCGGCTGCGACAGCGGCGCCAATGCCCTTCGAGGCGCCGGTAACAACGGCGAGGTGGCCAGCCAGCGCCGTCACCGCCTACATCCGCCCGATTCGGGGGCCGTGTACGAGGCGAAGGAACTCTTCTCGGGTTCGGGCGTCCTCTTTGAAGACACCCCGCAGAGCGCTCGTCACCGTGGTCGAGTTCTGTTTCTCGACGCCGCGCATCATCATGCACAGGTGGGAGGCTTCAATCACCACGCCCACGCCCGCCGGCTCCAGCACCTCCATGACGGCATCGGCCACCTGGTCGGTCAGTCGCTCTTGAACCTGCAAACGCCGCGAGAAGATCTCGACGATCCGCGGTAGTTTGGACAAGCCGATGATCCGACCCATCGGCAGGTAGGCCACATGGGCCCGGCCGAAGAACGGCAGCATGTGGTGTTCGCACATGGAGTAGAGTTCGATGTCGCGGACCAGAATCATGTTCTCGTGCGATTCGTCGAAGACACCCCCGCCGACGACATCGGCCACCGACATTTCGTAGCCGCGGGTCATCCAGCGATAGGCCTTCTCGACCCGTTCGGGGGTCCGTTGGAGTCCCGGGCGGTCGGGATCCTCGCCCATCGCCTCGATGATGGCACGGACCTGCGGTTTGATGCTAGTCGCCTCGGTATTCGACATAGTTCCTCGGAGTTTCCCAGAGTCGGATCAGAGCCAATTTGCCGGCCGGGAGACAAGGGCCGATCTGCTCCCAACAATAGACCGCGATGTTCTCGGCCGATGGCATTCGGTCGCGAAACCACGGGACGTCCAGATTCAAATTCCGGTGATCGAGATGACTGATCACGACCTCTTCCGCGATCCGCTTCACGACACCGACGTCGACCACGTACCCCGTGTCGGGGTGAATGGGTCCTTCGACGAGGATCTCAAGCTCGTAGTTGTGACCGTGATAGTTCGGATTGTTACACGGACCAAAGGTGGTCCGATTCCACTCGTCCGACTTGGCCGGGTTGTGGAGCCGGTGCGCGGCGTTGAAGTGCAGCCGCCGGGCGACGACACACGTTGGCATGGCGGACTCCATTCAGGAAAAAGAGAGGCGCCGCCCCGACAATCGTCGGGCAGCGCCCCAACATCGGATGATACCCGAGAGGTTTATTGAAGCCCGAAGTGGAATGTTCGGCGCCCTCACCGTGAGCATCTGCCTTCCCCGAGGGGCATGGCATCAGCTACAGTATGTGGGCCCAGCTACGGACCTGTTGGCTCAAAAACTGGTTCCCAGATACCACCCGACAACACTATAATAGGAACTCGGACCGAGGCCGTCAACGCGACCAGGGAGCGGACCCATGATAAATCTGATTGGCGCAATCATTGCTCTGGTTTTGTGGCTCGTCGGCACTTTCCTCGTGCCGGTTGGGCTGGGCCTGATTCACATCTTCCTCGCGGCGGGCGTTGTCCTCTTGATTCGGTGGTGGGCGTTGCGGCCGATCGGCGGCCAGGCCTAGATCTCCCAGTTCGAAAAGACGACGCCGACCCGAGGCACGATCTCGGGATGGTCGGCCAGGACCATCCGCAAGTCCGTCCAGTGGACTCGAAACCCGAGTGCCATCAGGTCGCCATAGGCCTCGCGAAACCCGGTTTGGCAACGAATCGTCACTCGGGCCAGCCGGCGGGCGGCTGCCTCGGCAACGAGCCCCTGTACGAGGAGGCGGAACGCCCCCGAATCGGCCGCCACCAGCTTCAGCACCCGCAATTCGCTCGCGGGCCTGGACTCCGCCAGGGCGGCCGAGTGCCAGAGCGCCGCGGCCCGCCAGCGCCCGCCTTCGCGAACCACGGTGAGATCGCCTAACGACTGCTCGACGGTGAGGGCGGCTTCTCGGCTGACGTCCAGCCCCGGCATGATCGCGGTCACGAGGCCCTGAAGGTCGCCGATCCAAACGGCCGGGGGACCCAACCGCGAGGCCAATTCGGCCAACGGCCCGCCGGCCACCTCGGTGTCACGGGCCACCGAGACCGTCAGGTGGGCGGGCCGGAAGCCGAGTCGGCTGTAGAATCCGATGTTGTCGACCGTCCGCGGCATGGTCTCCAACCCAATGACTCGACAGCCCTTCGCTTTCAGGAAGTCGATGCCGGCCTGAACGATTCGGCGGCCCAGGCCACGTCCTTGGCAGTCCGGTCGGACCGCGAGTGGCCCCATCCATCCCTCATGACCCAGGGCATGGACCACGTTGAACGCCGCCAAGTGGCCCTGCCCATCGCGCCAATGCAGCGCCCCGTCGCCGGCGGCGGCGATGGCAAACCGCCAGATCGCCGGGCTCAACGGCGGGACTCGAACGCCGGTCATGCCATCGCGATGGTACCGCTCCGTGAACGCATCGGAAAAGACCCGATTGACCTCATCGACATCGGCCGGAGAAAGCCGGAGCGGCCCGCGGATTTCGTTAGGCTGCGGCACCAGGTAACTCCAAAGTCCCAAGAGGTTCGTCGTGGGCGGTCGCGACGCCCCGTTCGAGGTCGTAGGCAATCCGCACGATCCGGTCGAATCCGTCGCGGACCGACTCGACGTGGGTAATCAACACGACTTGCGGGAACCGATCCGCCAGACCACGGAGCAAATCGACCACCGCATTCCGGCGTTCTTCATCGAGTGACCCAAAGACCTCGTCAAGCACCAACATCGAAAACGGTTGCCCGGCTCGGTCGGCGATCATCTGGCTGATCGCGAGCCGGAGGGCCAAGTTCACGACGTCTTCTTCGCCGCCGGAGATGACCGTCTTGACTTCACCATCGTCCACAATCGAGGCCACGTAGTCCTCGTCGAGGTCAAGGTCCGAGTAGCGACCGCTCGTCAATTCACGAAGCAGCCCCGACGCGGCGGCGGCCAGCTCAGGCCGGAGGTCCGCGTTGAGCTCATCGCGCAGGTCGGAAAATGCCCGATCAAGCTCTTGATTCAAGAGGAGGTCACCCTTCAGTCGGTCGACCTCAGCCAGCCGCCGGGTCCGGTCCGCCCGGCGACGGGCGACCGCGGCCTGGTGCTCGATCGCCCCGGTCCGCTCGCCGGCGGCCCGTACCGCCGCCACCACCGCCGCCTCCCGCTCTCGGTCGGCGGTCGCGAACGCCACCCGCACTTGCTCATAGACCTCGGCCGACCAACCTAACGCGACCAACCGGCCCGCCAGCTCCACCACCCTGACCTCGATCCGGGTCAGGGCCTGCTCGGCTTCCTGCGCTTTGGGAACCAGGCTGGCCGCCCGTTCGGCCCGGGCCGACAACCGAACGACCTGCTCCCGGATCGGCTCCAGAACCGCGAGGCGCTCCCGAACCTGAGTATGGAGGGCCTTGTCGTATTCCGTTGGCGTTTCCGCCAGTTGTTGCCGGAGGAGCCCCAACCGGTCGGCCGCCTCGGTCCGGGCCACTTCGGCCCGGGTCCGCTCGGCCACCGCCGCCTCGGCCTGGGCCGCCGCCGTGGCGGCCGCTCGGCGATCGCGCTCGGCCTCATCGACAAGAGACCGCGCCTGAATCAGCTCTTTGGGCTCGGTGGACAGTTGCTTGATCCGATCCCGATAGTGGCGGCCATCCGAGGCAATCAGGTCGAGCTTTACGCTCAAGTCGTCGAGGACCGCCCGATACTCTTTGCCCAATGGCTTGCCGCAGGTCGGGCACACCCCGGTTGGCCCGGCGACCTCCAACCGGCTTTTCTGTCCCTCAACATCCTCGTGCTGTTGGAGGAGTCCCTTTCGCATCGTTTCGGCGTCCTGCTTGTTCCGGACCCAGTTGGTCCGCTCTTCCTCGACGACCACCGCCGCTGCCTCGGCCTTGATTTGGGCAGCTGCCGCAAGGGCTTTCGCTTGCTCCACCCGAGCCCGGTCTGGGAGCTGGCCGATTCGCTGCTCGAGCTCGGTCAGGGCCTTCGCCACCATCGCGATTTGGGTTTCGAGCGCCATCCGACCCGCGAATGACTGGGCCAACCCGTCGAGCCGGTTTCGCTCGGCCACCAGCGCCTCCCACTGGAGAGTCGCCGGCGCCAACTCGTCGCATTTGGCTTTGGCCTCGAGCGACTCGGCCAGATCCCGATCGAGCGACTCGAACGCTCGCCGCGCCTCGACGGCGGCATGCTGAGCGATGTTGAGGTCGGTGTCGGTGGTCTGCACCGCTTCCCGCCGTCGCTGGACCGCCTCCCACTCGGGGGCGAGCTTCACCACTGCCGCCTCGACCGCCTTCTGGTGGGCTTGGGTTGCCGCCACGTTTTGAGCAGCCGAGGCGGTTCGGGTCGCCGCTTCCCGTTCTTCACGCTCGAGTTCCGGAAGGTCGATCATCCCGGTCTCGGCCGACTGGAGCGTGGCCTTCAAAGCCGACCGTTCCTCCTTCAGCTTGACTTGGACCACCGCCAACCGCTCGTAGCCGAGGACCCGGCTCAGAAACCTGGCTCGCGCCGGCGCCGTCATCGCGGCCATGGTGGCCAACTCCTTCTGGCCGGTGAAGTAGGTGTTGAAGAACTCCTCTTTGGTCATCCTGAGGAGTCGGCTCACTTTGTCGGTAACGGCGGCGGCGCTGTTGGCGACCGGAACCTCGTCGCCATCCTGGTAGAGGGCTGCTTGTTGGAGCGACCGAACCACCCGGTATTGGTGGGCCCCAAGCGAAAACTCCAACTCCACTTCGACCCGCGAGCGGGCCGGCGCGCTCCGGCGACGAATCGAATCCCGGGTGCCCCGAGCGGCGGGCGTCCCATACATCGCCCAGGCAATTGCCTCGAGCAACGTCGATTTTCCGGCGCCGTTCGGACCGATGATGCCGGTCAGTCCCGCCTCGAATTCGAGGGTGGTATCGGCGTGCTGCCGAAAATTGATCAGTCGCAGGCGGCGTAGGCGCACTAGGCCTCGGGCCCCGGCTCGAAGCTCACCGACTCGAGCAAGGTGACGCCCCGTTCAACGAATCGGTCTCGGTCAAGCCGCTCCGGCAGCAGCCGCCGGGCCAAGTGGGCCCGGACCATGTCGGGAAGGGTCTGTCGCCCGCCGGGAGCCCCCGTCCCGATGATTCGGTGCACATCGGGGCGCCGCAGGTCGAGGTGGAAGTGGAGAGCCGCGGCTTTGGCCGCTCGGACGGCGGCGTGATCGATTTCCCTCGCGACGTGGCGGGCGACATCGTAGACGACGAGCCGGACCAACTGGTCGGCGATGCCCCCGGGGACCGTGGCCAGTCGCTCTTGAATGGCCCGGTCGAGTTCGGCCGCGGAGAGGGCTTTTCCTTCGACCGCCTTGAGGTCGAAGAGCCGGCGCTCCGGCACCACCCATTGGGGTACCGGCTTCGCGGTTCCCGAAATGACGGCATCGAGGTCGACCAAGAGCCATCCCTTGCCCTTGATGCCGCTTTTCCGCTGCTCAGTGAACTCCCCCCAAGGATTCGGAGTGACATAGTCGAGGGCACCGGCATACCAGACCCGAGGTTTGACCTCTCGCATGACATGGTAATGGCCCAGCGCGACGTAGCTCCACCCCGCATCCGACAGTTGGGCTGGATCGAGGGCCGCGCCCCCTGGTTCGGCCCACCACCGGTCGAGCGGAAAGAGACCTTCGACTTCGCCATGGACCGTCAGGATCTCGTAGCGCGCCCGCCCACTCGGACGCAGATCGGGGCGGTCGACGGCGACCAGGGCATGATGGGGCACCGCCCGCACCGCCAAATCGAGCGCTGGGAACTCAAACTCGATCGGTTCCTCGGTCGCCACGTGGACCCCAAGCTCTAAGAAGAGTTTGAGAATCGAGCCTGTTTCGCTGGCCCGCGGGGTATCGTGGTTCCCGGCAATGACGACGATCTCCGCCGCCGGCAACCCTTCGCGGAGGCGCTGAAACTGTCGAAAACAATGGACGATAGCCTGGTTGGTCGGACGGACCGCATGGAAAAGATCGCCGGCAACGAGGACGACGTCGGGCTTGGCATCGATGACCTGCCCGACGGCCTGGTTGAAGACCCGGGCCACGTCCACCTCGCGTTGGTTGAGGCCAAGCGGAGTTTGGCGATAGTACTGGCGATAGCCGAGGTGAATGTCGGCGAGATGAGCGAGCAGCACCCGGAGAATCTACACCCGGAACACGGTTCGTGACCCGGCTGGACTAGCCCTTGGATCGGGCGGCGGTATCGTAGATTCCGGCCACGTCGCGCGGCAGTTTGTGCTTCTCGACCCGCTGGCTTGGGGTCAGAGGAAACTCAGCCACGAATGACAGGTACCGCGGGACCTTGAAGCCAGCCAACCGTTGCCGGCAGTGTTCGAGTAGCACTTCCGGTTCAGGCGACTCGCCGACGGGCTGCACGAAGGCGAGGACCTCCTCACCTCGAATGGAATCCGGCACCGCGACGCAGGCCGCGTTCCGTACGGCGGGATGTTCGCACAGGGCGGCCTCGACCTCGGCGGCGGCGATGTTCTCGCCGCCACGACGGATCATGTCCTTGCTTCGCCCGACCAGGTAGTAGTAGCCGTGCTCGTCCTGGCGCATCAGATCACCGGTATGGGCCCATCCGTTTTGCATCCACGCGGCGGTTGCGGCGGCGTTGTTCCAATAGCCCAGAATTGCCGCCGGCCCCCGGCAGATGAATTCGCCGATCGCGCCTGCCGGCACGTCGTGGCCGGTGGCATCGACTAAGCGGCCCTGATACCCCGGCAGCAATCGGCCGATCGACCCCGACCCCGTCATATGGCTGTCGCCCAACGGCATGGCGATGGCAAATCCGATCTCCGTGGTGCCATACCACTCGCGCCACGGCACCCCCCACCTTCGCTCCAACTCGGCGTGCTGGTCGGCTGGAATGCCCGAACACGACACCCATTTGACCCGATGGCCTCGGTCGACCGCGGGGTTTTCCGGTTGCTTTTGGAGCAGAATCGGCATCGTCCCCAGGCAGTAGAAGAAGGTGCCGCCCGCTTCCACGATCGACGGCCACAGTCCCGAGGCCGAAAACTTCGGCAACAAGACCAGCTCCATCCCGACCATCAGGGACAACACCAGATTCCAACCGAAGTCGCCGTAGTAGAAAGGCGTCATGATGACGGCGACGTCGTCCTCGGTAAACCGCCCCTCATCGGCGAACCCTAGGGCGACCCCGAGCCAGCCCTGATGGGTGGTCATGCACCCCTTCGGAAACCCGGTCGTCCCCGAGGTGTATTGGAGAACCGCAATCGCATCGGTCGGAACCGCCGGGTCGGCGCCGGCCGTCGCGGCGGCAACCTCCTCGCGAAACCCTCCGTCCCAGGCCACGCAGTCTCGCAGATCGGGGCATTCCGTCCAGATTCGATCGAGCAGCGGCAGGTGGGCGGTAACCGTGACCAGAAGGCCGGCCCCAGAGTCGCGGAGCACGAACGTCGCATCGCGCTCTTGGTACCCCACGTTGATCGGCACCACGACGGCGCCAAGCCGGACGACCGCGAGCCAGGTCAGGACGTACTCAACCCCATTGGGCAGCATGATCCCCACCCGGTCGCCCGGCCCCACACCCCGGCCCGTCAACCGCGCCGCCACCCGGCCGCTCCACGCCTCGGCCTCCTCAAACGTCAGGCGCTCCTGACCAAACCGGAGAAACCATCGCCCCGGCGTCAGCCCAGCCCGGCCGACCAACAACCCACCGATGCTGGACTCTCCACGCCGAGTGCCGAACCCCGAATGCCGAGCGCCGAGCCCCGAATGCCGAGCGCCGAACTCACCCATAGGGATCGTCCGTCGGCTTGAGAGTGGCCACGCCGGCTCGAGGCGCCACCGATCGAACCTTGACCTCCCGACCGAGGCATTTCGTGAAGAAGGCCGTGACATCGTCAGGACGATTGCGGATGGTCGCGTGGAGGGCTCGGACCACGTCGTCGGTTGCCCGGCCGGCAACCAAGTCCTTGATCCGGTTGGGCGAGACCGCTGAACTCAGCGCCCGGAGCCGCCGAGCTACGGCGTCCTCGAACGGGACCTCGACCTCGGGCGGAAACCGCTCGATTCCTTCCCGGCCCGAGAGCACCGATGGGCGGGGGAACTTGATGAAAATCGGTTGGGTAAAATGAGGGTGACGAAGCATCAACTCACCCTTCGGGAGGGCGGCCAGCTTGGCCTTGATGGCGGGCGACAAGATCCCGTACCCCGGAGTCGACAGCTCATCGGCATCAAGCCGCCCGAAGAGGGAGGTCCCCGCGTTACCGACCACCCGCTTGTGCACTTGGGATCGAAACTGCTGCGCCGAGAACAAAACCAGCCCGAGGTAGCGGCCTCGCTCGGACAGATCGAGGAGCATCTTCCGGACGTAGGTGTCGTGTCCTTCCTGAGGCGCGTACTTGTTCAGCTCGTCGACGAACACGACGACGTGCTCGACGCCGAGGTCGCGCCGCTCCAGATGCTCCCGCAGCTTCGAAACAATCCGAGCAAACACGAGATCCTGGGCCAGCGGATCGAGGCCAGCCACATCGACGACGTAGATGCTCCGATCATCGAAGGTCCCCCACGGCAGGTCGTTGACTTCGCCGTCGTCGGTGACGAGCCCCTTCGACCTGGTACTGATATTACCGAGCCGGTTTCGGATCTTTCGAATCGTCGCCACATGGTGGGTCCGCCAGATTTCCGACCGCCCCGTGGTCTCTAGGAATTCGAAGATCGCCTTGAAGAACCCCTCGAGCTCGGCAAAAGTCCGGACCAAAAACGATTGCCCCGAGACTTCGTCCCGGAACTCTTTTCCCACCACCCGCTCAGCCAGGAAGTCGATGAACCCATCGGCCTTGGCATCGATGTCGTCCCGGTTGAGCAACACCTCGGTGTAATCGAGCACTTCCCGGAGACCCCAGACCAGCGGCTCGGTCGGCTTGAGTTCGGGATTAGTGCGGAGGGTATTGAGATTGACTCCGTCGCTCTTGAACGGGGCGAAGTACCGGACTTTCGGAAACGGCCCGGCCTCAAGGCCAAGGCGGTCGTACAACCGGCGATCCTCATCGGTCAGGGTCCCGGGCTGATCGAGAAACAGCAGATCGGGACCCTTGACGTTAAAACACAGCGCGGCGATCCGGCCTTTGTGGGCCGGGAACCGCTGAAAGATCGAGGTCAGAAAAAACTCAACGGCCGAAGTCTTCGTGGCCAGGCCGGACACGCCGGTGATATTGAGATGGGCCGCCTCGGGGCCGAGGAGAAAATCCGCGTCGATCTCGATCGGGGCATCGAGGCCACCGGCCGCATAGAGACCGACCGGCACACCGGTCGGCTTTTCGCCGGTGGTGTAGGCATCCATCCGGAGCGCCACCCCGACATCCTCGTCGGCGGCCAGAAACACCTCGCCGAGCGGCACGGACTGGAGCGGCTCCTCCGGCACATGTCGAAGCACCGCGGTCTGGTAGAGACGAATCTCACTCCGCTGGCTAGGCTCGATGGTACCGGCCGGATCGCCGTCCGCCGCATAGACCGCATCCATCGGCGTGGCGAGATCGGAGTACGCAAAGGCATCGGTCACGACGCCATAGACCGTCCGGCCCGGCCCGTCGACCCGCACGATCGACCCGATCCCCACCGGCGCATCGCGGGCCGTCCAGAACAGGAACTGGTGCGGCGTACTTGGCTTCAGTTCTGTCGCGACCACGCGTCCGATCATTGAGCCCTCAAGTGCCTCTCCACGGCGGCGACGCCGTACAGCAACCGATCCCACCGCGGATCCGGCCGGCTCAACGGCACCCGCTCGGCCAGGATCCACCGCGACACTTCATCGGCTCGGTCGACTCCATGGGAGCCCTCGGCGACTTCGACCCGCACCAGGCCATGCAACAAGTCGTGGCCTTCGTAGGGCCAGAGCCGGAGGGCCCACGAGTGGACCTTGGCGAACCGCCACATTGCCGGCTCGAACACGCTGGTGCGGTACTCCGCGGGCAGCGTCAGATACCGGGTCAACTCGGGTCCCTCGAACGGCAAGGTCGCATGGCTTTTCGAGATCCCGATCACCTTCGGGTCGCGGGCCCAGATCTCGGCGTCGGAAATGACGCCGTCGACGATCAACCAGTCATCGTGGCCGGTTCGAAATCGGGCCCCAACCGCCTGCTCGAGGCCTCCTCGGGCCCGGTCGATGGCCCGGCGGGCATTCTCTAGTTCCTTGAGCGGGTGGACCTGCTCCGCGGCCTCGAAACCGTACGGTTCGAAGTCGCTGCCTCCGGCTCCCAGCTCGGCGAGCACATCTTGGCGGGTGACCAAGAGCCGTCGCTCCGCCCGGGCGACCGTCGTGAAGTGGCCGCCCACTCGGAGGCGAACCGCGGCCGCGATGAATGCGGCGACAATCGGCACGGTCTCGAAATACCCAACCACTTCGTACCGCTGGGTTCCGTCCAGAAACGCCATCGGCTCAGGGCACGGTGTTGGCGACCCGACTGGCATCACGAGAAGTTCCGCCCCTTCGACCAACCGGGATGGCGCCAGCCGATAGTCGTCGGGCCGCCCCTCGACTGCCGGGGGCATGGTCGAGGCGGCGGTTATTCGTCCCCCCCGCGCGAAGCCCTTTCGCAGGCGCTCGAAGAGGAGCGTGCCGGTCACACCGTGCCGGCCTCGAACTCCGCGAAGCAACCAATGATCCGGTCGACCGCTTTCTCGATCTCCTTTTCGGCGGTGGCGTACGACAGGCGGACCCAGCGATCGTCGCCAAACGCCGCCCCGGGAACCAAGGCCACTCCATGCTCGGTCAGCAGGCGGTCACAGAACTTGGTGCCGGTGAGCGCGGCCTTGGGCTTGAGGCCGTCGACCCGGAAGAAGAGATAGAAGGCACCGTGCGGCTCGACGAATTCAACGCCCGGCGCTTCGAAGCGGAAACGCTCGACCAGGCGGTCACGCCGTTTCCGAAACGCCGCCGTCATCTTGACGACGTCCTGCTCGACTCGCGGATCGGAAAACGCGACCGCGGCTGCGGCCTGGGCCGGATGGTTGGCCCCGCTGGTAGTGTGAGACTGCAGATTGCCCATCGCCTTTGCGATCGGGGCCGGAGCGTAGGCCGCGCCGATCCGCCACCCGGTCATCGCGTACGCCTTGCTTGCGCCATAAATGACGACCGTCTTTTCCAGATACTCATCCGGGAGATCGAAGAACGATGGCGCCGGGCCCGGGCCAAAATGGATCCGCCGGTAGATTTCGTCCGTGATGATCCACAGGTTGTGTTTCAGGGCCCAGTCACCGATCGCGCGAAGCTCGCCCAGGGTGTAGACCGACCCAGTCGGATTGCACGGGGAGCAAAGCACCAAGCCCTTGACCAGCCGGTCGGTCTGCCGTTCCAGATCTTTGACACCGACCTTGAGGCCCCACTCCATCTCGCCCGGGACCATGACGGGTTCGGCCCGGGCGAGATGCACGATCTGAGGATAGGACACCCAAGCGGGCGAGGGGATCAGCACCTTGTCTTTCGGGCCGAACAGCGTGAAGCAGGCGTTGAAGAGGGACTGCTTCGAGCCCGAACTGATCACGAACCGGTCGGGATCCACGTTGCGACCCCCCGACAGCCCGCTCAGGTGTTTGGCCATCGCGACTCGAAGCTCGGCGATGCCGGTATTCGGCGGATAGCGAGTCAGCCCGTGTTGGATCGCCTGGACGCCGGCCTGGGCCGCCACCGGCGGCGTATCAAAGTCGGGCTCGCCCACGCTGAGATCAAGGACCTCCTTCCCGAGGGCACGGAGCCGCCGGGCTTCGGTGTTGATCGCGATAGTCTCGGAGCCCTTGAGATGAGCCAGGTTACTCGACAGCGGCTCGGGAAGACGGAGAACCTTGGTCACAGACCCGCCAGATTTGGAGTGAATAGACGGAAGGTTCGTGGGTTGTTTCCGCGATGTCAATGTTGGTTATATTGCCTCCCGGTTCCTTTCTTTCACAACCGAGATACCCGTGTCTGAAGCTCCGTTCGAGGCCCCGCCGGTGAGCGGGTCGGCCGTTTCGATTGCCGCCCGTGGCGCCAATTTGGTGTTGGCAGCACCGCCCTCCCCGGCCTATGCCGGCTCGGTCCTCGCCGCCGTCCTCGGCCGAGTCCCAGACACGCGGTCCAATCCTCTCCTGCTGCTGGTTCCCGAATCGTCCCTTGGCTCGTGGGCCGAGACGGCCGCCCAAGCCGCCGGCTCGATTGGCAAAGTCGCCGCGCAAGGGCCGACGGCCGCCCGGGCCGGCCACCATTTGACCGGTCGGCGGCTCGACTGCTTGGTGACCACCGTTGCGGTTGCAGAAGAGCTGCTTCGGCGGAGTGCTTTGGCCGTGGCCGACTTTTCGGCGGTCGTGGTCGCATGGCCGGAGCTCGAAGCCGATGACGACCGATTCGTCGCGGTCTTTGCCGACCTCCCCAAGGACACCCAGCGAATCGTGATCACCGCCGACCCGGGGCGGGTGGCGCCGTTCGTCGAGCGCTATGCCTGGCGAGCCGCAACGGTTGGTCCGTTAGGTGCCGAGCCGGCGGAACGGCTGGCCCGGATTCGGGTCGCTTCGATCGGCTGGGACCAGCGCCGTCGGGCCTTGGGGGCGCTGGTTGATGCACTCGACCTTGACCGGGTCTCCGTGTGGTGCCTCGATTCGGCGACGGTCGCCGCGGTCGCGGCCGAGCTGGCGAGCCACGGGGTGACGGTTCTGGACGGTGAGTTCATGATCTACTACGACCTCCCGACCCCTGACGTCGTGGTCCAGGCCAACCCTTCGAAGACCGTGTTGTTGATGCCCCCGGGCACCGAGCACTATGTCTCCCGCCTCGTGGTCAAGCGGGAACCGATTGGCTTGCGGAGCGCCGCCGATACCGCCGAACAGGCGATTGCCGCCGATCGAAAAGCGATTCGAAGTCGGATCGAGGCCGGCCCCGATCGAGCCGCCTTTGCGACGGTGGCACCGCTGCTCGACCAATATCCCGCCGCCGACATTGCGTTGGCCCTCCAGACCCTTTGGACGGAGGCCAAGGCGGCCGCGCCGACGCCGGCCGGCCCATCGATTCGGCCGATGCCGCCGATGCGCCCGGGGGTCTCCAAGGTCTGGGCCAGCGTCGGGAACAAGGAGGGCGTCACCCACGGAGAGTGGATGGGACTTCTGAGCATCGACCTCGGAATCCCCCGAGAGCAGTTCGGGCGGATCGACATTAAGGACAGCTTCAGCTTGATCGAATTCGGGGCGGAAGATCTGGCCACGGCGGCGGCTGAAAAGCTCGCCGGCAAGACGTTCAAGGGCCGGCGGCTGACCGCGCGGGTAGACCGAGGAGCCAAACCACCTCGGCGGACGCCTTGACCATCGCCGCCGTGACACATATCGTGAGTCCCTTCACTCCAAACTAGGCCACCAGATGTACCATGCCTCGCGCACCGGGTCGATCGAGGTGATTGCCGGCGTCATGTTCAGCGGAAAAAGCGAAGAGCTGATCCGGCGGGTACGGCGGGCTTTGATCGCCCGGCGCCGAGTCCAGATTTTCAAGTCGCGCCTTGACGACCGGTACGGGGGCATCACCAGGATCTCGAGCCACAGCGGCGTCGAAATCGAAGCGGTGCCGACGGACCAATCGGCCGAGGTGTTCCGCCAGGTTCGGCCCGACTCGGAAGTTGTGGCGATCGACGAGGCCCAATTTCTCGACTCGGGGATCGTTGCGGTCTGCACCGGCCTGGCGGAACGAGGGGTCCGGGTCATCGTGGCGGGAACCGACACCGACTTCCGAGGCGACCCGTTCGGAATGATGGGCGCGCTGATGGCCATCGCCGAGCAGGTCGACAAGCTCCAGGCCATTTGCGTCGTCTGCGGCGATCTGGCCTGCCGGAATCAACGTCTCCTCAGCGGCCGACCGGCCCGGTGGGATTCGCCGACGATCATGGTCGGGGGGAGCGAAGCCTACGAGGCCCGGTGCCGCCGGTGCCACCGGGTCCCGCGGCGCGACGAGGATCAGACGAGGATCCTGTAACCGATGCTGAATGTCGGACTCACCGGCAACATCGCGTCCGGAAAATCGGTGGTAGCCCGGCTCTTCGTGGACTGGGGCGCGACCCTGATCGACGCCGACGCTATTGTCCATGAACTCGAGCAGCCGGGCACCCCGGTCCTCCAGGCCATTGTCGCCAAGTTCGGGGAGGAGATTCTCGCCGCCGACGGCACCCTCGACCGACCTGCCCTTCGAGCCCGGGTCTTCGGCAACCGCGACGCCTTGGCGGCTTTGAACGGCATCGTCCACCCTGCCGTGGCCGCGGAGCGGGACCGGCAAATTGCCGAGGCTCGTGCGGCCGGCACAAAAATCTTGATTCAGGACATCCCCCTGCTGTTCGAACTTATGGACCCGGCCGGGTTCGACGCCGTCGTCCTGGTCGACGCACCGGTGGCCGCCCGCCGTGAGCGCCTGGAACGGCTCCGGGGACTGGACCCCGAGATGGCTGAATCAATGATCGGCGCCCAGCGACCCTCAGCAGAAAAGCGGCCCAAAGCCACCTTCATTATCGACAACGAGGCCGACATCCCAACCCTTGAACGGAGGGCGCTGACGGTCTGGCGCCAGTTGGAGCGGCGGGCGGCCCGGTCGCCTTGACCCCGCCGCCAGAGCCGGGTATCCTGTTATCCGTCCAATCCCGCTAGGAACACCCGGTGGCCAACGTCCCCGAAGAACTTCGTTACACTTCCGATCACGAATGGGTCCGGCGCACCTCCGACCCCGGGGTGCTCGAAGTCGGAATCACCGAATATGCCCAGGGCGAGCTCGGGGACATCGTATTCGTGAACCTGCCGAAGGTCGGAGAGAAATTCTCCGAGCATCAGGCCTTCGGAACGATTGAGGCGGTCAAAGCCGTCTCCGATCTCTTCTGCCCGCTGGCCGGTGAAATCGCCGCGGTGAATCCCGCCCTTGACAGCGATCCGGCGGTGGTCAACCGGACGCCGTATTCGGACGGCTGGATGATTCGCCTCAAACTCGCCGATCCGGCCCAATTCGATACTTTGCTTACCGCCGCGTCGTATCGAGCTCTGATCGGCGCCTGACCGGCCCTGTTTTGCAACCCCAAGTATGAGCGATGCCCCGGGGTGCCCAAGACGGCCTACGGGGCATCGCCGCTTTCACTTCTGACGATCGTGACATCATGACGCCGATTGCCGCCACCTTCCTCGACCGCCACCTTGGGCCCCGACCGGCCGACATCGAGTCGATGATGACGATGCTCGGATACCCAAGCGTCGACGGATTGATCAACGCCTTGGTCCCGAAGAACATCCGACTCGGTCGCCCGCTCGATATCCCGGCAGCCTGCAGCGAACCGGAAGCCGTGGCGGAGTTGGCCGCCCGAGCCGACGCCAACCAAGCCTTCCGGACCTACATCGGGATGGGGTACTCGAACTGCCATATCCCCGGCGTCATTCAGCGAAACATTTTCGAGAACCCCGGCTGGTACACCGCCTACACCCCCTATCAGCCCGAAATCGCCCAGGGCCGCCTCGAGGCGCTCCTCAATTTCCAAACGGTCATCTGCGATCTGACCGGCCTCGAAGTGGCCAGCGCCTCCCTGCTCGACGAGGGCACGGCGGCGGCCGAGGCAATGGGACTGTCGCTGGCAATGGCGCCCGCTGGGCCGGGGAAGCGTTATCTGATCGACGCCGCCTGTCATCCCCAGACGATCGCCATTGTCGAGACCCGGGCTGAGGCGCGGGGCGTCGGGTGCGTCGTCGCCGATCCGGCGTCGTTCCAGTTCGACGCGACCACGATCGGCTGCCTGCTCCAATATCCCTGTACCCAGGGGAGCGTCCGTGATTTAGCCGGGGTCGCTGACCGCGCCCACGCCGTCAACGCGATGGTAACCGTCGCCACCGATCTGCTCGCGCTGGCAATGCTGGCCCCACCCGGGTCGTGGGGAGCCGACGTGGCCGTCGGCAATTCGCAGCGCTTCGGAGTGCCGTTAGGCTACGGCGGCCCTCACGCCGCTTTTATGGCCACCAAGGACGCCTTCAAGCGCCACCTGCCCGGCCGATTGATCGGCGTTTCCAAGGATCGCGAGGGACGGCCCGCGCTCCGCATGGCGCTCCAAACCCGCGAACAGCATATTCGCCGCGAAAAGGCCACCAGCAACATCTGCACGGCGCAGGTGCTCCTGGCCGTGATGGCCAGCATGTACGCGGTCTACCACGGCCCCGAGGGGATCTTGGCCATTGCCAAGCGAACCCACCATCGGGCCAAGCTCTTAGCCAAGGCGTTGGAGCGGCTCAAGTACACCCTGGTCCATCAGGCCTACTTCGACACCATCGCGATCGAAACCGACCCGGATACGGCGGCTCGGGTTCATTCGGCCGCGACCCAACGCGGCATCAATTTGCGGGCGATCTCGGCCTCCCGAATCGGAATTGCCCTTGACGAAACCACCCGCCTCGAGGACCTCGCGGATCTGGTCGCCTGCTTCGACGTCGACGGCCCCGGCACGTTCGACGCCACCGGACTGGGCCAAGGACTCACGGAGGCGATCCCGAAAGCGTTGGCGCGCACCTCGAAATTCCTGACCCATCCCGTGTTTCAGCGCTACCGGTCGGAAACCGAAATGCTTCGCTACATCCGGCGCCTCGAGGCGAAAGATCTCTCGCTCACGTCGGCGATGATTCCGCTTGGCTCCTGTACGATGAAGCTCAACGCCACCGCCGAAATGGTCGGGGTGACCTGGAAGGGATTCGGCGGCATCCATCCGTTCGC
>JANNQX010000132.1:0-7704 GCA_031400975.1 Gemmatimonadota bacterium
TGGGGCCGGGCGGGAGCCCGCTCCACCACCGGTACTGGGTTTTGCGCTGTTGAGGGCCCAATCGTAGTCGGTGTACTCGAAACGATTCCATTTGCCACTCTCCAACAACTCGCGCTCGGGCCCGGCCGGATACCACTTGGCGATGAACCGGCCAATCGCCTCCTTGGAACCACCAAAGTCCTTGGCATAGTCTCGAAACTTGAAGACCTGGCTCACATAGATCGCCCGATTGGCCAGATCGACCCGGTTCTTTGACGGCGTCTCGCGTAGGAAAATCCGCCCCTGGTCCTCCAGTTGCTCCTCGAGCCGGGCCCCGAGGTAGGCCTCGCTCCGAAGCGGCGGACACCCGATCGCCGCGCAGACCAAGGCAAAGTGAATTCGAGGCTCCTGGTAGGTTGGCCGAATGATCTTCTGCTCGATATGATCGAGTCCGTAATCGACTCCCCCGACTCGGGCCAGTTTCTCATTCCAGGGACCAAGCCCTTTGATCAGGCCGCCGGTCTTGTTGATGTTCCGGATCGATTTCCGCTCGTTGTGGACGAGAATCAGCTGAATGGTGTACGCGTTGTAGGCGTTGATCCAGAAGGCTAGCTGGTCATCGCGACCGAGACTGGCGGGGTCGAAGGCGGCCAGCTGGGCCAGATAGCCGGCAAACGCGGGCGCAGCCCGAAACGCATCGTAGTCGACCGCACCCGCCACCACGTGAGCCCGAAGCAGCGCGTCAAAGGTCGAGTGGTCGAATGTGGTCGGCGGGGCCGAGGTGAGGCCGCGGGCCAATAACAGGATCGTGATCATGGTCTCATAGCTCCTTTGGAGAGAATAACGACCGGAACGCCTCACCGGGTCCCTAGGGCTTCCTGAGCCAGTGCAGGAACCCGCAGATTTGGGACAGGCGCTGCAGAGCAGAACGCCTCGGATTCGAGCGTCGATCGGAGCCTGGCAGCGTCTCCCTATCCGTTGCTAAGCCGCATAGTATCAATGACTTATCGTAAGCTGATGGACCGCGGCACCACGGTTGCCTTGAAGGACGGGCGCGCCAAGAATGGCGCGAAAACGTTTCCCAGCGGATTCCGACATGCGCAGAACGCTCGCCGCCGCCGTCATCATACTAGGCCTTGCCACGACTCCGGCCCAGGCTCAAGACCGATACGTCTTCGGCTATACCCACACCGACGACCTCGCTCCCATCACGGCCGTCCAGCTGATCACCGACCACGGCGTGTTCGACACCTACCTCCGGGGCTGGTTTGACGACACCGGGTTCCACCACCGGCAAAACGACAACTACGTGGCCGGCGTCTTGGACAACCGTTGGTACCGGAACTTCTTCCTGTTCGATCTTTCCGACGCGATGACCCAGTTCAGTTCCGCCTCAGTCCGAATCCTCAACCCACACGTTGCGCTACCCTGGTGCGACCCGAGGCCGTTCTGTGACGGATTCTCGAGCCCGAATCCGACCGAAACCTACTTCCTCCGGCTGCTCCATCCTGAGTACTACGGGGCGCTCGGCGCGACCACCTCCGGGCGAACCGACATTTTCGCCGAACTCGGGACCTCGACGCTTTTCAGCACCCGGTTGGTTAGCAACGCGGACAACGGCCAATGGATCGACCTGGCGCTCAATGGAAGCGGATTGGCCGATTTGAACGCCCGGCGAGGAGATATCTGGGGCGTGGGCGGCAACTTGGACGAGTTCCCGAACGTCGATGTCGTCGCCCCTGAACCGGCAACCGTCGTTCTGCTTGGCACCGGCTTGGTCCTCGTCGTCCTGATCGGGAGCCGTCGGCGAAGCTAGTACTGGGCGCCGGTGGCCGGTGCGAAACCGGGGGCCGTTCGGTAGTATTGAGGGAACCCCCGCGAACGGTCCCGATTGCCTTCGACTGGTTGATTCGTTGAGCGCCGCCGACCTCGAATCGACCCGGCGCCTCCTAGCCGGCCGCTACGAGATCCTCCAGGAGCTCGGTCGGGGCGGCATGGGGGCCGTGTATCTGGCCGCGACCTTCGCCTCGATCGGCCGGTGGCACTGAAGGTCCTCCCGGAATCATTGACCGCCGACCCCGGCCTCCGAGAGCGGTTCCTCCGGGAAACCCGGACCGCGGCTTCGTTTTCCCACCCCAGCATCGTCCCAGTTCACGCCGTGGAGGATCACGACGACGTCCTGGCATATGCGATGGGATTCGTCGAGGGTGAGAGTCTAGCCCAACGGGTGGCCCGTGCCGGCCCGTTAGGCGTCCGGGAAATCGTCCGCCTCTTGCAGGACATTGGTTCCGCACTGGCGTATGCCCATGGGCGCGGAGTGGTCCATCGCGATATCAAGCCCGACAACATCATGCTGGAACGAGCCACCGGCCGGGCCCTCTTGATGGACTTCGGAATTTCGCGAACCATTAGTGCTCAGGTGGACCGACCCGGGTTGGCGAGGTGGTCGGCAACTCGGAGTACATGAGTCCGGAACAGGCCTCGGGCGACGTGGTCGACGGGCGGAGCGATCTCTACGCCCTCGGCTTGGTTGCGTTCTTTGCCGCCGTTGGGCGCCCGGCCGTTAGCGAAGAGACAACCCAGAGAATCCTGGTCAAGCAATTGACCGAGCCAGTCCCACCGGTTGGCGAGGCGCGGGCCGACCTTCCCGCTCCGCTCGCCGCCGCGATCGACCGGTGTGCCGCCAAAGAGCCAGGGGAGCGCTTCCCGACCGCGGAAGCATTGGTCGAGGCCATCGACCAGTCACACCTGACGACCGCCGAGATTCCGCTCCAGGTGCGGATGTTCGCTCAAGAGCTCGGGACCCTATCGCTGGTCCTCGTCTTCCTGGCGATCATCAGCTCACTCCTGTTGCGAAACCCGCTCAGGACCGCATCGACCGTCGACGCCTTTCTCCCCATTGTCTTGCTGTCGGCGGTCGGGTTCACCCGGCTGCACCAGTCCCTGACCGCGGGACGTCGTCTGGCGTTAGCCGGCTTCAGTGAGGCCGACATCCTGAAAGGCCTCCGGGCCGTCGTAGACGAGCATCAAGGCGTTCGAGCCGCCTTGAGCCGAGACCAAGACACCCGCCGACAACGGCGGAAGACCCTCGCGCTGGGATTTGGCCTGATCGCTGGGTCAATTGGGCTGGCCTGGTGGTCGATTACACTCCGAATCCAACTCGGTCCGCAACAATTCCAAATGCCCTGGTACGGGATTGCGATGGCATTCACGGCGTTCGCCTGGCTCGGCGTGGGCGTCATCCTAACGATTCGAAGCCCGTTGCGGATGCCCCCCGGCGAGCGGCTGTTCCGGGTGGTGTGGCTCGGTCCCTTGGGGCGAGCCTTTGTCCGCTTGGCGGGCCGGCGGGTGCCCCGCGCGGCTCGGGTTGGCCCCGGGGTTACCCCCCAGGTACCGGTCCGCGCGGTGGCCCAAGCCCTCTCGCCTAACGCGAGCTCGGCCCTTGAGCGACGGGTCGCCGCGCTCGAGGCCTGGCGCGACGGGATCCGGAACGACCGATCCCCGTGATGTGGGGCCCCTTCCCAATTACAATTCATGCCTCACTCGCCGCTGAGATCGAACTACCATGACCATTCGAATCCGTCAGTTGCCCTGGTCCATTCCGGTCTTAACCGTTGGGCTCGCCTTCCTGACGGCCTGCCAGCAAAAGGAAACCTGTCCGCAGTGTGACGCCCTGGTCATTGCCGCCACCGGCGAGCCTTCGACTTTGGTCCCGCCGCTGGTGTCGGAAACAGTGGGCCGAGACATCACCGACCTCGTCTACGAACGACTGGCGATCCTGGCCACCGGCGGCTCACCGGTCGACACCGCGGCGTTCCGGCCCGGGCTCGCGGCGAGCTGGACCAGACTCGATCCGCTCTCCCTCCGTTTCACGATCCGGCCCGGCGCGGCCTGGGCCGACGGAAAACCGGTGAGCGCCGAGGACGTGACGTTCTCGTTTGCGGCCGCGGTTGACAGCCTGCTGGGTGCGCCGCCCCAAGATGGACTCGAAGGCGTGACCGTCACCGCCGATGACCCAACCCACGTCACCATCCGGTTTGACCGACCTGACCCCGAACAGCTCTATCGAGCGGCCGTCCGGGTCCGGATCATTCCCAAACACGTGTGGGGCCCGATTCCGATCGCTACCTGGGGAGCCGACTCAGGCGTGGCTCGGCTAATCGGCTCCGGTCCATATCGAGTCGCGCAATGGAACCGGAGCCAAAGCCTGGTCCTCGAACGGGTCCGCGGAACCGCCTTCCGCCAGATCATCTGGCGGTTCGCTCAAGATCAGGAGACCGCGCTCAACTTAGTCTTGAGCGGCGAAGCGGATATCGCCGAAACCCTGACCAGCCCGAGCGCGCGGGAGCGGGCCGGGCAGGACACCCTCGTCAAACTGATTCCCTACCCGGCCGGGATCTATGGATTTCTCGGCTTCCAGCATGCCGATCACAACGGCAAGCCCCACCCAATCTTGAGCAACCGGGCAGTCCGCCGGGCCTTGACCCAATCGATCGATCGCAAGAGCCTGGTCCAAGGGGTCATCGGGAAGGACGCCGTGGTGCCTCCAGGTCCGATGTCTCGGGCCCTCTGGATCTGGGATTCCGCGACCAAGACGATCGGCTACGACGTCGCCGCCGCCAAAGCCGCCCTCGACAGCGCCGGGTGGGCGGTCGGACCCGACGGGATTCGCCGCAAAGGAGGCCAGCGCCTCAGCCTGGATATTCTGGTACCCTCGACCAGCGTGGCCCGAAAGAATCTGGCCGAGGTAATTCAGCAGAGTTGGAAACAAGTCGGGGTGGCGGCTCAAGTGGCCGCGGTGGACTTTCCGATCTTCCAAGAACGACTCGGCCAGGGCAAGTACGACGCGATGATCGGGACCTGGCTCGACGAGCCGAGTGCGGGGAGCTTGGCCAACCAGTGGACCAAAGCGGGATTCAAAGCCCTCAACTACGGCCGTTATTATCAGCCAACGTTCGACTCCCTCTTCACCACCGCCATGGCCACCAGGGCCCCGACCGCCGCCCGGGTCATCTGGCGCCAGGCCATGGAACTACTCAACGACGACGCCGCCGCCGTTTTCCTCTTTACCCCCACCAACGTGGCGGTGGCCTCCAAGCGAATTGGCGGAGTGGCGATCAATCCGTTCTCGTGGCTGCAGGACGTCCTGACCTGGACCAAAGGCGCGCCAAAATAGCGGAATCATCCTGAGCGGGACGTCGCGCCCGCGGCGGCCAGGATGAGGTCGATGTCCCGCCCGAGCCACGCCGCCGCGTTGCCTTTCCTGACGGTAGCCCAGGCCAGCAGCGAACCCGAGGTGAGTGCGAAGAGGGCACGGGCCAGCCCGGCCGGGTCGACCGGACCCAGCGACCGGGCTGCCACCGCCTCCGCCAGCAACGCCGCGATCAACCGCTCGTTGGTCCGACCCGCACTGACCAGATATCGGCGGAGCGTCGGGTCGGCTAGATCGATTTGGAGGTAGGCGGAGAAGCTGTGGATCATGGCCTGCGGGGTTGGGGCCATTTCCGCGTAGCAGAGAAGAAACGCCCGAACGATCGCGAGGGGCTTCTGGCCCCGAGCCCGGAGCCGGCCCACCAACTCGGTACCGTCGCCTGCGCCCTTGGAAAGCGTGGTCAGGAGCTTCTGCTTCGACCCAAACCGCTGGATCAGGGTGGCCGGGGCCAGGCCGGCTTCCTTGGCGATGGCCGCCAGGGTCAATTTGGCCGGGCCGATCTTGGCGATGACCCGGGCGAATGCGGCCGCGATTGCGGCGTCGTCAACAGTGCGGGGCCTGGGGGACATCTTGCCTCATCGGGAAGTGGTTCCTATATTATAAACGAACGTTCGTTTATAAACAAACCGGAAGGAGCCGCCCGATGCCCCGCGCCAAACCGACCGTTGCCCCGAAGCACCCGACCGTTGGCCGCCAAATCCGGTACGGGGTTGCCATGAGCCTCGATGGTTACATCGCCGCCCCCGACGGGGGCTACGACTGGATCGTCATGGATCCCGAAATCGACTTCACCTCGATCTTCGACCGGTTTGACGCCTTTGTGATGGGCCGGAAGACCTTTGCCGGCGGCGGGGCCGCGATGATGGGCGGAGCGAAGGTCTTGGTCTTTTCCCGGACCCTGAAACAGGAAGACCATCCCGGCGTCACCGTTGTGTCGGGCCCGCTCGAGCCCGCGATCCGGGAGCTCAAATCCAAGCCCGGGAAGGACATCTGGCTGTTCGGGGGCGGCGAGTTCTTTCGGAGCATGCTCGAGGCCCGGCTGGTGGACGGCATCGACGTGGCCGTCATCCCAGTGGTGCTCGGCGGCGGAATCCCCTTTCTGCCCGCTCCCGCGCCAACCGTGAAACTCACGCTCACCAGCCACCGGCTTTACAGCAAAACCGGGGTCATGTCACTGGAGTACGCCCTCCGGTATTGAGTGCGGGCGCTCACCCGCCGTGAGTGTGCTCCGGCCCGGGATAGCCGGCGGTCCGCACTTCGTCGGCAAACCGGCTGACGGCGTCCCGGACCGCCTGACCCATCTCGGCATATCGTTTGAGAAACTTCGGGGTGAACCCTTCGTTCAACCCCAACATGTCATGGAGGACTAGGACTTGGCCGTCGCAATCAGGGCCGGCGCCGATCCCGATCGTGGGAACGGTCACCGCCTGGGTTACCCGGGCCGCGACCGGACCCGGCATCAACTCGAGCACCAGGGAGAAAACTCCGGCCTGCTCGAGGGATTTCGCGTCCTCGACCAACCGAGCCGCGTCGTCGGCCGCCTTGCCTTGGATCTTGAAGCCACCAAGCTGGTGAACCGACTGCGGCGTGAACCCGAGATGGCCCATCACTGGAATGCCGGCATTCACGAGCGCCGCGATGGTCGGTGCCACCGAGGCCCCGCCTTCGAGCTTGACCGCCGCGGCGCCGGTTTCCTTCAGGATCCGGCCGGCGTTTGCGATCGCGTCGGGAATTGAGACCTGATAGCTCAGGAACGGGAGGTCGACCACAACGAGGGCCCGCCGAACGCCACGGCGAGTGATCTTGCCGTGATAGATCATTTGGTCGACCGTCGCGGGAAGGGTCGTTTCTTCGCCCGCCAAGACCGGCGCCACGGAGTCGCCCACCAACACGACATCGACCCCGGCGGCATCGACCAGGGCACCGAACAACGCATCGTAGGCCGTGATCATCACGACCTTCCGGCCATTCCGCTTCATCGCCACCAGGTCCTGCGTGGTGATTCGCTTCTTCGACTCGGAGAGATAGTCCGCCATCACCTTACCTCGTCACGGAAAGAGGACGTCGCCCGTGGTCGCGTCTTCGACCCGGATCGCCCCGGTGGGACAAAAACGCGCCGCCTTGAGAATCACGGCCTCCGGCGCCCCGGCGGGATCGAACACTTCCGACTGGACATTGGCATTGTGGCGGAACACCCCTCCCGCCAGGTTGACGCACTGGGCGTTGCCGACGCAATATCGGTAGTCGACGGTAATGCGCAGCGGTCGAGTCACGGTGCGGCCTATCCCCAAGCCACCGGCAGTGACTTGAGCGATCGAAACTGGATGCTCGGCTGGTACTCGAACCGATCGGTGTCCAGCCGAAGATCAGGAAACCGCTCCGCAAGGGCTCGAAAGACCTCCTGACCCTCGATTCGGGCCAAGCTAGCCCCCAGACAATAGTGGATTCCCGACCCGAAGGAGACATGGGGGTTGGGGCTGCGCGACACGTCGAAGCGATCGGGATCAGGAAAG
>JANNQX010000133.1:0-2675 GCA_031400975.1 Gemmatimonadota bacterium
GCATCGGGCCGACCGGCTGATGAAGTTCCTGGTCAAGGGCGGGATCAACGCCGAGCGGATTCACGGCAACCGGTCGCAACCGCAGCGGACCGAGGCGCTGGCGGGGTTCAAGAGCGGGAAGTACCGGGTCTTGGTGGCCACAGATATTGCGGCTCGCGGCATCGACGTCACGGAATTGGGACACGTGATCAATTTTGACGTGCCGATGGTGCCGGAGGATTACATCCATCGGGTCGGCCGGACCGCGCGAGCCGAGGCGACGGGCGACGCCTTCACGTTCGTGGCGCCGGAGGAAGAGGGCGATCTCAAGTCCATCGAGCGGGCGATCGGAAAGCGGCTGCCTCGGGTGACTGTGCCGGATTTTGACTACACCGCGAAGGCCACCCCGCAGCTTGAAATTCCCCTGGCCGAACGGATCGCGGCGATCCGGGCTCGGAAGGCAGAAGACCGGGCTCGGGCCAAGGCCAACGAAGCTCGGCGAGCCGCCGCCAAGGCAGGGCCTCGGCATCCGTCGGGACCCGGTCGGGCCCATCGTCGGCCCGATCAGGGAGACGGACAACCCCGGTCGTCCCAAGGGCCCTCCACGGGAAGCCGACGTCCGGATGGTGGGGCCGGTGGTCCCGCTGGACCCGGACGAGGCCCCAGCCGGCCGGGAGGCCGCACCCCGCCGCGGTGACGAACTGCCCTACCCGCTCAACGCCGACCCCAAGAGGTCGGCGTTACTCGTTCGTTACACCAAATTGACAAATGGGTGATCGGAACCAGGCAGTGTTACATCCGCGTTATTGGTTCGTGACACTACGGTTTGCTTCGTAACGAATTTTTCCACCGTGGAGACTCAATGAAACTGGTCGTTGCAGCCGCCTTGGCGGTCACTCTCTCGACAACCGTCGCGGCTCAGCAGGAGGTGACCTACCCTCAGATCGTAATCGGGGGCCGTCTCCAAACCCAGTTCTACTCTTTCGACAACGACGCCCAGACCCGGACCGGATCAACCAGCAACTTCTTCATTCGGCGGGCCCGGATCCAGGTCAATGCCAAGATCCGGGAGAACGTGAGCCTGGTGATCCAGCCGTCGTTCGAGGGTGGCCGGGCCACTGGCGTGAGGCTTCGAGACGCCTACATCGACGTTCGGTTGACTCCGGCCAGCTCCAAGACGGCCTTCACGATCCGAACCGGAGCTGAAAAGAAGCCCTTTGGGCGCTACGAGCTCCTGTCGTCGAACAACCTCCCTTCGCTCGAACGGAATGCCGGCCGAGGATTGTTGCCGGTGGCATCGAACAACTTGTTCGAAACCGCCGGCTATATCGCCACCGACCTCGGAGCCTCCATTATCGTGGCTCACAAGTTGGCCGAGGGGCGGAACTTCACGTTGCAGCTGGGCGGTTACAACGGCCAGGGCGAAAGCGTCAACGACGTCAACGGCTCCAAGTCGATTGGGGCCCAGGCTTTGGCCGACGTGACCAAGAAATTGATGCTCGGCGTGGCGTTCTTTTCCCACGACGGAATCGTGGCGCTGACCCCGACGACATCCGACAGCTCATTTCGGAACCAGGCGATCGGCTTGGAAGCTCAGTGGGGCAAGCCGGGCGACAAGGGACTCTTCGTCGTGGCGGATTACATGACCGGCGAGGACTTTACGAAGGACCTGCACTCGATCAAGGGCCTGTCGCTGGTCGCGGCCTATCATGCCCGAACGGCAACGGGCAAGTCTCTGTTTGCCGTCGAGCCGGTGGTCCGGTTCGACTGGGCCGATCCGGACAGCAAAGTGACTGCCAATGCCTCCACCTTGGTTTCGGCCGGCGTCAACTTCTATTTGACCGCCAAGGCCCAGATTCGGGTGATGTTCGAGACTCAGAACCCGGAAGCAACCGGTGGGAAGGCGATTTCCGGCCTTCGGACCGGGATGGCGATGAATTTTTGACCGATTCGTGATCGGTTCGTGACGGGAAACAGCTTTGTTCCAGCACCTTTGGCAATAGGAGATTGCGGTGAAATCACTCGGTTTGGCTTTCGTCGGGATGGTGCTCGCGGGTCCGGTGGCCGGTCAGGCCAATCTCAACGGCGCCGGTGCCACCTTCCCCAATCCGATCTACACGAAGTGGTTCGACGGCTACGCCAAGAAGACCGGCGTCAAGATCAACTACCAGTCGATCGGATCGGGCGGCGGAATCCGCCAGTTCACTCAGGGAACGGTCGACTTCGGAGCGTCCGACAGCCCGATGACCGACGAGCAGATTGCGGCGGTCAAGGGCAACGTGACCCACATCCCGACGGTCCTCGGCGCCGTGGTCCTGACTTACAATCTCGCTGCGATTGGAGCCACGAAGCTGAAGCTCGACGGCCCGACGATTACCGACATCTTCCTCGGCAAAATCACCAAATGGGACGACGCCAGGATCGCTGGACTTAACCCGGGAGTCAAGCTGCCGGCCACCGATCTCCTCGTGGTCCACCGGTCGGACGGGTCCGGCACCACGTTCGTATTCGTCGACTATCTCTCCAAGGTCTCGCCGGAGTGGCGAACCAAGGTGGGCGCGGCCAACTCGGTCAACTGGCCCACCGGGCTCGGCGGCAAAGGGAACGAGGGCGTGACCCAGCAGGTCAAGCAGCTCGACGGGACGATCGGGTACGTCGAGTTGGTCTACGCCCTGGCCAACAAGCTCCAGTACGCC
>JANNQX010000134.1:0-22357 GCA_031400975.1 Gemmatimonadota bacterium
TGGTTCGCCACCCAGAACCCCCGCTACATCGACCCAGGAACCCGGCTGGTCCACGAGGTCCTCACCGCGCTCCGCCACGGCACCACGGTTCCGGCCGCCACCGACCAAGGCCTGCTCCACCCTAACGGCGAATGGATGCTCCTCTCGCCCGAGCAGATGGCGGTCCGGTGGCGGGGAGCGGAAGCCGGCCTCGAAACAGCCGCCACCCTCGCGGACCAATGCGAATTCAATCTTCGGTGGGTCCGGCCGCCGCTCCCGACCTTCAACGTCCCCGAGGGGCACGACAACGACAGCTTCGTGCGCCACCTCGCGCTTGCGGGAGCCACGGAACGGTGGGGAACTCCGAGTCCCCGGGAAATACATCAGATCGACCACGAGCTTCGGATCATCTCCAGGCTGGGCTATTCCGGCTTTTTCCTGGTCATGTGGGATGCGGTACGGTTTGCCCGAGAGCGAAACATCCTGGCGCAAGGACGCGGAAGCGCCGCCAATTCCACCGTGGCCTATTGTCTCGGCATTACCGCGGTCGATCCGGTCAAGCACGGACTCTTGTTCGAGCGGTTTTTGTCCGAAGCCCGAGTCGACGGCATGACTGAAGCACCCGATATCGACGTTGATTTCGAGCATGATCGCCGGGAAGAAGTCCTCGACTACATGTATCGCCGCTACCAACGGTCCCATTCCGCCATTACCGGCGTCACCCAGATCTACAGCGCCTGCACCGCCATCCAAGACACGATGCGCGCCTTCGGCTACCCGGCCGAGTTGGCATTCAAACTCTCCAAGCGGCTCCACCGGGTCGGCTGCCTCGACGGTGCGGAGATCCTGACCAAAGGACTGGCCGAAGCCCAGGGGTTCGATCTCGCCGGCCCCAAAGCGCAGACCGTCCTCGAAGCCGTTCGCGCGTTCGAAGATCTACCTCGGCTGCGGTCCACTCACCCCGGAGGGTTCGTCCTCTCCGCTGAGCCGTTAGGCAACTACCTCCCAATCGAGTCGACCTCGATGGGGCGGACCATCATCCAGTTCGACAAAGACGACCTCGACAGTCTCGGCATTCCCAAATTCGACTTCTTGGGACTGGGCGGACTCGCGGTGGTCCGGCGGGCGTTCGATGCCATCGAAGCGAGAACCGGCACCGTCTTGTCGATGTACCGGCTTCCCGACGACGATCCCGCTACCTATCAGATGATCAGCACAGGCGAGACGATCGGCACTTTCCAGATCGAAAGCCGGGCCCAGATCGCCTCGATTCTCCACACCAAGCCGGAACGGCTCTACGACCTGGTCGTCCAGGTGGCACTGATCCGTCCCGGCCCAATTCAGGCCAAGTTCGTCCACCCGTACACCAAACGGCGCCGGGGCGAGGAAGTCGTCTCATATCTCCACCCGGCCCTCGAGCCGCTTCTCAAGCGGACCCAAGGGATTCCGATTTTTCAGGAACAAGCCATGGCCATTGCGATGACGTTGGCCGGCTATACCGCCGCTGAAGCCGACCTGCTCCGGCGCACGATGGGCCACCAGCGAAAACGGACCAAGCTGTTGCGGGCGTTAGCGGAGTTACGAGAAAGGCTGGTCGACAAAGGCATTACGGAAGCCATTGCCAATCAGATCGAGGAAGATCTGATGAGCTTTGCCAATTACGGTTTCCCTGAGTCGCATGCCTGGAGCTTCGCGCTGATCGCCTATGCCACCGCCTATCTCAAAGCCCACTACCCCACCGAATTCCTCCTCGGCCTCTTGAACGCCCAACCGATGGGTTTCTACCCGATCGCCACCCTCATTCATGATGCCCGGCGACACGGGGTAGAGGTCAGCGGCCCGTGCCTGTCTCAAGGAGTAGCCGACTGTACCATCGAGATCCACGACGAAACCCCATGGCTTCGGCTCGGCTGGCGATTCATCCGCGGCATCGGAACCAAGGCGGTCGAATCGCTGACCCGGTTTCATGACGCGGCGCCGTTCCGCGATGTGGCCGATGTGGTCGTCCGAGCCAAGCTGACCCGGGCCGATGCCATCGCGCTGGCCCGCGCCGGTGCCTTCGAAGCGTGGCAACCCGACCGCCGGAAAGCCGCCTGGGAAGCGCTTCGCCATTTAGGAGACACCCTGCCGTTGGCGCCGTCCCGTCCGGTCGACCATGCCCCCCGAAAGCTCGGTAAGACCGAGCGAGTGTTCCTCGACTACTTCGCCACCGGTTCGAGTTTGGCGGGCCATCCGGTCGAACACATGCGGAAAACGCTGGCCCAAGCGGGGGCCATCGATAGCCGATCGCTCGCATCGACCCGCCACGGCGAACCGGTCATTGCCGGCGGACTGGTCGTCGCCAGGCAACGGCCGGAGAGTGCCGCGGGCGTGATGTTCATCCTGATGGAAGACGAGTTCGGCTTCCTGAATGCGATTGTCCGAAAGGAAGTCGAGGAACTTTATCGGGAGGTCACTCGCCGAGCGCCGTTCCTGCTGATCTTAGGCAAGATCCAGCGCGACGGACCCGTTATCCAGATCTTGGCCGAGAAGCTCAAACCCATCAAACCGCAGGCCGCATTGGCGTTCCGTTCTCGCGATTTTCGTTAGCCGACGGCACTTGCCAAGATGAACGAGAGTTCATATTTTTTGCGATCGAAGTAGAATAGAATGAGAACCATTTTCATTTGATGACGATGTCACGAAAACTCCTGATCGCCAACAAGAAACTCGCGGCAGCCGCCTTCTGCTTTTTCTTGCTGAAGGGGCTTCTCTGGCTCGCCGCCGGTGCAACCCTAGCCGTGGCCGCCCGATGACCGACACCTCCCTCTTCCTCCGCGAATCCACCGCCGAATCGCACCGCCATGCCGAAACCAGGCCCCTCAACCGAGCCCTGGCCCGAGGCGAGATCTCCAGGACCTCATGGCTCATCTCGCTCGAACAGCACCTGCTCCTCTACCGAGCACTCGAACAGCGCCTCGATCGGATCCTGACCACCCACCCCGCTTGGGCATCCACCTTTGCCGAACCGTTCCGCCGCCGCGTCCCCGATTTCGAGGCCGACATTCTCGACCTCGGCGGCAGCCTGACCGGTACACCGCTCCCGGCCACCGAATCCGCAATCCGGGCCATCAAAACCGCCAGCCCAGAAGCCATCGCGGGCATGTTGTATGTCTCGGAGGGAAGCACCAACGGGGGCCGGTTCCTCGCCAAGAGCGCAGCTCGAGCGCTCGGCGTCGAACTCACGTCCCGAACCGGGTTCCGAAACCTCGACCCCTACGGCGATCTCCAACCGACTAAGTGGGCCTCCTTCAAAACCGGCCTCGATACCATTCCCTTCTCCGACCTCGAACGGGATCAGGTCCGACGAGGCGCGGAGGCGATGTTTGCATGGGTCGGTAACCTCGCCGATGAGGTCTGGGCGCGAACCGAAGTCGCCTCCCGAGGTTGACGAACGGGTCTCCAGACACGATCATCTCTCCACCCCAACGGAGCCTCCCATGCACCTCATGTACCTCGCCCTGATCGGCCTGGCCGCCTGTGCCCCCAAAGCCGAAACCCCAGAACAAGCGGCAACCCGCCTCGCAACCGAGTCATCCGAAGCCAAACGAGCCATCGACTCGCTGAACGCGGATTTCGAAGGCCACTTCAACGCCGGCCACGGCGACTTGGTGGCCGCACAATACACCGAGGACGGAGAACTGCAGGTACCGGGCGCACCGCTCACCAAAGGTCGGGTGGCTATCGCCGCCGCGGTCAACGGACTCGCCACGATGAAGGCGGCTATCAAGACAACCGCCACGTCGGTCTCGGCCAACGGCGCGCTTGCCATCGAGCGCGGCGAATACACCATGTCGATGGTGCCTCCGGGCGCCCCGGCGGCAACATCGGAGTCCGGCATCTACTTGATCCATTGGCACAAAGTGAACGGCAACTGGATGCGAGTATCCGACGTGGCGTCGAGTGCGGCACCGGCTTCGATGGGTGGGCCTCCGCCGACGACGAAGTAGAGGCCCCAGACGGCGCATGGGCAGCACCGGCCCATGCGCCTACTTGATCACGGCCAGTATCACGTCATAGAGCGCGTGGCTCCACGCCGCAATCCCAAATCCTCTCGTCAGGTAGAGCCCGCTGAACATCAGTCCCGCCACCGCCCGGAAGGTGAACGAATCAAGCTTGAACGGATCGCCATACGGGCCGACGTAGTGAAACCCCGAAAAAATCACCGCACCGACCACGGTCGCGACCACAGCACTCGCCACCGGCTTCCATCCGAATACCACTCGGCCCAGGGCCGCCAGCCCCGACACCAACAACACCCGGAACACCAGTTCCTCGTAGAGACCGGCGCCGAGCGAAATCATGATCTGGGTTGGAAACCCGAACTGATCGAACCCGCCGGCCGCTAGCCCAAACCCGAGCCGGCCGAGGAGAAGCGAGGTGACGGCACTCGCGACCCCACCGAGGACCAAGGCGTACGCCAGCGACTCAACCACCATTCCCCAGAACAGGCGGCCCTCGATCGGGCCATTCCGCCTTCGATCCCGAATCACGAGGGCGATCCCAATTCCAAGGAGCACGACTCCGAATACCGTGAGCCCGGTCCGGCCGCCCAACGCGGTAAACGCACTCTTCAGCAGCACGTCGGCTCCGTTCCGCACCCCGGCTATCGCGTCGCCCGACAAGAGAAATGCCAGGGCTTCGTACAGCAGCAGAAGAGGCAGCGCAAACGTGAGACTGTGGCGGGGAGCGCGGGTCTTAGTCCAGTAGGAAGTGTTGGCCATTGGACCGCTCATTACGGATCAACCCTGGTCAAGATTCAGCCCCACGGCCAAAGGCCCATTTGAGTGCCGGCGGCGTCGCCATCGTCGTCACGATCACCATCACCACGATGGCTGAATAGAGCGTCGGTGTGATCACCGCGGCACCCCCAAGCGTCAGACCGAGGCCGATGTTGGCAAAGATCAGCCCAACCTCACCGCGGGGTACCATCCCGACCCCAACCGCCAGTCGATTCACACCGGCCCCAGCGCCAAAGCCGGACACCAGCTTGCTGACCAGCGCCGCGCCGGACAGAACCGCGGCCAGCCCCAACACACCAAGGTCCGCAAACGCCCGAAGGTCAGTTCGCATCCCCATGACGACAAAGAAGATCGGGACGAAAGCCTGAATCAGCGGGTGAAGGAGGTCCTCGATTGAGTGATCGCCCCGATCCGTAAAGGCGCGGTAGTGGCCTGACTCGAGCACCAGGCCGGCCGCAAAGGCGCCGATGATCGCTGCCAGTCCAATCTGGTATGCCAAGAAGGCCGTGATGAAACAGAGCGCCAGACTGACCCCGAGAGCGGCGCCCTTGGTGCGGAGCCGGGCCGACCAGGCCACCAGCCGAGGGGCAAACCAAACGCCGATCGCCACCGCCGCCACGAGAAACCCAACCGACTTGCCCACGATCGTCCCCATCGCCCCATAGCTCATGGCGGTCCCGGCATTGGCGGCGACGATCACGCCGCTCACCACGGCCAAGATCACCAAGCCCAACACATCATCGATCACCGCAGCGCCAAGGATAATCCGCGCTTCCGGGGTTTTCGATCTCCCAAGATCCTTAAGGACCCGGGCCGTGATCCCCACGCTCGTGGCTGACAAGGTCGCTCCGATGAAGGCGTGGACATAGGGCCCCGACATCGGGAGGAACATGGCGCCGACGGCCCAGCCAAGCGCAAACGGCGTGGCCACCCCGAGAAGCGCAACAATGAGTGCCCGAGCGCCGACCGACAGCATTTGCCGAACGGTCGATTCAACCCCGACCTCGAACAACAAGATCAACACCCCGATCCGGGCCAACAAATCGACACCGGCATCGTCGGGAATGAACCGAAACACTTCAACCCCGACCAACGGCAAATTGCCGAGCATCACCCCGGCCAGCAGTTCCCCGAGCACCGCCGGTTGGCCAAGACGAACGGCGAGTTCGCCAGCCAGCAACGCGGAGACATAGATGACCGCGAGCGCCAACAACACCTTGGCCGTCGGGTCGGGGCCGGCGGCCATCAACGGCAGTAAGGCCAGCGGAATCAATCGATGACGGAGTCGCATTGTACCCCTGATAGTACTCGCGCCGCCTGCCCTCTCGAGCAGACGGCGCGATCAAGAAAAGAGTCCTTCGAGCTCGAGACGATGCGCCTGGGACCGAGTGGCTCCTGACGTTCGAAACGAATTCTCGAGAAGCCTACGCGATCACCTGGCGACCGCTTGCCCTGCTCGAGCTCGAACGACGTATCTCACTAGACAATGGATCACCTCCTTGCGATGGGGTGGCACAAACCTGCCGTAGGGGCGTCTGTAAATTGGGAAACTCGCCCCCCGAGCACAAGCCCCCTAGGTTTGACCCGTGCCGCGAACATCGATCCCATATCGAGCCCTGGCGGGAGTGGCGAACGCGATCATGCCGTGGATCGCCGGGGCATCCTCGAAGCTTGCTCAGGGCGATCAAGCCCGTCGGGCCGCCCTGAATCAATGGCGCGGTTGGGCGAAGGACCACCGAGATCGCTCCCGGCCGTTGCTCTGGGTCCACGCCCCGTCGGTCGGCGAAGGACTCCAGGCCAACGCCGTGCTTCAGCGCCTTCGGATCCGGAACCCATCCTGGCAAATCGCCTATACATTCTTCAGCCCCTCTGCCGAGGCCCTGGCCACTCGGCAGCCGGTCGACGGTGCTGGGTATCTGCCGTACGACACCCGGCCGAATGTCACCTCGTTGTTGGATTGCCTGGCACCAACGGCACTCGTGTTCACGAAACTCGATCTCTGGCCCGAACTCGCCACGACCGCGAGGGCCGGCGGTGTCAAGCTGGGAATGATCGCAGCGACAGTCAGTCCGCTGACCCGGCGAGACCACCCGGTCGCCCGATGGCTCACCCGGCCGGGGTACCAGGCCCTCGACCTGGTCGGAGCGGTGGCCGATCCCGACGCGGCGAAGCTCGTCGACCTCGGCGTGTCGCCCGCCGCCATTTCCATCACCGGTGACCCCCGGTTCGACAGCGCCATTGAACGGGCCCGCGGCATTCCCGAAGACGATCCCCTCCGCCGCCTAACCGCAGGCGCGCCGACCTTCGTGGCCGGATCGACCTGGCCCGCCGATGAATCGGTGGTCCTTGCCGCTTTCCGACTCCTCAGCGCCCAGGCGCCGGATGCCCGGCTTATCCTCGTGCCCCATGAGTTGGATCACCTCGAGCAACTGATCAACGCGATCGGCCAGGCCGGACACTCCCACGCCCGTCTCTCCGAGCTCGGCGACCAGCTCCCCGCGGTCGTCGTGGTCGACCGGATCGGAGTTCTCTCCACCATCTATGGAGGCGCCCGGGCTGCCTACGTCGGCGGCGGATTCGGCTCCGCGGGCCTTCACTCGGTCCTCGAGCCGGCCGCCCTGGGGATTCCCGTCGTGTTTGGGCCCAGGTGGCAGTCGAGCCGGGAAGCCGGGTTGCTCATCGCCGGCGGCGGTGCCCGCCCGCTGCCCCCGACGGATTCAGCGGCGGCCCTCTCCCGGATCTGGGCCGAGTGGGCCGACCCGTCGGCGGCGGCGTTAGGCGGTCACCGCGCCCTTGCGGTAGTGACCGCCGAGTTAGGCGCCGCCGACCGCAACGCAACCCTGGTCGAACGGCTACTCAGCGGTTGACGACCCCAGGGCTAGTCGTGACGGAGGACGGAAGCGGGATCGACCCGGGCCGCGCGCCATGCCGGAACCCAGCTGGCCACCGCGGCAATCACCAGGAACAACGCCGCCACCGCCGCAAGAAGGGCCGGATCATTGGTTCGGAGGCTCACCGGAAGCTGGGCCAACGCTCCGCCGAATAGCAGCGACGTCGCGACGCCGGCGACGACACCGATCACCGCCAGGCGGAGCCCCCGCCCGGTGATCCGGCCCACCAAGCCGAGCGGCGTTGCCCCGAGCGCAATCCGAAGCCCGATTTCGGCGATTCGGTTGCTGACGTAGCCGCTCAACACACCGTAGAGGCCGATCGCGACCAACGCCAACGCGACGACCGCAAAAGCCGACAACAACCAAGCCAAAACCCGGGGAGTCCGGGCCACCACGCCAAGCTGCTCATCCATCGTCTTGATTTCATCGACAATTTGGGTCGGGTTGACCTCCGAGATCCGAGCCCGAATCGCGGGCCCGATGCTGGACAACGGGGCATCGGTCTGGAGGACGAACGCGAGGAGCGGCCAATAGGTTTGGTCGGCCCGGATGAAGACCTCAGGCATGATCTGCTCGTCCGCGGCCCACTGCCGGACCCCAGGCACCACGCCGACCACCTCGACCACGTTGTCACCGGCCACGGTGACCCGCTGGCCCAGCGGTTGCTCGCCTAGAAAAACCGTCGCGAATTGCTGATTGACGACCGCGGTGCCCCGGTCACCAAGGGTCCGGCCGCTGAGGATCGGAATACCCATCACCGTGAAATAGCCGGCACTGACCGCCCGGAGCGAAACACGCTTCACCCGGAGCTCCGGAGAGAGGGTCCGCCCGCTCACCTGCACCGGCCCCGATTGGGTCCCACCCTCGAGCGGAAGCCGATCGGCCACTCCCACCGCTCGAACGCCTGGAATGGCCCCGAGGCCTTCGAGGGCGCGGGTCCGGAAGTCGGCGAGTGCCGCGCCCTCGCTGTTCCAGGAGAGGTTGATCTTCGCCGTCACCACCTGGTTGGTTGAAAAACCAAACGAGGCGCGACGCAGTCGGAGAAACCCGTCCAGCATCGTGGCTGCCGCCACGAGAATGACCAACGCGAGGGCCGCCTGGCCCACCACGATCAGATCACGAACCCGCCCCCGCGGCGCCGCCCGATTGAGCGACGGCACCAACGCGCCTTTCGACGCCCGGACGGCGGGCAACGTCCCAAACACCATCGCGGACACGGTCACCAGCCCGAGCGCAAAGAACAGCGCCCGGCCATCAACGGCGGCCTCGGCAAGCCGGGGAAGGTCGAACGGAAGATCGAGGGACCGGATCACCGGGACGGCAATCGCCGCGAGCGCCACCCCGAATAGGCCGCCGACGAACGCCAGTACCACGCTTTCGGTGAGATAGAGCCGGACCAAGCTCCGGGTCCCGGCACCTAACGCCGCCCTGAGCGCGCTCTCCCGGCGCCGTTCCGCCGTCCGCGCCAACAGCAGGCTGGCCACATTGAGGCAGGCGATCAACAGCACCGACGCAGCGATCCCCAAGACCACCAGACCAGCCGAGCGAGCCTCCCGCACCAAATCGGCCTGAAGCGGAACCAGCCGAGCCTCGCGACCGGCGTCGGTCTCCGGATACTCCCGCCCCAGGGTTGCCAGCACGGCGGCCAGTTCCGCCGAAGCCGTCTCAATCTTGGTGTCTCGGTTGAGCTTGGCGACAGTAAACAGGTAGCTCCCCCGGCGAGGGCCGGCCTGGAGCCCGGAGGAAGCCGGTGTCCAAGCCTCGATCGCCACCGGCTCGGCGCTATTCGGCACCACCCCAATGATGGTGTAACCGATGCCGTCGAGCGTCACCGACTGACCTAACGCCGCCGCCGCCGAACCAAACCAACCCACCGCGGTCCGTTCCCGGGCGACCAGTACTGGTTCACCGCCCCGTTCCGCCGCGGAGAACGCCCGCCCGCTCGCCGGAGTTGGCCCAAAGACCTCGAAGTAGGCCCCGAACGTCCGCCGGACCTCCACCCGCTGCGGCTCACCCCGACCGGTCACGACCGCGTTCTCGCCGAAGTACCCTGCCACCGCGGCGAAGCTCCCGACTTGAGCCGCGTAGTCCCGCATCCGCAGTGGATTGCCGCCGATTCGCTCGCCGTCCTTCCGCTCCTCCACCACAAACAGCCGATCGAGATCCGGAAAAGGCAGCCGCTTGAAAGCCACGGCATCGAGGAGACTGAAGACCGTGGTCGTCGCGCCGACTCCGAGCCCCAAAGACAACACGGCGGTCACCCACAATCCCGGCCGACGCCACAGGCTCCGGACCCCGAACCGGACGTCACGCCAAGCAGTCTCGAGCCAGAGTACGGTCCGGGTATCTCGGGTTTCTTCGGCCTGAACCGCTCGATTCCCGAACGACAGACGGGCGGCTCGGACTGCGGCTTCCGGCGACATCCCGGCGGCGATGTTCTCTTGGGTCCGCATCTCGATGTGGAAGCCCATTTCGTCGTCGATTCGCTGATTCATCCGACGGTCGCTCACGAGGGCTCTGGTAATCCGATTCCACCAACTCATCCGTCCTCCCACTGGAGCACTAGTTGAACGCCCGACCGAAGTCGATCCCACTGGAGTTTCTCGCGCTCGAGTTGTTCGCGCCCCAGGGCGGAAATCGAATAGAACCGAGCCCGCCGGCCGGTGTCCGTTTCGCCCCACTCGGAGACGATCCACCCCGCCTCTTCCATCCGGTGAAGCGCCGGATAGAGCGACCCCTCCTCGACCCGAAGGGCATCATTCGAGAGCCGCTGGATCGTAGAAGTAATGGCGTAACCATGCATCGGACCACGAGATAGCGTCCGGAGAACCAACAGTCCAATGGTGCCCTGAAGAACATCGTGACGGGCCACAAGTACCCCTAGTTGTCTATACCTAGCTTACTATATATCGACAACTAGGTATCGGCGCAAGAGTGGCTTCGGTCTTAGGTTGACCCGTGCCTTACCCTCCCACCGACCAAGTCGAGTTCGCCCTCCTGCTCAAGGCCCCCCGGCCCGGCTTCGTCAAAACCCGATTGGCAAGAGAACTCGGAGATATCGCGGCCGTCGGCCTCTACCGCTCGATGGTCGACGCCACCCTCGCCGCCGTTCGAGGCACTGGCTGGGAGACGACCATTTGGTACGCTCCCGCCGATGCGGCGCGGGAATTCGAGGACTGGTTGGGCCCCGACTTTCGATTCCGCCCCCAGCCGGCCGGAGACCTCGGGGCCCGAATGGCAGCGGTTGAAGTCGGTCTCGCCGAGGGGACGCCCGTCATCATCCTTGGCGGTGATTGTCCAGGAATAACAACCGAGTTGCTTCTGAAAGCGGGAAGGTTGCTGGCGAACACATCAGTGGTGCTCGGCCCGAGCCTCGACGGCGGGTACTACCTCCTCGGCACCCGAACGCCTTTCCCAAGCCTGTTCGCCGGGATTGAATGGAGCACTCCAACGGTCGCCGATGCGACCCGAGCCCGACTACTGGCGCTCGGTCAGGAATGGATCGAGTTGGAGGTCTTGCGCGACGTCGACACCGTTGCGGACGCCCGAGCGACGGGACTGATCGGATAGTTCTGAGATGTGGGCGCGATCAGCGCCCGATGATGACGCCTTCGTAAATCACGGTCTTCGGCGCGATGATCCCGAGCGTCAGCGCCGTGAAAAGCAGGTCCGACCAGCGACTCTTGGTGTGGATCTTGAGCTGGGCGACTTCCTTGCCCCCAACCAACTGGGCGGCAAGCGCCTTATCGAGGCGGGCCTTCCCAAGGGGGACCAGGCCCCACAACCCATGGACGGTGTGAGCTGACACCCGAAACGGCTGCCCCGCGGCTGCGGCCTCATCGCCGGATGCGGAGGCCATCGTGGCCGGCACCCCGAGGTTGGTGGCATCGAAGCTCTGGGCGCAGCCCGTCAACGCGAAGGCAATCAGCAACCCAGGCAAACTGATCCGTCGAATATTCACCACGAGTCCTTAGCCTTACCGAAAGTGATAACTGGCCCCGATACTAACACCTGAGGCTGGGGTATCCCCGCTGCTCCAACCCAACCGGCTATCGTAGCCAGCCCGAACACCCCACCCGTTCAGCAACCCCAGATCAACCCCGGCGCTGAGCGCCGTCTTGAAACGCCCACCGGTCAGAGGCCGGGTCCCAATGTAGTCGACCCGTGGCGCAATCCAGGGCTTAATCGAGAGGACCGCCGCCGGAATCGTCAGGGCCGCTCCAATCCCGCCCCAGCCCCGCCACGGGGCACCGGAGCCGCCGGCGAGCGACCGGTCTGCCCCGGCTTGCCAGACGACCTTCAATGGAACCAATGGGCCACCAAAGACTGTGAACTGAGCCGCACCGGTCAGGACTGAGCTGGTTCGATCAGGGCCGGAGACCGGATCGATGGTAACCCGCGAGACCCCAACCGTTAGACCAAGGGGGCCGAAGCCAACCGAGCCACTACCGGAAATCGCCCGAGACCGATCGTCCCCGCTCGCCGAGCCGACCCGGCGGAGCCGCCCAAACCCAACGTCGATCGCTAGCGAGATGCCCTGGGACACGCCGGCGTTGCGGATCGGGACAGCCCCGTCCTGGCCCCGCGACTCGGCCACCAAGGTAACCGAAACGAGGCCGACGGCCAGGGCAACGGTGCGGAGGGTCAGGGCGCCTACTCGAAGCGGTAACTGGCGCCCAAGCCGAGCACTGCCGGCTTGCCGTCAGTCGCGCTGGTGAACCGTCGATCCACGGCCACGTCGAGCCCGAATCCATTCAGGAACCCGAAATTGATCCCACCACTCAACCCGAAATCCGACTGAGTCGTGGTTCGGAGCGGAACCGGTCCATTCGGACCCGGAGTCGCTAGGGGATCGGGACCGCGGTCCCGCGAGTAGTCGAGGCGAGGTGAGGCCCAGAACCGCAGCGCGACAACCGGCTGGGGCACGGTCCACGAGATCCCCAGCCCAACGGGGACCCGCCAATTCGTCGAATGGCTGTTGGGAGGCGCGAAGTACCCGGCGCCCGTCATGAGCGTGATGCCCACGGGCACCAGCGGGCCCCCGGCCAGTTTGATCGCGACCGTCGCGCCCCGAGCCAGGACCCTCTCGTCACTGAGAGATGACCCGCTCAAACCCGACACGAACCCCCCGAAAGCGATTCGCCGAAACCCCGCGACGCCCGACACCGCGAGGCCAGTCCCCTCACCGGCGGCGGCGTTGGCAAACCCCACCATCGACGCCAGGGTGAACCCCCTGGCAAACCCGGAATTCAGAACCGGAATGCCTGGGGCCTGCGCCGCGATCGGGGCCGACCCAAAAGTCAGTCCCGCCACAACGGCGATCAGAACCGCACCCGGAAGCGGCCTCATCGCAGGAACGCGACGCTGATGCCAATACCGCTGTAGTCGCCCAAGGCTCCGCTGACCCGAATGTCGAACCTCTTGTTGAACGACACGTCGACCCCAAGGCCGAGCCCAAAGAGCAAGCCGCCGGAGTTGATGCCGTCGCCGAAGGTCGGTCCGAGGACGGGATGGAGATAGGGCGTGAACTCGACCTTGGAGTCCTCGAGTTCGACCCGCCTCCCTAACGAGATCCCAACGGGGATGTAGGCTTGGGAAGCGCCGGAGCCGAACTGGCCCCCGACGCCGACGGTCAGCGCTCCATCCAGGGGAAAGTCCACGGTGTGGTCGATGACTCGGGTCCGAAAGTCGACCCCGGCAAGAAACTGGGTACCACCCGGGCTATTGTCGGCGAATCCGCCCCGAAAGCCGATGTCGAATTTCCGTTCGCCAAACCGATAGAACCCTTCCACCGTGACGCCTGGTCCTGGATCGGATACTGAGGCCCCGAACTCGACTCGCCGAAACGCTCGATAGGGCGCGAGAAACACCGGCGTCCGGGTCGACTGGGCGATAAGTTCGGTCGTTAGGAATCCAACTAGGCCTACGATGGCGAGTGCCTTAGGCAACACGGGGGAGTCTCCTTCGAGTCGGGGCGCCGGGGCCGGTCAGGCCGCCGACACGACATATTCGGCGACCACGCGAACCCGGTTAGAGACGACTTGCAGGAAGCCGCCCTGCACAGTGAAACGGTGTTCCTGGCTTCCGTGTTTCACCGTCAGCACCCCCTTGCCAAGCAACGTCATGAACGGTGCATGATTGGTCAGGATACCGACCTGACCGTCGTAGCCAGGCGCGACGACCGCATCGGCCTCCCCGTTGAACATCGACGACTCGGGCCCGATGACCGTGACTTGCATCAGGAGGCGGCCAGCTTCTTGGCTTTCTCCACGGCCTCGTCAATGCCCCCGACCATGTAGAACGCCTGCTCCGGCAGGTGATCGAACTCGCCGGCCAGGACCCGTTCGAAGCTCTCCACCGTTTCCGAAAGCTTGACGTATTTGCCCGGGAAGCCGGTAAACTGCTCGGCCACGAAGAACGGCTGCGACAAGAACCGCTGGACCCGGCGGGCCCGCGACACCACCAACTTGTCGTCTTCCGACAGTTCATCCATGCCGAGGATGGCGATGATGTCCTGAAGCGCCTTGTAGCGCTGGAGGGTCCGCTGGACCCCGATGGCGACGTTGTAGTGCCGTTCGCCGACATACTGGGCGTCGAGGATCCGGCTCGAGGAATCGAGCGGATCGACCGCCGGATAGATCCCGAGTTCCGAGATGGCCCGATTGAGCACCACGGTGGCGTCCAAGTGCGCAAACGCGGCCGCCGGGGCCGGGTCGGTCAGGTCGTCCGCCGGCACGTAGATCGCCTGCACCGAGGTGATCGACCCGTCTTTCGTCGAGGTAATCCGTTCCTGGAGATCGCCCATCTCGGTCGCCAGCGTCGGCTGGTACCCCACCGCGCTCGGCATCCGGCCCAACAGCGCCGACACTTCAGAGCCGGCCTGGGTAAACCGGAAGATGTTATCGACAAACAACAGCACGTCCTGCTTTTCAACGTCCCGGAAGTACTCGGCCACGGTAAGCCCGGTCAGGCCGACCCGAAGCCGAGCGCCGGGCGGCTCATTCATCTGCCCATAGATCAGGGCGACTTTATCCAGAATGTTCGCTTCTTTGAACTCGAGGTAGAGGTCGTTGCCCTCGCGGGTCCGCTCACCGACCCCGCAAAACACCGATTTACCGCCATGGGCGGACGCGACGTTGTTGATCAACTCCTGGATCACCACCGTCTTGCCGACGCCGGCGCCGCCAAAAAGACCGATCTTGCCGCCCTTCACGAACGGGGCGATCAGATCGATGACCTTGATACCGGTCTCGAAAATTTCGGTCTTCGGCTCGAGGTCGACGAACTTGGGCGTGGGCCGGTGAATCGGCCACCGGAGGGCATCGCCCGGAATCGCCGCGCCGCCATCAATCGCTTCACCAAGCACGTTGAGGATCCGGCCCAACGGTACCGCGCCGACCGGGACCGTGATCGTGGCACCAGTGTCGATGACGTCCATCCCCCGGGTCACGCCGTCGGTCGAGCTCATCGCGACCGCCCGCACCATGTTCTGGCCGATGTGCTGCTGGACTTCAGCCACCAACTTGATCGGGATCACGGCCTTGGCGTCTTCGATCAGCAAGGCGTTGTAGATCTCCGGCAAATGCCCGGGCGCGAACTCGATGTCGAGTACCGGTCCGATCACTTGCACGATGGTGCCGATGTTCTTTTCCGTCGCGGTCGCAGTCATGGTGTCTCCTCTAGCCCTCTAATGCCGCAGCGCCACCCACGATCTCAGAGATCTCTTGGGTAATTTGCGCTTGGCGGCCCTTGTTATATGCCGTCCGAAGTGACGTCAGAATTTCGCCCGCATTGTCGGTGGCGTTCTTCATCGCCGTTCGCCGAGCCCCATGTTCGCCGGCGGCCGTCTCAACCAGGCCGCGATACACGGCGTTCCTGACATAGAGCGGCAGCAGGTTTTCGAGAATCGCATCGGCGCCCGGCTTCAGGATGTAGTCCGGCCGAACTTTGCTGCCCTTGGGAGGGGTGGCCACCGGGAGAATCCGGACCGATGTGGCCGGAGTGGAAATAGCGCTGTTGAACTTGGCGTGAACCAGATCGACACTGGCAAGTTGCCCGGCGCCGTAGTCGGCCATCAGCGTCTCGACAATGCTCGCCGCGTGCTCGGCCGTCGGCTTGTCGCCGACATCCTGCCGGTCGGCCGCCAGCTTCTTGCCGATATACTTGAGGAATCCGGCACCCTTCTTCCCAACGCAATGGAACTCGACCGTGCAACCGGCGCTTTCCAACTCCTCAGCCAGCCGCCGAGCTTCTTTGATCAGGTTGCTGTTGAACGCACCGCAGAGACCCCGGTTCGAGGTCACCAGGACGATGGCCGCGCGAGTCGGGCCGCCCTTCGCCGGCAAGACGGGCCTCCGAAGCAAGGGAAACCGCTCCATCAACTCAGGCGTGACGAGGTCGGCGATCGTCTCTCGTAACGCCTCCGCGTAGGGGCGGGCGGCCACCACGCGGTCCTGCGCCCGCTTGAGCTTGGACGTCGCGACCAACTCCTGCGTCCGAGTAATCCGGCGGGTGTTTTGGACCGAACGAATCCGGCCTCGAAGCTGGCGGCTTTGGTTCGCCATCGCGAATTACTCGGCCTTGAACAGCGATTTGAAGGACTTGATCGCCCCTTCGAGCTTGGCCTTGAGGTCGTCATCCAGGGTCTTCTTGGTCCGAATGCCCTCATAGATGGCGCCGTGCTGGGCCTCGAGGTAGCTCAGGAAGTCGCGTTCCCACTGCCGGACCGACTTGACCTCCACCTCATCGAGGTGGCCATTGGTCGCCGCGTAGATGATCGCAACTTGTTTCTCGACTGAGAGGGGACGGTACTGTGGCTGTTTGAAGACCTCGACTAACCGGACCCCTCGCGCCAACTGGCGCTGGGTCGCCGCGTCGAGTTCGGAGCCGAACTGGGCAAAGGCCTCAAGCTCGCGAAACTGGGCCAAGGCCAGCCGAAGCGGACCCGCCACTTGCTTCATGGCCTTGATCTGGGCGTTGCCGCCGACCCGGCTCACCGAGATCCCGGCATCCACGGCGGGTCGGACGTTCGAATAGAACAAATCGGTAGTCAGGAAGATCTGGCCGTCGGTGATCGAGATCACGTTGGTCGGAATGTAGGCCGAGACGTCGCCGGCTAGGGTTTCGATGATCGGCAGTGCCGTGAGCGACCCGCCCGGCTTCTTGATCCGAGGGTCGAGCTTCACCACGTTCGGATCCTCTGAGAGCTTGGCGGCCCGTTCGAGCAGACGGCTGTGACAATAGAAGACGTCGCCCGGGTAGGCCTCCCGGCCCGGCGGGCGGCGAAGAATCAGGGACAGCTGCCGGTAGGCCGCCGCCTGCTTGGAAAGATCGTCGTACACGCAGAGCGTCGGCTTGCCTTCTTCATACATGAAGAACTCAGCGATGGCGCAACCGGAGTACGGAGCGATGTACTGAAGCGGCGCCGGGTCGGAGGCCGAGGCCACCACGACGACGGTGTAATCCATGGCGCCGGCTTCTTTGAGCCGCTCGACCACGGTCGCGACGGTCGACCGCTTCTGGCCGATCGCGACATAGACGCAGATGACGCCCTGGCCCTTTTGATTGATGATGGTATCGACCGCAATCGCCGTCTTGCCGGTGCCGCGGTCGCCGATGATCAGCTCGCGCTGGCCTCGGCCGATCGGGATCATGCTGTCGATGGCCTTGATCCCCGTTTGCATCGGCTCTTTCACCGGCTGGCGAACGATGATGCCCGGGGCAATCATTTCGACCGGTCGGCGCGCGGTGGTATTGATCGCGCCCCGGCCATCGACCGGCTGACCGAGCGCATCGACGACCCGCCCGAGCATCGCCGGCCCGGAAGGAACTTCGAGGAGCCGTCCGGTGCACCGGACTTCGTCGCCCTCCTTGAGCTTCAAGTAATCGCCCAAGATGACAGCGCCGACGTTGTCCTGCTCCAAGTTGAGCACCAAGCCCGCTACCGTTTCACCGGTCTCGGTCGACGTGAACTCGAGCATTTCGCCGGCCACGGCGGCACGAAGGCCGTAGACCCGCGCTACCCCGTCTCGAACCTCCAGAGTGGTGCCAACTTCGGCACTATCGACCGTGCCTAAATCGGCACTGGCGATCTCTTTGAGAAGGATGTCTTTAATCTCGCCCGGACGGAGGGTTGAATCGGTCGCCATGAGTTATTCAGATCGTTGAGTGATCAGCGGTTACTTAGCTTGTGAAAAATATCACAATCAATAACCCGAGGCAAGCAGCCGTTTGGGCCTATCGCGGTCGGCTCCGGCTGCCCTGGGCCAGGAACCGCTTGAGAAGCTCCGCTTGGCTGGCCCGGGCGAGCCCCTCGATCGGGAGCCGAACCACCCGGCTCACCACGGTACGAAGGTGGCTGACGCTCACGAAGCCGAACCATCCGGCTGCCGAGTCGGGGCTATAGCCGGGATTGGCCAAACAATCCTTGACCGCCAGGACTTGCAACAGACTGGTGAGCCGCTTCAGGTTCGGGGCACCACCGGCGCCAAATTGACGCGACAGATGCTCTCGACTGACCCGGAGCCGGCGCGCCACTATCGTGGCCGAAGGCGGCGGGCCGGCGGTGGTGGCCAAGAGATCGAAGGCCCGCCGCTGGAGCGGCTCGGTGAGTCTGAGGACCCCAGGAACGGCCGCCAGCGCCTCTTGCCGCGCCGCAGCTGAGCCGCTCCGGGCCACCAACTCACCGACCATCGGGTCGTCGATCCCCTCGACCATCACGGCCCGGACGCCGAGCACCTCCAAGCCGAGCATGGTTTGCCCCTGGTCCGAACGCACCACACCATAGAGGATCACCGGAATCTTGGGGAACCTCCGTCGCAAGTCGGCGAGATCGATCGTGTGGTACGCCCGAACGCCCAGCACCACGGCATCGACCGGCCCGGATTCGATGACCCGAGCCAAGGCGGCCCCGGTTCGACAGCCCCGAACCGGCCCGGCTCCTTTCGGCATCGTCCGGCGAAGCGAGGCAAGGGCGGTCGGGCTATCGAGGAACGCCGCCACAACCGCAGACATCGGCTAATCGAGGGCCGTCTGGGGGCCGAGTACCAACCGCTCGGCCAGGTCGCCGGCGCGACGGAGCACCCCCCGGGCGTTCTCGTATCCAAGCTGTTCGAGCGCTTGATCGAGGGCGACCCAGGAGCATTCCGTGATACCTTCGTCGGTCTGGGGTACCGGTTCCCCAGCTGCGGACTCGAGCAGGAAGAAGTGGCAGAATTTGTGGATCAGCTTGCCATGGAGTCGGAAATACCAGTCGATCGTCTCGAGCGGAGCATGGAGCTTGAGTTCGACGAGACCGGTTTCCTCCGTCGTTTCCCTCACCGCCGCTTCCGCCGGCGACTCAGATTTTTCCAAATGACCCTTCGGGAAGCCCCAGTGGCCGTAGCTGTCCCGGATCAAGAGAAAGCGATGCGTCACCGGCTCGGAAAAGCGTCGAAAGACGATCCCGCCGGCACTCACCTCGCGCTTGGCGCGACGCTGCCTCGCGCTCCCTGCCCGACGCTCCTTCGCCACGGCCCGATGCCCTAGAAAACGGAGAAACGAAAGTAACGGCGGGGATTGGCCTGGATGTCGGCCAACAGATCATTCATTCGCTTGATGACAGCCGTCGTTTCGAGGTAGAGCGACGAATCCCGGGCCAGCAGACCCAGACTGCCCCTCCCCGACTGGACCTTGGTGAGCAAGGTGTCCGTCGTTTCGAGAATCCGAGTGAGGGTACTCTGGTGAGCCCGGATCGCCCCGAGCAACTCCTTGGCATCGGCGGACGCTGCCCGCAGATCGGCTGAGGTCGCCCTCGCCGAGTTCATGATGTCGCCGATCTGATTGTCCTTCGTGGCATCATCGACCCGGCCCAACAACGTGTTGACCCGCTTCGAGGCCGCGCCGACCTCCCCCGAGGTCACCGCCAAGTTGCCGGTCACTTCGGTAAACGGGCCGGTCTGTTTCTTGGCAAAATCGGCCAGCCGGTCGGCGGCCTCCCGGAGGTCCCGGAGGCTCCGCCGAACGTCTTGGATCGCGGTGGAATCGAGCGCCGAGGAAACCCGGCCGGTCATGTTGCCCAAATCGGTCGCGATCCGGTTGGCTTGTTGGGTCAGCTGACCGATATCGGGCAGCGTGGCTCCGGGCCACAATCCTCCCGCCGGAGCGGCCGATTCGGTCAGCCGGGCCCGGAGCTCCGGGTCTTGGGGTGCATCTGGAAGCCCCATCAGGGTGACTTGCCATTCCCCGAACAGACTGCCGGAGGCGGCAATCGCCACCGGGCTCGCCGGCAAATCGACATCGAGCCGGATCTTGAGATCGGCTTCAACCCAATCATCGGCCGCCAGCCGGATCGCGTTCACCCGCCCGACCTTGACGCCGCGAAGGGTGACCGGCGCGCCGATCTTAAGCCCCCCCACTTCCCGGAATCGGACCCCATGGATCACGTCGCGGTTGCGCAGATCGGTTTCGGAGAGCCAAATGGCACCCCCAATCACGACCGCAAACGCGATCAACACCGAGGTCCCCACCAGAAATTCGTTCCGACGCTTCATGGACGGCCTTCAATGAACTGACGTACCAAGGGGTCCTCCGTCCGGCGAATCTCATCCACCGTCCCAACGGCATGCACCCGGCCTTCGTACAGCATCGCGATCCGGTCCGCCACCGCGAACGCGCTCCGCATATCGTGAGTAACGACGACGCCGGTCACCCCCAACTCCCGCTTGGTTCGGACCATCAAGTCGTCGATCACTGCCGAGGTGACGGGGTCAAGGCCGGTGGTCGGTTCATCATACAAAATGTAGCGAGGCTCAAGAGCAATCGCCCGGGCAATCCCCACCCGCTTGCGCATCCCACCCGACAACTCGCTCGGGAACCGCGCCATGGCATCCTTGAGCCCAACCCGGTCGAGGCTCGCTTCAACCCGAGCCTGCACGTCGTCCGGCGACCGCCCCTGCTGCCGCAATCCCAGCGCGACGTTGTCGGACACCGACATCGAATCGAACAGTGCCGCAAACTGAAAGACATACCCAATCGAGGCGCGCATCGCCACGAGGGCGTCGCGGGACAGGTCCGCTACCACCTTGCCGTCGACTTCGACCTCCCCGCTATCAGGCTCGAGGAGGCCGACGATATGCTTAAGCGCCACGCTCTTCCCGGTCCCGGAGTAGCCCAACAAAACGGTCGTCTGGCCATCGGGAATATCCAAGGAAAAGCCCTCGAGCACCCGCTTCGCTCCAAACGCCTTGGACACATTCCGAAATCGGATCATCGGAAACCCTAGAGCAGTACCAACGCCCAGAAGGCGTCGAGCACCAAGATTGCTTCGCAGCCCAGCACCACCGCCCTCGTCGTCGACCGGCCGACGCCCTCGGCGCCGCCCTGGGTCCGGAGGCCGGTCAGCGCCCCCATCACCGCGATGGCGCACCCGAAGCTTGCGCTCTTCAGCAGTCCGAACCAAATGTCCTTGAACTGATAGAACTGGCGAACGCCTTTGAAGAACTCCGGCGTCGAAAGATCGAGCAAGTTGGTGGCCGTGACCCATCCCGAGATAACGCCGACCGCGATGGCCATGGCGGTCACCACAGGGAACATCAGGGTCGCCGCGACGACCCGGGGCACCACCAGGTAGGCGTGGACGTCGACCGCCAGCGTCTCGAGCGCGTCCACTTGCTCGGTCACCTTCATGGTCCCGAGTTCAGCGGCGATATTCGCCCCAACCCGCCCCGCCAGAGCCATCCCGGTCAGGACCGGCCCGAGTTCCATCATGATCGTCTTCGCCACCAGGGCGCCGACGAAATAGAGCGGGACGGCCCCAGTGAATATGTAAGACGCCAGCAGCGCCAGCACGATCCCGGTAAATACCGCCAGAAACAGTGAGATTGGGATCGAGTCGACCCCAAGCCGGCGCATGTGAGTCACGACGAGGGGAGCCCAGACCCAATACATCCGAACCGCCCGCGAGGCATCCGCCGCCCACCGACCGGTCCGGCGAATAAAGCCCAGTTGGGCGACGCCAATCAGGTTGAGACGGTCGGTCACGCGGCCATTCCGCCTAACGTGCCGGTCGACGCGGACGACTCGCAAATCTGGAGTCTCGGGATGGGCATCCGTCGTTATGTGAAGGGGAAAATCGGCACGACTTCTGCTTGACACGCCTAGATGCGGCGGCTAGCTTGCCGCGTTGCAACATAAGCACCCAGCGGGCGGCCACAAAGTACGGGGGCGTAGCTCAGTTGGGAGAGCGCGTGAATGGCATTCACGAGGTCAGGGGTTCGATCCCCCTCGCCTCCATTTTCACGGTCGCGCACCCTGGGCTTGAGTGTTGCTTATCGGGGCACCTGGCGGTAAAATGGGTGCCCGCCCCATGCGGGAATAGCTCAGTTGGTAGAGCACAACCTTGCCAAGGTTGGGGTCGCGGGTTCGAGTCCCGTTTCCCGCTCTGGAATTTAGGAAATGCAGGACCCGACGAAATGTAACAACGACGCGGGGTGGAGCAGTCTGGTAGCTCGCCGGGCTCATAACCCGGAGGTCGTGGGTTCAAATCCCACCCCCGCCATTTTTGAACCGAGGGTAGGCGGACGGCCGACAGAAAGATCCGCGTCCCACGTGATCTTCTGATGGTCGTCCGCCTTCGTATCTTCCCTTAGTTAACCCGGGCGGTTAGCTCAGTTGGTTAGAGCGCCACGTTGACATCGTGGAGGTCACAAGTTCGAGCCTTGTACCGCC
>JANNQX010000135.1:0-3257 GCA_031400975.1 Gemmatimonadota bacterium
GGCACCGTGGACCCCGGGCGGTATGAGAGCTATACCGGCCTGCTCGACGAGCTGACCGGGGCACCCCGTCACTGGGAATAGGGGCTCGTTTTTTTGGGTCCCTTGACCTAAAGGGCTTAGGCTAAGATATTTAGGGCGGAGGATATGATGCCGAAACCGGTCGAGCTGGTGCAGGGAACCTTGGATTTTCTCATTCTCAAGACCGTCACTTGGGGCCCCATGCACGGGTTCGAGGTCTCGCGCTGGATCCAGAAGACCACCGACCAAGCCCTGGCCATTGAGGAGGGGGCCCTCTACCCGGCACTCCATCGAATGGAACGGAAAGGCTGGCTGGTAGCCGAATGGGCCATGACCGAGCACAGCCGGCGGGCCAAGTACTACCGTCTCACCCCGGCTGGCCGCGAGCATCTCAAGGCCCAAGACGGAGACTGGCGGCGCTACGTCTCGGCGGTGGCCAAGATCATGGCCGCGGCCAAGGTCTAATCCAAGTGCTCGACCCGATTCGCCGGATCTTTCGGCTCTCGACCGGCCGAAGCCGGATCGACGCCGATATCGGCGACGAACTCGACTTTCATCGGCTCCTCGCCATCGACGAACTGATCGCCCAAGGCGTGGACCCAGCCGAGGCAGCCCGGCAAATCGAAATCCGGTCCGGTGACCGCCCCAGGATTGAGCGAACCCTCAAAGCGATCGGGCGGTCCGGCGACGACAGCGCTCGTCGAGGAGAAGTCATGGACCGTTGGCTTACCGAGTTTCGGCGCGCGTTCCGTGGCCTTCGCCGCGATCCCTGGATTTCCCTCGCCGCAATCGCGCTGACCGCCCTCGGGCTCGGCGCCAACGTCGCGGTCTTCAGCATCGTCAACGCGGCCTTCATCCAGCGGCTCCCCTACGCTGACGCCGATCGGATCGTCACGGTCATGGAGACCCAAGCTGGGGGCCGAATGCGAGTGGCGAGCCAGAACCTGCTCGACTGGCAACGTGAAGCCAACGACTTGACCCACCTGTCGGCTTACCGGGACCTCGAGTTGACGGTCACCGTTGGGGAACGGCCTCTCGGCGTCAGGGCGGCGGCCGTGTCGGCGTCGTTCGCCACCGCGATGGGGGTGGCGCCGATCGCGGGTCGGTGGTTCTCCGCGGCCGAGGCTCGGGTTGGTGGGGCGCCTGCGGTCGTGTTGTCCGAACGCTACTGGCGGAGTCATTTCGGCGCCGCCTCGGCCGTCATTGGGTCCTCACTCCGGGTTGATGGTGCGCCGGTCACCGTGGTCGGCATTCTGCCGGCTGCCCTCGACTTTCCAGTCGGAGCGAAGCTCTGGGTTCCGGCCGAGCCGTCGATTGAGAATCCGAACCGCACCGGCCACAACTGGGGCGTGGTTGGTCGTCTGAAGCCGGGGGTCACTACCGAGCAGGCTACCCGGTCGCTCACCGTCCTCACCCGTCGACTGGTCGCCGCCGAAACGCCGAGTCCGTACCTCGCGGATGGGGCCTCCCTCACGCCGCTGCGGACCACCCTGCTCGGCGAATCCGCCCAGGTGCTTCGGCTGCTTCAGGCCGCCGTCGCGATCCTGTTGCTGATCGCGAGCCTCAATTTGATGACGCTATTCCTCGCCCGGGCGGCCAAGCGCCGTGGGGAAGTCGCCATGACAATGACGCTCGGCGCCGGCCGGGCCGACCTGGCCCGTCGCTTCGTGGCTGAAAGCTTGGTCATTACCGCGATTGGCGCGGCGGTAGGCCTTGGCTTGTGGTATGTCGGTCGTGGCGCCCTGGCGGCTGGGCTGGGTCAGTTTCTGCCGTTCGTCCATTCCCTGCCGATCGACGGAGTGCTGATTGGCGCGGCCCTGATCGCCGTCCTGGTCGTCGGATTCGGCGCCGGATTCGTACCCGCCCTCTGGGTGGCTCGGGCGGTCGAACGAGGCACCGCGCGACGGGAAACCACCCGGGTGCTCGGCCCGGGCCGGCTGATGCAGGTCCTCTTGGGAGCTGAGGTCGCCGCCACGTTCGTCCTGTTGGTCGGGGCGGGGCTCCTCTTCAAAAGCCTGACTAAGATGCTCGATCAGCCGTTAGGCTACTCCGTCGACCAGCGGGCCTACGTTGAAGTGACGGTTCCGACCGGACAGGGGTCGGAGTACCTCGCTCCGGAACGCCACGTGGGTTTCTTCGACGAGTTGCTTCGGCAATTGGGGTCCCTGCCGGGCGTTTCGGCGATATCCGTGACGACTGCCCTTCCCATAAAGGACTACAGCCCCAACGGAAGCGCCCGGATCCAGGGGGAGATTTCGGATGCCGGAGGGCCGGCCGCCTCCTCGGATTTCCGGGTCGTTGCCCCAGGCTTCTTTGGCACGCTGGATATCCCGATCGTGGCCGGTCGTGATTTTTCGCCGGCCGACGGCGCCGCCTCCCCTTATGTGGCGGTGGTGAGCGAGGCCTTCGGTAGAGTCCACCTTCAGGGCTCCGATCCAATCGGGAGACTGGTTCGGTTTCCCGGCATGGATACCCACGGTGAGGATCGCTGGGCGACCGTCGTTGGCGTGGCCGCGGATGTTCGTCAGGACGGGCCTGGTGCGGTGCCGCAGCCCGCGATCTACTACAGCTTCCGGCAACGCCCGGAGATCTACCGAACGATGACGGTCGTCGCCCGGGTCGCCGGCCCCCCTCAGGCTTTTCTTTCCGCCGCCGAGGTGGTCCTCCGGTCGCTCGAGCCTGGGGTTCCTTTCGTTGGTGCTCCGGTCGGCCAGGCCCTGTCAGGCCTCGTCGAAGGCCCCCGGGCCCGAACGGTCGTGCTCGGATCCTTCGCGGCCGCCGCCCTCGTTCTCGCCGGCCTCGGTCTGTTCGGAGTGGTTGGCTTCATCGTTCTGGCGCGGACCCGCGAACTGGGGCTCCGAATCGCGTTAGGTGCCTCCGGCCGGTCGGTGGCCGCCGCCGCCACCGGCCACGCCCTCGCCCCGGTCCTCGGCGGTCTAGCGGCCGGCCTCGCCCTCGCCCTCATCCTGACCCGGCTCGCCCGGAGCTTCCTCTTCGAACTCTCCCCAACCGATCCGATCACCTTCGCCGCCGCCGGCGCCGCCATTGCCCTGGTCGCCGCCACCGCCTGTCTCCCCCCCGTCCGCCGCGCCCTCCAGATCGACCCCGCCACCGCTCTCCGCACGGATTAGCCGAGCGCCGAGCCCCCAGTGCCGAGCCCCGAACGCAGCGTCCACCGGGTGGTGTCTCGCTTGTCGACCTTGTCCATCATCCGGTCAAACGCATCCTGAAGGTCGATC
>JANNQX010000136.1:0-29063 GCA_031400975.1 Gemmatimonadota bacterium
ATTGCTGGGGCGGCCAACAACCAGCTCAGGACTCCGGAGGACGGGGCCCGGCTGGTGGCCCGGAAGATCCTCTACGCCCCTGACTACGTGGTGAACGGAGCCGGAGCGGTATCACTCGCGATGGTGGACGAGGGGGCGACGTTCGAGGCGATCGAGACGGCAATTCACCCGATGGACGCCCGGCTGACCGGAATCTTCAAAGAAGCCGCCGCGCGAACGGAGTCGCCGGTCGAGGCGGCGCGGCGGATGGTCGAACGACGCCTGTCAACGTTCACGAGCTGACCTTCAAAACCGAGGTGAGGGATGCGATTGGCCACACTGCTGGTGCTCGCCGGGACCGTCGTCGCGAATCCGGCCGCCGCCCAGGACCGCGAAGTCGAGATTCAATGGGGCGTCAAGATTCCGCTCCGCGACGGGATCCGCTTGAATGCCACGGTCTATCGCCCTCGGGGGGTCACGGCGCCCGGTCCGGTGGTCTTTACCCTGACCCCCTACATCGGCGACACCTACCACAAGTTCGCGATGGAAATGGCGCGCGACGGCTATACCTTCGCCGCCGTCGATGTCCGGGGTCGCGGCAATTCCGAAGGCGTCTTCGAGCCGTTCGTCAACGAGGCCCGGGACGGCTATGACGTGGTCGAGTGGTTCGCGGCCCAGCCGTGGAGCGCCGGCACGATCGGGATGTGGGGCGGGTCGTACGGCGGGTTCGATCAGTGGGCCACGCTGAAGGAGCTCCCGCCTCACCTCGTCACCATCGTGCCCGTTGCCCCGGCCTATCTTGGGATCGACTTCCCGATGGTGGGCAACATCTTTTCGACCTACCTGCCCCAGTGGCTCACCTTCACCTCCGGGAAAACCGCCCAGGCCCAGATCTTTGCCGACATGAGCCAGTGGGCCGGATACGCCAAGATTCTCCGCCGGGAGGGGCTACCCTTCCAGGCGCTCGACAGCATTGCCGGCAACCGGTCGACTGTGTTTCAGAAATGGTTGGCGAACCCGACGCCCGGTCCCTATTGGGACGCCACGTCGCCCACCCCCGCGCAGTACGCTCGGATGACCCAGCCGATTCTGACGATCACGGGGCACTATGACGGCGATCAGCTCGGGACCCTGACCCACTACCGGGCCTTTCTCCAACATGCGACGCCCGAGGCCCGGCAGAATATCTATTTGGTCATCGGCCCCTGGGATCACGGAGGCACCCGGGTCCCAACGGCTGAAGTCAACGGCGTCAGGTTCGGACCGGCGAGTTTGCTCAGCATCCATCAGCTCCACAAAGCCTGGTACGACTGGACCCTGCGGGGCACTGGATCGAGACCCGAGTTTCTGAAGAAGCGGGTGGCCTACTATGTCGCCGGATCCAACGGCGACGTGTGGCGCTATGCCGACAGCCTCGAGGCCGTCGCCACGGACATCAAGAGGTTCTATCTCAACTCGGCCGGCGGGGGGGCAACCGACCTGTTCGGCGGCGGCCGGCTCGATCCGACCGCGCCGGACCGCTCGGACCCCGCCGTCTACACCTACAACCCGCTCGATCCCCCGGCCTTGGGCGATGTCACCCACCCCTCGGCCCTCTCGTTCATCGATCAGGGCCGAGTGCTCAACACCGGGGGTAACGGGGTGTTCTACCACACCGAGCCGTTTGGGGAGGAAACCGAAATCGCGGGGAACGTGGCGCTCACAATCTGGCTCATGCTCGACGTGCCCGACACCGACCTCGCCGCCACGGTGTTCGAGATCCTTCCGGACGGAACGAGCATCGAACTCGCCCGGGCCCAACTTCGGGCTCGGTACCGGGAATCACTCCGGCAGGAGAAGCTGGTGCCACCCGGTGTGCCGCTCCCGTACCATCTCACCAATTTCAACTGGTTTGCCCGGCGGATCGCGAAAGGCAGCCGGCTCCGGCTCTTCGTCCGTTCCCCCAACGGCATCGACCTCCAGCAGAACTTCAACTCCGGTGGCGTGGTGGCGAAGGAAACCAGGAAGGACGCCCGAACCGCGCGGATTACGGTCCTGCACGATCGGGCCCACCCGAGCGTCTTGGTGGTACCGATCCGACGATGACGGCGACTTGAGCTTCAGTATCGCAGCCGCTCAGTCGTACGAGAACATCAGGGAATGGAAACGCCACCCTTCCCGCTGGTGGATGGCGAGGAGAACCAGCCGGCCCCGGCTGGTCTCGTCGTTCTGCCAGAACACGAAATCGGCCCATACGCTCGCGATCCGGCCGCGTCGTTCCACCCGGACGTTTTCGAGCCGTTCCCCCATCGTCTTGCTGGCCCCGAAACCCCGCTCCTGAGCGGCGTAGAACGGGTCGAGCCCTCGACTGGAAACGCCCCCCTCCGCGGTGGTCGACGCCACGGTGAAGGTCGGCAGGAACAACGACCGCCACCGCGGGAGGGTCTCTTTGGTGTAGAGGTCGATGTAGTCCGCCACTAACCGCTCGAGGCTCCGATCGAGGTCCCCAACATCCTGCCCGACCGCCGGGGTTCCCAGCAACAGCGCCCACCCAATCGTCAGCGTAAAGCATCTCATGTCGGCGGCCCCGGATTCGAAGGAATGTCGAAACCTAGACCGGTTGCCCCGGCCCCGCCCGGGGCGGTACCATCCTCCAGTCCGATCGTTCTCGTCTCATCCCAGGATCTCGCGATGCGACTGGCCGTCGTTGCCGCCGTGACACTCGCCTATCTCCGCCCGGGACCCCTGGCCGGTCAGCAAACCGAACCGGCAGTGGTCGTCGAGAAGAACGTCGAGGCTCAAATGCGGGACGGGGTCGTCCTCCGCGCCGACCTCTATCGGCCCAACCGTCCCGGTCGCTTTCCCGCCCTGTTGCAACGAACCCCGTACTCGAAGAACCCCGGCCCGACCGACGATCGCTTCCGACGACTGGCCGCCCGAGGCTTCGTGGTGGCGGTGCAGGACACCAGGGGGCGGTACACCTCGGACGGGGTGGCCCGTCCCCATGACGAGGGCTCGGACGGATTCGATACCATCGAATGGCTCGCCACCCGGCCGTGGGTCGACGGCCAGGTCGGGATGTTCGGCGGGAGCTACAGCGCGACGACTCAACTGCTCGCCGCACCGCTCCGGCCCCCCCACCTGGTCGCCCTGTTTCCCTCAGCCTCCTATGCCAGCCGCTACGACATGGTGTTCCAGGGCGGGGCTTTCTATCTGGCGGACGGGCTGTCTTGGAACCTGGGCCAGGCGATGGACGTCCGCCGGCGGTTGCTCGACCCAGCCGCCGATCGCGACGGCGAGATCGGCCTCACCGAGGCCGACCGCCGACTGCTGGAGACCAAGTGGCTCTGGGCCCTGCCTTTGGTGGCGATGAAGGAACTGGACCTGCCCGCCTCCATGCCGGGCTATTTCGAGATCCTGGCCCATCCCTCGTACGACGACTACTGGACTCGGTTCGACGTGGCCGCCCGCCACGATCGGTTTCTGGTGCCGGCGTACCACCTGACCGGCTGGTACGATGCCCTCCTCAACGGCACCCTCGCCAACTTCGCCGGCCTTCGGGCCCGGGCCGGGACCTCGCGCGCTCGTCGGAACCAACGACTGATCGTCGGCCCGTGGACCCATGCCCGACCAAACGCCGGGTCGACCACCATCGGCGGCGTGAGCTACGGACCGGAGGCGGGCTTCGACTCCTTCGAGTTGATGGTGAGTTGGTTCGAACATTGGTTGCGGCCCGGCCAGGCCGCCGATTTCCACGGGGCGCCTGTCCGCCTCTTCGTCATGGGCGAGAATCGCTGGCGCGACGAACAGGAATGGCCGCTGGCGCGGGCTCGGCCGACCAATTTTTCCCTCGGGAGCGACGGCCGAGCCAACGGCCGCGATGGCGACGGCCGGCTCGGGCCGGGAGCGCCCGCCGATGTCGCGCCGACCGACACGTTCACCTACGACCCCGCCACACCCGTCCCCACCGGGGCGAGCGGGGCCTATTCCCGGGCGCCGAACGATCAGCGAGAAATCGAGACTCGGCCCGACGTGTTGGTCTACACCAGCGAACCGCTCACCACGGGCGTCGAAGTCACCGGCCCGGTTATCCTCCACCTCTGGGTCGCAAGCTCGGCGAGGGACACCGATTTCACCGGGCGGCTCGTCGACGTGTTTCCCGATGGCACCGCCCGAGCCCTGACCGACGGAATTCTCCGAGCCCGGTACCGAACCGGGAAGACCAAACCCGAGCTACTCGAACCCGGACGACCATACCTCCTCACCATCGAGCTCGGTGCCACCAGCAACCTGTTTCGCCCGGGGCATCGGATCCGACTCGAGGTCTCCAGCAGCAACTTTCCCCGGTATGACCGCAACCCGAACACGGGACACCGATTCGGCCAGACGGCCGATCTGGAGCCGGCGCACCAAACGGTGTTCCACGATCAACGCCGGCCGTCCCGGTTGGTGCTTCCCGTGGTACCCCGATGAACGGGCGATTCTGGCTGCTGGTCCTCGCGCTCCTCCCCAGCCGGGTCGTCGGCCAATCGGCTGAGCGCACGCGCTTGGGCTACTCGGCCGCAGAATTCGCGGTGGCGGATCCGATCGAGAACCGGTTCCGGCACCTCGTGTCGCCCGATTCACTTTCCGCGCTCCACGCGCCGCTGGCACGGGCACCGCATGTCGCGGGGACGCCGGCCTCCCTGGCCATGGCGGCCCACCTCGCGGCCACGCTGCGACGGTTCGGTCTCGAGGTCGAGGTCCACGAATACCAGGCGTGGCTGTCGCACCCGCGGCGGGTTTCGGTCGAGATGACGGCGCCGACCCGACGCCGGCTCTCGCTGGTGGAACCCCCAGTCCCCGGCGACCCCACCAGTGCCGATCGGCGGCTCGGTCCCGCCTTCATTGCCTACTCGGGCTCGGGCACGGCCACCGCTGAGCTCGTCTACGTCAACTACGGGCTCCCGGACGACTACACGAGGCTCGTCGGGCTCGGCGTCACGGTTCGAGGCAAGATCGCGATCGCGCGCTATGGCAAGAGTCATCGGGCCGTCAAAGTGCACACCGCGGAGGGAGCCGGTCTTCGGGCGCTGATCCTCTACAGTGACCCGGCCGACGATGGCTTCTCCAGGGGGCCGGTCTGGCCTGAGGGATACTGGCGTAACGAAGACCTGATTCAGCGCGGGAACGCGAAGCTGAGTTGGTTCTGGCACGGCGATCCGCTCACGCCGGGGATCGCGGCTACCGCCGACGCGCCCCGGCTCGATCCGAAGACTGCGCCAACCCTGCCCCGGATTCCGGTCGTCGCCATCAGTTGGGGACAAGCTCGCCATCTGCTCACGGCGTTAGGCGGGCCTGAGGCGCCGCCGGAGTTCCGAGGCGGGTTGCCGCTGACCTATCGGGTCGGCCCCGGGCCGACCGCGGCCCGGGTGTCGGTCGCGATGGACGACGGGCTCAAGCCGATCCGGAACGTGGTCGCCACGATCCGGGGCGCGGTGGAACCCGATCGCACCGTGTTGTTCGGAACCCATCACGACGCGTGGACGTTCGGCGCCGTCGATCCCGGCACCGGGGTGGCCGCGTTGCTCGAAACCGCCCGGGGCCTCGCGACCCTGGCACGGAACGGCTGGCGTCCCCGGCGGAGCATCGCCTTCGCCTTCTGGGACGCCGAAGAGTTCGGATTGGTGGGATCGACGGAATACGCCGAGGCATTCAAAGCCCGTCACCAGCGTGAACTGATCGCGTACGTCAACACCGACATGTCGATGGTCGGCCGATTCGACCCAGGCGGGGTTCCGTCGCTCCGCGACTTCATCGCCGAGGTGGCCCGCGATGTCGAGGACCTGGACGGGACGGTCTTCGACGGGTGGCGGCGGACGGCGTGGAAACGCCTCGCGCCGGCCGGGCAGATCGGCACCGAGGCGACCTTCGTGCCCGACCTCAAACCGCTCGGCAGCGGCGCTGACTTCGTGCCGTTCCAGGATCACCTCGGAGTGCCGACCCTTTCGCTCGAGTTCATCGGCGCCAACGGATACGGTTTCGGGACCTACCATTCCAACTCCGACTCCCGCGCCTACGTCGAACGCATTGCCGATCCCGGGTTCCGGCAGGGTGCCGTCCTGGCTCGGTTGCTCGGCACCGTCGCGCTCCGCCTCGGGGGCGCCCCGGTGCTTCCGTTTCGATTCTCTCGCTACGCCGCCGCGCTCGATCAGGCGGTGGCCGGCGCCCGAACGTGGGGCCTTGCGGGGGGTCCCGAGGCCGACCTCGATCGTCAACGCGGTCTGGTGGCCCGGATCGGACGAGCGGCGGAGCGGCTCGAATTCTCGATCGATTCCGCCCTGCAGGTCGGTCCGCTTGCGGCCGCCGGCCAGCGCCGTCTCAATGACGGCCTCGCCGGCCTGGAGCAACTCCTGGCTGATGACCACGGGGCGCCGGCGACCGCGTGGTTTCGGCACGTGGTGTACGGGTGGAACATCTACTCGTTGTACGACGGACAGCCTTTTCCCGGCTTGTTCGAGGCGATTCGGGTCCGTGATCCGGATCGGACCCGCTCCGAAGCGGATCGTCTCCTCCGGGCGCTCGAACGAATGGCCGCCAGATTGGAATCCCTGGGGCCCGGTGCGTAACTGCCGGTGGCTCCCATACGTTATCATCCCCACAATATGCGTTTCTGCCACGTGTCGACGTTTTATCCCCCGTATCACTTCGGCGGCGACGGGATCTTGACGCAGTCGATCTGCGAAAACCTGGTGCGGCGGGGCCACGAGGTGACCATCGTGCACTCCGCCGACGCTTACGAGCTCCGGGGCGTGCCGATCACGACCCCGCCTGTCGATCCGCCCGGGCTCCACCGGATCACCATCCGGAGCCCGGCCGGCGCGCTCGCGAGTCTCGTAACCCAGCAGACCGGGGGACCCGGCTTCCTGGCCGGTCCGTTACGCAAAGCGCTCTCGGGGGACTTCGACGTCGTCCATTTTCACAACATCTCGCTGATCGGCGGCCCTGGCGTCCTCCCCCTCAGCCGCGCCCCTGTCACCCTGTACACCCCGCATGACCACTGGCTGTTCTGCACGACGCACGTCCTCTGGAAGAACCGGTCGGGTCCCTGCGACCGCCCCCAGTGTTTCGGGTGTGCAGTCCGAAGTGGCACCCCGCCGCAACTCTGGCGGCTCGGTGGCCACGTGAAGCGGTCGCTGGCCCACGTCGACGTCATGCTCGCGCCGAGCCAGTTCACGGCCGACCGGCATCGGGCCGCCGGAATCACCCGGCCGATCCGAGTCCTGCCGTCGTTCACCCCGACATCACCGGCGGCCGACCGCCCTCGCCCAGCGACCGGCCCGTTCGTGTATGCCGGCCGCTTGGTCCGCTCGAAGGGCATCGAGCAGCTCCTGGCGGCATTTGCCGCGCGGCCGACGCTGCCGCTCAAGGTCGTGGGTGAAGGCCCGCTCGAGGAGGCCCTGCGGATCCGCTATCGCCAGGCTCACCACATCTCCTTCGTCGGCGGCCTGCCTCATGCCGGCATGCAGGCCCTGTTCGCGGATGCCATGGCGGTCGTTATTCCCTCGTGGGGCCCCGAGGTTTTTCCCCTCACGGCGATCGAAGCGATGGCGGGCGGCGCTCCGGTTATCGTCCGGCGGGCCGGGGGAAGCGCCGAAGCGGTCGAACGCACCGGCGGAGGTTTGGTCTATGACAACCCCGATGAGTTGCTGCCGCTGATCGACCGGGTGGCAGCCGACGCCAGGCTTCGAACGACCCTCTCGGAGCGCGGGCGTGCCGGGGTCCGAGCTTGGTACCTCCAGGACGTCTGGATGGCGGCATACTTCGCCGTCATCGACGACGTCGCGCAGGCCAAGGGCGCGGGGCGGAGCCGGTGAAACGCTCCCCGACTCCGTGGCCCCTCGTCGGGCATGCTCTCCATTTCCTCCGAGACAAGCCGGGCTTTCTTCGCGCCTGCCACCAACGGTACGGCGACTGTGTCCGCCTCGACATCGGCGGCCCCACCTGGCTGCTCAACGACCCGGCCGACGTCAAGCAGGTGCTGGTCGACGGCGCCGTCCGCTATGAGAAAACGCCCAAGCTGACCAGCGCCCGGGGCCGGGCACTCTCGGGCTCCGGTCTCCACACCGCCACGGGGCTCGACCATTTGTACTTCCGCCGGATGGTCCAGCCATTGTTCCATCGCCGGGTCGTCGAGGGGCATGCCCGGCTGGCGCGCGCGGAAGCCGACCGGGCGCTCGGTCGTTGGAAGGCGGGGCAGACCATCGATCTCTGGGAGGAAATGCTCGGACTCTCGCAGCGAGTCATGATCGCGGCACTCTTCGGCGAGGCGTTTGTCGATCAGGAGTCCCGGTTCGCCCGTGCGGTCACGATCCGGCGGTCGTACTACGAGTTCTTCTTCACCAGCAACCTTCCCCGGCCGGAGTATTGGCCGCTGCCGGTGGTCCGCCGGTACCAGAGGGCGCGTCATGACCTCGAAGCCATTGTCGACGAGCAGATCGCGGAGCGGCGGCGGCACGGCACCGCCGGCGACGACTGGTTGTCGATGTTGGTCGACAGCGTTGGACGCGACGGCACTCCGCTCACCGACCGGCAAATCCGCGACGAGGCCATCACGCTCACCAGCACCGGGTATGAAACGGTTGGCGCCGCACTCACCTGGACCGGCCATCTGCTGTCTCGCGATCCGACGGTGCAGCGTATGGTCACCGGCGAGGCTCTTGGTTCGGATGCGGCCGACGGTCCGGTCTTGGGACGGGTGATCAATGAGTCGATGCGGCTGTTCCCGCCGACCTGGCTCTTCGTCCGCGTGGCCGTTGCCGATGACACGCTGCCCGGTGGCGCCAGGATCCGGACCGGCGACAAGATTTATTTGTCGCCGTACACCATGCATCGCCACCCGGACTGGTATGCCCGGCCCGACCAGTTCGACCCGGAGCACTTCTCCGACGAGCCAACGAGAAACCGGCCTCGGTTTGCGTTCTATCCGTTCGGCGGCGGGGCGCGTCAGTGCATTGGCGAGCCCTTTGCCCGGCTCGAGATCGCGGTCGTGCTCGCCGCCATCCTCCGCCGGTTTCGGTTCGAATCGGTCGGCACCGGGCCGGTACCGTTCCGGCCATCGATCGTGCTGGATCCGCGCGGGGGGCTTCCGATCCGACTGGCGGAGGGGCTGTGACCCGGATCTCCCGTCCCGGTCCTGGCCGATCCTCAGTAAGAGCATTTGAAGGATGGAGAGCCCGAGCAACAACGATTGCAGGGAGTCCGTACCGTCAGCTGAAAGAAGACGAGGGGGTCGGGGCTTGGCCGTCGTAGCTGCAGTTGACCGGAGTGAGCCCACCCGTTTCGGTGGGCCAAGATCGGCGCAGCGTTGAACACTGCGTCACGCAGCCGCTGAGCGCCTCGACACCGAGCTGACCGGGCCTGAGCGCGGGGGTCGTTACGGGGCGCCCCGAATCGGGCGGCCCGCGGTCGTGCCGCCGACCAGCCTCCCGCCGTCGACCGCCACCACGCCGTTCACCACCACGTAATCGAACCCCACCGAGTACTGGGCCGGTTCGGCGTAGGTCGCCCGTTCCCGGACCCGGACCGGATCGAACACCACGATATCGGCGTCGGCGCCGGCCGACAGCCGTCCCTTCCGGCGCATCACCGGCGCGGCCTTCACCAATCGCTCGGCCGGCATCAGGGTCATCTTTCGAATTGCTTCCATCAAGGTCAGGTGGCGTCCCTCCCGGACGTACTCTCGGAGGAACTTGGCGAAGGTGCCCGCCCCTCGGGGATGTCCGCGCCCATCCTGAATCCCGCCGTCGCTGGCCACCATCACCAGCGGGTGGGTCAACGCCGCCACGTTGGCGCCCTTGGTCACGAAGTGGATCACCACCGGGTCGGGCTTCCCGTCTTCGCGATACTGTTTGAAGGTGGCCTCGGTGAGCCGTTCACCGGTCTTCACCAGCTCGATGTCGGAATGGCTGATCGACATTCGTTGCGGCCAGCCGGGGTCGAACACCGCCGATTCCAGCCCGGTCGATCCGGCTTCCCATGGTAGGCGTCGGCCATCACGTCGATCCCCCGAGCCCGGGCCCCCGCGATCAGTTCGAGGGCCGTCTCCACCTCCCGCTGTACCACTGAGATCGAGTTGAGATGGACCACCTGAGCGGACGCCCCGGTCGCGGCCGCGTCGGCAATCACTTCCTGAACCCCCTTGACGCTGTTTTCCGGGGGCAGCGGTCCGAGGAATCGGGTGTGGAGATGAACCGGCACGCCAAACTCGGCGCCGAGCCGAAAGAGCGCGAGGACCTCTTCCGCCGAGGCGCCCGGCGTGTATTGGACCCCAAAGCCGATCCCGACCGCGCCTTCCATGATCGCCCGACGTGCGAGCCGGACCATCTCGCTCAGCTGCTCGTCGGTGGCCGCCTTCTCGCGATCGGCGATTCCGACCACCAACCGGAGGGCTCCATGCCCCACCGTGGTCCCATAGTTCACGTGCATCCCGGCCCGACCGAGGCTGTCATACCAGGCGGCCACGTTGACCGGGCCGCCGTGCATCGCGAGGAGGCTGGTGACCCCGTCAGTCACCTTGTAGCGACCGCCCTCTGGAGTGATCGCGCCGCTCAGGATGTCGATGAAGCCCGGCGCCACGACGCGGCCGCGAGCGTCGATCACCCGGGCGCCGGCAATGGGGGCGTCGGTGACGGTGACCACGGTCGATCCCCGGATCCCGACGTTGGCGATGCGGTCGACCCGAGTTTCCGGATCGATCACGCGCCCGCCGCGAATCACCAGGTCGAACGGGGGTTCTTGGGCGGCGCCAGCGGCCGCACCGAGCATCGCAACGAGACAGAGGAGTCGAATCGTCCTCATCGGGCCTCCGGGCAAGTAAGGTGTCAAAGGTAATCATCAATCACCTCCCGGGGATCGAGGACGGCCCGGTTCGGGAATCAGCCCGCGGGGTCGGGCGGAGAATCCACCACCCGGCTATCGTATGTCATGGCCGGCCAACAGTGTCGGTCTGAGCGACACCCTGAACCCAGGCCGACCCGATGCGCGCCACAACCCCACTTCTCCTCGTTTCCCTTTCGGCCCAGGCCCTCATGGCTCAAGTGACTAGTCCCGCCACCCGGTCGGGTCGCTCCACCGTCTACGCCCCCCGCGCCGCGGTCGCGACCAGTCAACCACTCGCCACCGCCGCGGCCCTCGCGATCCTCGAGCAAGGAGGCAACGCCATCGACGCGGCGGTCGCCGCGGCCGCGGTGCTCAACGTCACCGAACCGCACATGACCGGGATGGGCGGCGACATGTTCGCCATTCTCTGGTCGGCCAAGGAAGGACGCTTGGTCGGGCTTGACGCCTCGGGAAAATCGGGCTCCAAGGTGAACGTCGCCGCGTTAATCGCGGCTCAAGAAACCACCGTGCCGGCCACCGGGGCCCGGGCCGTTACGGTACCAGGCGCCCTGGCCGGATGGGATGCCCTGCTGACCAAATACGGGACCAAGACGTTAGGCGAGGTCCTGGCTCCCGCGATCCGGCTGGCCGACGAGGGGTTCCCGGTCAGTCCGGTCATTGCCCAGGACTGGGCCACCGAGGTCGAGAAACTGAGGCGCGACCCCGGCGCAACGGCCGCCTACCTGGTCGACGGCACCCGGGCTCCGAAACCCGGCGAGTGGTTCCGCAACCCCGACCAGGCCAGGACGTTCCGGCGCGTGGCCGCCGGTGGTATCGGCAGCTTCTACGGCGGAGACCTCGGCCGGGACTTCGTTACCGGTCTCGCGATGCTCGGCGGCTACCTGACCCTCGACGATCTTCGCGCGATGCAGGTCAGATGGGTCGAGCCGCTCTCGGTGAACTACAAGGGCTACACGCTCCACGAACTCCCGCCGGCCGGCCAGGGCGTCGCCGCCCTCCAGATGCTCAAAATGCTGGAGACCATCGACCTCAAATCGATGGGCCACAACACGGCCCGCTATTTCCACACCCTGATCGAAGCCAAGAAACTGGCCCACGCGGACCTGGCCCAGTACGTCGCCGATCCCGACTACATGAAGGTCAAGCCCGCCGCCCTTCTCGACAGCGGTTACCTCGCCAAGCGGGCAGCCCTGATCAATCCCAGAAAGGCCGCGAATCAGCCGGATCCCGGCGAGATCGCCACCGCGAGCGAGACCGTCTACCTAACGGTGGCCGACGCCGAGGGGAACATGATCTCGTTCATCAATTCCATCTACAGCTACTTCGGATCGGGGGTCGTGATCCCCGGCACCGGCATCATGCTCCAAAACCGAGGCGCCGGATTCGTGATGACCGAAGGCCATCCGAACCGGCTCGCGCCGAACAAGCGGCCGCTCCACACGATCATCCCGGCGTTTGTGACCCGGCAGGGGCAGCCGTGGCTTGCCTTCGGGGTCATGGGGGGCGACATGCAACCCCAAGGTCACGTGCAGGTGTTCCTCAATCTGGTGGAGTTCGGGATGGACCCCCAGGAGGCGATCGACGCGCCCCGGTTCCGGCATCTGAACGGGGTTACCGTCTCAATCGAGAATCTTCCCGACGCCATGGCCCGCGAACTGACCGTCCTGGGACACGAGCTCCGCGATTCCAAGGGGGTCACCTTCGGAGGGGGCCAGGCCATCATGAAGCTGGCGCGAGGCTGGGCGGCCGGGTCCGATCCCCGCAAAGACGGCATGGCAGCGGGCCGGTGAGCCGGTTCGGACGCTTGGCGGGTGTGATCGGGACGCCGCCAAGCGTCCCTATGGGATCACATCCCAGTTACGAGAACGAGGTTGGCTATGGGCCGGATTCGCCGTCGAGATTTCTTGGGCGCCGTCACCACGATCGGGGCCAGGGCCGCGTTCCCGCTCGGTTGGGGCCGCACCGCGCCGCCGGCCGTTGACGTCGCGATCATCGGGGCCGGCCTCGCGGGGCTCGTCGCCGCCACTGACCTGGTGGCGCAGGGGTCGACCGTCGCGGTATTCGAGGCCAAGAACCGACCGGGCGGACGAACGGTCAGCCAGGCGCTCCCGGGCGGCGGCGTAGTCGATGGCGGCGGGGCATGGGTCGGTCCCACCCAAGACGCGATCTTGGCGCTCGCGCAGCGACTCAACGTCCCGACCTTTCCGACCTACACCGGCCGGAGCGACGGCACCCTCGAACAATCCGCCGCGCTTTCGACCGAATTACTGGGCATCGTCGGCGAGTTCCAAACCCTCACCGCCGCGATCTCACGTGATGCCCCGTGGACGGCCCCCGGCGCCGCCGAGTTGGATCAGATGACGATCGCCGACTGGCTCGGCCGGCGTCGGCTGACCCCGGCCACCGTCCAGCAAGTCGAGGCGGCCGTCCGGAACTCGTTAGGCGGAGCGACCGACCGGGTGTCTTTTTTGTGGTGGCTCACCTACCTCCGCTCGGCCGGGGGCTACCGGATCCTCACGGGCCTCGAAGGGGGCGCTCGAGAACGGCGGTTTGTCGGCGGTTCTCAACTCCTCGCCCTCCGGCTCGCCGAGGCCATCGGCCAACGGGTCTTACTCAACACCCCGGTTATTCGAGTCGTTCAGAAATCAGATCGGATCGAAGTCCGGACTCGGGTCGCGATCGTCGAGGCGCGGCGTCTGATCGTCGCGATGAGTCCGTTCGACGCCGGCCGGCTCGAGTTCCTCCCTGCCCTGCCCCCGCAACGTCAGGCTCTGATGTCGAGTTGGAAAATAGCGTCCGGCTACAAAGCCCATCTGGTTTACCCGACCCCGTTTTGGCGGGCCGCCGGATTCAACGGGATCATGCCGGGCGGAAAAGTCGCCGCAGAAACCTTCGACGACACGCCGCCCGAGGGAGCGCCCGGAGTGATTTTGGTGACGGCCGATCGGTCGTCGCTCCCCAGGAACAAAAACGAGCGCCAACTCGCGCTGACCGAGGACCTAGTCCGGGCCTTCGGACCGCCGGTCCGGGGGCCGACGGCATTCTTGGAGAAGGACTGGAGCACCGACCCCTGGAACGCGGGATGCCACTCCGTCTTGCCGCCTGGTCTGCTTACCCAAACCGGAGAGTCGCTTCGGCGGCCGATCGACCGAATCCACTGGGCCGGCACCGAGACGTCTGATCGCTGGAACGGGTTCATGGACGGCGCGGTGCGCTCCGGGCACCGCGCCGCTACGGAAGTACTCGGCGCTGGGTAACGGTCGCCGGCTGCTTACTTGGGCGGGACCACGGCGTCGATGACGTGGACGATCCCGTTTGAGCCCCGGATCGACGCCACGATTTTCGCATCCCCGAAATAGGTGTCCGCCCCGCGCTTCGAGAGCGTGGCCGAGGTGCCGTCGGCCATGCCGAGAGACTGCCCATCGGTGAACTCGGCGACTTGATAGACCGAGGTGGTCACATGGTGGCGAAGCACGGCTTGGAGCTGGGCTAGGTTGCCGGGCTTGAGAAGATCATCGACCATCCCCTTGGGCAACTTGTCGAAGGCGGCGTTGGTCGGGGCGAACACGGTATAAGGCCCGGAGTTGGAGAGCACATCCACCAGTTGGGCCGCCGTAACGGCCGCCACCAATGTGGTGTGATCCGGCGACCCCACGGCGATCTTGACGACATTTTTTTGGGAGCCATCGTCCTTGACACCGGCCATGCCGGCGGCCGCCGGCGGCGAGTCAGCCGAGGCCGGCGACGCAGCTGGTTTCGAGGCACAACCTAACAACAGGGGAAGCAGGACGACCAAGGGAAGGGCGGCGGTGCGCATGGCGAATCCGGGCGTTGGGGGTGAGCGATCCAACCGAGACCACCCCGCTAAGTTATCGATCGCCGGCCCATCGCCAAGATCATCGTCGGCGGAATAAACAACTTTTCATTCAGGTTTCACCGGCTTTTTCCAATCCGGCTGGGCGTCGCCTCGGCCCCTCACCCAGCGAGGTCCCGGTCTGCGGCAATGACCGCGTTCAAGAGAACATCGGCGCCCCGAGCAACATCTTCGGGCTTGGTGAATTCCCGGGGTGCATGACTGATCCCACCCACGCTGGGTACGAAGATCATGCCCATCGGCGCGATCCGGGCGATCTCCTGAGCGTCATGCCCGGCCCCGCTCGGCATTGATTGGCGAGTCAGCCCAAGTCCGGCGGCGGCGCCATCCACCCAACCCATGACTCTCGGGTCGGCAAGCGCGGGCGCGCTGTCGACCATCGACTTGAACGAAAACGTCGTACCCGTCGCCGCGCCGATGTCCCTGCCCAACCGTTCGAATACCCTGGAAAAGCGAGTCAGCTTTTCGGGATCGAGATCTCGAAGGTCGACGGTTAACACCACCCGGCCGGGAATGACGTTGGTCGTGTTCGGCGACGCGATCAACCGCCCGACGGTCGCCACCTGGCGCCCCGGCTCGTCGGTGACGGCGTCATGGACGGCGATGGTGAACTTGGCGGCCGCCAGCATCGCATCGTGACGCTGGTCCATGGGCGTTGCGCCGGCGTGGTTGGCCATACCCTCGATCGTGACCTCCGACCACCGGAGCCCGACAATGCCCTGGACCACCCCGATCTGGAGTCCAGCCTTCTCTAACAACCCGCCCTGCTCGATATGGAGTTCGAGGTAGCACGCGAGGTCGCCCGGCTTCCGCACCGCCTCGCGGAGCCGGGTGACGCTTCCGCCGATCGCCACAATACCTTCGCGGATCGTCTTGCCTGACCGGGCCACCTTGTCGAGGTCGGCGGCGGCCAAAGCCCCGATCGCCAGCTTGCTGCCGATCGTCCCACCCTCCTCGTTCTGCCAGATCACAACCTCGAGGGGATGGCGGAGCCGGACCCCTTGCTCGCGGAGCGAACGGGCCACCTCAATGGCGGCAAACGACCCAACCGGCCCATCGTAGTTGCCACCATCGGTGACCGAGTCGACATGCGATCCGATCAGAATCGGCCGGCGCCCGGCATCAGCCCCATCGACCCTCGCGATTAGGTTACCCGCCGGGTCAATTCTGGCGACAAGACCGGCTTGCTGGAAAAGGTCGAGGGTAAAGGCCCGGCCGGCGAGATCCGCCGGCGAGTAAGCCACCCGATTGATCCCGGCCTGGGTTCGACCGATTTGGTCAAACCGCCCAAGCCAGCCGTTGAGACGGGCCCCGTCGACATGGCGGGGGGCGGAACGGTTCGGGAATCGGAAGGCCGGGGCCGTTGCGAGGACGGCCGCCTGGCCGAGAAAGTGACGCCGCTTCATGATGGTTGCCTGGGTTGAGAACCGGCCAGCGCTTCCCGACGTTCTATGAATAACCGAAAGGGAACCAGAATGAAACACTACCTCGCTTCATGGCTTCCGGTCATCGGCCTGCTGCTTGGATGCAGCGCCTCTCCGCCATTGGCTCCAGACGCAAAGCCCATCGACCCCAACGGCCCGCCCCCGGCCGGGCCCACGGTAGAAGCCCAGTTCGTGGGGGTCGGTCACCGCGCCGCGGGCCGGGTTCGGCTCACGATGGGCGAAGGGAAGGGCCGGCTCGAATTCCAGGGTGATTTCTCGGTTGAGGCGGTGCCGTCACCCTACATCTACCTCAACACCACCAACACGCCAAATTCGGGAACCCCGCTCCGGGTTGCCCTGTTACGCGCCAACGGCGGGGCCCAGCAGTACGACTTTGAAATCCCGGCCGGGGTCCAGTACGGATGGATCTTGATCTGGTGCGACCGGTTCAATGTTCCGGTGGCCGAGGCCGCCATTCCCAAATAGGCTACCCCTTGGCGGCGGCGCGAATCATGGCCGCCGTTTGATGGGTGCCGGTGTGACTCCATCCCGGCGGCATCAGCAAGTAGAGCAGCTTGTTCTTGAGACCGGGAGCCCGCGCGACGTCCCGGCCTAACGCCACGATCTCCCCGACATAGACATCCCACAGGCTATGGGGGTTCATTTTTCTGGTAATCCCGTAGTCGGGTGGAATCCCGAGGTGCTCGGTTTGCAGCGTCCCGAACGCCCGGTCCCAAACATTCAGCAGGTTGCAGAAGTTGGTATCGATGTAGAGCGGATTGCGCGAATGGTGGACCCGATGGTGCGATGGGGTCAGGATCCACCGGTTGAGCGGCCCGAGTCGGGCGTCCTTGAGCAGATGTTCTCCCGCGTGAATGAAGGCACCCCAGGTCCCGTCGATGAACATGATGAAAAAGAGTAGGGGCGGACTGACGCCCAGTAGCATGCAAATGGTGGTGCGAATGAAGTCAGCGTAGGGCGCCTCGAGAAAAAAATGAGCATGGCTGACGAACAGATTCATGCTCTCCGGGGCGTGATGAGTCGAATGGAGGCACCACAGCAATCTGACCTTGTGGGCGAGGTAGTGATAGACGAAGTGGGCGAGTTCCCAGACGATGTAGCCGTAGAGAACCCAATACCATGTGAACGTGGCGGTGACAATCGCGTAGGGCTGAAAGGCTCCGATGCAGAACGCCACGACCCCGATCGAGATGAAGGTGCCGAGGAACCGATTCAACACATAGATGGTGAAGATCAGCTTGTAGTCGCGGGCCTTGAACGTCTTCTGCACCAGTCCTCGAATGATCTCGAAGACCAGTAGGAATGGGATGATCGGCCCGATCGCCGAGGTGAGGCCGGCATAGGTGGCCAAGACACCATAGTTGCCGGTCTTGATGATCGTGAGCCAGGAGCTGATCCCGAGAAATCCGACGATCTCGTTCAGGATGAACTGCAAGACGGTCATTGAGTTCCGGGCCTCTTGGGGAAACGGCGCGACGGGCGCGGTCTCAAACTAGCGCGGCGCAACGTCCGCCCGCCAGACGGGGGGCCCCGGCAGCCGCCCTAGCCCGCGATCACGGGCTCCTCACTTTCGACGGCCCGGAGGGCGGCCAGCAAGAGCGGGATATCTCGCTCCAGGGGAGCGAGGAGCGACTCCCACTCCTCCACGGCGCCGGCTCGGGCCGAGGCCTCGAGGGCGGCAAACCGCTCGGACAGCGCGGTGGCCCCGAACCAGGCACACGATGACTTGAGGGTGTGAGCGATGAGCCGAACTTCAATCGCATTGCCCTCCGCGATGCCCCGGGCGAGCGCCTGGAGCCGATCCGGGGTCGTGGCTGTGAACGTGCCGATGAGTTTGGTCAGCACACAGGCCCCGTCAGATCCGATGAAGCGGAGCTGATCGAGGGCGGCTCGGTTCAACTCGACCGGCTCGCCGCGGAGTGGCGAAACGGCCGGCAAGGGAGGGGCCGCTTCGACGTTGGCTCGGGTCCACTTCGCCACCGCCGCCCGGAGATCGGACAGCGCCAGCGGCTTGGTGAGGAAGTCGTCCATACCGGCAGCGAGGCACCGCTCCTTGTCTCCCTGTAGCGCGGAAGCGGTCAGGGCGACAATCGGCAACCGGGTCCGGGCCGGATCGGCCGCCTCCCGTTCCCGAATGATCCCGGTGGCCTCATAGCCATCGAGCCGGGGCATCATGCAGTCCATCAGGACGAGGTCGAACGACTCTTCCTCCACCAGCGAAAGGACCTGCTCGCCGTCTCCGGCCAGGCGAACGGTACATCCCAACTGCTCGAGGAACGAGGCCGCGACCTGCTGGTTGACCTCGTTGTCGTCCGCGACCAGCACTCGGGCCGACAGTGGCCCTTCGAACCGGATCTGCTTCGGCTGGCGAGGGGCCCTCCGGTGGCGCCCCAACATCGCCGCGACCGAGTCGCGGAGATGCTCCGACCGGATCGGCTTGGTCAAGACGACGTCGACGACTCCGGCGACCTCGAACTCGGTTGGCTCGACGACGGACGTGAGCAGGAGCAGCGGAAGCCGGGCGAATGAGGGATTTGCCCTGATCCGGCGCGCCAATTCGAGACCGTCCATCTCGGGCATCATCAGATCGAGAATGGCGAGGTCGAAGTAGGCCGGCTCGTTCCGCTCCAACTCCGCCAGGGCGGCCTGCCCGCCGACCACCACCTCGGCCGCGGCACCCCACGATGCCGTTTGATGGACCAGAATCTCTCGGTTCGACGAGTTGTCGTCGACCACCAGGACCCTGAGTCCTTCGAGCCCCGGAAGATTCTCAACCGGAAGGCCGGTGGTCCGAGGGAGCCGAACGATCACCCAGAAGGTGGACCCCGTGCCGGGCATGCTCTCCAGTCCGATTTGCCCGCCCATCAATTCGCAGAGCTGCCGAGCGATAGCCAAGCCCAGGCCGGTGCCGCCGAAGCGACGAGTGAGTGAGGTATCCGCTTGGGTAAAGGGGTTGAAGAGCCGGACCTGGACCTCGGGGCTGATCCCGATTCCGGTGTCCCGGACCTCGATTCGAACGGTGAGTTCGTCGTCGGTGACCGACACCGCGGAGGCCCGGATCACCACTTCGCCCTTCTCGGCGAATTTGAGGGCGTTGCCGGCCAGGTTGACGAGGATCTGGCGGACCCGGGACACGTCACCCCGGACCTGGGTCGGCAGGTCTTCCGGCACCGAGCAGGCCAATTCCAGCCCCTTCCCGTGGGCCCGGGGTGCCAACATCTGGGCAATGTCCTCGATCAACTCTCGGAGGTCGAAATCCACGGGGTGGAGGGTGAGCTTCCCCGCTTCGACCTTGGAGAAGTCGAGAATATCGTTGATGATGTCGAGCAGGGACTCGGCCGAACCGGCCGCGATCCCGGCGTACTTCCGCTGGCCCTCGTCGAGCGGCGTCCGGCCCAGCAATTCGAGCATCCCGAGCACGCCATTCATCGGGGTCCGGATTTCGTGGCTCATGTTGGCTAAGAATTGCGACTTGGCGCGGCTCGCGGCTTGGGCCTCATCCGCCAACCGGAGCGCGTCGGTGGTCGCCAGAGCCAACTGGGCGGTCCGCTCGTCGACCTTCCGCTCCAGGGTTCGCTGCTGCTCGGCAACCTTGGCGTCGGATAGTTGGAGATCGGCCACCATCGCGTTGAACGCCCCACCAAGGGTTTCCAATTCATCGCCGGTTCTCACCGTGGTGCGATAGTCGAGCCGGCCTGCTTTGATCGCCTCGGTAGCTTCGACCAGGTCTTGCACCGGCGCCACGATCCGGCGGGTGAGGAACAGCGCGGCCACCAACCCGAAGCCTAGCGCTCCGATCGACACGGCCGCCAAGCGGAGCAGGAGCTGCCGTTGCCGCGCCTCGAATGGCGTCAGACTCAATCCCAACTGCACCATGCCGGTGGCGCCGGGGCCGCCCACCGGGGCGGCCGGGTCGGCAAAGAGACTGCCCCCGTCGCTCCGGACGTCGGCCACCAGATCGAGGACCGGACCGCCCGCGAAATCCCGCCGCTCCATCAACCGCACCGAGTGCCCCGGCAGACTGTCTCGGCGGTCGGTCAATGCCGGGAGGGCCGCACTGTCGGGTAGCACCCGCTGGTGGAGCACCGCGCCGGAACGGTCCACGAACCGAACGTAGGCAATCCCCTGATATCCCTGAAGGCTTCGAACCACTCCCGCGAGGGCCTCGGCGTTCCCGGTGTAGACCCCGAACTCGGCGCTTCGGGCCACCATTTCGGCCAAGGTCACGCCCTGCTGGCGAAGATCGGCGCGAGCATCCCGGACCTGTTGCCAGGCGACCACCGCCATACTGGCGAGCGAGGTCATCCCGATCGCGGTCGCGAACAGGACGATGATCCGCCGGCCCAAGGGAGAGCGCCTGGAGCGAGTGTCGGGGCCGGTCATTCGATGACCTCCGCCGTTCCCAGGAGCATGTCCCGGGGAATCGACAGTTTGAGTTGGTCGGCCGTGCGGCGATTGATCAGGTAGAGAACCTTCCGCAGCGGCACCGGCAGCAGCGACGCCGGCGACTGACCGGCCAGCACCTGACCGGCCAACTCAGCACACTGCCGCCCGACGTCGAAGTAGTCCCGCTCGAGGGCATAGAGCGCGCCGGCTCTGACCCATGGCGCCGAGAGACCGACGAAGGGAATCCGGTTCTGGAGCGAGAAGAGCAAGATCGGCCGGGCGGTTTCGGGAGTGAGCACCAAGGTGTCGGCAATACCCCAGAGCACGTCCGCGCTGTTGGTCAGCGACTTGAGCATGTCCGGGAGGCCCGACGCCGTCTGGACCTTTCGGGCCAGCAGCTCGAGCCCAACCGTTCGGGCCGCCCGGGTGGCTTGGTCGATGGTCGGCTGGTTTTCGGCGGGGTTGTAGAGCACCGCCACCCGGCCTTGGCCCGGAAGGATTCGTTTGAGGTACGAGAACGCCACATCGGCAGGGAACTCGAGGACGACGCCGGTGAATTGAGGCCCCCGGGCCACGTCGCTCGGGTGGAGCACCATCCCCACCACCACCGGCACATCACCGAGCTGCCGAGCCGTTTCGACCGCCGCGGAACCGAGCGCGAGCACCAGGGCCGGATCCTGGGCCCGAATGGTACTGACCAAGGCGGCGCCGTCTTTGCCGGGGACGAGGACATGGACGACGACTTCGGTGCCCGGCGACGATTTTTTGAGCTGATCCTGGAACCCCTGGAGCGCGGCGCGGTACGGGGCGGCGCCCTGGCTCAACACCGCGATGACCCGGGTGCCCCGGACTGATTGGGGCGGGGCCGCCGCGACCAGACCGGCCGACGCGACGAGGAGTCCGCACCGGAACCCGAGCCGATTAGAACGCATAACGCACCGTCGCCCGGAAATTGCACCGATCCTGCGGGATCGCGGCTTGGAGATGATCCTCCGAGACCGGATCACCGTAGGCTTGGTCGAACAGATTGTAGACCGAAAGACCGGCCGAGAGTCCGAGCGGCCAGTTCTGGGTTCGAAGCGTCAAGTTCACGACGGCGTGGCCCGGCACCTGGCTGCCGTTCGCGGCGATCCGTTGGCTTAAGGCATTCAGCTCCGCGCCAAGGGTCAGCCGCTCCCGGAACAAGGCCCGCCAGGCACCGATCTTCAGCAAGTGGCGGGGCGAATTCCCGAGAGTTGCTCCGATTGGGTCTTCGGCCCGCTGGAGGCCGTAGCTGGCCCGCACGGCCAGCCCGGTCAGTTCCCCGGTGATTTCAACTTCGGCGTGGCGGGGATTGACTCGTCCAGTGTTGCGGAAGATCGAGACGCTGTCCGCGGGATCGATGGTATTGGTGATCAGGTTGTTGATCCGGTATTGGTATCCCGACAGAGTCAACCGCCACTCACGGGGAACCGATCGGTAGTTTGCGCGGCCGGATCGTTGAAGGTGCTCCTGAAACTTCCAGTCGGAATCTGTTTGTTCCGCCGGGACCAGGGTCAGCGGCCCTTGGCTCAGCTTGACGAAGCCATGCTCACGCCGGTCCCGGTCGAGATTCACCGCGCGGCCGAAGTTGGTGGCGGGATCATCGTACTCGGGGAAATAAAGATCCTGCCCGGCGCTCCGGTACAGCGACCCCGACGCCATGACCCCGAGGCCGGAGCGAAACCGGGTCCCGAACGAAGCGCGGGCCTGCCGGCCGCCGTAACTCTGGACGGCGCCGGCCAGTTCGGCGCCCCGAAGGGCTCGCCCCTGCCGGGTGATCACGTTCACGACCCCAAAGAGCGCCCCGTTCCCATACAGCGAGGAGCCCGGCCCCCGGATCACTTCGATCCGCTCCACCAGATCGATCTCGACCGGCGACTCGGTGCCGAAGTACACCAGGCCGTAGATGTTGTCGTTGAGCCGCTGGCAACACCAGCACCCGGGTGCTGTAGTCGCCCGGCTGTCCCGACCCCCGGACGCCGACGTAGGTGTAAGCTCAGATAGAAGCCTCGGACGCTCTGGAGCGCCTCGCCCAGGGTGCGCCAGCCCTGCCGGGCAAGCTCCTCGGCCGTGATCACGGTGACCGAGGCCGGGGCCTCCTCCGCATCTTGTTTGAAGCGGGAGGCCACGGCGACCGTTGGGATCTTCCCGAACAGGACGCTCTCGGGCTGGCCCGGAGACGGCTGCTGGGCGAGGACGGAACCAGCTGACGCGAGACTGATCATGACAGTGATCGTTAGGTGGCGATCAGTTTCAGAACGCATATTGCACCGAGGCGCGGAAGCTGCGCCGGTCCTGGGGAATGGAGGTCTGGAGGTGCTCTTCCGAGCCGGGATCGCCGTAGGCGGCGTTGAACACATTGTAGACCGAGGCACCGGCCGACAATCCTTTGAGCCAGCCCTGGGTTCGAACCCGGGGGTTCGCGACGGCGTAACCCGGCACCCGGCCGCCATTCCCGGCGGTCCGCCTGCTGAGGGCATGGATCTCGGCCCCCAAGGTCATCCGTTCACGAAGGAAGTTTCGCGACCCGCTCAACTTGGCTACATGGCGGGGTGAGTTGGTACGCTCCGCCCCGGTGGCCCGATCGTGAGTAACCTGGATGCCGTAGCTGGCTCGGAGGTTGAGACCATCGAGATCGCCCTCCGTCTCGATCTCGACGCCGCGAGAATCGACACTGCCGGCATTGCGATAAACCAACAGGCTGTCAGACGAGTCAATCACGAGATTGATCAGCCGCCGGAACTGATTGCGATACCCCGATACGCTGACCCGCCACCGGCGGGTCACTTGGCGCTCGACCACCCCTTCGACGGTCCAGACATCCTCGGGGTTCAAAGTCGGGTTGGTCTTCTGGGTGATGACGTCGGTGTAGAACCGTTCGTAGCTACTCGGCGCGCGGAAGGCCCGCCCGGCCAGCAGCTTCACCGCGGACGCCGCATGGTGATAGATCAAGGCGAGCCGTGGATTCACGGTCCCGCCGAAGCCGGGGTAGCGGTCGTAGCGCAGGCCGGCGTTGGCCAGGACCCGGGGGCTCAACCGAATCTCATCCTGGGCGAAGATGCCCCAGTTGGCCGCCCGGGTGTCGTCGCGGAAGAACACCGTGCCGGTGGTTGAATCGGTGACGCCTTGGGCCTGCCGGGCATTCTGCTGATACTCCGCACCGACAACCAACTGGTGAGCGCCGCCGATCCGGACCGAGTAGCTGCCCTCCCCAATCCACCAGCGACCATGGCCGAAATCGGTGATCGGCTGACCGGGATACGGGTAGACACCATCGTAGTCGTTGAGATTGTAGGAGAGGGCGGTCTGGAGCTGTCCCCGACGCCCCACCGTCGGTGCAAATTGGAGCGCCACCACCAGCGAGCGAGCGGTGGTTCGTGCGGCGGGGTCGTCGAAGATGGTCTCGTAGCTCGCGGTCGGGATCTGTTTTTGGCGGCGGACATAGCTCGACATCAAGGTGAGCGAACCGCGGGTTAGCTTGAGCGATGCGTGGGCCCGCTGATCGCGGTCCCGGTTCACCGCTCGACCGTCATTGGTCGCGGGGTCGTCGAATTCCGGGAAGTACAGATCCTGGCCGGCGCTCCGGTACAGCGAACCCGAGGCGAGCACTTCCACGCCGGACCGGAATCGAGTCCCGGCGGACACTCGGGCGGTCCGGCCACCGAAGCTTGCCACCGCTGTGGCCACCTCACCGCCGCGAAACGCTCGTCCATGTTTGGTCGTGACGTTGATCACGGCAATGAACGCGCCGGTCCCATAGAGCGTCGACCCGGGACCCCGGATGACTTCAATCCGTTCCACCAAGTCCAACTCGACCGACGACTCGGTGGAGGCATGAACGGAACCGAAGACGTTCGTGTTCATTCGCTGGCCGTCGAGTAGGATCAATACCCGGCTATTGGGCCCGTCGGCGAGGAACCCCCGGACCCCGAGGAAGGTGTAGTTCCGGTCGTAGCTGGTATAGACGCCGCGGACGCTTTGGAGCACTTCGGCAAGCGTTCGCCAGCCGTGGCGGGCGATTTCGTCGGCGGCGATTATGGTGACTGAAGCGGGGGCCTCTTCGGCCCCTTGTTCGAACCGGGACGCGCCGGTCACCGCCGGAATCTTCCCGAACAGCACCGCCTCCGGCAGGCCTGGAGGGCCCTGGGCACTGAGACGGGTGGCCCCCGCCAAACCGATCCCGACGAGAACCAGCCACCGGGTGCGGACCGAGATCATGACGGCGATTTCTCCTCTGGACCAGAAGCCAGGCGACCAGGGGGGCCCGGGTCGCTACGAAGGAGAGTGTCGGCAGATCCGGCGACTAAGTTGAGGGCTGACCCCTGGCTTGAGACCCTCGTGCGCCCGAGGAGCCCCTTGGCGGCAGCCCCCGACACATCCTAGTCTGGTGAGCGGCCCCGATCAGGGCGATCTTGAAGCCGGCAGCCTCTTGCGCAATACCCGTCCAACCGCCAACGTGTTTCGGGGGCAGGACTTATCGCCGTTGATCCAACGAAGTCGAAGTTGAGCATGGCGTGGTTTTCGAGAGGCCTTGGCATGGCACGGTTGGACAAGCAGGAGGTTACTGGACTGAAGGGGTTGGCCATTACCGCCATCGTCTTTCACAATTTCTTTCATTGGATTTTTCACCGAACCGCAGAGAATGAAATCGACTTTCGAGCCAGTCGATTCCGCTATTTTCTCACCGACTTCATCTCCTCACCCCCCGAATGGATCCAATCGCTATCGACGTATTTCGGGCATTTTGGCGTCCAGGTATTCATGTTCCTTAGCGCCAGTAGCCTGGCGGTCGCTTACCCTGACGCTCGATGGGGATCGGGGTTCCTGACTTCGCGGGTGAGGAAACTGGCGCCGACTATTGCCCTATCGATCGCAATTTGGAGTGTTTGGTCCGGTCTGGGTCGTGGGCCGATGGGCCCACTCCACGTTCTCGGTGAGAACGCCCGAGACCTCGGCCTAGTTCTCTTGGGACTCTACCCGCTGGTACCTGGCCATACCTATCCGATGGTCGGTCCCTGGTGGTTTCTTTCGTTCATCGCCCAATTTTATGTTATCTGGACCCTGATCAGTCGATGGGTCCGCCAAACGTCAGATCGGATGCTCTTGGTCGTGGCGGCCGGTGGCGTTTTCTTTAACCTGACGGTCGTCTACCTGGTTCAGAAGTTGCTTGATATCAACCTGTTGTTGACTCCCCTAGGGCACCTCCCCGAACTCTTTCTCGGCCTGTATTGTGGCCGACGCGGAGTGTCGACGTCCTGGCCACTGTGGTTGGCGTCCGTTGCGGGGCTTGGGTTGAGCGGCATGTACCGATGGATCTGGCCGCTCCATCATTTGAGTGGGTTGGTGGTATTGTTGATCCCCAGCGTGGCGTTGCTTCGTCGTGGTCGGACATGGCTGGGGCAAGGAGCCCACTGGCTCGGCGTGCATTCGCTGGCAATTTTTCTCATCAATGGTTTCATGCGGAGGCCTTTTGTTGACTTGGCGAGGGAGACCTCCGAGTGGTGGATGGACCTGACGATGGCTTTGACGTTTTTCTGTTCCGTCTGTGTGGTGGCATTCCTAGTGACAAGGCTCGCGTCCGGCATCGAGGGCTGGGCGGCCCGGCGCTGGCCGCCGCCAGCGTATCGGTGAGTTTCTATCATCGCGCCCGGCTCGCGGCCGGTGGTTTCGTCCGTCGGAGCGGATCCGCAGCGATGTTAGGCCTGCCACCGAGCGGCGTCGCCAGGGCGATTCATCTTGTGGCCCCGCTGATCGCGGGCACCCTCCTCGCCAAGGTCGTGAAGGTCCTCCTGTGGCGACCACTCCTCCAGTCGGGCATCCAACCCAGCGCCCTCTTTCGGCTGGTGTTTGCGTCGGCGACTCTGAAGTTCGTCATCGTGCTGTTGATCGCGGAGTTCGTCAGGCGCCGCTGGTTTCGCACCTGGTCGTTCGCTTGGACTCCGATCATCGGCGCGGCCGGATTTGTCGGTGCCAAAGCGATCTGGGCTCTGAGGACCGGGGTCTTCACCGTGACCGACTCCCTCATCATCACCACGGCGACCGCCGAGTTGTCCTTCTTGTACCTTCTCTTTCGCGCCGATCTCCTCCTAGTGAGCACCGCCTTCGTCGCGGCGGCTGTAGCGATTCGGTGGCTCCCGCCGCAAGACCGCCGCCCCCCAGCCTGGTCAGCCTGGATCTTCGCGCCGCTGCTGCTCTTTCTCGGATTCGATCTTGCCTACTTTAGAAAAACCGGCCTCGGAGGCCAACTCGAAGTCCTGTCTCTGCTCCTCGGGGGAGCGCCCGGAACCGTTGGATTGGCGGCGTCCGAACTCGACTGGCAGTCCATCGCGTTGGTCCTAGCGCCCCTCGCCGTCGGCTTGGCCGTTCGATTCATCCTCCTCCGCATCGACTCGAAGCCGAGGGCTCTGGCCGGAGCTGGGACCACCGGACTGGTGTTCCCGATCGGATTCGCCTTCCTGCTCGTGGTGCCACCTCCTCGATTACTACCAGACTACGTCCGGTTCGGCGACAATACCCTGGTGAGCCTCACGGCCGACTTCGTCCTTGGGTCGTTGCGGGGGGGGGGCTGGGCTCATGCCAGACAGGTGGCCGAAAAGAGCCCGCCGATCTTTGACGCCAGGCTGGAAACCGAATCGAGTCAAAGTTCCCGCCGCAACGTTGTCCTGGTAATGCTGGAATCGATCAAAGCGGCGGCGACCAGCCTCTATGCCCCCTTCCCGTCGACGACGCCATTTCTCGATCAGCTCGCCCGCGAGGGCGCCGTGGTAGACGAGATGTATGCGGTCGCGCCGCGGACCTCGGCCGGGTGGGTCGCGATCCTCAACGGGATCTACCCGGGCAACAGCGACATGCTGTTTTTATGGGAGGCCAACGAAACAAAGAACCCGCGGTCGCAGAGCCTGCCTAAGGTTCTTCGCTCCTATGGTTACCGATCCGGGTTCTTCCTCCCGACCCATCTGGTACTTCAAAACGATGAGGCGCTCGTCAAGAACTTCGGGTTCGACGACGTGATCAGCCTTCGGCTTGACCCTGAAGGGCAGCCCATCGCCGACTCCGTGTTTCGACCCCCCTTCGACTACGTTAACTACTTCGGATACGAGGATCGGGTGCTCCTCGAGCCGACCCGGGCGTGGGTTCGCCAGCAAGTGGCAACGGCGCGGCCATTCTTCCTCGCGATCATGACGAATGTCGGACACTACCCCTACAAAGTACCGAAGGGTGGTCCGAATACTCCCTTCCCCGGAGCCCCTACCGCCGAGTACAACGACTATCTCAACTCGATCGGGTATATCGATGAATACCTCAAAGATCTGGTCGCGATCTTCCGGCAAGAGGGTTTGCTCGACAACACAGTGTTCATCATCGTCGGTGATCACGGTGAATCGTTCGGAGAACATGGCCCCAGGCAGCACATGGGACAGGCGTACGAAGAGGTACTTCGAGTTCCCGGCATCCTGGCGGGACCTGGCATCGTGCCGGGTTCCAAGATTCTGGGGCTGCGCCAGCAAATCGACATCCTCCCCACGGTCTTCGAACTCCTCGGGATCACGCTAACGGGCGGCAAGCTGCCCGGACTCTCGCTGCTCGCCCCAGTAGACTCGGCCCGGCGGATCTACTTCAACGGCGTCTACGATGCGACTACGATTGCGGCCCGACAAGGAAGCACCAAGTTCTTGTACAACTTCGGCAGGTGGCCAATGGAAATCTATGACCTCAGCTCCGACCCAGGGGAACGGAACGATCTCGCCCACAAGCGGCGTGCCGGGGCCGTCGAGCTCGATTTGCAGGTCTGGCACGAGTCGGTTCGAAAAGCCCTCACGGCACCTCCTGATTGACCAGCTTCCCACTTCATTCGCGGCACCCAGCAACGTCTCCGCTCCGCTCGATTATGATTCGTCACCAGGTTCCGCGCTGACCTCAAGGCGAGGCTCGGCGAAACCACGTTGCTCCTGATCACGCTGATGGCGGTGTCGGCCGTGGCGGTTTCGTCGCTCAGCCCGCACTTCCCTTCGCTCTGCCTGTTCCTGGCGTTGTCGCTCGGGCCGACGGCCGTCCACCTGCTCCTCACGCCGGACCTGATTGCCCGAATCACCGGAGCGGCCATGATCGCCGGTGTCGTCACCCTGCTGGGGGCCGGCCGGCGGATGGAATCCGACCTCCGCCGGATGTTGCGGACCGAACTGGAACTGTCGGAGGCGATGGCCGCCGCGGTTGACGACCGGCAGGCCGCCGAAGCCGCCAACCAAGCGAAGTCACTGTTCCTCGCTAACATGAGCCACGAGGTTCGGACCCCGCTCAACGGGATTCTCGGAATGACCGAGATGCTGAACCAGCATCACCTCGATCCCGATCAGCGCAACCGGGTCCGGCTCCTCCGAGGATCCACGACCGCCCTGTTCGATATCGTCAACGACATCCTCGATTTCTCCAAGATCGAGGCCGGCAAGCTGGAGGTCGAGCGGGTCGTTTTCGATCTCCGAAGCACCGTCGAAGACGTC
>JANNQX010000137.1:0-9012 GCA_031400975.1 Gemmatimonadota bacterium
GCGGTGTTTCGGTCCCAGATCCGCTGCTCGACGAAATCGGTTGCTGAGTCGAATGCCTTCGGCTTCGGCTTTGCCGTCGGCAGCCGAGGATCGGCGGCCGTGGCGAAATTGAGTCCGTTGCCGCCTTCGTTATTGGCGACGACATAACGGCTGGCGCTGTTGTTGAGGGCCCAAATCTGGTTGTTGGCGGTCTGGTCGGAATGGGACACGTCCCACTTAAACGACGGAGACACCCCGACCACCGCGGCCGCCGCCTCAGCGAACCGGCCGCGGTTGAGCAGGGCACGACCTTTGATGACCTTGGCGAAATCCGTTACCCGAGGGCCGTCGGTTCCGCCAACGTAGAGCAAAGCGGAGTCGGCGTCGCTCACTGCTCGGGCGAGCACCGCGTCATACGTCAGAGCCGGTCCGTAGACAATGTTGGGGCCGTCGATGCCGCTGAGTGGGATCCCGTTGCAGTAGGTTTCCCCGATCAGATTTTCGGCGTAGGCCGCCATGGCGAACATCAGGCCGATATTGGCTGTCGGGGTCGGAGAGAAGCTTCGAAGCGACTTGACGGCTTCGGCGGCTTGAACCCGGACCCGGTTGAGGGTCCGGAAGTCAGGGGCCAGAAAACTGTTGGTGACCGCCGTGCTCCGCTGATCCATCGAGTTGCGCTGCTCGAAGGTGTCGCCCGAGATCCACTCGTCCGTCAGGAGTCCCGAATAGACGAGGAATTCACCTCCGGACGTTGCCTGCTGGAACCGGAAGACAACGCCATTCTTGAGGGCGACCGCGCCCGCCGCCGAACTGGCGTCGAGAATGATGTCGGGATCGGTGACCTCGAGCACGCTGTCGCAGCCGGCCAAGGCCAGCGAGCCTAACGCAGCCAGCGTCAGCCACGAACGACGCGCCGTTTCGGGAAGAGTCTCTCGCATGGGTGTCATTCCTTAGAAGGCCACGTTCAGCTTGAAAGTGAAGTAGGTTGGCGGCGGCTGGGTCTGGAAGTCGCTGACAAATCCGGAATTCGAGCCGAAGTAGCCCCCTTCCGGGTCGATACCGCTGTATCCGGTCAGGATCCCGATGTTGCGGGCCGAGGCCGTGAACGTCATTCGATTGGCCGAAAAGAGCCGCGCGACCGAAGTCGGCATGGTGTAGGTGGCCGACAACTCGCGGAATCGGATAAACTGGTTGCGTTCGACGTAGCCAAACTGGCTCCGGCTGGGATGGGCTCGGACCGCGATGGCCCGGGCTTGCTCATCGAGCGAGGCGGTTGGATCGGTCGTGCCCCGGCAGTTGAGGCGGTTGTCGCATCGAATCCGCTCGGTGCCGTTCAGCTGATAGCCCCCGGTCTTGGCATCGACCAACGCCTGGACCCGGAGCTTGCGGCCGAACATCTCGAGGCCGGTGAAGATCGACATTTCGTACGGGTGATTCGGCGGGCCCACGTAGACCGCGGTGTCGCCGACGGTCAACTCACTGACCCCGATGAGGCGGTCGCCATTGGCGTCCTTAAAGGTAAAGGGGCGAAGCCAGTAGCCGTTGATCGGATAACCCTCGATCTGGGAATTGACCGTGCCCCGTTGTGGCGGCGTGTTCCCCAAGCTGGTGATCGCGTTGTCGTTATACGCAAAGCTAAAGGTCGCGTCCCAGCCAGTCGACTTGCTGTTGACGAGTTGCATATTCAGGGCGGCCTCGAGCCCTCGGTTTTGGACCGAACCGATATTCTCAAACCGGGTGGCCGCCGTGCCGGCCGAGGGGGCGATGATCACCGCAAGGAGCGCATCGCGACTCTTCTTCTTGTAGCCGGTGACTTCGAGGTTGACGGTCCCGTTGAAGAACGCCGCGTCGAATCCGGCCTCGATCTCTTCGGACCGCTCCGGCTTGAGATTGGGGTTGCCAAGGGCTGAGAGGATCAGCGCCGGGGTGTCGACTTGGTCGACGTTCGAGGTGGTCGGCACCAGGAACGGAATCGCATCGTTGGAGCCCGGCTGCCGGCCCGACGCCCCAAAAGCGCCTCGGAGGCGCAAGCTGCTCAAGAAGCTTCCCTTCGGGAAGAACGGCTCATCCGACAGAACGTACGACAGCGACAGCTTAGGATAGTAGACCCGGCTGAAGTTGTTGCCAAAAGCGCTGTTGCGGTCCGACCGCACGGCCCCGGTCAGGTAGACCCGTTCGTTGAAGCTGACCGACTGCTCGATGAAGTATCCGAGCGTCACGCTGGTCGCCGAGGCCTCGTCAGCGGTAATAATCGCTCCGGCTGACACGGTCGTGGCCCCGGGAGGCAACTGCGACCCGGTGGCACCATTGCGGGCGAAGTTCTCCTTGATGAACTGGGTTCCAAGGATCGTCTTGAGGCCGATTTGCTGGCCGAGGGAATAGGTCGCGACCAAGTTGGCGTCGCCGGTGTACAGGAAGTTGGTGGTCCGGTTGTTCGACTTGAAGCCGAGTTTGGAGGTTCCGAAGTAGGTGCATTCATCGCGACGGCAAATATCGGAATCAGTCCGGCTCGTGAAATCGACACCGGCGGTGGCCCTCGCGGCCAGCCATGAGGTTGGTCGATAGTTCGCGGTGGCCGTCGTCAGGGTGCGGTTGATGTCCTGCCGGACTGTTTCCGAGAAGAATTCATCCGGGGTATACAACCGGTAGCCGAGATTGTTGCGGGTGACTCCGCTCGCGGGGCTGACGACGTTGTTCTTGAACCCCGGACCTCCGTAGGCGTTCGAGAGCAGGCCGGTGGTGTTGTTGTCGGTCTGGGGGAGCCGCTGGTTGCTGCTGACAAATCCGGTCGAAATCGCGACATCAGCCTTGTCCCCAAAGGCTGCGTTGAGGTTGGCCCGAAGATTGACCTTCCGCAGGGCGTTGGGCCGGACTTGATCGCCGGCCAGCTCGATGAGGCCGCGCTGGGCTCGAAGCCGGTTTTGGAACTCAACCGGCATTTGGAGCACCCCAACCTCGTTCTCCCACTCGCTTGAGACATAGTACCGGACCGCCTCAGTCCCACCACTCACTTGAAGCCCATATTGCTGCCGGTTTCCAACCGCGTTCGGCGAGGCTTGCTTGTCGGCGAACAAGTTGTAGCTCGACACGCTGTCTTGGGAACACGCCCCGGTCGCGAGGCGGTCGATCAGGCATTGGGTCGAGTTTGCCGGAGTCGACCCCGTCGTCCAGGCCCGATACGCCACCGGATACGCATTGCGATCGGTCACGAATCCCTGCTCGCCATAGAGGCTCCACGCGGCCCTCCCGGCCTTGCCGCGCTTGGTCTTGATGACGATCACACCGTTCGCCGCGTCGGTCCCGTATAGGGTCGAGGCCGACGGGCCGCGGACCACTTCCACCGTCTCAATGTCTTCTGGATTCAGGTCGTTGACCCGACTCGGATTGGTGCCGCCAATCCCGATGCTCGATGAGTTGACGTCGCTCCAGACCCGAACCCCATCGACCACATAGATGGGGTTGTTTGAAAGCGACAATGACGAATTGCCCCGAATCCGGATCCGCTGACCACCGCCGGTGATATTGTTGCCGAACACCGCGACCCCGGGAATCTTCGCGGAAATGGCATCGGCCAAATTGGTGACGGCGCTGGTGTTGACAAGGCTGCTGGCATCGAACGTGGCGACCGAACTGCCCACCGATCGTTTGGAGGCGTCGCCGGTGGCGGTGACGACATACTCGTCGAGGGAAAATGCGGTGATCGTCAACTCGAGGTCGACCGTCACGGTGCCGCCGGCCGTGGCCGTAACCGGTTGGGTCCCGGCCGCATATCCGATCTGGTAGGCCCGGACCGTGTGAGCGCCCACTGGCACGCCCGAGACGCGGTACCGTCCGTCGGCGTTAGTGGCGACGGCCAGCGAGGTACCGACGATGGTGACCCGGGCGCCGACCAAGGGCGCCTTGCTGGTCCCATCGACCACTCGGCCGACAACGGTGCCGGCAGACTGAGCGACCGCAGCGGTCGACAAGCCAACCAGGGCGCCGAGCGCAGCCAGGCCTGGAAGAAAGCGGTTCTTCATCGTGTCTCCATGGAATGGATATGTCTTGACACGGCTTGAGACGCACAGGCCGTGCCTACCTGCTGAGGGGTCTAACCGATTGTGAGTCAGCTTGTTATGGCCGAGTAAATGAAGCCGTGGTGTGTTCGTCTGACACGCTTTGCACGGAAGGGTGTGTCGTCTCGACACAGTTCCGATTTTGGGCTGGCAGCCCTCGGAAACCAACCTACCAGGCCGCTGGAAACTCGGTGTCGAGTTGTCCCGCCAAATCGACGAGCGTTTTCGCCGCGGTGGTGTAGGGAAGAAGGCGGGTTAGCTCACCCCGCGCCAACCGAACCTGACCGGTCATCAGCGCCATGATTGGCGAAACCTGGGCCGATAGAACCTGCTTCCAGGCCGCCGGCGCCGCTTCGAGGACATAATCGGCCCCGGCGACGTCGGTGGTGGTCCCGACCCGAGCCGCCCGACACTCGCCATGCCAGACGTCCAGGAAGACGGCGGGGCCGGACCGGCCGGAACCGTCATCAACAACGACCGCGATCGAACCTTCCCACGTCGCCGCGGCCTGGCGATAGGCGGCGCTCCCGTTGAGGGCCTCGCCCCACGCATGGGCCCAGTCTTCTGAAAATGCGATCGCCATCGGCCCAATCTAATCCGAGGGGTCAGTTGACCGCGAGCGAACGAAGCATTCGGCGGTGAGTCGGTTCCCAAGCCGCCTTGCTTCCGGTAAGTTCTCCCCCCACCCCAATGAAACCCAGACCGCCCCTCCTCAACGCCGAGACCACCTCGGCACGAGTGCTCACCAATATCGGGCGACTGTACCAATGCCGGAATGAGGGTGGGCAGGGCGGGGTCCACCCGATCGAATCGGCAGCTCTGGTGTCTGACCTGGGGCGGATTCGGTGGGTCGGTCCCGCGAGATCTCTCCCGGCAGAGTTCCGAAACCTCCCCGCCGAAGATGCCGGCGGGCGAATCGTGGTGCCCGGTCTCGTCGATTGCCATACGCACCTCGCCTTCGCTGGCTGGCGGGCCGAAGAATTCGGCCAGAAGATCGAGGGTGCCGGCTACCTCGACATCGCCAAGGCCGGCGGGGGCATCGTTTCGACCGTGGCCAAGACCCGCTTGGCGTCGACCGAAGCTCTGGTCACCCGATGCCTCGACCACTTGGGGGCCATGCTCGAGTTAGGGGTGACGACGGTCGAGGCGAAATCCGGCTATGGGCTCGACCTGACTCACGAGCTCCGGCTGCTCGAGGTCTACCGCCAGGTGGCGGCGAGGGCCCGGCAACGATTGGTCCCCACCTTGTTGGCGGCCCACACCGTTCCGCCCGAGTTTCGGGGCCGGACCGATGCCTATCTCGACCTGGTCTGCGACGAGATCATCCCGGCCGCCGCCCGAGCCGGCACGGCCCGGTTCTGCGACGTCTTTGTCGAGGACACCGCTTTCTCGATCGTCCAGGGACGGCGGGTCCTCGAAACCGGGAAGCGGCACGGTCTGACCCCGAAGATCCACGCCGACCAAATCACTTGGACGGGTGGGGCCGAGCTTGCCGCCGAGGTCGGAGCCGCGTCGGCCGATCATCTCGAACGAATCAGCCCAGCCGGGATCGCCGCCCTGGCGGCGGCCGGCGTCGTGGCGGTGACCTTGCCGCTCGCCTCCCTCTACCTGAACCAGCCGCCGGTTCGGGCCCGCCCCTTGATCGAGGCCGGGGTGGCCGTAGCCGTGGCCACAGATTTCAACCCAGGATCGGCGCCCAGCTATCACCTCCCGCTCGCCATGATGCTGGCCTGTACTCTCCAACGAATGACCCCCGCCGAGGTCCTGAAAGGCGCCACTCTATACGCCGCCCGCGCCCTCGGCCTCGAATCCGAGATCGGCTCGCTCGAACCCGGCAAACACGCCGACTTCGCCGTCATCGACGCCGACTCAGTCGACCAGTGGCTCTACCATTTTCAGCCCAACGCCTGCGTTGGGGTCTCGGCACTCGGCACTCGGCACTCGGCACTCGCCCGCTAACCCTCGCGTGCCGAGTGCCGAGTGCCGAGTCTGCCGAGTGCCGAGAAGACGTGTCAGTTTGACTACGGTGTGTCGGGTTGGTTGTGTTGAAATGACGCGGTGGTTCCGGGGCCGTAACACCTAATTGCTTGTTGGCAAATGGGTTAGGCATCCTCAGTGGTTAGGTCCGCGAGTTGCCATGGGGGTTTGACGGCCGCCCTTACGCTTCGGGCTTGGTGTCGGTAGAATTTGGCGGTTGTTGGGGGCGCGGGGCAGGGAATCTCAGCAATGCAACCAGAATTAGGGCGGTCGGGTCCGGCAGTCGTGCCGGGGTCGGGCGCGCTCCACTTCGTTTCAAATCACACCAACACGGGGGATCGATGGGTATTTATCGCAGGATCCTGGGGCTTGGTCTGGCGGCGATGCTCGCCGTGCCTGGCGTCGTTAACGCACAGGCTCGCCAGATCTCCGGCACCGTTACACGCACCGGCGGTGGGGCGCCCGTACCGGAGGCTGTCGTCTCCGTTGTCGGGACCACGAACACCACCCGGACCGACGCGCAGGGCCGCTACACCGTCAACGCGCCGGCCGGCGACGTTCGGATCACCATCCGGGCCATTGGGTTCACTCGGAAGGACGCCATCGTTCCGGCGGCTCAGACCACGGTCAACTTTACGGTCGACCAGGACGTCTTCAAGCTCGACGAGGTAGTCGTCTCGGGGGCGGTGACGACGGTCGAACGCCGGAACTCGACGACCTCGATCGGATTTGTTTCGGGTGAAGAGCTCACCAAGGTTGCCTCACCCACCATCGAGAGCGCGCTGTACGGCAAGCTGGCCGGCGTCAACATCCAAGGCAACGGTGGCGCACCGGGCGGCGGCATGCAGATGCAGATCCGCGGCAACAACACCATTCTGGGCGCCTTCGATCCGCTCTATGTGGTCGACGGCGTCATCTACTCCAACGCCAAGATCCTCGGCGGGCGGCAGACCGTCGACGACGGCGCCAGTGCGCTCGAAGACGACCCGGCTAACCGTCTGGCCGACATCAACCCGGCCGACATCTCGAGCATCGAGGTCTTGAAGGGTGCCGCGGCCGCCGCGATCTACGGGTCGAAGGCCGCCAACGGCGTCGTCGTGATCAAGACGATCCGGGGCGCGGCCGGCAGTTCGCGCGTCAACGTGTCGCAACGGGTCGGAACCTTCGACTTGATGCGGCGGTTCGAGGCGCGGGTGTTAGCTAACGTCGCCGAGGCCGCCGCATCCTACGGCCCCAATGCGACCTCATTCCTCGCGACGAACCCCCTGGTGGCGAACAACCACTACGAGCAGGTCTGGGGCAAGAGCCGGGTGTCGTACGAAACGGTTGCCGATGTGAGCGGTGGCACCGAGACCACGAAGTACTTCATGTCGGCCACCTGGAAGCGCGATAACGCGATCGAGCCGGGCACCGGATTTACCCGTCAGGCGCTTCGCGTCAATGTCGACCAGACCCTCGGCTCGAAAGTCGAGATCGCGGTGTCAAGTGTCTTCAATCGGGCCAACCACGCCCGCGGCTGGGGCAACAACTGTAACAACTACGCCTGCTTCGGTTACGCCTTGGCGTACATCCCGAGTTACATCGATCTCCAGAAGCAAGCCGACGGGAGCTACATCAATCCGTCGACCGGCGGCGGCGTGTCATCGAACCCGCTCCAAACGGCCGAGTTTGCCCGGAACCAGGCCGAGACCTACCGGTTCACCGGCGGCACCACGATCACCTACAAGGCGTTTACGAACGAGAAGCAGAGTCTTCGGTTCGTCGCGGCCGGCGGCGCCGACTTGTTCAATCAGAACGACGAGATCTGGTCGCCCAACGACCTCTTCTATGAGGCCAACCAGTCGCGCCCTGGCACGTCGATCCAGAACAACGGCAAGAGCCGCCAGATGAACTGGAACGTCAGTGGCATTCACAACCTCCGCAGCGGCGGGCTGGGGCTGACGACTTCCGCGGGCATCCAATATGAAGACCGCCGGTTGCTCACCAGCCGGATCACCACCGACAACTTGGTGCCGGGCCAGCAGAACGTGAACCAGGGAACCAACGTCGTAGTGGGGCAAGTGTTGACCCCGGAGCGGACCTTAGCCTTTTACGGTCAAGAAGACGTCCAGCTGTTCGACGACAAGATGTTGGTCACCTTCGGCGCTCGCGCCGAACGATCGAGCGCCAACGGCGACATCGGGAAGTACTACGTCTATCCCCGGGTGTCCGGTAAGTACAGCTTCCCGAACATAATCGGGGCCGGGAGCGAGTTTAAGATCCGAGCCAGCTACGGCGAACTCGGCAACCAGCCGAACTTCGGCAACAAGTTCACCGTCCTGGGCCCTCCGCAGTTCGGGGGCCAGAACGGCTTCTCCGTCGGCACCACCGCCGGTGAGCCGAACATCAAGCCAGAGCGGGTCAAAGAAGTTGAGGCTGGATTCGACCTCAACTTTGCCAACGGCCGCATCAACCTCGACGTCACGGCGTTCCGGCGAGCCACCACCGACCTGTTGTTGTCCCGGACCCCGGCGCCTTCGACCGGCTTTCTCCAGCAGATCATCAACGGTGGCCAAATCAGCAACAAAGGCCTGGAAATCGTCCTTGGTGTGACCCCGCTCCAAAGCCGGAACTTGAGCTGGACGTCGTCGACGTCGTTCACCATGGTTCGGTCGAACGTTGATTCGCTCCCGGTGCCTCCGTTCCGTCCGCCAGGCTCCGGCTTCGGCGGCTTGGGCGTGTTGTTCATCGCGCAGGGCAAGTCGCTGACCCGGAAGTTCGGGCCGGAATTCGATGCCAACGGCAAGGTGGTGCAGGACGACCTCGGCGATACCAATCCGGCGTTCCGGTTGGGCTTCACCAACAGCATCACCTACAAGAGCCTCAACTTCGCCGCGACCGTCGACTGGCAGAAGGGCGGCGTGGTCACGAACCTGACCCAGCTGCTCTATGACGACGGTAAAACCGCGATCGATTTCGGCCAACAGTCCTATACCGATCGCTGGGACGGACCCAAGGGCTT
>JANNQX010000138.1:0-118488 GCA_031400975.1 Gemmatimonadota bacterium
GTGACCGGGACGGTCGCCAGCTCGATGTCGGTCGAGGCACGAGGGAATTGGCTGGTGGTCGGGCTCCGGTTCGTTCGAGCGGCAATGATCGTTCCGATCGTCGAAGAACTGTTCTGGCGGGGCTGGCTCGTTCGGTGGCTCGAGCAGCAGGAGTCGTTCTGGGCGGTTCCGCTCGGCGAAATCAGCCGCTACGCGTTTTGGGCCACCGCGGTATTGTTCGCCTTGGAGCACGGCCCGTTTTGGGACGTCGGGCTCGTCGCCGGATTGATCTACAACTGGTGGATGCGCCGAACGAAGAGCCTCGGCGACCTGATCTGGTGCCACGGGATTACCAATGCGTGTTTGTCGGTCTGGGTGGTTGGGATGGGAGATTGGCGGTACTGGTAGACTGCTCGGCACTCGGCACTCGGCACTCGGCACTCGGCACTCGGCACTCGGCACTCGGCACTCGGCACTCGGCACTCGGCACTCGGCGCTCGGCGCTCGGAATTTAGGTATCCGGGGTTGGGGGGCGGAGGGCCAGGCTGTCGGTGAAGGCGCTGTCGGCGTCGAGGAAGATTCGGCGGGCGCTTTTCCAATAGGTGGATTTGGCCCGGGCGATTTCGCTCTCGATTACGCCTTTGCGGCGGTTGGCGGCGTGGACGTACTTGCCTTCGCCGACGTAGATCCCAATGTGGGTGACCTTCTTGCCTTTGCCAAACAGTAAGAGATCGCCGGGGAGGAGTTGGGCGGTGTCCTTGGCCACTTCAATCCCGGTGTGGGCCTGCTGAGCGGCAGTCCGGGGAAGGTCGCGACCGAACAGGCCGGCGATCCATTGGACCAGAGAGCTGCAATCGAAGGCTGTGCCCGGCTCCTTGGCGCCCCACTTGTACCGAAGGCCGACTTGTTGCCTGGTCAGCGTCACTAAGGAGTCCCGCCCGGCAAGCAGGGTCCGGCTCAAGGCCTCAAACGGCTTCGGCTGTGACTGAGCCGCCACCGGGAGGACGGCGGTCAGACACAAGGCAAGCACGAAACCCGCGGACCGATTCAGCACGAACTATATTTAGCGTCGAACCTGCCTCAAGTCCACCGTAGAAAATCCGAACAGCGGGGGTGTCAGGTCTTCGAACTCGGTGGTATTTTAGACGCTGTGTCCCGCCTGGGACGATTTCCAATCATCGCTGAGAGTCCGGATGCTCAAAACAACTCCGTTCCATCAACGGACGGCGCCACTCATGCTCGGACAGGCATGGCGCCGCTGGGCCGGCCATACGGTGGCGAGTTCGTATGACCTCCTGCACGATCGCGAATACGCCGCGGTCCGAAGCGCGGCGGCGTTGTTCGATGTTTCGCCGCTTCACAAGTACCTGATCACCGGTCCTGACGCCGGCCGTTTGCTCGACCGGATGGTGACGCGGGATGTCACGAAGTGCAAAGTCGGACAGGTGCTCTATACCCCCTGGTGCGACGCCCACGGCAAGGTGGTGGACGACGGTACGATCAGCCGGCTTGGGGACACCACCTATCGGCTCACGGCCGCGGAGCCGAGCCTCCGATGGATTGACCAGAACGCCTTCGGGCTCAAGGTCGCCGTCGAAGAAGTGTCCGACGCCCTTGGGGCTTTGGCGCTGCAGGGCCCGCTCTCCCGAACCATCCTCAACCAGGTGGCCGAGCACTCCCTCGACGGCCTCAAGTACTTTCGGGTCGTGTCGACGCGGATCGCCGGGGTGGCGGTCGACATTTCGCGGACTGGGTATACCGGAGACCTCGGCTACGAGATCTGGGTTCCCGCCGCCGATGCCATAAAGGTCTGGGATCGGTTGACGGAGGTCGGGTTCAACTACGGGATCGTCCCCGCTGGGATCTACGCGCTTGACCTCGTCCGGATCGAAGCCGGGTTGGTGATGCTCGACGTTGATTATCACTCGTCCCACCGGGCGATTATTGAAGACCAGAAGTCCTCGCCCTACGAGCTCTCTCTCGATTGGACCGTCAACTTGGACAAGGGGCCCTTCAACGGCCGGCAAGCGTTGATCGAGGAGCGGCGGCGGGGCCCGGCATGGCGGTTTGTTGGAATCGAGGTGGACTGGGAGTCGCTCGAAGGGATCTATGCGGCCCATGGCTTGCCACCTTCCCTGCCGGCCGTCGCGTGGCGGGCCAGTGTTCCGATCTATCGAGACGCGATGCAAATCGGCTATGCCTCGAGCGGATGTTGGTCGCCGCTGCTCAAGAAGTACATTGCGTTGGCCCATATTCGGGCGCCCCACTTTGCGCCGGATACGCGGGTCGAAATGGAAGTAACGGTCGAGCACCAGCGGCGGCGCGCCGCCGCCTGGATCCGCAAGCTGCCGTTTTTTGATCCGGAAAGGAAAAAGGCATGACCGCCTCCTACGATGCCATCATCATTGGCGGTGGCCACAACGGGTTGGTGGCGGCGGCCTACTTGGCCCGGGCTGGAAAACGCACCTTGGTTTTGGAACGCCGGCATCTGATCGGAGGCGCCGCGGTCAGTGAAGAGGTGTTCCCAGGCTTCACGTTTTCGGTCTTTTCCTATGTCGTCAGCTTGCTACGGCCGGAGATCATTCGCGACCTCGAATTGCCGAAACACGGGCTCCACATCTTGCCGCTCGAGAGTACCGTCACTCCGATGAACAACGGGGACTACCTTGCCGGATGGGGCGACGCTGATCAGACCAGGCGGGAGGTCTACCGCCATTCGCCAAAGGACGCCGAGGCGATGGTGGAGTTCGGGCGGCTGATGCATCACATGGCGATGGCCGTCAAACCGATTCTCGGCATGATCCCGCCCGACCCGACCTCAATGGCGCCCAGCGACTTGGCCGGGATGCTCAAACTGGGTGGGCACATGCGTTCGCTCGGTCCGGAGCGGTTCCATGCCCTCTACAAGTTGATGACCATGAGCTCGGCCGACTACCTCGATGAGTGGTATGAGTTCGAGACCCTCAAGGCGACGAAATCAGCCAGCGGAATCATTGGAACCTTCCTTGGGCCCCGGTCGCCCGGGTCGGCCTATGTCCTGCTCCATCACTATATGGGCGAAATTGACGGCGCCTTTCGGGCCTGGGGCTTTGCCAAGGGCGGCACCGGCGGCATCAGCAACTCGATCGGCCGGGCGGCGGAGTCGTTAGGGGCCACGATCCGGTGCAACGCGGCGGTCAAACAGGTGTTAGTGAAGGGCGGGAAGGCCGTCGGCGTGGTCCTCGAGAACGGGGAAGAGATCAAGGCGCCGGTCGTCGCGTCAGGGCTCGACCCCCGGCGGACGTTTCTCGACCTCGTCGAAGCGAAGGAACTCCCCGATGACCTGCTCGACACAGTCCGGCGGTTCAAGTTCCGGGGCTCCTCAGGCAAGGTGAACCTGGCCTTATCAGAATTGCCGAACTTCACCTGCATGCCTGGTGTCGGGCCGCAGCACCGGGGATCCTTCTCGATCAGCCCGGATATGGACTATCTCGAGCGGGCCTATGACGACGCCAAGTACGGCGAGTTCTCGAAGAACCCCTACATGGACGTGGTGATCCCGTCGATGATCGATCCCGGCATGGCGCCCCCCGGCAAGCACGTGATGAGCGTGTTCGTCCAATACGCCCCTTATAACCTGAACGGCGGCTGGACCGATGCCAAGCGGGAAGCCTTTGGCGACGCCGTCGTCAATACCATCAATCGCTATGCCCCGAACTTCAAGGCTTCAATTCTCCATCGCCAGGTCTTGAGTCCGCTCGACATTGAGCGAATGACCGGTTTGTCCGAAGGGAACATCTTCCAGGGCGAATTGGCGCTCCAGCAGCTGTTCTTCTTTCGGCCGGCGGCCTCGTGGGCCAAGTACCGGACCCCGATCCGCGGGTACTATCAGTGTGGCGCCGGAACTCACCCCGGCGGCGGGATCATGGGCGCATCAGGCCGGTTGGCGGCTCAGAAGATCTTGGCGGACGCATGAAAAAGGTCGATACGGTTGTGGTGGGAGCCGGCGTGAGCGGGTTGGTGGCTGCGGTGGCGCTGGCCCGAGGTGGTTCCAAGGTGCTGGTCGTTGAGCGGAGCGCAGCCATTGGCGGGGCGCTCCGAGACCTGGAGTTTGCGCCTGGCTTCAAGGCCGCGCCGGTTGCGGGCGACTTGGGCTGGCTCCCGCCTGAAGTCGCCCGGGGACTTGGCCTGACCCAGGCGCTGGCGCAGGGTCCGGCGGTCTCGGTCGCTTCGTCGGATGGCGCGGGTGGCTGGCTCCACCTCACGCCGGACGTCGGCGCGACGGCCACGGCCATCGGAACGTACTCGGCCAAGGACGCGGACAAGTGGGCCGGTTTCTCCGCCCGGGTCCACAAGATCAGCGGTTTCCTGGCGGCACTGTATCTGGCGCCGCCGCCAAGGATCGATGCCGATAGCATGTCCGAGTTCTTTGAGCTCCTCAAGCTCGGCCGAAAGCTCAAAGGCCTCGGCAATGCCGAGATGGTCGAGGTACTTCGGACCATTCCCATGTCGGTGGCCGAATTGCTCGATGATTGGTTCGAATCGGATGTGCTCAAGGGCGCCATTGCCGCCGATGCGATTACCGATCTCTGTCAGGGCCCGCTAGGCGGTGGCACCGCGTTCAATCTCTTACACCACCATGTCGGGTTAGCGCCCGGAATGATTCGGGGGCGACCATTGCCCGCCGGCGGCGGGGCGGCGCTGGTCCGCTCCTTGGGCGACCTGGCGCGGGCGGCCGGGGTCGAGATCATGACCGGTGCCGCCGTCCGGCAGGTGCTGATCACGGGAGACCGGGTCAGTGGTGTTGGGCTCGAGTCGGGTGAGGAAATCGGTTGCCGCGACGTCGTGTCCAGTCTCGATCCTTATCAGTCATTGCTCGGCCTGGTCGATCCGGTCCACCTGGACCCCGATCTGATCCGGGCAGTCCGGGGCATCCGGTTCCGCGGCGTTGCAAGCAAAGTCATGGTGGCGCTCGATGGCTTACCCGCGCTCCCCACCGGATCAGCGAGCTTGGGCGCGATTTCGATTTCGCCTTCGATTCGGTACCTGGAGCGAGCCTTCGATGCAACGAAATACGGTCAGCGGTCCGAATATCCGTATATCGAGGTTCGGTTTCCGTCGATCGAACGTCGGGAGCTCGCGCCCGCGGGCAAGCATGTCGCGGTGCTCCATGTCCAGTACACGCCGTACCAGCTCCGGGCCGGCACGTGGGGGTCATCCGAAAAAGCGGCCGTGGCGGATCTCGCGGTGGCGACGGTCGAACAGGTCCTTCCGGGGTTCGCTTCGAGGGCCCTTCACCGGGCCGTGCTGACCCCGCCCGACCTGGAGGCCGAGTTCGGGCTCCGCGAGGGAGCCATCAACCAGGGCGAGATGACGCTGGATCAGATTCTCTTCATGCGACCGATCGCCGGATACTCGAGCTACGCGACGCCGGTGCCCGGTCTCTTCATGTGTGGGTCCGGAACTCACCCAGGGGGCGGAGTGACTGGGGCTTCCGGATGGTTGGCGGCCCAGGCAGTGCTCAAAGCTAGGAGATAATCATGCCCACGTTTCGAAGGACGGTTGAGAGTTTTCAGCAGGGCGCCCGCACGATGCCGTCGGAGCAGTATCTGTCGCCGGCAGTGTATGCGGACGAAGTGGAGCGGATCGGCCGGAAGGAATGGCACTGCGTTGGCCGGGCGGAGCGGATCGCCAAGCCGGGCGACTATTTCCTTCGGAGCGTGGCCGGCGAAGGGCTGATCGTGGTTCGCGACCGTCATGGCCAGGCACGGGCCCATTTCAACGTGTGCCGCCATCGGGGTACCCGGATCTGTGAGAAGGAGTCGGGCCATTTCTCCGAGACCATTCAGTGCCCGTACCATGCTTGGACCTACACGACGGATGGGCGGCTGATCGGGGCGCCCCACATGCAGGACACCGCCGGATTCAACAAGGCCGACTTTCCGCTTCATCAGGCCCAGGTCGCGGAATGGGAAGGCTTCGTTTTCGTTAACCTCGATCCGAACGCGGCGCCGTTTCACGAGGTCTTTGCTCCGATGATCGGACGGTTGGCCCGGTTCAACCTCTCCGGTCTCAAAATTGGGCGGCGGGTTTCATACGAGATCAATTCGAACTGGAAGCTGGTGTTCCAGAATTACTCCGAATGCCTCCATTGTCCCACGATCCATCCCGAGCTCAACTGCAAGCTGCCCTATACAAGTGGCGCCAACGACTTGGTCGAGGGCCGCTACCTCGGTGGTTACATGGAGTTCACCGAGGGCACCGAGAGCGTCACCATGTCCGGCCGGCTGGCGGCCCGCCCAATCGCCGAGCTTCCTGCCGCTGACAGCCGGCGAGCCTACTACTACACCCTGATGCCGAACCTGATGCTCAGCATTCACCCGGATTACGTCAACTACTACATGATGTGGCCGGTGGACCCACAGCACTGTGTGGTGGAGAGTGAGTGGCTGTTCCACCCCGAGGCCTTCGGTGACCCGTCGTTTCACCCCGAGGACGCGGTGTCGATGTGGGACGTGACGAACCGCCAGGACTGGCATATTACCGAGCAGAGTCTACTTGGGATCAAGTCCCATCGGTATCAACCGGGGCCATTTTCTGCCCGGGAAAGCATCCCAGCGGCGTGGGATCGGGCGTATCTCGGGATGATGGCCGGCACCGCCTAACGAAGGGCCAGTTCCAGGTCGCGTGCCGCGATGGTCGCGTCGGCTACATCGCTCTTGAGTTCGCCGACCAGCTCGTCGAGGCGAATCCGGGCTGAATCGACGTCGTCGATCGCGGCGCCCCGGCTCCGGCCAAGGGTGCCCACGAGGTCCAGCAAGGCGGTGGAAATCCCGTCCCGGGTTCGCTCCAGATCTGCGAGTTGGTCCCAATACCCCGCCGGAACCTCGCGGACCCGGCCGGCCCCCCCTTCCAATCGTTTCAAAACATCGTCGGCGTCGGCGAGATCGGCGGCGGCGAGTACGGCCGTCGCGACTAGCGGCTCCAGTTGGGCGGCAGCGTGCTCGGCCAGCGCCGGCGTGCCGGCTCGGTCGACTTGGCCCCGCGCGAGGACCAACACGTCCTCGACGAGAACCCGGGCCGGGCCCGGCGGAATCCGGCGGTAGATCGTCGCTGCCGCGCCGGTAAGTTGCCACTGTGGCGCGGTTGGGCCGGCGTGGGGCTGGCTCTCGATCGTGAGGCCCTTCCGCCCGGCTCGCCAAAGTAGCCCCGCGACCGCCGGCGTGGCCCAAAAGAAGTGGGCTGAGGCCGAGATCCCGGCCATCGCTCCGACCGCCAGAATCCCGGCGATCAGTACGACGAGGCCGATGGGCGTGCCCGGGGGACTTGGAGCGATCGTGGGGGCCAGCGACACTTCGGGGATCGGCTGGTTCGGAAACCGTTGCTCCTCGAGGGCGTCAAGAAATTGAGCCGCCGTGGCGAAGCGATATCGGGGCTCCGCCCGGGTCGCCATGGCGATGATTTGGTCGAACCAGGGTGGCAGATCCGGTCGAAGGGCGGCCGGGTGGTACCCCTTCGGGTCCGGCGTCGGGGGCAAATGCGGCGACACCACCGGCGGCAGCCGGCCGGTCACGGCTTCGAACAACGACACCCCTAACGCATACAGGTCGGCCCGCACATCGGGGCGGCCGCCGAGCCACACCTCGGGCGACAGATAGGCGACCGTGCCCACCAGCCCGCCGGTCCGGGTCATGGTCGACTGGGTGGTGAGCCGGGCCGAGCCAAAATCCGCGAGCCAGGCTTTCCCGCTTCGGTCGAGAAGGATATTGGCCGGCTTGACGTCGCGATGGAGAATGCCGGACTGGTGCGCGGCCGCCAAGGCGCCGCCAATCTCCCGCCCGAGCCGGAGGGCTTGTTCGAGGCTCAAAGGCCCGTTGGTCCGAAGCAGCGTTGCCAAGTCAGTGCCGTCGACTCGGTCCATCACGATGAACGCCTGGGGACCGTCGTCAATGAGGTCGTGGACGGCCACAATGTTTGGATGGTGAAGGGTGCGGACCGTCTCGACCTCCCGACGAAGCCGTTCTTTGGCTTCGACCGCCGCATTTGGGGGAGGGACGAGGACCTTGAGTGCCACATCGGCCCGAAGCTTGAGATCTCGGGCCCCGTAGACGACGGAGTGCCCGCCCCGCCCGAGCTCGGCTTCGATTTCGAATCGATCGAGTAGCCGTTGCCCCAGTTCCGGCAAGCTCATCGGCCAATCCGGTCGAGTGTGGCGATCGCGTTGGACCGCCAGCCGTCTTCGACTTGGTAGGCTCGCAGAAAAGCCTCCAAATGCCGGCGGGCTGACGTGAGATCGCCTAACGCTACTTCCGAAACTCCGGCGTGATAGAGTGCCATATGGTGGTTGGGCCAGAATTCGGTGACCATCGCCATGATCGGGCCCGCCGATCGGTCATCGCCGGCATCGGCCACCGGGTGGGCGACCTCGAACACGATCCCGGCGGCCCGCCACTGGTCATCCCCCGCGAGTCCCGCCAACAGGCCCCGGGCCTGGTCGATCTTCCCCGCCAGAGCAAAGCACGCGGCCTGGTACCCGGCTCCGTCGCGGCCGGCGGGGGCCGGGCGCTGGCGAAGGGCGGTTTCGGCCTCGACGGTATTGCAGAAGGGCTTGATCGCGGCGAACCACCCGGCGGCGTCTCCTGGGGGCAGTTCGGCATTCTGGGGTGGATGGCCGGTGGCAGGGCGCTCGGGGACGATGAGCATCGGCGGGCGGCTCTCGGAAACGGCATAGGCACACAGTGCGATGTAGGCAACGCCCGCCAGATAAACCAATCGGAGCACTGGTGACCTCCCAAAGGGACGGATCGAAGGATCGCAAAGAACGTTCCTCCGGGAGATGCCGGGCAGGTGGCGTCGTGCACCGCTACATAAGTGCCAGGGTTTGCACCGCCGCTGGTGTTCTAGTCTACGTCCGTTAGGACCGAGAGGACGATCGGACGATGACGAGGCGGGTGAGGAAGGCTACCCCGAAGATCACTAGGGCGCCGAGCTGGGTCGTCTTCGGCCCGAGATAGATGTGGCCAGCGACGAACGCCGATGAAATCAACAGAGTGAGGGTGGCAACTTGGCTACCGAACCGGGCGAATTGGCCGAAGGTAATGTGCTCCTTGGCCTTTTCAGCCAACCCGATCACCGTCACGTTAGCAGACGCCCCAATCAGGGTGCCATTGCCGCCCAAACAGGCGCCCAAAGACAGAGCCCACCAGAGGATCTCGGTGTCGCCGCTCATCCGGGCTACCAGGTTGGCGACGATCGGGATGGTGACCGCGACATAGGGAATGTTGTCGATCAAGGCGGACAGCACCCCGCTGACCCAGAGGATCAACAGGGCGGCGAACAACAGCGTTCCGTTGGGCGACAGCGACCAATTCACTTGCCCCCAGTTGATGAACGTAGCCAGAGTTTGGGACAGGGTGTCGATCAACCCGGTTTCGACCGCCGCGCCGACCGCGATGAACAGCAACGCAAAGAACACCAGGGTCGGCCACTCGATTTCCCGCTCGATGACATGGAGGACACCGTGGATTCGTTCCTGGAGCGAGGGGCCACGAGTCCGAAGGTAGAGGATGTCCTGGACGATCAGTAACACGGCGGCCCCAACGACGGCCGGCACGGCCGCCGGCATCCCGGTCAGCGTGTGGGTAAAGAATCCGACGAAAATCCCGGCGGAAATCCCAAGCCCCCACCGCAGCAAGGTGATCTCGCTGAGGGCCGGCATCGGGAGGGTGGCCGGGTCGATTCGCTGGATGGCCGTCTCAAAGTCGGCCCGGTAGTAGCGGTTGGTGAACCACTCGAGCACCACCATCATCATCAGAACCGGCACCGTCAGATTCACGATGAAATCAAGAAAACTGAGGCCGGCACCCGACCCGATCAGAATATTCGGCGGGTCGCCGATCAAGGTGGCGGTTCCCCCGATGTTGGCCGCCATGATCATCGGGAGCAGCAGAGCCGCGGGCCGGATTCGGATCTGGGCCGCGATCGCCAGCGCCATGGGGGTCACGAAAATGACCGTCGTGACGTTGTCGGCCACCGCTGAAATTAGCCCGGTGAACCAAACCAGGAGCGCCATGATCAGGGTGGGGCGCCCGCCGGAGAACCGGAGCAGCCGGGCCACGGCGTAGGCAAACACCCCGGTGGTCTTGAGGACGGCCACCACGGCCATCATCGCGGCCAGCAGGAGGATCACGTTCAGGTCGAGGTGTTCCCGGGCCGCCTCGAACGAGATCAAATGGTAGGGGGTTAGATAGGTAATCAGCCACAGGAGGGCCACGGCGCCGAAGATGACGAGGACCCTGTGGGCCTTCTCCAGCGCCAAGAGGACGAACACTGCCCCCACGATGATGGCGACAAGGCCCTGGGACACAGGGTCTTTGGTGGAGACGAGGCCGGCGGCTTCCGTTAGCAACATGGGGTCCGACAAGAGTGGCGCTAAACGGCGTTGCTTGCAAGGTCAGGCCGGACGGGGTAGCGTACTCGCTTCAATCACCCGGACCCACCCATGCGTCGTTTCGTTACCCTCGGAATCCTGGCTTTCGGTGGCCCGGTCGCCGGTCAGGGCCAGATCCGTCCCTTCGGTACGCTCAAGGAACAGGCCGAGATCCAGCAGCGCTGGCTCGAGCAACGGATGGAAACGGTCCTCCCGGCACTAATGCGCCGGTACGCGATCGACATGTGGGTCGTGCCGATGCGGGAGTACAACGAAGACCCGACCTTCAGCTCGTTGGTGTCACCCACGACGTTCGCGGCTCGGCGGCGAACCATCTACGTGTTCTTCGACCGGGGGCCCGGCAAGGGCGTCGAGCGGATCGCCCTGGGGGGCTCATCGCAGGGCGGGGTGTACGAGGAGGTCCGGTCGACCAAGCCGGCGTCGGGTCCGGGAGGGGGCGTCCAGGCCGAATTGTGGGGTGACCAGCAATGGCAGGTGCTCAAAGACGCCATTGAGCGGCGGAATCCCAAAGTGATCGGGATCAACAAGTCACGGAATTTCGCCTTTGCCGATGGCTTGTCCTCTGGAGAGCTCGAAGGCATGAGCGAAGCGCTGGGGCCCAAATGGACCGGCCGCCTCAGGCCGGCCGAGGGGCTGGCCGTGGACCTGATTGCCGAGCGACTCCCGGAGGAGGAGGTCTTCTACGCCAAGCTGACCCAACTGGTCTGGGACCTCGCGACCGAAATGTTCTCCGATCGGGTGGTCAAACCGGGGGTAACCCGGACCAGCGACCTGGTCTGGTGGTGGCGGCAACGGGTCAACGACTTGGGGCTCGGCACCTGGTTTCAGCCCTCGGTTTCGGTCCAGCGTCAGGGCAAGTCGGAGGCCGACCTGGGCCAGGATCCGATCATCGAGCGGGGCGACGTGCTTCACTGCGACGTCGGGATTACCGCCCTCCGGCTCAACACCGATACCCAGCACAACGGCTACGTCCTCAAGACCGGTGAAACCGAACCGCCCGAAGGCCTCAAGAAGGCCCTCGCCAACGCCAACCGGCTCCAGAATCTCTTGCTGGAGGAAACCAAGCCCGGCCGGACCGGGAATGCCGTGCTCCAGTTGGTTTTGAGCCGGATGAAATCCGAGGGGATCAAGGGGACCGTGTATACCCACCCGATCGGAATGCATGGCCACGGCTCGGGTCCACTCATTGGTTTGTGGGACTACCAGGACGGCGTACCCGGCCGGGGCGATCACGCGATCATCCCAAGGATGTGGTTCTCAGCCGAACTCCAGGCGACCACCCCGGTTCCGGAATGGGGTGGTCAGGCGGTTCGGATTGCCCAGGAGGAGGACTTTATCCTGGGCGCCGATGGACGGCCCCGCTGGGCGCTCAAGCGGCAGGACCAGTTCCACTTGGTTCGCTAGGGTTTCCGGACGTCTTTGACGTTGTCCTTGGGGTCACGGTCGATCAGCTTGTTGTAGGGATCGACCCCGGCCCTTCGGGGCTCGGTGTCAACCGTCACCGTCAGCGTCGTATCGCGGCTCCGGATCCAGTGTTTCATTAGGTAGAGCGGCTTCCCGACCTTGTTCCCGGGCTCCTTCTCACCGAAGACTCCGACGTCGACGAGGTCACCAACTGGAATCTCGACCTGCCCGCCCAGGCTGTCGGCTCGAAACTTGAGCGCATGGATCTTGATGGCCAGGTCGAACTTGCCGTCCGCTCGCTTGGTGGCCGTTGCCTCCTCGGCCTTGTTGTCCCACAGTGTAATGGTCCGAAACAAATCGTTGATCACGTACTTGAGGGAATCCGGGGTCTCGGTGTCGAGGTAGCCGAGGAACTCGCGGCTGGTTGTGAACGGCGGTTTCTGGAACGCCTTGTCCTTGAGGAACCGTGACAAGGCCCGATTCATGGCGTCCTCGCCGATCAGATCCCGGAGGGCGTAGAGGGCCAACGAGCCTTTGTTGTAGTGGATGTACCCTTGGTTTTCCACCAGCATTAACGGCATTTCCTTCTTCGCCTCCACGCTCCGCCCGCTCAAATAGCGATCCAACTCGTTGGCGAGAAACTTCTGGAGGTTGTTCCGGCCGTACTTCTTTTCCATCAGGGTAATGGCGGAATAATTGGCGAGCCCTTCGGAAAACAGGGTTGAGCCCTGGACGTTCGCTCCGATCACTTGGTGGGCCCACCACTGGTGGCCGACTTCATGGCCGGTGACGTAGTACGGCATGTCGAGGTCGTCGTCTCCTGAGCCGGTGCGCAGAATGAAGCCAATGCTTTCCGAATACGGGACCGTATTGGGAAACGCCTGGGCAAACTGGGCGTAGCGCGGAAACTCGAGAATTCTGACTTGTTTGAATTGGTACGGGCTGAAGTTGGCCGAGAAGTACTCGAGCGAGGCCTTCATCGAGGCCATCATCCGGTCGAGGTTGTATTCGTGGCCCTTGTGGTAATAGATCTCGAGTTTGATGCCGTTCCATTCATCGCGCTTGACTTCGTAGCGCGCCGACAAAAAGGCGAAGAAGGCCAGCATCGGCTCGTTGGCCTGATACTCGAACACCCGACGGCCGTTCTCCTGGTATTCCTTCACCAGGTATCCGGGCGCGACGGCAATCTGATCGGGTGCGGTGCTGACGGTCGCTTTGAAGGTGATCCAGTCGGCGTTGATGCCAAGGTAGGTCGTGGCCCGGGCACTGTCGTCATCGAGCGCGGGCATCCGAGCCTTGGGGGCGAGCTTTTCCTTCCGGCGGTCGTCGTCCGATCCGATCTCCCCGGATTCCTGGTACCCGAGCACGGGGAAATACTCCAGGTTGACGAACGAGCCGTTGGCGGCGATGGCCGTGTTGGGCCCGCTCTCGCGGAACCCGCGCGGTTCGAACCGGGCTCGATATCGGAGGGCAATGGTGTCGTTCGGCGCCAACGGCGTTTTGAGGCGATAGATTCGAATTCCCTGGAGGCTGTCGCTGACCAGGGTGTCGACGGGCCGGTTCCACTGGAGGGTGTCGAGTCGGAGCTCCCGATGAGTCGTCGTGATCAGAAGCGAGTCGATCGATCGCTGATGCTTGTTGACGTAGGTGAACGTTCCACTGACCCCGAATGTCAGGCGCTCGGGTTCGAGGTCGGCTCTGACGACCGCATCGACAAGCCACGGCTGAGGCAACTTCTGCAACGGTTTGTAGGTCCGTTCGAAGTCCGCCGACAGCTTTCGGGTGGCCTTTGAGCTCCGGTAGTCGTTCAGAATGTTCGTGTTGTAGAAGATCGTGCCGCCGGCCGCTAACGCCACCGCGAAGGACGCCACGGCCACCGGCCGCACCGTTCCGGCCCACCGGAGTTTGGCAACCGATCGCCGCACCAGCCAGCTTGGTTCACTACCCCTGACCCAGAACAGGTGCGCGACCACGCCCAAGAGCCCGGCAATCCCGGTCCAATAAACGGCGGCCCACACCATGTTTGGGACAAATGGACCAAACCCATTCATGTCTGAGTAGGTGAAGGGGGCGGGGGCGGCGTACGCGAACAGTTGGTGTTCTAGGCCGATTTGGCTCGACGCGGCCCGAACGAGGTAGAGCAGGATCATGACCACGTGGCCGACGTACTTCTGATTGACCAAGACGTGGACCAGTGTCGCCAGGACGGTGAGCTGGATCAGGGAGGGGAAGGTGGTGCCGAAGAGGTACCTGAGGTACAACGGAATCTCGAAGTGGTAGTAGCCCTTGCCGACTTGAATCGCGATCCCGGTTACGAGGATCATCACGAGGAGGAGTGCCTCGACGAGCACCAGACCACCGAGCTTGCCGAGAATCGAGACGCTGGTCCTGGTCGGCAGGGCATCGACGATCTGGTCGCTCTGCAGCTGCCGCTCCCGCCAGACGGCCTCACCGGCGTAGATCGTAATCAGGATGATAAAGAAGAGGGAGAATTGGCCCGTTAACACCTCGACCATGGTGTAGGTGACCGGCCAGACCTTCTCGCCGTAGAGCGAGTCGGCGAACGCGGCGGTCATCCCGAGGTTGATGAGCCCGATGGCGACGATCGCGATGAATGGGACTTGCCGGACGATGGTCCAGAACGAAAGCCGGGTGCTGGAAACAACCTGGGACCACCATGCGCCCGGGCCGAAGTTCTGAACTGGCGCAACAGTCATAGCCACCGGGGCGACCAGGTTCTCGACCTCAGTTGCCCTCGTCCGGCCGAAGGTCGGAGGGGCGCTTCGGAATCGGAACAGGGCATAGGTGAGGCCCACCAGGCCCAAGGCCACCGCGGACCAGACCAGCCGGTTGGCCAGGAGATGACCGGTAAGCGGCACCAGGAGGGTGTTCTTCTCGGCGACGCTCCAGTACTGGGTCAACAAACCGAACGAATTGATGGCGAGCGGGTCCAGCATCGCGGCTAACACCTTGTCGTCCAGGTCCCGGGTGAGCTGGCCGGCGATCGACCATGCCACCAGGAACACCATGCCCTGCGTGTAGATCGCGAACAAGCTTCGGGTCAGCGCTCCGACCGCGAAGAAGATCGCCGAGAGGACCAGGATCGATGGAACCACCAAGACCAGGAACGGTACCACGTACGCGGCGAGATTGACGGGCAGCATCTTGGTCTTGTCGACCCAAGGCATCAACGCCCCGATCATCAGCCCGAGCGGGATCCCGAGGTGGACGAGGACCATGACGGTAAACGACCCGAAGAACCGGCCACCGAGGTAGGCAAACCGAGTAATGGGCGTCGTGAACAGCAATTCATGGGTTCGGTACTGGTAGTCACGGAGAACGGTGCTTCCCACCAAGCCGGTCACGATGACCTGGCCCACCGCCACCAGAATGAGCATCGCTTGGGCAATGACCCATGGTGCGTTACGCATGACCTGACCGGAGGCTCCCCCAATCGTTACGGCGTCGGTGGCGGTGAAGAAGAATGCCAGCAGGAAGAAGATCGTGAAATAGAGGTAGGTGACCGGCCGGGTCAGGTGGTAGCGGACCTCGAATCGATAGATAGTGCCGAACATGTTAGGCGGCCGCCGGCTGGCCGGCCAAGGCCAGCTGCCGGAAATAGACGTCCTCGAGATCGGGCTCGATCCCCTCAAAGCCGGCCGGGGCGGCATCGCTGTACACGTGAATGACCGGCACCCCGGCCAACATCTGGGTTGAAATCACCTGATGGCTTGCTTGGGCGGCGGCCAAGTCGTGCTTGTCGATTTCCTTCCGCCACACCTTGCCCCGCAGTCCGGCCACGATCTGCCGGGGATCACCGGCCAGCACGACCTGGCCCTTGTTGATGATCGCCATCGCATGGCACAACTCACGGACATCTTCGACGATATGGGTCGATAAGATGACCACGATGTTTTGGCCAATTTCGGCCAGCAGGTTGAGGAAACGATGCCGCTCGGTCGGGTCGAGGCCCGCGGTCGGCTCGTCGACGATCAGGAGCTTCGGCGTACCGGCCAACGCAATCGCGATCCCCAGCCGTTGCTTCATGCCCCCCGAGAAGGTGCCCACCGCCTTCTTCCTGCTCTCGTTGAGGTTGGTCTGCTGCAACAGATTGGCGACCAAGTCGCGACGCTGGCGCCCGTCCGTGACGCCCTTCATCGTCGCAAAGTGATCGAGCGTCACCTCGGCCGAGAGATTCGGATAGAGGCCGAATTCCTGGGGCAAGTAGCCGAGGACCTTCCGTAACTCGTCCGGCTTGGCCAAAACGTCGAGATCCCCGAACCGGACCGAGCCGCTGTCCGGCGGCTGGAGGGTGGCGATGGTGCGCATCAAGGTCGACTTCCCAGCTCCGTTCGGGCCGAGCAGGCCAAACATCCCTGTGCCGATGGTCAGGCTTACACTGCTGAGGGCCCGAACGCCGTTCGGGTAGGTCTTGGTGAGGTTCTCAACGATCAGCTGCACGGGAACTCCGTCAAAGGTAGGAATCGGTAGGAATTCAAGTTCAGGGCGGTGGGTGCCGATACTGGTACATTGCAGAGACCTATACCGGAGGGTCAGCCGTCCGCCTCTATGATACCGACAGTTTCACGGATTCGCCCAGTCGATGTGCTCCGCCGAAGTTCGGATCAGATCCGAAACGCGGCCGCGATTCTCGCGCAAATCGCCGATGATACCGCCGGATCCGATGCCGAACGGTTCGGATCGTTGTTCCCAGGGCAGCTCGATCCGGAGGTCGAGGAGCGGAACATCCGACGCGAGGCGACGATCCGGATCGCCCAGCGGTCCTTTTCAGGCCGGCTTGGCTTGGCCCAGGACCGGGAGCCGCGGTAACCCCCCCTCTACCGTCCCCTCCCATTTCACCTTATTCTAGGGTGTTGGATCCCCCGATGACGAGGCTGATGTGGCTGACGAACCAGAATACCTGCAACGACTTAGGAAGTCCCGCGAGGAGCGCGAAGCTCGCCGGGCCGTTCCGGCTGGGCCGGCGGCGGCTGGCCCGGTGCTTTCGGCTCCCGAGCAAGAAGCCGTCCGGTGGGCCAAAGCGGCTGCCAAAGGCACTGAACTCCGGTCGATTCGGAACCTGAACGGAGCCCGGTTTGCCGCCCTCCTGCGGCTCCAGGGGGCCAGCGGGGTCAAATTCGTGTCCCTGGAAGGTTTTGCGAGCCGGGAGGCCTTGGTCGAGCGGGTCAAGCCGGGTGCCACCGTCGGTGAGGAGGTCTTGGGGGCGTACGAAGTCAAAGGCGGGCGGCCGGTCGAGGTCACCCTCGACGAGGCCAACCAGGTCGTGCTCAAGATGGGTGCGCCGCGGCCTGGGGCGAACCCGATGACCCCAGCCCAGATGATACGCAAGGCTGAAGCTGAGGCGGTCGAACGGGAAAAGAACCGCCCGAAGGACCGGGACAAAGGCGGTCGTCGCTAGGGGCCCAGTGATTGTCGTGGTCGGCGCCGGCGCCGCGGGCTTCATGGCCGCCATTCACGCGGCTCTGGGCGGCAAGCCGGTCACCCTCCTCGAGCGAATGGCCGACGGCGGCCGGAAAATCCTGATCAGCGGCGGGGGCCGCTGCAACGTCCTGCCGTCCGTCCTCGATCCCGGTCGTTTCGTCACCGATTCCTCCCGCCCGACTATGACCAACATGCTCCGGGCCTGGCCGGTCGAGGAGCAGCGGCGCTACTTCGAAGCTGCGTTAGGTATTCCCCTGGCGCTCGAGCCGGCTTCGGGGAAGTTGTTTCCCGCCTCGAACAAGGCCCGCGAGGTCCGCGATGCGCTCCTCTTTGCCGCTCGCCAGGCCGGGGCGACGATCCGATTCGGCGCCCATGTCCAGCGGGTCACCCCGACCGGATCCGGCTGGGTGGTGGAGTTGGCCGATGGGACGACCTACGCGGCCGATGCCGTGATCCTGGCGACCGGCGGGCTCAGCGTTCCCGCCACGGGGAGCGACGGGTTCGGACTCGCCGCCGCCCGTCAGTTGGGGCACCTAATCCATCCGACCTACCCGGCCCTGACACCCTTGGTGGCCGAACCGGCCGTGCACTCCGATCTCTCCGGCGTCTCCCTGGAGGCCAGTCTTCGAGGCGCCGACGAGAAGGGCCGCCCAGTTATCGCCACCGGCGGCTTCTTGTTCACTCATCGCGGCTACAGCGGCCCAGCGGTACTCGACGTGTCGCATCTTTGCGTTCGGAGCCGGATGGCTGGTGGACCTCGGGCCAGAATCGGAGTGCAGTGGACCCCCCACGAACCAGAAGCGTGGGACCGAATCCTCAAGGCCCAGGGGCGCCAGTCGGTGGCCACGGTGATTCGGCGGGAAATTCCGATTCGCTTGGCGGATCGGATCCTGGCTCAGGCGGCCATTCCGGCGGACCAGACTCTAGCTCAGTTGGGTCGGGAAGCTCGTCGGGGGCTGATCGGGCTGCTCTGCGACTATGAGCTTCCATGGACTGGCGACGAAGGCTACAAGAAAGCCGAAGTGACCGGTGGCGGCGTCGCCCTATCCGAGGTGAATCCGGTGACGCTGGAGAGCCGACGGTGCGGTGGTCTCTATTTCTGCGGCGAAATGCTCGATGCCTTTGGGCCGATCGGAGGTTATAACTTCGCCTGGGCGTGGGCCACCGGCCGGGCGGCCGGCCTGGGTGCCGGGGGTGGTCCGAACCGGTAGGCGAGGTAACCCTTGCCGGGGGGGCCGGCGGGGTGCAACTTTCTTGGTAACCACCTAACCAGGGCTGCCCCGCTGACGATCCAGAGCATCACGTTTCCCGCCCGCGACGCCGAGTCGTTTGTACGCGACGTGAAAACGGAAGCCGACGCCTATTTCACCTCGCACGGGTTGTCGCCCAAGGCTACCCCGGGCATGGTGATCAAGACGGTTGCGCTGCTGTCGCTCACGTTTGGTAGTTACGCGGCCATGTTGGCCTTGAACCCGACCTTCTGGCCGATGTTGGGCCTGATGGTGCTGATGGGGCTGGGCTTCGCGGGGATCGGCTTCGCGGTGACCCATGACGCCCTCCATGGGGCCTACTCGGACCGGCCTCGGGTCAACGCGGCGATCGGCTGGTTGTTCGACCTCCTAGGTGCGAATGGGTACATGTGGAAGATCACTCACAACGTGATTCACCATACCTATACCAATATCGAGGGTATCGACGAGGACCTCACGGTGTCGCCGCTGCTCCGGCTTTCACCGACCTCGCCGCTGCTATCCATTCATCGGTTTCAGCATTACTACGCCTTCTTGGCGTATGGGTTTTCGACCCTGTTCTGGGTCTTCGTGAAGGACTTCAAGTATTTCTTTCAAAAGGACCTCGGGCCGTACAAGGACAAGCAGCATCCGACCGGGGAATGGGTCAATTTGTTTGCCACGAAGGCGATCTACTACACCTGGGCCATCGTCATTCCGCTGGTGGTGCTGACCAATGTCGCGTGGTGGCAGTTCTTGATCGGCTTTGCGGTCCTCCACTTGGTGGCCGGGTTCATCCTGGGCGTGGTCTTCCAATTGGCGCATGTGGTCGAGGGCACCGAGTACCCGGCGCCGGACGGTGAGGGCCGGATGGAGCATCAGTGGCTCCTTCACGAAATGGAGACCACCTCGAATTTTGCCCGAACCAACTCGGCCCTGACCTGGTATGTGGGCGGCCTCAACTTCCAAGTCGAGCATCATTTGTTCCCGAAGGTCTGCAGTGCCCACTATCCCGCGCTGAGCCGGATCGTCGAAACGGTCGCCAAGCGGCACGGCGTGCCGTACCACGATCAGCCGACCCTGATGGACGCGGTCGGATCGCACTACCGGATGCTCAAACGCCATGGCGCCGAGGCTTGGCGAGCCGCCCAGGGCCGACCCCAGCACGCAGCGGCCTAACGGCGGTGTCGGTACCGCCGGTTGAACGATTCGAGTCCAACACCGGCGTCCGCATCTATCGGGTATCCTGCCAGGCGTTTCCGACCCTGGTGGTGCACGCGTACCTCCTGGTTGGCGCGGGCCCGATCACCTTGGTCGATACCGGAAGCGGCTACGGCGATTCAACCCGCCAGCTGATGGCCGGCCTGGACACCATCCGGACGGAATTCGGCGAGGCCGTGTCGGCCCGCGATATCGGGCGGGTCATCATCACCCACGGGCACATGGACCATTTCGGCGGGTTGGCCCAGATGGCGGGTCCGATCACGGCGGAGGTTGGGATCCACGAACTCGACAAGTGGGTGCTTGAGTCCTACGAAGAGCGGGTGGTCGTGGCCACCAAGGGCATGGCCTTCTTCCTCGAACAAGCCGGCGTGCCTGCGGTCGATCGGACCGGCCTACTCGAGCTGTACGCCTACGGCAAGCGGCATGTCAAGAGTGTCCGGGTCGATTTTACCTTGTTCGATGAGCAATCGTTTGACGGCCTCGACATCATTCATACCCCGGGCCACTGCCCGGGCCAGGTCTGTATCAAGATCGGCGACGTGCTCCTGTCGGCTGACCACGTGTTGCCGCGAATAACCCCCCACCAAAATCCCGAGAGTATCACGGCGTGGACGGGCTTAGGGCACTACCTGGAGGCGCTCGTCAAGATCGGCAAGGTCGAAGGCATCCGTCTTGCCCTGGGGGGTCACGAGGCACCGATGACCGACTTCTACCCCCGAATCGAGGAGATCCGGGTCGATCACGAACGCAAACTCGATCGGATCTTCGGGATGTTGAAGGAACCGGTTGGGCTCACGATTCAGGAACTGACCGGCCGGATGTACCCGACCCTCGCGGGCTGGAATGTCTTGCTGGCCCTGACGGAAGTGGGGGCCCACGTCGAGTATCTCTATCAGCGGGGCGCGCTCCACGTGGCGAACATCACCCAGGTGGAGCGTGAACTCAACCCGCCGTTGCGGTACGCAGCCCGTTAGGCAACCCCGGTCCGAATTGCTTGGAGCATCTTCTCCGCAAAAAGGTCGACTTCGTCGACCGTCGTGAACACGTTCGGGGTAATCCGGAGGCCGCCGAATTCTGGGTGAACGATCGCCACGGTTTGGATCCGGTGTTTGTCGAGCAGCCAGCCTTGCAGCTTCCCGGGTTCGATGCCCGTCACCCCGACCAGGGCAATGGCGCCCGCGGTGGGGCTGTCGAGCGGGGTCGGAATGACGACCCGGGTGCTTTCGGCGAGCAATCGCTTGGCCCACCGGTCCCTGAGGTAGCGGAGGCGAGCGATCTTCCGTTCGGCGCCGATCGATCGATGGAACGCCAGTGCCGCCGAGATTGCATTGTGGTTGGCCGCCGGATGGGTCCCGATTTCTTCGTACTTGCGGATGTTATCGTCCTGCTCCTTCGAGGCCGCCATCAGCGGCCAGAGGGTCTTTTGTTTTTCCTTCTTGACGTAAAGGAACCCGGTGCCGATCGGCGCCAGGAGCCACTTGTGAAGGCTGGTCCCGTAGTAGTCGCACTTGAGATCGGCGATCTGGAACGGGAAGTGGGCGTACGCGTGGGCTCCGTCGACCAGGACTTCGATCCCGAGGGGCTTGGCCATCTCGACGATTTCCCGAATCGGCAGGATTTGGCCGGTTAGGTTCGTGATGTGGGTGACTTCGATCACCCGGGTCCGCGCGGTAATGGCGGCTCGGAATTGATCGACCATGTATTGGGCTGACGGCGGCGGGACCTTGAACGCAATTTGCTTGACGACAATGCCCTCGCGGCGGACCCGCTGGTCCCAACTCGTGAGCATCCGGCCGTAGTTCTGGTTGGTGACGATGACCTCGTCGCCTCGTTTGAGATCCAAGCCGAAGATCATGATCTCGTTCGCTTCTGAGGCGTTCCGGGTGATCGCGAGCTCCTCGGGATCGCATCCAAAGTCACGGGCCAAGTCGCGCCGTACACTTTCAACCCGAGGCTCGAGGATCGACCACATGTGGTTGACCGGGAGCTCGTTCGTAAACCGGAGATCTCGGATCATCGCCTCGAGGACGTGGCTCGGAGTCGGGCAGACGCCGCCGTTGTTGAGGTTGACCATCGTCCGGTCGGTATCGAACGCACGCTGGATCTCACCCCAGTAGCTTTCGTCGTCCGGGCCTCCGGATCCGCGCTCGGTGGCCCGCTTGACCCTGCGGAAGGCATCGGAGCGGAACGCGGGCATCGCGGCGGAAACGCCAACGACCGAAGACACGAAATCCCGGCGGGTAGCCATGGCGGGCTCTTTGGTAAGGTTACCCAAATCTCCGTATTTGACCGGTTCCCCGCAAGCGGGCACGGGACCTGCCCCTGCTCGTGACCTCATGCGAGCTTCGATTCCACGGTTCTCAGCGGCCCGTCCAAACGGCGTTACACCGGCTTGGTTTGGGCCTCTCCATGCAGGTCGCTGCAGCGGCCTGCGAGGACTGTCACTCTTGCAGGTTGCCCGGAGGGCTCTCGCCGCGGGCCTCCTCAGCCTGGCCGCCTGTAAGGGCGGGGATAGTGGCGGGCTTGGTCCCGAGCCGGCAAGCCCGGGAGCGGTGGCGGTCACCGTCGTCGGCCTGCCCAGCGGGGCCGCCGCAGCCCTGACCTTGTCCGGCCCCGGGGGCCTGAGCCGGACCCTCACAGAATCAGCGACGATCACCGGACTCGTTCCTGGCAACTACACCCTGGCGGCGCTCGACGTTCTGGCGGACAGTGACGGGTACCGGGTCGAGCCGGTTACCCAAGCCTTTTTGGTTCGGGCCGCGCAGACCTCGCCGGTAACCGCGAGCTACACCGTCGCCACCGGCCGCCTCGGCCTGTCGATTGACGGCGTGAGCCAGGGGTCGGCCGACGTGGTGGTGGCGGGTCCGGCCGGCTTCACCCGAACGGTGACGCGGGCCGACACCCTCAGGGGCTTGACGGATGGGACCTATACGATCCGGCCCCGGGTCGTGACGGTCGATGGTGACCGGTACGGGTCACCCGTGGATTCGCTCTTGGTTTTGGTGACCCCCGGAACGACACCCTCGCCCGCCGCCGTTCAGTATCAATTGGCCTCGGGCCGGATCGATCTCGCGATCGCTGGGGTGCCCGACGGCGCGACTCCGACCATCGCCCTCGAAGGTCCCAGCGGATTTTCCTTCGCGGCGACCGGCTCCCAAGTGATCAAGGGCCTGGTGCCGGGGCCGTATCGGCTCAGCGCCGCGGTCGTGATGAGCGACGGCGATCGCTACGAGGCTGACCTGGTGCCTGGCCTCGTGGAGGTGACCGCGAGTGCAGAGGCCTCGGAGGTCGGCGCAACCTATCGGATCAAGACCGGATCACTCGCGATCGACCTGGCCGGCCTGCCCGAAGGCACTCTCGGTAACGTGGTGATGGCAGGCCCCGAAGGGTTCAACCGCCTGGTGACGGTTGATACCACCTTCCGTGGCCTCACGCCCGGCCTCTACACATTGGTCGCGGACAATGTCACGGCCTCCGGGGCCTTGTACGCGGGGCAGCCGGCCACCCAAACGGTAACGGTGGCGGCGGCCAAACCGCCGCTGGTTCGGACGGTCGCCTACTCGTTAGGCGTCGGGAGCATCCGGGTCAATATCAGCGGGGTTCCCGCCGGTGCCGCCGCCGCGGTGACAGTGACGGGTCCCAATGGCTTCGCCCAGCAAGTCACCGGCCCGGTGACGCTGGCCGGACTTCCGCCCGGCGCCTACCTCGTCTCGGCGACAGCTATTGCGATTGACGGCGATGTCTTTGGGGCGGCCCCGTCGAGCCAACCGGCCGTTGTGACGATCAATCGGACCACGGTGACCGCAGTGACCTATACCGCCACCACCGGCCGGCTAGCGGTCGCGGTCAATGGGCTGCCCGGCGGTCTGCCAGCCGCGGTCACCGTCACCGGCCCTGGTGGGTTCAGCCGGGCTCTTACGGCCGGCGCTACGCTGATCGGGCTCGCGCCTGGGGCCTACACGATCGGGGCCGCTCCGGTCAGCGGTGGCGGACAGACCTTCACCCCCGCACCGAGTAGCCAGACTGCCACCGTTCAGGCCGGTTCAACGGCCGCCGCCACGATCAACTACACCGGTACACTTGGCAACCTGACGGTCGCGGTGACCGGGCTACCCGGCGGTGCCTCGGCGGCCATCACCGTGACCGGCCCCGGCGGGTTCAACCAGGCCCTGACTGGGCCCCAGACGCTGATTGGCCTCGTGACGGGGACCTACACGATCGCGGCGGCCAGTGTGAGCTTCGGCGGTTTCACCTATCTCGCCAGTCCCTCGTCCCAGTCGGCGACCGTTTCTCTCGGCGCGACAACCACGGCGACGGTCGGCTACGCCGCTACCGGGTCGCTGGCGGTGACGATCACGGGTCTTCCCGGTGGGAACCCGGCGAATGTCACCGTCACCGGTCCGGGCGGGTTTAACCAGACGGTGACCGCGACCCAAACGCTCTCCGGACTTGCCGCCGGCTCCTACACCGTCACCGCGGCCCCAGTCCTGGCTGGCGGGACGACCTATCTCGGCGCCCCGGCTTCCCAGAGCGCGACGGTTACCGGCGCCGCGACGGTGTCGAGGGCGGTGACCTACTCGGCCAGCGGTTCCCTGGCGATTTCGGTAACCGGCTTGCCCGGCGGCGCCCTGGCGGCCGTGACCGTTACCGGCCCCGGTGGCTACAATCAATCAGTAACCGTCACGACGACCCTGACCAGCTTGTTGGCAGGATCCTATACCATCGCGGCTGGGACCACGGCGTCGGGCGGAACTTCTTACCTGCCCGCGCCCGTCACCCAGGTTGCGACCGTGACCGGTGGGGCCACGGCAGCAGCCACTGTGGTGTACACGGCCGGAGGGCCGGTGCTCTTGAATCTCGTGATTGACGGGATGTATCTGACCCAGGCGGCGGCGAAGTACGACGGAACGACCCCAATCATTGCCGGCCGAGATGCCTACCTCAGGGTGTTCGTCAGGGCGAATCAGTCCAACACCGATGCGCCCTCGGTCCGGGTTCGCCTGTATTCGGGCGCCGTCCTGATCCAGACGTCCACGATTACCCCCCCCACGGCAAGTGTGCCGACCACGATCACGGAGGGGACCCTTTCGAGCTCATGGAATCTCTTGATTCCTGCCGCCACCGTGCAGCCGAATCTCCGGGTCTTGGCCGACGTCGATCCAGCCAACGGAGTGCCGGAGTCCAACGAAGCCGACAACACGTTCCCAGTCGGCGGAACTCCCTTCGTGTTGGATGTCCGAACAGTCCCGACCTGGAACGTCCGATTTGTACCCGTTCTCCAGTCAGTGAACGGCCTCCAGGGGAACGTGACGGCAGGCAACACCGCGACCTTTCTCGTCGACCCCCTGAAATGGCTGCCCATTGGCGCCTACTCCGCCGATCTTCGCGCGCCCTACACGACGACGGCCCCCGCCTTCGAGTCGGGTAACGCCAACTCGGCGTGGGGCACCGTCCTGAGCGAGGTAGCGGCCCTCCGCAGCGCCGACGCCAGTAGCCGATACTACTATGGGGTGGTGAAGACCACCTACGGGAGCGGGGTCGCGGGCATCGGCTACGTCGGCGGCGGGATCCGCACGTCGTTAGGCTGGGATAACCTTCCGAGCGGCTCCGGGGTCATGGGCCACGAGGTCGGGCACAACATGGGTCGGTCCCACTCGCCCTGTGGGGGGGCCGGCGGGCCGGACCCGGCCTATCCCTATGCCGGGGGCTTGATTGGGACATACGGGCTCGACCTCACGACGTTGACGGTCAAGCCGCCGACGAACTCCGACTTCATGGGGTATTGCGGAACGAAATGGGTCAGCGACTACACCTGGTCTGGCTTGATCACGTATCGTCAGAGTGGCCCGACGAATACCCCACCGGCCCCGTCGAACGTGGTCAGCGGACTCTTACTCTGGGGGCGGATCGGCCCGGCCGGTGTGGTCTTCGAGCCGGCGTTTCGGGTGGCGGCCCCGGCAACGTTGCCCGTGGCCGGAACCAGCGGGTATCGGGTTGAAGGCCTCACGGCGGACGGCCGCTTGCTCTTCACCCAGCCGGTCGAGCTGGTGCATACGACGATCGACATGGAGCATGAGCAACACTTCGTGGCGGTTGTTCCCCTCGACCAGGTCCAGGACGAGGGGCTCGCCCGGCTTCGATTGGTCACGCCCGTTGGGCCGGTGAACCGGCTCTCGCCCCAAGCGATCGCCCAAGCCGGCCGTCGCCTGTTCTTCCGGGATGCCGGCGTCGTGGTGACCGCTCCGACCGCGGCCCAGGCGACCGTGACGTGGGATGGCGCGACCTATCCGATGGCCATGATTCGAGATGCCGCCACCGGCGAGATTCTGTCGTTTGCTCGAGGTGGGGCCGCGACGATTTGGACGAGAAGCCGGCAGTTCGACGTCACCTTTTCTGATGGAGTGAGGTCCACCGTCCGACGGGTCGTGACCCGTTAGGCGCCGGGTTCGCGGCACCAAGCGGCATCAATCGTCAGGTCAGAAAGCGCCGAATGTCGAGCCGAGGGTCAGTACGACGACCAGGGCGACCAGCGGTCCGACCACACTGACCAGAAAGATGTCCAGGTACGATTCGCGGTGGCTCAGCCGGCAAATGCCCAGAAGGGTGATCACCGCTCCGTTGTGCGGCAATGAGTCGAGGCCGCCGGAAGCGATCGCCGCAACCCGATGAAGGAGCTCCGGGCTGACCCCGGCGGCGGTGCCCATTTCGAGATAAGTCTTGCCCAAGATCCCGAGGGCGATGCTCATTCCCCCCGACGCGGAGCCGGTGATGCCGGCCATGAGATTGACGGCGATCGCCTCGGAAATCAGCGGGTTGCCCGGCGCAATACCGATCACGAACGTCTTGATCGCCGCGAAAGCCGCCAGCGATGCGATGACGGTCCCGTAACCGACTTCGGAGGCGGTGTTGAAGATCGGGAGCAGGGAACTCATCGTCCCCTGATTCACTGAACCAAGCAGGTCCGACCACCGCCGCCAGTGGATCGCCACGGTAGCGACCACGGCGGCGGTCAGGGCCACGATCAGCGACCAGATCCCTCGGACATCGTTAAGCGTCACGCCGCCGTACTTCTTCTCGGCCAGATAGGATGCGTCCATCGTGGGGATCAGCCATTTGGTGACCGCCAGATTGACCCCGATGACGATGGCGACCGGAACCAAAGCGGCTGTGAGGCTGGGTTCATGCCCCGAGGGGCCGGCATCGTGAAGATCCAGCGGGTGGTTCCCATAGCCTTCCCCGGCAAGTTCCGCCGCTCGGCTGCGGCGATTGAGCCAGAACATTCCGAAGGCCAGCATGACCACGGCCGCGATGACGCCGATCCCGGGCGCCGCGAAGGGGTCGGTACCGAAGTACGGCATCGGAATCGCGTTTTGAACCGCTGGGGTTCCCGGCAGGGCACTCATCGTGAACGTGGCCGCCCCGAGCACGATGGAGCCCGGGATCAGTCGTTTCGGAACCAGAGCCTCACGGAACAACGCGACCGCGATGGGGTACGCCGCAAAGGCAACGACGAAGACCGAAACGCCCCCGTAGGTGAGGATGGCGCAGGCCAACACAATCGCCAAAGGCGCCCGTTTCGCGCCGAGGCGGGTCACGATCCATCGAGCAATGGTCGAGGCCGACCCCGAATCGCTCATCAGCCGGCCAAAGATGGCCCCGAGCAGGAAAAGCGGAAAATACTTGGCCAAGAACCCGCCGAGGCTCGTCATGAACACCTGGCTGTAGGTAGCCAAGAGCCGGGGCTCACCGTCGATCAATGCGGCGAGCAACGCCAGCGCAGGTGCGAGGACCAGGACGTTGATACCCCGGTACGCGAGATACATCAACAGCGCCAACGAGACGAGAATGCCGAGAACACCGATCATGGCCGTGAGAATGCCCCAAAGGGGTCCAAAGAGCAAGAGTGGCCGGGGACGGCTAAGTTTGACCATCTGATCGCCGGATGGTGTACTCGATGAGGAGACCTGCTCTCAGTACCCATATGTTCTTGGACGCCCTGGCCCAGGTCGATCCCAAACATCACGTCTTCAACGCCGGGCCGGACATCGCGCCGGGCCGCGGTGTAATCATCAAGGCCACCCACATGTTGGCCTTCTAGGAGGTGGGTGCGATGGCCGTGCCTTGTGTGCTGGTGACCGGCGCATCGACCGGGATTGGTGAGACGATCGCCCTTCGCCTGGACCGGCTGGGGTACCTGGTCTTCGCCGGGGTCCGAAAGCCCGAGGACGGCCGGCGCCTTCAGGCGGCGGCCTCGCCCAGGTTGGTTCCGCTCCAACTCGACGTGACCAAGCCCGCGGAGATCGCCGCCGCGGTCGCCGAGATCGCGGCGGTCGTTGGCCCTCGGGGGCTTGCGGGGCTGGTCAACAATGCTGGGGTCGCTGGTGGCGGCCCGATTGAGTTCGTACCGGTCGATGCGGTCCGCCGGATCTTCGAGGTCAATGTGTTCGGCCTCCTGGCCGTTACCCAGGCTTGTCTCCCGATGTTGCGTCAGGCCCGAGGCCGGGTCGTGAACGTCGGATCGATTGCCGGCCGGGCCGTCTCCCCGATGGTGGTTCCGTATGGGATGTCGAAGCACGCGGTCGAAGCCCTCACCGATGGGTTGCGGCTCGAACTGGGAGAGGCGGGCATTCGGGCGTCCGTCATCGAGCCGGGGGCGGTCAAGACGCCGATCTGGGACAAGGGAGTCGAAGCGTTAGAGGAGGCGAAACGGACCTTGCCGGCCGAGGCACTGGAGCGCTACGGGGCCAAGCTCCAGGTATTCGGCAAGGTTCTGGCCCGGCTCAACGCACGGGGAGTCTCGCCCGATTTGGTGGCCGATGCGATCGTCCATGCCCTCGAAGCGGATCGGCCGAAAACCCGGTACTTGGTCGGCACCGATGCGAAAATCCGGGCGTGGATCAGCCGGTTTCTTCCGAACCGGCTGGCCGACCACTTGGTACTCGGAGCCGTCCGGCGAATGGAGGCCGATCTCTCGTGATCGTGCCGAGCCGCTACCTCGCTTACTTGGCCCTGGGCCTGGCCGGTTGCCTCGACGAGAACCCGGTTGAAGTGCCCGGGGCGGGCTCCCCGTCGAGGGAGATCATCCCGGCCACCGCGTGGCTCGAGACCGGCGGCAGCTTGACGTTTCGGGTCAGTCCGGAAGGGCCCTTCGGTCTCCAGCCGTCTCGGGCTGGGGTCGTTTCGCTCAACGGCGCCGAGGCGACGGCGATCGGCCCCGGTGTTGTAGAGGTCGAGGCGCTGTTTCCAACCGGAAAACAGCGCGCCTCGATCACCGTGTCCACAGTGAGGGCCTCGCTCCGCCAGGGCGGCCTCGAGCAGGGGCTGACCGAAGCGAGTCTGCTGGGCGTGTGGGCGGCCGATACCCGGACGGTGTTTGCCGTCGGGAGCGGCGGCACGGTGTTGATTTCCCGGGATGGCGCCGTCACCTGGGAACGGATGGACTCGGGGATCCAGGCCGACCTCACCGCGATTTGGGGCGCCAGTGAGCGGGACGTCTACGCCGTCGGCGCCCGGGGCGCGGTCATCCACTATGACGGTACCAAGTGGACGCGGGTGGCGATCGCTTCGGTGGATGCTCTTCTGGAAGTCTGGGGCCTCGATGCCAATCATGTCTACATCGTCGGTGCGGGAGTGGCCTTCGCGTTCGACGGGTCGGTTTGGCGATCGATGCCGGGTGCCGCCAGCTCGGAGCTCTGGGCGGTGTGGGGTACTGGGCCTAACCAACTCTTTGCCTCGGGTCAAAACGGAGTCATTCTCCGGTGGGATGGCAGTCTATGGCGACCAATGCAGACACCGACCGACTTCATTCTCTTCGGTCTCTTGGGGTTCGGAGCCGATGACGTCTACGCGGTGGGAATTCGGGGCACGTTGCTTCACTATGATGGGATTCGATGGAGCCCGGTCAAGATTCCGAGCCGGGCCGATTTCTTCGCGATTGCGGCGACCTCGAAGAACGATATCATGCTGGTTGGCAACGCCGGTGCCGTGGTCAACTACAACGGGACCGCGTGGACCCAAGCGCCTCAGACTGTTTCGTTCGAGAATCTTCGCGCTGTCCACTTCGACGCCGCTGGAACCGCCCGGATCGTCGGGTGGTCCGGCACGGTCATCGAACGGAGTCGAAACGGCTGGGTCCGCCGGATCACGGCAACGACCCTGTTCTCGTCGGTGGTCGGCAGGGACGGTGCCGTCTATGCGGTGGGGCTCGGCAGTAGTGTCCTCCGGCGGCGCGGCACCAGCGTGGCACCGGTCGCCGTTCCAGTGAAGCGTGATCTCTACGGGGTTGCCCGCGGCGCCGACGGAAGTCTCTATGTCGTCGGCGATCGGGGCACCATCATGGTGTCTCCTGATGGGGTCAATTGGCATGTCGAAATTGCGCCCGCCACCGTGCTCTTGCGGTCAATTTGGGCCGACCCTGTCGATCCGAATGCGATTTTTGTCGTCGGCGACAGTGGCACCGTCCTCCAACGCACCGGCGGCCGGTGGGTCCGGATGCCGACCCCGGTGAGGGGGTTTCTTCGCCATGTTTTTGGTTTCGGGAGCCGGGACGTCTATGCCGTCGGCGACAGCGGCGTGGTGCTTCAGTACGAGGGGAGCCGCTGGATTCGGATGGCCAGCCCGGTCTCGCAGCGGCTCCGGGGCATCTGGGGCACCGCTCGGAACAATCTGGTGGCGGTAGGTGAGGGGGGGGTCGCCGTTCGCTTTGACGGGCGACGTTGGTACTCCCTTGCGACTGGGACCGACAAGGAGTTGCGGGCGGTCTTTGGGACCGGACCGACCGCGATGTACGCCGTGGGTCAGGAGGGGCTCGTTTTTCGGTTCAACGGCAGCGCATGGCGGCAGATCACCACCAGCTCGCAAGCCTTTCTGGTGGCCCTCGGCGACGATGGCGCCGGCGGGCTGATCGCGGTCGGCACCAACCAAACCTTCGTGGATTTGACCCCCTGATCACCCTCTAGCTGGTCAGCGGTTTGGCCGATACTCCAACGACGAGATCAGAATTCTTCGTCGGGAGCTTCGGTGGCGGCGGAACGGACCCAGCGACAATTCGGGATGGCCCTCGTCTGGTACCTCACCGGCGTGATCGCTGTCATTACCCTCGTCCCGTTGGAGTTTCGCTGGCCGTCCCAGCTCCGGCTGGTCGGCTTCACGACCTCGGCCGACGTCGTCCAAAACGTCGCCCTTTTCATTCCTTTTGGGTTCTTCGTTGGCTTCGCCGGGTTGGCCCGGGCCACCCTGATCGGGTTCGGGCTGAGTGCGGCGATCGAGATCGCCCAGCAATTCATCCCCGGACGGTTCCCGTCGCTGATCGATCTGGCCACCAACGGGGCGGGGGCGTGGCTTGGGAGCGCCTCGTATCTATGGCTGGAGCGGCTGCTCGACCGACCCTCGAGGCTAGCCGGGATTCGGGCCCTCGACTTGCCGCTGATGGGGATCGGGTACCTGCTCGTGCCGCTGCTCTGGCTGTCGGGTCTCGGTGCCACGTCCGATCCCGGTCGTCGGTGGCTGGTTGCCTTGCCGGGGCTCACCATCGCGGTGGTTTTCGCCTCGGTGAGCCGCCACCACTTGGAGCCTCGTGGCATTGCTCGGGCCAGGACGGCTCTGCTGGGTGGAGCCGCTGTGTGGGTCGGTCTGGTGCCCGGGTGGTACGGCGCTCCCGTGTTTTTGTGGGGGAGCGCCGGGGTGGTCGTAGCGGTTGTCATGCTGTTCGGAGAGCTCCTCGCCCGCTCTGAATCCCTCGGCCGCCGATATGAGATCCCGACGGTGTGGCGAGCCTTGGGCCCGTTCACGGTCTATCTCGGGCTGACGGCCGTGTGGCCTCTTTGGGCGCTAGGGGGTCCGTGGTCCGGCAGCGTGGGATTCAGCCTCCCGGTCCAACGGATTGGGGCGGTCGGGATCGTGCGGCTGATCGAGTTGCTCGCGGCGGTATCGGTCGTCGGATATGCGGCAGCGGAATTAGTCGGCCGATCCTCCAATCAGCCGAGCCAGACGCGGCGGATCCTGGGGGTGTCGATCCTGATAGGACTCTGCCTCGTGTGGCTCCGCGGGTTCCATCCCGGCCATGGTGCCAGTGCTGTCGAGGCCGGACTGCTTTCGGCGGCTACTTGGGTCGGCGCCGAACTCTATTGGCGCCAGCGAGCCTTCGTGCTGGCCCGGGTTGGACGGGTCGGGCCGGCTTCGGTCGCCCGGGCGGTGCTTCCATCTACGGCCGCATCGGGCCGCCTCCCGCTGATGGTACGCCGTAGTGGAGGTAGATGACCGTCGGCGAGGCATTAGGCCGCAGCACGACGATGTAGAGCCGATCGTAGTCGGCGTCGGTCAATTCCCCGACGTTCTGGCCGGAGAGTTTTTCGACGATGACCGGCACGAGGTTGCTGTGGCTCACCACGAGCGCCTTACTCCCGGCCGGGAGCGCCTTGAGGGCGCCGACTAGCTCGTCGTTCTTCCCGGCACTGATGATAGTCGGCGTGATGCCCAGCGACGCCGCCAACGGGGCGGCGGTCTCTTGGGTCCGCTTGAACTCGGAGCCAAAGATGGCGGAGATCTGTTGATCGCTGAGGGTGTGTGCCAAGGCGCGGGCTCGGGCGTTCCCCGCCTCAGTCAGCGACGGGTCGGGGGTTGCCGGACCCTTCTCGGCGTGTCGGACGACGAATACGGTGGTGACGGGCTCTTGGGATCGAGCCGGAGTGGCCTGAGCGAGGCTGAGGGTAGCTACACAGAGTAGGGCGAGGCGCACGAGATAGCCTGTGATCGAGAGTCCCGGATAATAGTCTGGGAGGCCTGCTCCGGCACCGCGGGGTGGCTATCTTTGACGCCGAATCGTTGGCCGAGAGACTCAACCGCGGAGATTGATATGGCGAAGACTTCGGGGGGTCCATGGTTGACCGGCGGGATGTTGGTGGCGGTCGTCGGCTGTGCCGCAAACCCGGTGACCGGAAAACGGGAACTCAGTTTCATTTCCGAGAGTCAAGAAGTGGCGATGGGCCAGCAGGCGGCGGCCGAGGTGCGGCAGTCGATGGGGCTCGTCCCCGACTCGGCCCTTCAGCAGTACATTCGGGCTATCGGGATGACCATGGCCAAGACATCGCAACGGCCGAACCTGCCGTGGTCGTTCGAGGTGGTTGATGACCCCGCCGTCAACGCCTTCGCCTTACCCGGCGGAGCGATCTTCTTGACCCGGGGCATCTTAGCGTATATCCAAAACGAAGCCGAACTTGCCTCCGTCATCGGACATGAAATCGGCCACGTCACCGCCAAACATTCGGTCCAACAGATGTCGAGGGCCCAGTTGGCGCAGGGGCTGCTCGGTGTCGGCAGTATTCTCAGTAGCGATGTGGCCGCCGTTGCGGGGATCGCCAGCCAAGGCCTCGGCGTGATGTTTCTCAAGTATGGCCGCGACGCCGAGACCCAGGCGGACGACCTCGGCTTTGGGTACTCCCTCGACCATGGTTACGACGTTCGGGCGATGCGGGGAATGTTTGAAATGCTGGGGCGGGTCAGTGGCGGGGCCGGTGCGGGCCGGTTGCCCCAATGGCTCGCCACCCACCCCGATCCGGAGAACCGGATCCTCAAAACCGATCGGCGGCTGGCGTCGGTCACGGTCGACTTGAGCAAGAACAAGCTCAACCGGGACGCCTTCGTCAAGCACCTCGACGGCATGGTCTACGGGGAAAACCCCCGCCAAGGTTACTTCGAGCAACAACGATTCAACCACCCGGACCTGGCGTTCCGGATCGATTTTCCGGCCGGATGGAAGACCCAAAATCAACCCAGTGCCGTGGTCGGTGTCAGTGCGGCCCAAGATGCGATGTTCGCGTTGAGTATTCCGAGCAACGAGGCTCCGGCGCAGGCGCTCGGGAAGTTCCTCGGTCAGGCAGGGATTCGCGCGGCCAACCAGACCGCGGCGTCAATCAACGGAATGCCGGCGGCTGCCGCCGACTTCCAGGCGACCACCCAGGACAGTCAGGTGGTCGTGGGACGAATCACCTTTATCACCTACGGCGCCAATACCTATCAGTTGTTGGGGTACACCGGGCAGGCGAACGCCGCGTCTTACCGTGGCGCCTTCCTCCAGGCCACCCAGAGCTTCAACCGCCTGACCGACCCGGCCGCTTTGTCCAAGCAGCCGCTGCGCCTCAAACTGGTCCGGCTGAATCGGGATCAAGCGGTTGACGAGTTCAACCGCCAATTCCCGAGTTCAGTGCCCCCGACGTCGGTCGCGTTCTTGAACGGGGTGGGCGCAACCACTGACCTGCTCAAGGCCGGGGCGTGGGCCCGCCGGGTCCAATAGCGGACTAGTCTTCGGCTTTGAGGCACTCCTCCAGAATTTCCATCCCGGTATCGACATCGTACTCGTCGAGGATCAGGGGGGGCGCTAGGCGGAACGTACTCTGGCCGCACCCAAGGAGCAGGAGGCCCCTCTTGAAGGCCCGATCGGTCATCCGATCGATCAGGTCGGGGGCCGGCTCTTTAGTGGTCCGGTCCCTCACGAATTCGATCCCCAGCATCAGGCCTCGGCCGCGCACATCACCGATGGCGCCGTACCGTTCCTGCATCCGCTTCCCATGGGCCAACATTCGATCGCCCATGGTCCGGATGTGTGGTAGCGACGCTTCGACGATGTCGAGAGTGGCGAGCGCGGCGGCGCAGCAGACCGGATTGCCGCCGAACGTCGACCCGTGCGATCCCGGCTCCCAGGTCATGACCGATTCCTTGGCGATGAAGGCTCCGATCGGCATTCCACTCGCCAGCCCCTTGGCGGTCACGAGAATGTCGGGTTCGACGCTCTCCCAGTCGCAGGCCCACATCATTCCCGTCCGGCCGACGCCGCTTTGCACCTCGTCCGCCACCAGCAGGATGCCGTGTTGGTCGCAGAGCTCCCGGAGCGCCTTGAGAAAACCGAGCGGCGGGATGACGTAGCCCCCTTCGCCCTGAATCGGCTCGACGAAAATGGCCGCGACATCGTCCGGGCTCACCTGGCGGGCGAATAGCTCGCTCAAGGCGGCCAACGAACGTTCGACGCCGTTCGGGTCGCGGTACGGGTTGGGGTACGGTACATGGTAGACGTCCGACAGCAGGGGGCCGAAGTGCTTGTGCTGCTTCACTTTGCTCGACGTTAGGCTGAGGGCGCCGCAGCTTCTTCCGTGGAAGGACCCATGAAAGGCGATCATGGCGGTGCGGCGGGTGTGGTACCGCGCCAACTTGATCGCGCCTTCAATGGCCTCGGTGCCGGAGTTCGACAAAAAGGTCCGCTTCCGGCTCGGGCCGGGCGCCAACCGAGCCAGCCGTTCGGCTAGTTGGGAAAATTCTTCGAAGTAGAAATCGGTGCCGCAGATGTGGAGGAACCGATCGGCCTGGGCCTTGATCGCGGCCACGACCTTCGGGTGGTTGTATCCGGTCGACGACACGGCGATGCCGGCCATGTAGTCGATGTATCGGTTGCCGTCCACGTCCTCAACCATTGCTCCCTGACCGCCGGCGATGACCAGAGGGTACTCCTTGATGTACGACGTCGATGTCCAGGCCGCGTCGCGGTCGATGATCGCCCGGCCCTTGGGGCCGGGAGGTGTGGTCAATATCCGGGGGTAATCGCGACCTGTCATGGGGACCGCCGAGAGTGAAGGGCTGAGTTGTTTAGACGCCGACTGCCTGGGCCGACTGGTCACGCCACCACTGCTGGCCTTCCGGCGGCAAGGTATGAATCGGGTCGTAGTATTCGTGCCGCTGGCTCAAAGCATCGGCGTTGCCCCATTCGATGCTGGTGAGATAGTTCTTGGTCCAGTACGAGATCCCCTTCTCTCGGTCGTACTCCGCCAGCTGATGGATCCACCGCTTGCCGACGAAGGGGACGTCGCACACGATTCGAGGCGTGGCGAACCCCGGGAGGTAGCCCATGATGTCATGCTGGAGTTGCTGCGCCTCCGCGATCGAGGTCCGCCAATGCTCAGAATTCGGGATCATGTCGCACATGTAGAAATAGTACGGTAGGATCTTGGCATGGTCGAGTAGCATGAAGCACAGATTCAAGAGATCCTGGCTCGTCGCATTGACGCCGCGGAGCAAGACGCCCTGGTTACGCACGTCGCGGAAACCAATCTCAAGGAGCCGCTTGGTGGCCCGGCCGACCAACGGCGTGACCTGTTGGGCGGCATTGGCGTGGGTGTGCAACGCGAGGTCGACGCCGCGATCGAACGCCTTCTTGGCCAAACGCCCGAGCCCATCGAGGACGCTTTCCTGCAGGTAGTGCTGCGGAATTCCGATTAAGCCCTTCGAGGCCAGCCGAATATCGCGAATCGTCGGGATATCGAGCAGGGCCGCGACGAATGGTTCGAGCTGGGTGATGTGGAGATTGGCGATATCACCGCCGGACACCACCACGTCGCGGACCGAGGGGGTCTTTCGGAGATAGTCCAGCATCTGCTGGTGGCGGTCCTTCTGCGGAATCTGGAACTTGAGCTTTTCGACTTGCGGGACATCGTTGCCGACCAAGTCCATCCGAGTGCAGTGGCCGCAGTACTGCGGGCAGGTCGACAGCAACTCCGCCAACACCTTCGTGGGGTACCGGTGGGTCAGTCCTTCGACCGTCCACATGTCGTGCTCGTGCAGGCTGTCGCGGCCGGCCTTGGGGTGGTTGCCCCATTCGGTCAGCCGGTCCCGAAGCGCCGGGAGCATGTAACGGCGAACCGGGTCGTTCCAGAGATCGGACAGGTTCATCGTATTGAGCATATGGGGTGGCAATAACATCGACATCGTGGCCCGCTGTTCCTGGTCGCGCGCGATGCTGTCCATCAGGCTTTCAGGAAGGAGATCGCCCAGGGCGCTCTTCAACTCCCGGAGGTTCTTGATCGAATGTTTCCGTTGCCAAGTCGCGTTTTCCCAGTCGGCCGTCGAGACGCCCCGGTAGCCGGGAATCCTGGTCCAATCAGGTTCGACGTACTCTTGGGTCGGCGGATAGGGGATCGGTTGACCGGTCTTGAGCTCCATCGTGGTGGTGTCCATTTGCGGGCCTCGCGATCGGGGGTATTGCCTGGCTGTTCAAGATAATATATTATATATGATCTTGCAAGTTTGATGGTTCTAGCCGCCACCTAAGAAGGGCCCGCCCCGTGAATCTGGCTGCGGTACTGAATGGCTTGCCACGCGTCCGCAAGCAGGCAACCCACGAATTGGTCGCGGCCGTCCTCCGAGAGGCGATTACCGCCGGCCATCTTCGGGGCAACGAGCCGCTTCCCCAAGACGAGATTGCCGCCCAACTCGACGTCAGCCACATCCCGGTCCGCGAGGCGCTCCGGCAGCTCCAATCCGAGGGCCTGGTAACGTATCAACGGAATCGAGGCGCGTCGGTCACGGCCCTCACGCCTGAGGAAATCCGCGAGATCTACGATATCCGCGGGATTCTCGAAACCGCCGCCATCACCCAAGCCTGCCTCCAGCTCGCGCCCGAGGCCTTGGCCCGGGCGGCCGCGATCCTTGACGCAGCCGAGACAACCGAGGATCCGGCGCTATGGGGTTCCCTCGACGTGGAGTTTCACGAGACGATCTATGCTCTCGAGAGCCGCCCTCGCCTTCGGGAGTTGATCGCCGGGCTCCTCCGCCGAGTGGACCGCTATTGGCTTTCTCATGGTTTCATGCTCCAGCACCGAGTCGAGTTCGAGCGCGAGCACCGGGTCTTGCTCCACGCGGTCACGCAACACGATGCAGTCGGTGCCGGCAAGGGTCTCCGGGCCCACTTGGCCGGCGCCTCCGAGCGGTTGATTACGGAAATGGCTCGGCAGGCCGAGGGCATGACCAGCACTCTGCCCGGTTTGTGACTGGTTCCAACACGGCCATCGCTGCCGCTCATCGCCTTGCGTAGGCGGGCTCGAGTTACATCGTTGTCGGGGTTCGGGATGGCCCATCGAGGATTGACCGTGGTCCCGGCATCCCACTTGCCATGGGAGGGTCGATGGCCAAGCCAAGAGGGCGTCGGGAATGACATGCGAGGTGAAAGGGCGACCTGAGCTGAGCTACGTGCTGTCGGCCACCTCGGCCGAGGAAGTGCACAAAGCTGCAGCGTGGCTGCGAAATGCTCGGCTCTCGCAACGAGTCGAGGTCGTCATGGCGGCACCCGGCCGAGTGTTCGGGATGGTCGCCGACCGAGTGATCCCGCCGTGGGTCAAACTGGTGGCGGCCGATACCGTGGATCGCCGACTGGTTCAAATTGCCGGGGCCCGCGAATCCACCGGGGCGGTGGTGATTATCGTGAGTTGCGGCGACGATCTCGATGCGAAACTTCGTGACCCGTTCGCCACCCGTTCGGGTTCCGATGGTGGCGAGGTCCCGCCGCATTGGATCGATGGTGTTTCGATCGAACTCCCGCCGGGCATCGGGGAGCATCCGGCCGAGTCGGTTATCCGCTTCCCGAGTCCGGGGGTGTAGGCCGAGGCTATTGGCGGGTGGTTCTGCGCCGCATGAAATCCATCAGGATGAACTGGCCTAACGTCATCGTATTGGTAAAATAGGCCTTGCCCCGGCATATCTCCCCGACCTTCTTGACAAACTCCACCAGGGCTCGGTCGCGGGCCAGCATGAAGGTGTTGATGACAATGCCGCTCCGCCGGCAGGCCGCCACCTCCAGGAACGTGGCCTTGAGAATGTCGGGATCGAGACCCATCGAATTGAAATACACCTGACCGGATGGGAGCGACATCGCCGACGGTTTGCCGTCGGTAATCATGATGATCTGGCGCATGTCTTTCTTCTGCCCCATCAGGAGCCGCCGTGCCAATTTGAGGCCCTCGGCCGTGTTGGTGTGATAGGGCCCGACCTGGGCGGCGGCGAGCGTGGCCAACGGGATTTCCTCGGCCCGGTCGTGGAACAGGACCACTTTGAGCGAGTCGCCGGGGTATTGGGTTCGAATCAGGTGGGTCAAGGCTAGCGCCACTTTCTTCGCGGGCGTAAACCGGTCCTCGCCGTACAGAATCATCGAATGCGAGCAGTCGAGCATCAACACGGTGGCAGCCGACGATCGGTACTCCGATTGTTGCACCATCAGGTCGCCGTATTCGAGGTCGAGGGGGACCTTGAGCCCCCCGCGGGCGATGGCTCTCCCGAGTGTCCCGGGAACGTCGAGATTCAAGACATCCCCGAACTCATAGGGCTTCGACGACGACTCGGCCTCGACGCCGGTCGAAAGAAACGGGGTGTCGTGAGTGCCCAGGCTCGCTTTGCCCACGGTGCCCAGGAGGCTCTTTAAGGTTCGGTATCCGAGGAAGTCGAGTCCTTTGCCGGTCAGGTCGAACTGGACCTGGTCGGCGGCCGCCCGGGCCTGCCCACCGGGGCCTTCCAAGGCCGAATAGCCGGCGGGCACTTGGGGTGGCTCTTTGCTCTTGAGATACCCTTCCTCGATGAGCCGGCGGACAATCTGATCGAGCATCTGGGCCAGCTCACTGGCCAGTTTCTGTCCGGCCGCCGAATCCGGCTCGATGTCGCCCCGAAGATACTTCACCATCTCCTGGGTGAGCTGGCCGGACTTAAGCAGGGCTTCGAGAATCGCCTCGCGGAGGGAGCCCATCGACCGATCCCCGCCTTGGGGTGGCTCGGCCCACCACGGCCATTCCGAGGCCCCGCCCGCGAACCCGGACTGGAGCAGGAAGTCGCCGAGTTCGTCGAGCAACGACTGCAGGTTCACCGCGTCGCCGAGCTCAGCGGTGTATTTCGAATAGGTGGTGTATCGCATCCGGCCTGAAAGGTCATCGAATCGGTCGCCCCGGGCAACTATCTTGACCGGGTGCTTCCCAAACTCCGCGCGGTCGTGCTTTCGATCGGTGCCCTCCAGCATCGCAATTTCCGGCTCTTCATTTTCGGCCAATTCGTGTCCCTGTGCGGGACTTGGATGCAGACGGTTGCCCTCTCATGGCTGGTTCTCGAGCTGACCAACTCCACGTGGAAGACCGGGTTGGTATCATTTTTTGGCGCCTTGCCGGTGCTGTTGCTGACGTTGTGGGGCGGGGCAGTCGCCGACCGCGTCAACAAGCGGTTCTGGCTCCTGGTGCTTCAGTCGTTCTTCCTCCTCGAGGCGGTCGCCCTCGGCATCCTGACGCTGACGGGATTGATTACCGTACCCTGGGTCTACGCATTGGCCCTCCTGACCGGCGTGGTGAGTGCCTTTGAGATCCCGATTCGCCAGGCGTATCTGGTCGAGATGGTCGGGAAGACCAACCTGATGAGTGCCATCGCCCTCAACAGCTCGGCCTTCAATCTTTCCCGCGTGGTTGGCCCCGCCTTGGCCGGCGTGGTGAACGCTGCTGTCGGGCCGGCCGCCTGTTTCTTCGTCAATGCGGTCAGCTTCTCGGCCGTTCTCATCGGTCTGTACAAGATTGACCCGACGGCGGTTGTGTCCGATCAGAATAGTCGTCGGGCTGGGTTTCGGGCGGGGTGGGATCATGTCCGCGCCCTACCGTTACCGCGGGCGCTGGTCACGCTGACGACCACGTTTACCCTGTTTGGTTCGGCGTTGATTGCCATTCTTCCGGCCTTTGCCCGGAAAGCCTTGGCTGCCGATGTCGGTGGCTATGGGGGTTTGATGTCGGCTTTCGGGATTGGGGCGGCGCTTGGCGCCCTCACCCTGGCGGCCATCGGCCAGCGGTTTCCGAGGGAGCGGGTTGCGTTCATTGCCGGGATCGCGGTCGGGTTGAGCCTCCTTCTGCTCGGGCTGGCCGATCGGTTCGCGGTGGCGGTGGTCTTGCTAGTCGTGGCCGGGCTGAGCATGGCGCTCAATGCCATCATGACGAACACCATCCTCCAGACGAGCGCCCCCGACCATATTCGGGGCCAAGTGGTCGGGCTCTACTCGTTCATCGTGATCGGACTGGCTCCCTTCGGGTCGGCCCAGGCGGCGTGGGTGGGCGAGCACTTCGGGCCCTCCTTCGCGATCGGGTTCGGCGGTGCGGTGTGCTTGGTTGTGGCCTTGGCGATGGCTTGGCGGACCGGGCTGTTTCGACCCCAACAACCCCTCGGACCCTTGGCCCGGATGACGGGCGAGTACCCGGTTCCGCGGCTCCCTGATCAAGGAGGACGTGGGCAATGATTATCACGATCTCTCGCGAGCTTGGCGCCGGCGGCGGCGAAATCGCCCGCCGGGTGGCCGCCGCTTTGGGTTGGCGGGTCGTCGACAATGAGTTGGTCGATCAGATCGCGGCCCGGACCGGCCTCAGCCCGGCCGAGGTTCGCGATCGGGAAGAGCGGGCCCCGGGTTTCCTCGAGCGGCTGATCCGGATGCTGACCAAGGCGGCGCCGGAAATGTTGACCCCGGCCGCCGAGCGGGTCCCGGAGTTGGAGGAGGCGAACCTCGTCAAGATCACCGAGGCGGTGGTCGAGGAAATCGCTTTGGAAGGCCGGGTCGTCTTGGTGGGGCGGGCCGCGCCGGCGGTTCTCAGTCGGGATCGCGATGCGATCCACGTCAAGATTGTGGCGCCCCAACCCGCGCGGATCGAGGCACTGATGACCCGGCTGGGCATCGGGCGCGATCACGCGACGGCCGACGTCGAATCTTCCGACGCCAACCGGAAACGGTATCACGAGCAGTACTACGAACGGGATTGGAACGACGCGTCGCAGTATCACATGGTGCTCAACTCCGTGGCTTTGGGGCTGGACCATTCAGTGGCGACGATCGTCGGTCGGGCCAAGACCCTCTGGCCGGCGGAAACCCTGGAGCGTCGCGCCAGCCAGCCCTAGTCGTCGACCTCGCGGCGCTTGTCCTGGCGGGGCGCCCGAAGGGCCGTCCACCCGGCCTCGTCGCTCCGGCTTATCCTCTTTTGGGCCGCCAGCGATTCCAGGACCAGTTCGCATCCAGTTACCAGCGTTCCCGGGTCGGTCCCCGGCCCTTCGCTGACCAACTCCGCGACCGAAACCAGTCCGGGTACCACCCGAAAAGCCTTGAGATACAGCTCACTGGTTTCGTCGCCTGAGATCTTGAGGGCTTGCCCGCTGTCGAACCAGTTCACGATCCGTTCGACCGACTCGGCTTCGACCGACTCGGCCCGGCCGAGGAAGGTCCGATTGCAGGCCCGACGAATCAGTTCCTTCGCGATCGCTTCCGATCCCTGAAGCTCGCCCTCGTATTCGAGCTCGAGCTTGCCGGTCACCGCGGGAAGTCCCGCATAGATGTCGCTGATCCGCGGGACGATCGGGGCCTCCCGATGAGCAACCGCCCGCCGCTCGGCGTTCGAGACTGCGGTCTCCAGTAAGCTGATCGGCAACCGCTGGCTGACCCCGGAGCGCTTGTCGACTCGCCGGTCGGAACGGGCCTCGAAGGCGACTCGCTCAATCACCTCTCGGACGAACTCGGGAATCCGCAAGGTTGGTCCCGCTCGGTCGACCCAAGCTTCCTGGGTGGTGATGACCACACCCAACTCAACCTCGCGAGGGTAGTGGGTCTGGATTTCGGCGCCGATCCGGTCCTTGAGCGGCGTTACGATTTTTCCCCGCGCCGTGTAGTCCTCGGGATTGGCTGTAAACACGAGAAGGACGTCGAGCGGAAGGCGAATCGGATACCCTTTGATCTGGACGTCGCCCTCCTGCATGATGTTGAACAAGCCAACTTGGATCTTGCCGCTCAAATCCGGGAGTTCGTTGATCCCGAAAATGCCGCGGTTGGCTCGGGGCAGGAGCCCGTAGTGCATCGTGAGCTCATCGCTCAAGAGATGGCCCCCTTTGGCCGCTTTGATCGGATCGAGGTCGCCGATCAGGTCGGCGATCGTGACATCAGGAGTGGCCAACTTCTCGACGAACCGTGAGGAGCGGTCGAGCCAAGCAATCGGGGTCCGGCCCCCGAGCTCCGCCACCGTTTCCCGGCCGAATTTCGAGATCGGACCGAAGGGATTGTCGTTCACCTCGCTTCCGGCGATGACCGGGAGGTGCGCGTCGAGGAACCGGACCAGGCTCCGTAGCAATCGGCTCTTGGCCTGGCCGCGGAGGCCGAGCAGGATAAAGTCCTGCCGGGCCAGCAGGGCGTTGACCACTTGAGGGATAATCGTGTCATCGTACCCGTGGATCTCAGGAAACAGCGGCTGGTCGGTTTCGAGCGCCACAAGGACGTTGGCCCGGATCTCGTCGCGGACCGACCGATGCCGTCGTGGAGTTGATCCCCATGGGCTCGATTCGAGTTCGGAGAGGGTACTTGGAAGTGATTTCGGCATATGTTCGGCAACCTCGGGCGCTGGCGGGCGCGATGAAGAAGGCTAAGTCGTTCCTACCAATTGACAAAGGCTCGATTGGTCTTATGTTACTTGGCTGTGTGTTTCCCGTGTCCTCTTGACGCGGACTTGAGTGAAGACCAATCTAAACCCCGCTTACGGAGGAGTTCCAATGTCGAAGTACGTTTTTGCTGCCGCCTTGCTGGCTTTGTCGGCCTGCGGCGAGAAGAAGGCTGACATGCCGGCTGTTGATTCCGCCGCCGTTGCCGCCCCGGCCCCGGTCGCTCCTGCTGCCACCGACTCGGCCACGATGGCGAAGCCGGACAGCATGATGGCGGGCGACACGACCAAGGCGCACTAACTCGCCGCTGGCCGCACGTCGCAGTCGAGAGCCCCGAGGCCCAGCGTCTCGGGGCTCTTCAATTTGGACCGAACGATTCGATTAGCCCCCCGCCGATTGTCGTCCCGGGTTCGACCTCGCGGCGTACCTTCGCCGATCCGAACCAGGAACCGTCATCGAGCTTGAGAATCGTGCCGAGTCGGGCCACGACTTTTTCAGCCTCAATGATCTCGCCGGTTTCAGGGATGCCACTGCCGTCGATTGATCGAATCCTGCGCAGCAGCCAGTTGGCGTGGCCCCGAAAATGGAGCCGTGCCACCGTTTCCTGGCCGACGTAGCAGCCCTTGCTATGTGAGACGCCCGCGATCCCGCCGTAGTCGATCTCGGCCGGCATGGTGCGGTCGTCGATTTCGATCCCGAGAGCGGGAAATCCCTTGACGGCTCGCACCGCCGTGAGGTCGTCGGCGGTTCCGATTGTCGCGCCCCCGCTTGCCAACTCCCCTGCCGCCGCCCGGCACCCAGCCGCCGAGCCCGCGATCATCACGGAGAACGGAGCACGGGGGCTCTCTGGTCGGGCCACTCGAACCGTTTGGTCGCCGATCCGGGCGGTCGTTGCGCCGCCCGGCTTGGGGCAGTCACCGAACCGATCGGTGACGAAGCCGGGGCCTCCCGTTCCCAGGATCCAAACCACCGCCTCCGTAGGAGTAAGGTTCGTTACCCTGGCCACCCGAGGGGGGAACTGCCGGCGGAATAGATCCGCGAGCCGGTCTTCGATCAGGCGGTCGGCGATCAACAAGAGCGCCTCCTCGGCCGCGCCCCGAAGAACCCAAGCGTCCGCGATGACCATCCCTTTGGGGGTCAGCAAGGCGCCGTAGACCGCGCTGTGTGGGCCGGGTTTGACGATGTCGTTGGTGAGCACCCCCTGGACGCACTGAACCGCCCCCGGTCCGGTGACCGAGAATTGGGCCGGTTGGCCCAAAACGACGATCGGACCCTGGTCGAGGAGTTTGAGCCGGGCCGCGGAAATTGAGGTGATCAGCACAGTGGGAACGATACGCTGGTCGCGGCGTCAGTCGTAGTAGCCGGCTATCCGGTAGGACCAGTCGAGCAGTTCGACCGGATGGGCAACCCCGGTCGTGCTCTCCGCGGCGGCGAGCCCGGCACCGATCTGCATCAGGCAGCCGGGGTTGCCGGTTACGATCAAATCGGGCCGAGGCGATGCCGCTTGGATAGCGGCGATCTTCTCGTCGAGTACCGCTCTCGACAGTTCAGGGTGCAACATGCCGTAAATGCCGGCGCTCCCGCAACAACGATCCGACCCGGGGAGTTCGCGCACAACCAGGGACGGGATCGCCGCCAGCATGGTCCGGACTTCGTGGTGGACCCCCTGGGCATGTTGAAGGTGGCAGGGCGCGTCGTATCCCACCGTCACGCCTAACGGTCCGCCGATCCGGGGGCCAACCGCCGCGAGCAACTCGCTCACGTCTCGAACCCGGCCGGCCACGTCCTTGGCCTCGTGGGAGCCGAGGAGGTGCCCGAGATCTTTGAGGAGCGCCCCGCAACCGGCACTATTCACGACAATGAAGTCAGCCTGGCCTAGGAAGGCCCTGACATTTCCCATCGCCAGAGCCCGAGCCCCGTCCTGGTCGCCCGCGTGATCGTGAAGGGCTCCGCAACACCCCTGTCCGCCAACCTCAACCACTTGATACCCGTTCGCCTCGAGAGTCCGCCGGGTAGCGTCGTGAACGTGCCCGAAGAGGCCATCCATGACGCACCCCCGGAACAGCGCCACCGTTCTCGGCACTCGGCGCTCGGCGCTCGGCACTCGGCGCTCGGGGCTCGGCGCTCGGCGCTCGGGGCTCGGCACTCGGCGCTCGGGGCTCGGCACTCGGGGGTCGGCGCTCGGTGCTCGACTCGGTGCCGCCGAGTGCCGAGAGCCGAGTGTCGAGGGCCGAGAACTGCCGATCATGCCGGCGAGAAACCCGAGGCGGCTCGATCCGGTCAGGGCGCGGGCCAGGCCGGCGGCTCTCGCGAACCGGGCGAGGGTGGTGGCGAGGCCCCACCGCCAGGGCTTGGTGAAGACTCCCAAGACGAACCGGGCTGGGGTCGAGAGGCCGCGGGCCGCGGCGATTCTGGACCGGGCGGCTTCGAGGCCCCGGCCATAGCCAACGCCGGCCGGGCAGACCGGCTCACAGCCCCGGCATCCGAGGCAGGCGTCGAGGTGCTCGACTAGACCGGGGTCATCGGCAGTGAGCTCGCCGCGCTCAAGGGCCCTCATCAGCAGGATCCGACCGCGGGGACTGTCGCTTTCGTCCCCAGTGGCCAGATAGGTCGGACAGGCGGGGAGGCAAAACCCGCAGTGGACGCAGGGATCGAGGGCTTCGAACCCGCCTCGATCGGGCGGGGCGACGCTACCCGCCATTGGCCCCGTCGATCGGACTGACCAGGATGCCGCGAGGGTCGAATACGGCCCGGACCCGGCTGCTCAAGGGTCGTACTCCTTCGCGAAATTCGCCGAAGTGGCCGGTTTCGGCTCGGAACGGCCAAGGCGCTCGTTCGACGGCGACGGGTATTTCCCGCGCCGCGAGGAGATGGCGGAGCGCGATCAGTTTGTCGGGCCGGGTGCTCCCTGTCCAGCGGAGTCCGCCCCGGCCCATGGAAGCGGCCATCCGGCCGGCCCCCAGCCGTTCGGTGATCAGGTCGGCCAGGTCCGGGACGGAGCTCGGGAACACGCCGGCGCGAATCGTGACTGGCCCATCGAGGGCCGTCTCGGCGATCGCGGATCGCAGGGCGCCGGCGCCAGGGACCGGGTCCCAACTCAAGGGCGCTGAAACCCGGCCGACTCGGGCAGCCTCCGCTACCACACCCTCGGCGGTGCCGGCAATGTCGACGACTAGTCGCCAGGCGGCAGAACCCGTCGCGGCTGGGGAGACCAGCTCGATGGCGATTGCGTCGATGGCCGCGTCAACCAGGTCCCGGGCCGTGTTGGCCAGCCGATCGAGGTCACCGGTCGCCACTAAGGCGTGCCGGGCTTGGGGCAGGGCCCGAAGACGGAGGTTCGTTTCGACGATGATGCCGAAGGCGCCAAATCCCCCGACTTGAATCTTGCTGAGGTCGAATCCGGCCACATTCTTGACCACGATCCCACCGGCGCGAATGACCCGGCCGTCGCCGGTGACCACCGTGGTGCCTAGGACTTGATCGCGGATCGGTCCGAACCGGTGCCTGACACCGCCAGCGGTGCCGGTCGCTAGGATGGAGCCTAACGTTCGGTCCGGCGAGCCGGGTGCGTCAATGGCGAGCCAGGTACCGTGGGGTGCCAACCGGTCGGCCAACCCTCGGATGGTGACGCCGGCCTGGACCGTGGCGACGAGGTCGGAGGGGGCGATCGACACGATCCGGTTGAGGGCGACGGTGCTCACCGCCACGTCGGCTGGGGCATCGTCCGGCATCCAGGTGCGCCCACCGCCGATCCGGACCCGCCAGTTCTCTTCGGATGCAATGCCGAGGGCTGCGGCAAGTCCGTCGGGGGAATCGGGGGCTACCTGGGGGCGCCCATCGGCGCCTTGCGATACCGCTTGGCCGAGTGTCGACTTGAGCCGGCTGAGGATGGCCGAGGTCATCAGTGGATTCCCGGCCGCCACTCGCGGCAGTAGTGGATCGGTACCACCTTGCCGGGGTTGGCTGACTCGGCTGGATCGAACGCCCGCCGCACCGCGCACATCGTCGCCAGGGTGGTCGGGTCAAAAATCAACGGCATGTAGTCGACTTTGTCGGCGCCGACGCCGTGTTCGCCGGTAATCGAGCCGCCGGCTGCAATACAGGCTTTCATGATGGCCTCGCTGGCCGCCTCGACCCGGGCCCGAAGCTCCGGGTTCCGATGATCGTAACAGATATTCGGGTGGAGATTTCCGTCGCCGGCGTGAAAGACGTTGGCGATCGTGAGGCCGTATTGTCGTCCCAGCGCGGTGATGGTGTCAAGGAGGTCGGGTAGCGCGGTCCGGGGCACGACCGCGTCTTGGACGACCAAATCCGGGGCAATCCGGCCCATTGCGCCGAAGGCTTTCTTCCGCCCCTGCCACAACTTCGCTCGGGTCTCTGGGGTGTCGGCGGAGCGAACCGTCCGAGCTCCGAACTGGTGGAGCAATGCCTCGACGACCTCCGAGTCGGCCGCAACCCCCGCGATCGTTCCATCGAGCTCGACGAGGAGCACCGCGGCGGCGTCAGTCGGGTAGCCCGCGGCGTAAATTGATGCTTCGACCGCCTTGACGCAGGCCTGGTCGAGCATTTCCAAGGCAGCTGGCACCACGCCCGATCCGATGATGGCACCGACGACCTCCGTGGCGGCCCGGACGGAGGTGAAGTCCGAGAGGAGAGTCCGAATCGCCGCGGGGATGGCCTCCAGCCGGACGGTGATTTCGAGTGCGATCCCGAACATGCCCTCCGAGCCAACAAAGAGCCCGACGAGATCCGGCCCCCAGCTCTCGCCCTGAGGGCTGCCGAGTGTCGCCAGTTCGCCATTGGCGAGGACCACGTCGAGGGCCACGACATGGCCGGTCGTCGCCCCGTACTTCAGGCAATGGGGGCCGCCGGCGTTTTCCGCGACGTTGCCGCCAATCGTGCAGGCGGATTGGCTCGATGGGTCAGGAGCATACAGCAACCCATGGGGCGCGGCCGCTTCGGACAGCTTGGCGTTGACCACGCCTGGCTGGATGACCGCGCGTCGATTGAGTGGGTCGATCGCCAGAATCCGGTTGAGACGGGTCAGTGGAATCAGCACCGACGTCGGGTCGGCCAGGGCACCACCCGAGAGGCCGGTGCCGGCGCCGCGAGCGACCCAGGGGACCTTCCGGGCGGCCAACAAACGCACGATGGCGATCACCTCGGCTTTGGTGCCGGGCAGGACCGCGAGCATTGGAACGGAAGCATGGGTCGGCAGTCCATCAGCTTCGTAGGCTCGGCGCTCGGCAGTCTTCACCTTGACCCACTTGGGACCGACGATGGCGGCGAGTGCTTCAACGAGGGCCTGGTCCGGCGGCTCCATCAGTCGTGGGACCCGTGGCCGTTGGAACCGGCCCGTCGATGGGTGGCGGCCCGGGCTTCAATGCCCCGAACGAGACCGGGCAGGGCGGCGATCAGGCGGAGGACCCGCTCCCTGGCCCTCAGAACCGCGAGGAAATTTCGCTTAGCCTCGAAATCCCATTCCAAGATCGCCGCGATTTGAAAGGTTTGTTCGGCTGGGTCCTCTGAAAGGCTCAGGGTTTCGTCAACATCTGAAATGATGGCGAGCGCCGCCGCGTAGCGGTCCGCATGGTCCCGAAGGGTAGTTCGGTCGGCTGGGCTGGCGACGAGATCCTCGGGGACGTCCGGGAGGGGCTCAGTTCGTCCGATGAGATAGGGCGTCGTTGTCGGCAGTAGCGCCTTCAACACCACCCGTTGTTCGCCGGACACCACCAGGTTCGAACGTCCGTCGGGCAGGGGTTGGAGGGCTCGAATCCTGGCGATGGTGCCGATTGTGTCTGGTTCCGGTTGACCGCCGTCGGCCCCTGGGGGGAGGACGACGAAGCGATGATCGCCATCGGTCGCGTCCGCCAGGAGTCGGCGATAGCGGGGTTCGAAAACGTGGAGGGGCGTGAGCGCTCCGGGAAAGAGCACCAAGGTCAGGGGGAACAGCGGCAGGCCAGCCATGCTGGCAATCTAGCGACGCAGCCCCCCGACTTCGCGGTGTGTTTGGTCCGGCCTAGGCGATCGGTACCGCGTGCTGGAGGAACTTCACCTCGTGCGAGTTTCGGAGTTTTTCGAATGCCCGCTCGCGAATCTGTCTGACCCGCTCCCTGGTCACGCCGAGGAGCGCCCCGATCCCTTCGAGCGTCAGCGCCTCGGACCCTTCGTCAAGGCCGTAGTACAGGGAAAGAATCCGTCGCTCGCGCGGGGTCAAATACTGCTCGAAGAGCTTGCCCAGAAACTCCTTTTGGAGGCCGCAGTCCACGAATTCCTCGATTTCGCCGCTGGCTTGGCCTGACACCCGCTCACCGAAGGTGGCCGACCCTGAGTCGCCTTTTTCGACCGGCGCATCGAGGGAAATCTCGACGGTCGACACCAGCCTTGACGATCGAATGGTATCGACCGATTCGTCGAGGACCCGGGCGGTTTCGGCGTCGGTGGGGGAGCGGCCAAGCTCCTGGCTGAGCAGACTCTCGACCTTGGCCATCCGAAGCAGGGCGGCGTTCTGGTTGAGTGGAATCCGGACGGTTCTGGTTTGCTCGGCCAACGCTTTGAGGACGCACTGGCGGACCCACCACACGGCATAGCTGATGAACTTCACCCCGTGGGCCGGATCGAATTTCTTGACGGCTTTGAGGAGCCCCTCGTTGCCGATGGCGACGAGCTCTCCGAGGTCGAGGCCGTGCCCCTGGAATCGCTTCACGTAGGAAATAACGAATCGAAGATTGGCGGTGACCAATCGATCCATCGCTTCCGGGTCGCCTTTCTGGGCTCGTTTCGCGAGCCGGATCTCCTCTTTGGGGTCGGTGATCATCGGCAGTCTGCGGATGTCTAAGAGATACTGATCGAACGAACTGCCTGGAGCCGAGCGACCCACTGGACGTGGGCGACGTTCGCGCTGGGTACGCATTCTACCTCGACCGAAGAGTGACGGTGCTTCGTTTAGGAGCGGAGGGCCCTACGACTGGATGCAATCAACGGCACCAATCTAGGAAACTGTTAGGCGAAGAGTCAATAGCGTTAGGCCGTCAACATACGACATCGTTAGGCGACAACGACTTGCGGCTTTTGTCTACGTTGAGTGGAGAACGGAAAATGTGGAAATGTCGAGAGGCGGCGTAAATGGTTGTCGAAGAGCCGTTTAGCGGCGCCGGCGTGTGGATAGTGTGTGGAGAACCGTGCTAGAGGGCCGATCGATGATCAGCTAAGGCGTGCCTAACGACGTCTCCGGAAACTTCCGTGGTCCATTCAGCCGCTTCGATCAAGGCTCCGGGGGCTCGTGGCAAGGCGAAGTGGAGCGCGCCGCCCCGGGCTTTCTTGTCTCGAGCCATGACCTCGATAAGTCGGTCGTCTTCCCCGGCGGCCGGCAGGTCGAGCGGTGCCCCGAGGCCGGCAAACCGCGCGGCCAGTTCGGAAGCCGCCCGAGCCGGCGCCAGATCGAGGCGAGCCGCGATTCTGGCTTCGATGACCAGGCCAAGGGCGACCGCATCGCCGTGGGAACGTCGATACCCGGACACAAATTCCAGCGCATGGCCGACGGTATGGCCGGCGTTGAGAATGGACCGGCGGCCCCCTTCCCGCTCGTCAGCCCCGACAATGGCCGCTTTGATGTCGACGCTTCGTCGGACCAGCTGCCGGAGGATCTCGGGATCCCGGGCCAGGAGTTGCGCCTGATGAGCGTCGATCCAATCCAGGTAGCCGGCGTCGGCGACGAGTCCATGCTTGATCGCCTCGACCAAACCGCCCCGGAGGTGGGTGGATCCCAGGGTCCGGACGGCGTTCGGATCAATCAGGACGCCAACCGGGGGGTGAAAGGCGCCGACCAGGTTCTTGCCATGATGGGTATTGAGGCCCGTCTTCCCGCCAACCGATGCGTCGACCATCGCTAGCAGCGATGTCGGCACCTGAACGAAGGGAACGCCGCGCTGAAAAGTGGCGGCGACGAAGCCGGCCAAGTCGCCGACCACTCCGCCGCCGATCGCGACCAGCCCGGAATCTCGGCCGAAACCCAGGTCGAGCAATTGATCCGTGAGGTCGCTCCAGCGACGGCGGGTCTTCGAGCCCTCGCCTGGCGGTACGACGAGCACCGGCACTCCGAGATCCTGATCGATCGCTCGGGCGACGTTCCGGTCCGTGATCACCCCGATCCGCCGGCCGGGAAGCCACTCGGTGACGACGGCCGGCAGTCGGTCGATCGCCCCGATTTCGATCACCACGGGATAGCTGCCGCCGGCGTGGCGGACCGTCACCACGTGACGTCGCTCCGGCCTTCCCGATGGTTGGCCAACCGCGCCAGGGTAAACAACAGGTCGCTGAGTCGGTTCAAGTACATCACGAACAATTCTGGGACCACCGCATCCGCGGCGAGCGTGACGAGCGATCGCTCGGCCCGCCGGCACACCGTGCGGGCTACGTGCAGGGCGGCGGCTTTCCTGGTGCCGGCCGGCAAGACGAACGCCCGCAGTGGCGTCAGTTCCCGGTCGGCTTCATCCATCACCCGCTCAAACTCGGTGACCCGGTCGGGGGAAAGCTCCGCCTTGGCCAGCGCGGCCCGGACCTTCTCGGGGTCCGGCGTGGCCAGTTGCCCCCCGATCGAAAACAGGTCCTGCTGGATGGTCGCGAGCAATTGATCGAAGAAATCCTCCGGGGGATGGGCCCGGACAACTCCGATGCTGGAATTGAGCTCATCAACGTCGCCGTAGGCCGCGACCCGGGGATGGTCCTTCGCGACCCGTCCACCGCCAAAGAGACCGGTGGTGCCTTCGTCGCCGGTACGAGTGTAGATCTTCATGGAGTTGGGAACCGGGAGTGAGGGGAGCAGCGACCGAGTTCGCCGATGGCGGTTACCACGCTGTCGATCGCCTGAATCATGGCGCGGCCGCCCAGGGTGTGGTGGTTCGCCTGGACACTAAAGGTCCGGCACGGGAGGCGGCTCGGGGTGGTTCGCTCCACAAAACCGGAAAGAGAATTGACCTGCCCGATACTCCCAGTCTTGGCTCGGATCAGCCCTTGGAACGGCCCGCCCGCGAATCGATTGCGGAGCGATCCGATCCCGCTGGCAGTGGGTATCCCAGCCGAGAAGGTCTCGAACGCCGGGTGGCCCCGCATGAAGGCCAGGAGTCGGGCAAACACCAGCGGTGAGATCGCGTTCTTCGCTGAAAGACCCGATCCATCGTGGATCACGAATTGAGTCGAGTCGAGTCCGACTTCGTCGATCAGGAACCGTCGTTCAACCGCGAGACCCTCGTGCCAGGACCCGCCGAGGCCGAATCGGCGGCCGAGTTGTTTGATCAGCATCTCGGCGACCCAGTTTTGGCTGACGTTGAGGATTGGGAAGATCCAATCGGCCAAAGGCCGGGAGATCGCTTCGGCGAGCGGCGGTTCGGTCCGACTCGATGCCGTGAGGATCGGATCTGTCGTGCTCCGGACCCCGCCGAGGACCACGATCCCGGAGTCTTTGAGTACTGAGGCCAGGGCCAGGGCGGCAAACCGGTTCGGATCGGCGACGGCGAGTTCGTCCCGTTCGGGGGCCGCGTGAAGCCGGATCGTGCCGGTTGCGACGGCGATCGCTTGGCCCTCCGCCCGGGTCCAGTTGATTCGGGTGATCCCCGAGTCGCCCACGGTGACGACTCGATTGTCGATCGTGAGCCCGCCCAGGTCCGGTGAGACTGTGAGCGCAGCGCGGCGGCCCTCGACCGTGGGCTCCAACGTCGCCGTCACCAGGTTTTCATTGAAACCAAGTCCGGAGACCGGCGCGGCGTACCCCCAGGCCAGGTCATCGTTCTCCCAGGTCGGGTGCACGAGAAGCCGCTCGAAGGCGCTGCCGTCCCCGATGATCGCGCCCCCGATCCGAACGACTCCGCGGGCCTTGAGGGCCGAGGCCAGTGGGCGGAGCCGGGCGAAGGGGTCTGTCTCACAGATTCCCGGTCCCGCCGTGTCGAGACCAAAACACCGGGCGCTCCAGGTCGGGTCGCCCTGGCCGTAGAGGATCAGGTCGCCGGAAAGGGTCCCGTTGAGGACCGGTCCGCCGGCGTAGACCGGGGTTCGGACCGTCCAATCCGGGGCCAGCATGGCGATCGCGGTAGCGGCGACGATCAGCTTGGTGTTGCTGGCTGGGACGAACAACCGCTCGGCGTTTCGTCCAAAGACCAGGCGGCCTCGATTGTCGAGGACCGCGACACCCCAGTGATGGCGGTCGAGGGGGGGCAGGTCGAGCGCTGTCGTTAGGCGGGCCCGGTTGGATTGTCCGGCCGCCGAGGCGGTCGGGAACAAGATGGTGGCCAGAAGGAGCCGGGCGGTACCGCGAACTGTCATGGAGCTGGTCACCTCATCGGAGCAGGGATTCACCGGTCCTTGACGAACCGCCCGAGCCTGACGCCGGGAGCGACTCTGCCAAAGAGTAGTGACGTAACGTCAACAGGCTACTACATTTAGGCCGTACGGTCAACTTGACCACTTGGAGCCGCTACGGCCTTCTCTGGACTTGATGTGTTTCGGATTTGGGCAGTGACGCATCGACGCCTGAATTGCGTCCGATTGATCCTGGGGGGGATCCTCTTTTGGGGGGTCCGGCCCGCCCAGGCGCAAGAGACCGGATTGTTGATTCGACAGCTGGATTTCGAAGGGAATCGTTCGATCGGTTCCCTGGCGTTAGAGGCGGCGATCTCGACGACGAAGTCCGGCTATTTCGTTCGTTCGAGAAAGCTCAGTTGGCTCGGATTGGGCGAAAAGCGCTTTCTGAACGAACGGGAGTTTCGGACCGATGCGGCTCGGATTCGGCTGTTCTATCAGTTAAGCGGATTCCTGGATGCCAAGGTCGATACCGTGGTCGTCCGGACCGCCAGCGAGGCCTTTATCACCTTCCGGATTGTTGAGGGCACCCCAGTGGTGGTTCGGAGTTTGACCGTGTCGGGCCTCGACTCGTTTCCGGACCGGGGCCGGGTCGTGGAGGACTTGCCGTTGCAGGTCGGGGCCCCGTACAACCGCTACCTCCTGGCTGGGTCGGCCGACACCATCCAGACCCGGTTGTGGAACCGCGGGTTTCCGACGGCGTCGGTGCTGGTCGGGAAACGGGTCGTCGATCGGGCAGCCCGAACGGCCGATCTCGAGCTCTTCGCTGATCCGGGGATGGCCGCGACGATCGGTTCGATCCGAGTCGTGGGCGGCAAGGCGGTCGACTCGTCGTTCATTCGCTCGCTGCTCGCGACCAGGACCGGGCGGCCCTTTCGATACTCCGATCTGTATCGGAGCCAGCTCAATCTGTACCAGTCAGGTTTGTTCCGTTCGGCCAACGTCAGCAACGATACCACGCTTTTTACGCTGGGGGACCCGACCGTTCCGCTGATCGTGCAGGTCCAAGAGGGGCCGTTGTTTCGGGCTCGCTCGGGCCTCGGTGTCGGGACCAATGACTGCGTCCGGGCCAACGCGGGGTGGACCGCGCGCAATGTCGGGGGAGGGGGCCGGCAGGTTGATCTCGCCGCCGAGGTCTCGAAGATCGGCGTCTCGATCGACCCGCTCCGCTCGACGATCTGCAACGGCCTCGAGGAGGATACCTTGGCCTCGCAGAAGTTGAATTATGCGGTGTCGGTTTCGCTCCGGCGTCCGGTGTTTCTCTCGCCGTCGAACGCCCTGACGGGGACCCTCTTCGCGGAACGGCGATCCGAATTCAGGGTCTATCGGCGGGAGGAAATCGGTGCGAGCGTCACGTTCTCCCGCGATGCGGGGCGCGGGCTGCCCGTTTCCTTGACCTATCGGCTCGGCTACGGGACCACTCAGGCGGGAGCCGCGAGTTTCTGCGCCTTCTTTCTGGCCTGCCGCTCCGACGATGTGAAACAACTGCGGGAACGCCGGTTTGCGGCGACCTTGACCGGCACGGCGACTCGGCAACGGGTCAACAACCTACTTGACCCGTCACGAGGGTCGGTGGCCAGCTTCGAAACGACGTTGAGCTCGCCGCTGATTGGGTCGACTCGGTTTTCGGAGTTTACCCGGCTGGTGGCCGAAGGGTCATGGTACCGGCCGCTTGGTGGCGCCGTCGTGATCGCGGCTCGGCTCAAGGGTGGTTTGATTTTTTCTCCGCAATTGCGGCTGGCGGCGGGCGCGGCGAATTTCGTCCCGCCTGATCAACGGTTCTACGCCGGCGGTGCCAATGACGTTCGGGGGTACAATCGGAACTTGCTTGGGCCGATCGTCTACGTGACGCCGGCGAGCAATATCGCGGCGGGCGGAGCTATTGAGGCGGATTCGGTGCAAGAAGCGCCGATTGGCGGCAACACCCTGATGCTTGGCAACCTCGAACTCCGCTTGCCGTCGCCGTTCTTCGAGGGCCGACTCCGGTGGGTGGCGTTCCTCGATGCGGGCGCGGTGTGGGAACGGGGCAGCCCGCTCGGGGCGGGGGTCCGCCTAACGCCAGGCGCCGGGGTTCGTTTTGCCACTGCTCTTGGGCCGATCCGATTCGATGTGGCCTATAATGGCTCCGAGCTCCCGGAAGGCGCCCTCTACTCGGTCAAGGACAATGAGCTGACGCTGGTCCGGACGGACTATCGGAAACTGGGGGCCCGGAACTTCAATTTCCAGGTCTCCGTGGGGCAGGCGTTCTGATCCGCCGCTGGCTGGCTCGGGCCCTGTTCGTCGTGCTCCTGGCGGTCGTGGCCTCGGGCCTCGGGACCGTTACGGCGATGGTTCGGACCAAGCCGGGTCGGGCCTTGCTCGCGCGGCTCCTGTCCGAGGAGTCGAACCGCCTGGTGAGGGGGTCGATCACGATCGCTCGGATCCGAGGGGATTTCGTCTCGAGCTTGACCCTCGATTCGGTGGTGATTCGCGACACGGCAGGCGCCCTCCTGGCCGATATCGGGCAGCTGGACGTTCGGTTTCGGCTCTCCAATCTCCTCGCTGGGCGATTCGTCTTCGACTCAGTACGGGCCACCAATCCCCGGTTCGAAGTGACGAAGCATCGTGACGGTCGGATGAACTACCAGGAGGTGCTCCGGCTGAACGAAGGGCCGCCGGGCACCGGGCCGGGGACCCTCCTTCGGCTGGAGGATCTGGCGATCAGCGGCGGGGATGTGACCATCCGGACCCCGTGGAATCCGGACGGCCGGTTGACGACGGCCTTCCAGATTGATTCCGCCCTTGCGGCCGAGCGGGGCCGGCCGGGCCGACGGATCGAGCCGGCGTCGATCCTGGCTGACGGCCTCGTGTTGGTCCGGGCCATCGCCGGCTTGAACGGTCGGTTTTCGGCGATGCGACTCTCGACGCCGGATCGGCTACCCTTCGCGACGACGATCGACTCGTTGGCGGCCGTCGTGAGTGATCCGGGGCTGACGTTGCGCGATCTCAAGGGAAGGATCACCCAGGGCGGAGATAGCCTCCTGTTCGATCTCGATCGAGCCTCGTTGCCGGCCACGGTGGTGCGGGGGGCCGGCCGGCTTCGGTGGCCCCAGGATTCGATCCTGTATCAGTTCGACTTGGCGGCGGCCGAACTCGACTTGGCCGATCTGCGGTGGGTCTCGCCCCAGTTTCCTGATTTGGCGGGCACCGGCCGGGTCAAAGCCAACTCGCTGGCGGGCAGCCGGACCGAGTACACGATCACGGATCTCAACCTCCGCGGCGGCGGGAGTCAGGTCCGGGGCGGGATGGTGGCGATCCTCGACGTCTATCGCGGCCTCGGTTTTCGTAAGCTGTCGCTCCGGCTTCAAGATCTGGACCTCGAAACGGTCCGGCCCTATCTCGACACGCTGCCGTTTGCCGGACGGATTTCGGGACCGTTGCGGGCGAGTGGATTTTTTCGCCGGATGTCGGTTGAGGCCGATTGGCAATTCGCGGACGCCCGGGTCGCCGGAGGCGCCAGCAACCGGGTGGCTTTTGCCGGCGACCTCTCGTTCGGCGGGCCTGACGGGATTCTCTTCCAAGGCCTCCGGCTCCTCCGGTCGGATTTCGATCTCAGAACAGTCCGCTTGGTCACGCCGGCGGTCCGCCTCGATGGGCACCTGACGCTTGATGGGATGCTCGACGGTCCCTGGAAAAATGTCGTCTTCGATGGGCGGGTCGAACACCGCGACGGTGACCGGCCGCTGAGTGCCTTGACCGGTCGGACCCGACTCGACACCCGCGGCGCGGTCCTCGGAGTTGACGCCACGCTGACCCTCGACACCGTCTCCTTCGATGGGCTGCGGAGGAGTTTCCCGGCGACGCCGATGCGCGGGTCGATTGGCGGTACGGTCCGCCTGACGGGTTTTCTCGACTCGCTCCAGGTGGCCGCGGATGTGACCGGGGCGGTCGGTCGGTATCGGGTCTTGGGCCAGGCGAGCATGCTTCCGCCGCGGTGGGAGGCTCGAGGCATGGTGGTTGATTTCGCGAACGCCGATTTGGCGATGGTGCGAGGCCAGGGACCACGGACGCGGCTCACCGGCCGGATTGAGATCACCGGGACACTCGATAGTCTGGTGGCGCCGGAGACAGACTTGGATCTCCGGCTTGGGGCCGGATCGATCGACGCGCTCGCGATCGACACCGGCCGGGTTCGGCTCTCGATTCACGACAGTCTGATCACCGTTGATACCGCCATGGTCCGGTGGGTGGGGGGAGGCCTCTTCAGTCGGGGCACGCTGGGGTGGTTCGCCCCGCATACCGGTCGGCTCGGAATCGAGGCGGTGGCGCTCAGTTTGGCCCCATTCGATTCGCTGCTGACCTCCCTTGCGAGCCTGGCTCGCGGGGGGGTAGCGGAGGAAGATCTCTTGAGCGGGCGGGGTCGAGCCGTGGCCACGGTCACGGGGTCTCTCGATCAGTTCGATCTCAGCGGCACAGCTCGGGTTGATTCGATGACCTGGTTCGACTCGCGGGTTCGGCTGGGCGGCGCAACGTTGACCGCTCATGGCGGACGGCGGGATTCGCTCCGATTCGTCACGGAATTCACCGCGGACACCTTGGTCCGCGGCCGGATGACCTTTGGCGGCCTCGTGGCTCGGGCGGCCGGCTCTCCCGCCGATTTCCGTTGGGCGGCCGGCGGCGGGAGTCCTGGCGGGAGCCGGCTCGATGCCTCGGGCGGGTGGTCCACGCTGGCCCGCGGCCCTCGGGTCGTCAAGGTCGATTCGTTGGCGCTGTCGGTCATGGGCCGGACCTGGTTCCTTGACCGTCCAGCCTCGGTCGTGCTCGACTCCGTTGCCATTGCCGATAGCGTGCTGCTTGCCACGGACGACGGTTCCGGGATCCTCCGGCTGTCAGGCAGTTTGCCGGGCCGGGAGGCGGGGCTGGCCCAGATCCAAGCGTTAGGCGTGTCGCTGGCCGACCTCTACGCTCTGGCCCAACGTGACACAGCCGGAGTCCGGGGGTTGGTGGCCTTGGACGGGCGGATCGGGGGCACTCGGGCGGCTCCGACCTTCCGCGGCTCGGCCAGCGTGACCGGACCAGTCATCGGCGACGTGGTCGCGCCGATGGTGCGATCCGTGTTCAACTACGAAGACCGGGTCCTCCAGACCAACTTGACCTTCTGGCGAACCGGCCGGCCGGTGCTCGACGTCGATGCGGTGTTGCCAATGGACCTGGCTTTAGCGGCGGTGTCCCGGCGGCAGCTGCCCGGTGAGATCGCGATCCGAGGTCGGGCCGATAGTGTTGACCTGGGCGTCATCGAGGCGTTCACTCCGAACCTTCGGAGGGTTTCCGGGGCGTTGGCGGTCGATGCGACCGTAGGCGGAACATGGGATGCGCCGCGACTGGGGGGATTCCTGCAGGTCCGCGACGGACGGATGGATGTACCCGGCCTTCGAGTCACCTATGGTCCGATCAAGGGCACGATCCGAATGTCGGGCGACTCGTTGGTTGCCGATTCGGTGCTGGTAGAAAGCGGCATTGGTCGGGCGCTCATTGGGGGCGGGGTTCGATTGGAGCGCCTGACCCACCCGGTGCTGGCTCTCACTCTCTCGGCCAACAACTTCGGCCTCATCGACGTTCCTGACTATCTCACGCTCCGAGCCACGGGCGATGTGTCCCTCACGGGCCCGATCGAACGTCCGGTGTTAACCGGCGAGGCCCGGGCCACGTCCACGGTGCTCTTCTTCTCCGACCTGATCACCAAGAACATCGTAAATCTGGAGGATCCGGCCAACGCGGACTTGGTTGACACCACGGCCCTGCGGGCTCAGAACATCCGAGCCCAGTTTCAGAGCCGGTTTCTCGACTCGCTTGCCATTCGGGATCTGCGTTTTCTGATTGGCCAGGACGTCTGGCTTCGATCGAACGAAGCCAATGTCCAGCTGGAGGGATTGGTCAATGTCAACAAGGAACGGCGCCGGTCTCGCCGAAGCGAGTATCGGATCAGCGGCCAGTTGACCGCGCCCCGGGGGGCCTACACCCTCAAGCTCGGCCCAGTCTATCGGACTTTTGCCGTCGAGCGGGGGACGGTCCAGTACTTCAATACGTCCGACCTGAATGCTCAGCTCGATTTGTCGGCCCGGTACGTGGTCCGGACCGGTACCGGGGATCTCCAGGACGACTACCCTGTGATTGCCCGAATCACCGGGACCCTGCTGGTCCCGAGACTCAACCTCGCCAGCGAGCCGGGTCGGACGCCGCTGTCGGAGCGGGATCTCTTGTCCCTGCTGGTCACCGGCGGCAATTCGAATAGCCTGAATTCACTGGTGTCCCGAAGCGGGGAGATTCTGGATCCGCAGCTGTTCGCTTCGTTGGCCTCCTCCGCCCTCTTTTCGGAGATTGAGCGGGCCTTGATCTCTTCCCCCAACTCGGCATTCGACTTGATCGAAATCCGTCCCGGTCTGGGGCAGGGCAACACGCTCTTTTCGAACGGGGGGAGCGTGACCCAGTTGTCCTTGGGGCGGCAACTCGGCCGGCGAATTTTTGCCAAACTCAACTTGGGCGGCTGCCTTCAGAAGCTCGACTTTGCCCGCCAGTACTTTGGGGCCTCGCTGGAGTACCGGCTCCATCCAACGCTCAAGTTTCAGATCGCGGCCGAACCGGTTCAGTCGTGCCTCGCCCAATCGGGCACGGCACTGGCTCGCTCCAACCGGTACCAGTTCGGCGCCGATCTGAAGTGGGACAGGGATTACTAACGTGGCCCGATGTGTCTTGATTTCGAATCCGATCGCCTCGCGAACGACGTCGACACTGGTCGAGACCGTCCGGCGGACCCTGCGAGCGGGCGGCTGGGCTGTCGATTGGGTCGAAACCGCCGGGCCTCGCGACGCCCGGCGTTTCGCCGAAGAGGGGGTCCGGTCGGGAGTGGACGTGGTGGCGGTACTCGGAGGCGACGGGACGACCATGCAAACCGCGGCTGGTCTGGTGGGAACCGAGATTCCGCTCGGCCTGATTCCTGGGGGGACTGGGAACGTCCTGGCCGGCAATCTCCGGATTCCCGCCGGTCCGATCCAGGCGGCGGAGTTGATTCTCCGAGGCCGGAGCCGGCCAATCGATTTGGGTCGCCTGGAGCGACCGGATGGGGTCCACTATTTCGGGGTTGCGTGCGGGGCCGGTGCCGACGCCAGGATTATGGGTGGAACCCCGACCGACATCAAACGGACCCTTGGTATCGGCGGCTACATCTCGACTCTGGTGGAGCACATTCCGGCGATCCGTTCGGTCCCATTTCGGATCACGCTCGATGGCCGCACGACCGAAACCCGGGCCGCCTTAGTGCTGGTGTTGAATTGCGGCGAGATCATCCCGCCAATTCGGATCAGCCGGGGTGCCGTTCCCGATGACGGATGGTTCAACGTCGTGGCGTTCGAAATGGATTCCTTTTGGCAAGGCCTAGGTGGGTTTATCCGGATCCTTGCTCACGTCGGGCTCGACACCGGTGGGCACGGCTTTCGGTTTGCCGGCCGGGCCCGAGAGGTCACGATCGAGGCGGACGAGCCCCAGCCGGTCCAGTTCGACGGCGACCTCGCTGGGCAAACGCCGGTGACAGCGATTATCCATCCCAACGCCATTCGCGTGGTGGCGCCGATTTTATGAATTCGCTCCGCATCCCTACTCAGGTGAGAAGATGACCGACTCGATCCTATTGGTTCACGACGATCCATCAGTACTTCGCGCTATCGGGGCTCGGTTTGAGGAAACGGGCCAGGAGGTGATTCGCGAGCTTTCGGTGGAAGCAGGAGTCGCCACGCTGGCTCGCTTGACGCCTGATGTTGTGCTCCTGTCCCTCGCCCTAGGCGGAGCCGCGGGCGGGCTGGCGGAGCTTCGGGCCGACGGGGTTCCGGTCGTCCTCTTCGGGGACAAGCCGGACCCCGCCGAGGCGACCCGGGCCATCGAGGCCGGGGCCGTCCAGGTCGTCGACACTGCGGCCAATCCGGGAGTCCTTCTCAAGATTGCCGCGCTCGTCGCGAGGAGCACCCGGAACCGGCGGGTCATTCGAACCATGATGGAACGGTCGGCGTCCGCCCACGGCCTCGGGGCCTTGGGCTCCTCGCCCGCGATGAAGCAAGTGGCCCAGCAAATCTCTTTGCTGGCCCAGAGCGATCGGACGACGCTGTTGTTGAACGGGGAATCTGGGGTCGGCAAGGCTTGGGCGGCCCGGCTCATTCACGACCTGGGGTCCCGGGCGGCCAAGCCGTTTCTCGAGGTCCGGTGTTCCGGGCGGAGCCCGGCCGATCTTGAATCGTTGCTGTTCGGACATGAGCGCGGGGCGAATCCCGACGCCACCGCTCGGCGCCGGGGCCTGATCGAGATCGCCGATGGAGGCACCCTCCTCCTCCGAGAGATCGGGGACCTACCGGCGGAAATCCAGCCCAAGTTGCTCCGGCTCCTCGAGACCAAGTCCCTCCGCCGCCTTGGCGGGAACGATGACATTGCTGTGGATACCAGGCTGATCGTCACCACCCGGCGGAACCTCTCCGCGGCGGTCGAGTCCGAGCGCTTCCGAGAGGATCTGTTCTATCGGCTGAGTGTGATGCCGCTGGCCCTCCCGCCGGTCCGCGACCGCGGTCAAGACGATCGCCTCGGACTCGTGACCCTGATTCACGATGACCTCAAGCCGTTGATGCCCGAGGGACCGCAGGCCCTGGCGGTCGAGTCGATCGAACGATGTCTCGCGCATACGTGGCCGGGCAACGTCCGGGAGATCGGCAACGTGTTAGAGCGTGCCATGCTCCTGGCCGCGGGGCAAGTCACCATTAATGTCGAGCACCTGCCTGGCGAGTTACGGGCTCGGACCGGGCTCGGTGACCGTCGCCATACCCCGAAGACTCTCGAGGCTCTCGAGCATGAGCATATCGATCGGACCCTTCGCTACCATGGGGGCAACCGGACCAGGGCGGCGAAGGAACTGGCCATTTCGCGGGCCACCCTGATCAACAAGATCAAGCTCTACAACATCGTCGACTGAGGGACATCATGACGACCGAAAAGAAGCCGGCGACCGACTCGATGGTGTGTCGGGCCTGTGGCAGCGAGGAGCGAGCTTCGGAGGGGTACCCGTGCGACAGTTGTGGGACCTTTCTTTGTCTAATCTGTATGTTCCGCGGGGTGACGAAGTGCACGGCGTGCCAATCGGCCCCTGGAGTGCCACCGGCGGCACCGTCGTGACTCGACGTCTGGTCTTGTTCGATATCGACGGTACTCTGCTCCTCTCGGGTGGCGCGGGGCGCCGGGCGATTCTCGCCGCCCTCACCGAAGACGCCGGGATCGCACCCGACCAGGTCGACCAGGTCCGGTTCGACGGGAAGACCGATCCCCAGATCGTCACTGAGTTGTTCGCCGCGGCAGGCCACCCCGAGCGCCCCAGTCCCGAACGCATCGCTCGAGTGCTCGATCGATACCTCGAACACCTCGAGCGCGACCTGGCCCAGTTTGCCGATCGGGCCACCGTGATGCCGGGCGTCGAGAACTTGCTCGAATCGTTGGGGCAAGACGACCGAGTCGTGGTCGGGCTCCTGACGGGTAACGTGACCCGGGGCGCGGTACTGAAATTGGCGGCGGTTAAAATTCGGGCCGATCAGTTTCGGGTCGGGGCGTATGGCTCGGATCATCATCTCCGATCGGAGCTGCCGGCCATTGCGGTCGGCCGGGCCCAGGTTCTCTTCGGTCGCCTTCCCGCCGGAGACGAGATCATCATCATTGGGGATACCCCGGCCGACGTGACTTGTGGGCGAGGTGTTGGGGCCAGATCGATTGGAGTCGCCACCGGCAGCTTTTCCACCGAGAGCCTGGCGGGGGCCGGGGCGGATCACGTGTTCGCCGATCTGTCCGCCACCGCGACCGTACACGCGGCCATTCTCGGCACCGCCTAATGGTCGAGCGGGAACTCAAGGCGGTCGTCCCGACCCCGTCCACGGTCAAAGCCAGCCTGGCTCTGGCCGGGGCTCGGCTTCGGTTCCAGGGCCAGATGGTCGACCGGCGGTTCGACCGGGCGGGGGAACTGGCCGTCCGGGACGAAGTACTCAGGATCCGAGCCTACCTCGGCACCGACGGGTCGACCCGGATCCAGGTAGCCTGGAAAGGGCCTCCAACGGTCGAGGACGGCCACAAGCTCAGGGACGAACACGAATGCGATGCCGGCGACCTGGACGCGGCGATCAAGGTATTCGGGGCCCTCGGCTATCGGCCGGTTCATCAGATCGACCGGTACGTCGAGTACTACGAGGTCGGCGCCGCGGACGTCCGGCTCGAGTGGTATCCCCGAATGGATGTCCTCGTGGAGGTGGAGGGATCGGCCGTCGCGATTGAACAGGCCGTCGCGGTTCTCGGTCTCGGACGAGAACAATACCTGACCGATTCTCTGGCGGCCTTCGTCGGCCGCTACGAGGCTCGTACCGGTCGCCAAGCGGCCGTGTCATTGGCCGAGCTTGGCGATGACGAGCCGAGTTGGGCAGGGGTCCGATGATCGAGGAGATTCCCGAAATCGGTCCCTACCTTGGCCGACTTGCCGACGCCGTTCGGGAGTTCGAAGATCCGGCGGTTGGCCTTGACGCCATTCGGCTCCAGATGGTCTCCGACCTGTTTGAACGGACTCAATCGGCTCGAGGATTTCTCCTCACGGGCGATCAGGGGGGCGCTCGGGCCGCCCTCGACAAAGGGGCCTGGCTCGACTTGTGGAAACGGGCCGTCGGGCAGGTTGCGGAACGAACCAGCGACACGATCCTCGGCCGGATCACGGCCGCGGGGAAACAGGCTCGATACCCAGCCCGCCGGTTGAGTCGCCTCCTCCCATCGATTGAGACTCGGGCCATCCTGCTGGCCAAGTTGGAGGCCGCCGGCATTCCCCTTGAAACGCGGGTGGCCAAGGGGTTCCCAGGCGGACCGGGGTGGTGGGATTCGATTCGCCAGGCGGCGGTGGCCCTCGAAGACTCCTGGGAGGATCTCGAGGCGGTGGTGAGGGTCGAACTCGCCGAGGCCCGACCGACGATTCAGCGGGTCGAAGAATGGCGGCCCTCGTCGGCTCCATGGTATCTGGCGTTTGGTACCGGCTTGCTCGTAACGACCTGGCTTGGCCTCGTCCTCGGGGGCTATCTGGCGCGGCCGGGCTGGCTCGACGGGTTGAATGACTGGTTCTGGAGCCTGCCATGGCCGTGATCGGACTCGGAGTGGATGTAGTGGACATAGCCCGGGCCGAGGCCATGCTCGAGGCCCATCGCCGTCGGGTCATCGAGCGCCTGTTGACGGCCGACGAGGTCGCCTACGTCACCAGCATGCCCCATCCCTCTCGCCATCTTGCCGTTCGGTTAGCGGCCAAGGAGGCGGTGTATAAGGCGCTCCAGTCGCTTCCCGAATCGCGGGGGATCGGTTGGCAAGAGATCGAGGTCGTGCGGGGAGAGTATGGTCGTCCAACGATCCGGCTCCATGGGCTGGCGGCGCAGGTGATGGCACGGCTCGACGGGGCGAGGATTCATGTGTCCCTGACGCATTCGGACCTTTCGGCGGTAGCGACGGCCCTTTTGGAGGGTTGAGTCCTTCCTATTCCGAGCTTCGCGCCCTACTTTAGTTTTCGATGATTCAGAATTACTTGAGACTCATTCTCATTGCGGTAATGTTAATCGGCGCTGCTCCAGCGGCAGTCCGGTGTCAGGCGGTCCCCGCCGATTCCGCTAAAGTGCTTCGGCGGGTCGCCACGACCGCCCGTTTGGCGGCCGAAGAGTATGTCTTGGGGGTCCAAGGCGGAAAAATTGTGGCGGCCGCCGAAGTCGACGAGGCCAAGCTGTTCTTGGCTGAGGCGAAGAAGGCCGCCGAGTTGCTGCCGGCCGGTCGGGCGTCCGGGGCCGTCGCCGCACTTGATTCGGTGATCGCCGAGGTGGGCCGAACCGGATCTCCGGATTCGATTCGCATCTGGGTTGACCGGCTGGTAGAACGCCTGGCTCGCGAGATGAGCGTGACGCTGGACGAAATTCCGGTCGAAACGCCGTCGCTTGCCCGGGGTCGGTCGATCTACACCGCGCAGTGTGCCCTCTGTCACGGGGCCACCGGGCAGGGAGACGGTCCCGCCTCGGTCGGGCTCTCGCCCCCACCCAGTCGGCTCGCCAACTCCGGTTTGTTCCGGGAGACCAGCCCTCTCGATTTCTATCGGCGGGTCACCGTTGGGGTTGCGGGGACGGCCATGGCCGGCTTTGAGACCTCATTGGCGGCGTCCGATCGCTGGGCCGTCGCGCTGTACGCCAGCACCCTCCGGCTCCCCGAGCCCCAGGGGGCGGTGCCGCTGAACCTGGTCGCCTTCTCGACGACGGCCGGGTTAAGCGATGTGATGCTGGGAGATTCGTTAGGCAGTTCATCCTTGACTCGGATCGCCGCCATTCGGGCTTCGGTCGATGGAACCCGGGCCCGTAACTACGGACCGGTCTTCGCGAGCGTGCGGGCCCGACTGGACACCGCCTTTGGATTGGCGCGCGATGGCCGGGTCGACGCGTCGCGGAGTGCGGCGATCGGTGCCTATATGGCCTTCGAAGCCGTGGAACGCGAGCTTCGAATCAAGGATGCCGACCTCGTGGTCCGGGCCGAACTGGCGTTTGCCGCGGTTCGTGACCCGGCCGACCCAACCCGTCTGGCCCAGACTCACGAAGAACTGACTCGAATACTCGACCGGGCCGAGCGGACCCTGGGGACGTCGTTGACCCCGGTTTCCCTGTTCCTTCAGTCGTTTCTGATTTTGATTCGAGAGGGCTTGGAGGCCATCCTGGTGATCGGGGCGCTGATGGCGTTTTTGGCCAAGGTCGGCGCCGCCGAACGGCGCCGGGACATTCACCTCGGTGTGGCGGCGGCTCTCGCGTTGAGCGTGGTGACGGCCATCGCGATCGAGACGCTGTTTCGCCTCAAACCGGCCCATCAGGAGGCGCTCGAAGGCTTCACACTGGTGGTGGCGACGGTGATGCTCTTCTCGGTCAGCTATTGGCTGCTGTCGAAGATGGAGGTCGCCAAGTGGAACCAATTCGTGAAGAGCAAGATGTCGGCGGCCCTGACCAAGCGGTCGATGTTCGCGTTGGCGTCGGTGGCCTTCCTGGCGGTTTATCGCGAGGGGTTCGAGACGGTGTTGTTTTATAAGGCCCTCGCCGTATCGGGCCGGACCACGGAAACAGCAGGGCCGATCGTCGGCGGTTTTGTGGTGGCGGCGGTGCTGCTCGGCGTGCTCTATGTCGCGATCAATCGGTTTGGGGTTCGGCTCCCGCTGAAGCCGTTTTTCGGGACCACCAGCGCCCTTTTATACGCCATGGCGTTCATCTTCGCCGGCACCGCGGTGGCCGAACTCCAGGAAGGCGGCTTCGTCAGCCTAACGCCGATCGCCGGGATGTTTCGGGCCCCGACATTCGGAATCTACCCCACCGTCGAGTCAGTAGCGGCTCAGCTGGTTCTGGTCGGATTAGCCTTCGCCGCACTGGTCTGGACATTTCTTATCGCCCCCCGTCGGGATGGGCAGCCGGCTACGCTTTCGTCAGATACGCCCCCGGCGCCGGGTCCGCGGCGTTCGCGAGGCGGTTCACGACAGCGAGTCCGGTAGCCATCACCAGCACGCTAGTGGCTTGAGCAATCGTGAAAATACCCAGCACGCGGTCGTCTTTGGCGCGGAGAATCTCCACCAGGAAGCGCTCCAGCCCGGCGAACATTAGATAGGCGCCGAACAGCCAGCCGAGCGGCCGATTGCCGAGCCGCCAGCGCCAGAGCACCATGAAGACGCCCAACATGATCGCCACCTCGTAAAGCTGAGTTGGGTGCACGGACAAGACCGTCGTTGGGTCCGCGCCGGCCGGAAGTGGAATCCCGAACAGGTTCGCCATGTTGCCGGCCGTCGAAGGCGGCAGGCCTTGGGGGAATTTGACCGACCAGGGCAAGGTCGTGGGGCGGCCGTAGTCATCCCCAACGACAAAGCACCCGATCCGTCCGACCGCGTAGGCGCCGGCCAGTGCCGGAGCCGCGAGCTGGGCGGTGATCCGGACCGGAACCCCTCGCCGCCAGCCGTTGAGGACCACGGCGATGACGCCCCCGAGGAACCCTCCGTACCAAACCAAGCCGCCTCGGGAGAGCAAGGCGCTCGTATCCTGGGTCAATGCGACATACCACAGCTTGGCCCCGATAATCCCGCCAATCACGGCCGCGACGATCATATCGGCGCCGTACTCTTCGTTCCAATGGCGCCGCCGAAGCTCGAGACTGACCAGCCAACCGGCGACGATGAAGCCCAACATCATCGCGATCCCGAAGCCGGTGATCTCGAACGAGCCGATCCGAAAAACGAGGGGATACACCGTTGTCATGGGGATGTCGGGGCTAGGTGAAGGTCGGCCGGCAATACCATGCCCGGCATGGGTTTCCAGTCAAATGGCTCAAGATCGGGCCCGCTGCGGTCGCCCCGAGCGAAATGCCAGGCGCCCGCGGCGGCGATCATCGCCGCGTTGTCGGTGTTGAGCCGGGCCGAAGCGACCACCACTTCGGCTCGGTCACCGAGGCGAGTCCGGAGTCGTTCCGCGAGCGTCCGATTGCAAGCCACCCCGCCGACGATCACCGCTTTCGGCCGGCCCAACGATTCCGTCGCCCGGGCGGTTTTTTCGACCAGCACCTCAATGGCGGCGTCCTGGAACCCCCGGGCGAGGTCGGCCCGATCCCCTTCGAGGTCGGGGCTGGCTCGGACGGCCCGAAGGACCGCCGTCTTGAGTCCGCTGAAGGAGAAAGCCAAGCCATCCTTGAGCAGGGGCCGGGGGAACTTGAATCGGGCCGGGTTTCCGGTGGCCGCCAGTCGTTCGACCGCGGCGCCCGCGGGATAGCCTAACCCGAGAAGGGTCCCGACTTTGTCGAACGCTTCGCCGGCGGCGTCGTCGAGGGTTTGGCCTAACAGGAGGTAGTCGCCCCACGCCGGCACGTCGAGCAGCATGGTGTGGCCGCCGCTCACCAGGAGCGCCACGAACGGCGGCGCCAGGGTCGGGTCTTCGAGCCACGGCGCAAACAGGTGGCCTTCATGATGATGGACCGCGACCAGCGGCTTGCCGAGCGAGAGGGCAAGTCCCTTGGCATACATGACCCCAACGAGCAGGGCGCCAATCAACCCGGGGCCGGCGGTAACCGCGATGGCCGTGAGATCGTCCGGCCGGACTCCTGACTCGGCAAACGCCTGGTCGACCACGGGATCGATCGTCCGAACGTGCTCCCGGCTGGCCAGTTCCGGAACGACTCCGCCAAAAACGCGATGGATGTCCTGGGAGAGGATGACCAAGCTGAGAACGGACGGCCGCCCGTTCTCAACGGCAAGCAAAGCGGCCGACGTCTCGTCGCAACTGGTCTCGATCCCGAGGATGAGGTCAGCCACCGGGCGCCCGAGCGGTGTCGGGTGTTTGGGGAGCCAGGTCGACGCCCATCAGCTGGGCGATGATCTGCCGGCTTGCGTCCGAACTCCACGGATGCTCGCCGATGACCTTCTTCACGAGGATGCCATTGCGGTCGATCAGGAAGCTCTCCGGAAACATGATGGTCTGATAGGCTTTCTGGACTGACCCATCGCCGTCATGCAGGATGTCAAACGTCAGGCCGTACTCGGCGGCGAAGGCAAGTACGTCCTTGGTGTCGCCCTCATCGACGCTGACGGCGGCAATCTTGAATCCTTTGGGGCCGAGTTCCTTGTAGAGCCGTTCCATGGCGGGCATTTCGTTGCGGCACGGAACGCACCAGGTGGCCCAGAGATTGACGAGAACAACTTGACCCTTGTAGGTGTTCGCCAAGGAGACCGTGTCGCCGGTCCTCAGTCTGACGGCATGAAACGGGGGGGCGTTTTGGCCGACCTCGATCACTCGGGGTCGGTTGCCGAACTTCACCAAAGCGTAGGCCCCGAGCCCAAGGCCGAGTACCACGGCGACGACGAATGCCCACTGTTTTCGCATCCTCAAAACTACCTGGGAAGGCGGCCTCTGGTCAGGGGGCCCGCTGGACTACGCCAGGGTTTGCGGAGTGCAGGCGGCCTTGAGGGCGGCGATCGCCGCGGCCGGGTCGGACTCCCCAAACACCGAGGTTCCTGCCACGAACATCCGGCAGCCGGCTTGGGACGCCGCTCCGATGGTCTTGGTCGTAATCCCCCCGTCAACTTCAATCAGGGCGGATGAACGGGCCCGGTCGAGCAACTCGCGGAGGCGGCGAATCTTGTCAGTGGCGCCGGGCCAATAGGCCTGGCCCCCGAAGCCTGGATTGACCGACATAACCAGGATGAGGTCGAGGTCCGGAATCACCTCCTCGATGAGCGAGAGGGGCGTCCCTGGATTGAGCGCGAGACCCGCCTTCATTCCTCGTTCGCGAACGGCGGTGAGGTGGCGCTGGACGTGCTCCGTCGCCTCGGGATGAAACACGAAGGTTTGGGCTCCGAGGTCGGCGTATTCGGCGAGGTACTTTTCGGGCTCGGTCACCATCAGGTGCACGTCGAGCGGAAGCTCGGTCAGCTTCCGGAGCGCCTTGATGATCGGACCGCCGAAACTCAGGTTCGGGACGAAGTGCCCGTCCATGACGTCGACGTGGATCCAATCGGCGCCGCCGGCTTCGACCTGGCGGATCTGTTCAGCCAACCGGCCCAAGTCGGCGGCGAGGACGGAGGGAGCAATCCGGGCGGGCTGGGTCAATTGACCTCCGAGACGAGTAGGTCGATCCGACTGCGGCGAACCACCCGCGACCCCGCCGAGGGAATCTGCTCGACGACGGTCCCTGGGGGGCCCTTACGTCCTTCGGCGGTTTTCACGCGGCCGAGCTTGAACCCCGCGGCTTCGAGCTGGCGCTGGGCGTCGTCGGGCCGGAGCCCGACGACGTTCGGTACTTCCACGTCTGCCGGTCCTTGACTCACGATCAGATCGACGGTGCTCCCCGGGCCCTTTGGAGCGCCCGCGCCGGGTCGGGTGCCGATGATCACATCGGGGTCGCTGCCTCCAGGCACCGTATCGACCCCACCGAGCTTGAGCCCGGCGGCGATCAAGACCCGAATCGCGGCCTCAAGGTCGAAGTCGGTCAAGTCGGGGACCAGGATCGGCGAGGGGCCGGCGCTCCGGGTCAGAACGACTGTCGTCCCTTGGGGTACGACGAGGTCCGGCGGTGGGTCTTGCCAAAGGACCGATCCCACCAGGACTTCCGGGTCGGCCTCCTCACCCTCCACCTGGACCTTGAACCCTTGAGCCACCAGCGTTTGCTCGGCTTGGGCGGTGGGCATCCCGAGGACCCGTGGTACCACGTGATCGCGTTGAAAGGCCGATCCAGGATACGCGATGCAGGTCGTGAGGTAGCCGGCCAACCCGGACCCGACCAACACCGCCACCGTCGTGACCCGTCGCATTCCGACCACTGTCTTGGGTCGGGGGATTCGAAATCCGCGGGTCGACCCGGGATTTTGCGCGGGTAGCCGTGGCGTCGTCATTATGAGATTCTGCGCAGGCGGGCGGCGTAGGCGCCATCCGTCCCGTGCTGTTGGGGCAACACCACCAGATCTCCTTCGGTGCTCAACAATTCAGCCGGTACGTTGGTCGATGGCTCCCGTCGAAACCGACGATCGCCGCTGAGAAAGCGGGTGACCTGCGATTCGTTCTCCTCCGGCTCCAATGAGCAGGTCGCGAATAATAACAAGCCGCCGGGGGCGACGACTTCGGCTGCCTGGATCAGGAATCGGCCGGCCTGGTAAGCCAAGCTGGCCAGTGCCTCTGGGGTGACCCGCCACCGGGCGTCGGGATGCCGGCCAAACGTCCCGGTGCCAAGGCAGGGGACATCCAACAACACCGCCCCAACCGGTCGGATCGGAGGCCTGGTTGCATCGGCCAACACGGCGACCACGTTGGGTGCCCCGGCCCGGTCCAGATTCTCAGCCAAGCGTCGGACTCGGACCCTGGTTCGGTCGGCGGCGATCACCAGCGGTCGTCCGGCCGCCAGCGCGATCGATTTTCCGCCCGGCGCGGCGCAGGCGTCGTACAGGATGGCGTCACGCTCCGGGGCCAGGAACCGGGTGACCAGGCGTTGGGCCGGGTCTTGAACGACGAAGGAGCCTTCGGCGTACCCTGGCATTTCGGCCGGCTTCTTCGCCGACACGATCAACCCGGCATCAAACGGGGCCGGCTGAAAGGCGATGCCGGCGGTGGCGAGCTGGCTTTCAAGCTGGGCTCGCGACCACCGGGCCGGTTGGATCACCAGCGCGGGCCGGGTGTTGTTCCAGACCAGCAGGGCTCGAGTCTCCGCCGGGCCGTATCGGTCGAACCATCGAGCGACGAGCCACTCCGGGTGGGAGAACTCGCGGGCTAGGGTGGCCGCTCCGCCTTCGGTTCCGCCGGTTTCCACCCGGTCAGCATGGCCGTCGGCCATCCGGCGGAGGACCGCGTTCACGAAACCGGCGACTTTCCTCCCGCCGAGCCTTCGGGCCACACCCACAGTGCTCTGGACCGCGGCATGGGGGGGCACCTTGTCGAGGTGGAGGAGCTGGAACGCCCCCAGCCGGAGGACATCGAGGGTATCGGCTCGGACGCTGTCGATACCCCGTTCGATCCCACCGGCCAGTGACGCATCGAGATGGGTTCGGGCCCGGAAGACGCCGGCCGCCAACTCGTGAGCTAGTCGTCGGTCGTCGGAGTCGAGTTCTTTGATCGCCCGCCGAAGGGCGACGTCGAAGGGAACGCCGTGCCGGACATCATGGAGGACCCGCCAGGCGGCAAAGCGAGGACCCAGGCCGGGTTCCGGTTGATGGGTCACCCGACCAGCTCCCGGGCGAACCGGTCGGCCGCTTTGGCGGGATCGGGCGAGTGCCACAGGGCGGAGGTCGCCGCGACACCCCAGGCCCCGGCCAAAAGCGCCGGGCCGATCTGTTCGACCCCGATGCCGCCGATCGCGAAAACGCGGGGTCCAAGCCCCGCCACCGTGCTGAGCCACTCAAGGCCATGGCCGGGCGCCGAGTCTGCCCCCGATGGGAAGATCGGTCCTGCCACGAGGAAATCGGCGCCCCCATTGATGGCCGTTTTGGCTTCGGCGAGTGACCTGATCGCGACCCCAATCGGCCCGATAGGAAAGAGCAGCCGGGCCTCGGAGGGCGTTGGGCCATCGGCCGCGAGCTCGAGCCCGTGCGATCCACTGGCTTGACCTAACGCCGGGTCGCCGTGAGCCAGGAAGGCGGCTTCGGGAGGCCGGATCAGCGCTCGAACCCGAAGGAGGAGCTTGAGCTGGTCCGCCGACGGCGCCTGCGGCGCCCGGACCACGATCCCAACGGTCGGGCCGGCGGCGGCGATCGCGGCGGTTCGGATCGGAAAGTCTTCGGCGGCGACGATCCGGTCATCGGTCACCGCAAGCAGTCGGGGCAGCGGCCTCATCCAAGTTGCTCGCCGAGGGCCAGCGGCCGCCCGCGGAGCCACTCGGTGGTGTCCATCCGAGGCTTGCCGGCGGGTTGGACTTGGCCGATGGCGACCGCGCCCGATCCGGTGGCGATGGCCAGCTCAGGGCTCTGCCACAGGACGGTGCCGGGCTGACCGTTGCCCTTGAGGCATCGGGGCCGAAAGCACTTCACGTCTCGGCCGGCCACGGTCGTCCAACCGCCAGGAATGGGATCGAACGCCCGAATCCGATTGGCCACCTGGTCGGCCGGCCGGGTCCAATCGATCCGCGCGACCTCGCGGCCGACCTTCGGGGCCACGGTCGCCAGGGCATGATCTTGGACTTGGAAGGTCGCCATGCCGCCCTCGATGAGGCCGATCGCGTCCGCGAGGGCCTTCGCACCTAACGTGGCGAGCCGGGGGGTCAATTCGCCACCGGTTTCGGACTGGCCGATCGGGGTGTCTCGGCTGAGCAGGATTGGGCCGCTATCGAGGCCAGCTTCCATTCGCATGATCGTGACACCGGTGGCCGGGTCGCCGTTGGCGATGGCCCATTGGATCGGCGCCGCCCCCCGCCAACGAGGGAGGAGGCTCGCGTGGACATTGATCATTCCGAGCCTCGGGATCTCGAGCACCGCCGGCTTGAGAATGTGGCCGTAGGCGACCACGACGCCGAGGTCGGGGTTCAATCGCCGAAGCGCTTCCACAAACTCGGGGCCGCTCGGTCGCTCCGGCTGGAGCACCGGGATCCCCGCCGCCAGGGCTACGATCTTGACCGGGGGCGGCTCGAAGGTGGAGTGCGATCGGCCGCGGGGCCGATCGGGTTGGGTCACGACGGCCATCACGTTGACCGGGAGGGCCAGGAGGGACTCGAGGCTTTGGACCGCGAACTCGGGCGTACCGAAAAACACGATCTTCATTCCGTTGGGTCGTCGTCCTCCGGAACGACCTTACGGATGACGCCCTTGCCTCGGTTGTCTTTCTTCCACCGCCGAAGTAACAGTTCGCGCTTGAGGATGCTCAAATGGTCGAAGAAGAGAATCCCGTCGAGGTGATCGATTTCGTGCTGGACCGCGCGGGCGACGTAGCCCTCGAGTTCCCGACGGTACGCCTTGCCGTGTTCATCGAGGGCGTCCAATACGATCCGTTCCGGGCGGGTGACCTCGCCGTAGACCTCGGGCATCGACAGACAGCCCTCCTCGGCCCTGGCCCGGCCCTCAGCGCTGACGATGACGGGATTGATCATCGCGAACCGATCGGCCTCGACCCCGACCACGGCCACCCGTTGCGTCACTCCGACCTGGTTGGCGGCGAGCCCGACACCTTTGGCGGCGTCCATCGTCTCGAACAGGTCGGAGATGAAGCGCCGAGTCGCGTCGTCGACCGCGGCGAGCTCGGTACTGCGGGCCCGGAGCGGGGCCGAGCCCAACAGGTGGATGTCCAGCAGGGCCATCTTATTGGGTGGCCACGGGTGAAACCTCGCTCCCGATCTGGACGATCCGGCCTCGTTCGACAATCACTTGTGCGGTGCCGGTCTCGATCGTAACCCGGTTGTCCTTGATTTCTTTCACTTTCCCGATCAGGCCGCCGGCTGTAACGACTTCGTCATTCTTCTTGAGCCCTGCCAGCAACTCGGCGTGCTTCTTCCGAGCCTGGCTTTGGGGGCGGATCAAGAGGAAGTAGAAGATGACGAACAGAAGGACCAGTTGACCGACCAGCATGATCGTCCCGGCGCTGCCGGAGTCGGTCGGAGCCATGAAAGCCAGAAGCGTCGAATTCATCGGTCATCACCTTGGGTGTAGCGCCCGATCCAATCCTGGCGCCAATTGGTAAAGCGGCCTTCTATGACGGCGGCGCGGGCCTGCTCGCCGATCCGGACTAGAAACCGCACGTTGTGGAGGGACAAGAGCCGCAGTCCCAGGATCTCATCCGACACAAACAAGTGGCGGAGATACGCTCGTGAGAACCGGTGGCAGGTCTCACAATCGCAGGCCGAATCGAGCGGCTCCTCGGCCGTTCGGTTGGTGGCCTTCCGGATGTTGACCCGGCCGTTCATGGTCCAGGCACTGCCGTGGCGTCCGTTGCGGGTCGCGGCAACGCAGTCGAACAGATCGACGCCTCGGGCGATTCCCTCCACCAAGTCTTCCGGAAATCCGACCCCCATAAGATAACGAGGGCGGTCGCGGGGCAGTCGAGGTCCTAGCTCCTCCAAGACCCGGTGCATGACCGGCTTCGACTCGCCGACCGACAGCCCCCCAATCGCTGTTCCCGTCCATGGCCCGAGGGCTAGGGTCCCTTCGAGGGACCGGAGGCGTAGATCAGGGAACGTTCCACCCTGGATGATCGGCCAAAAAGTCTGGGCGATCGACCCCTCGGACAGTTCGGCGTGTCGGGTTCGGCACCGGGCCAGCCACCGGAGCGACCGCTCCATACCTTCCTCGGCATGCGCGTGGGCCGACCCCCCGGGCACGACATGATCGAAGGCCATCGCGATATCGGCGCCCAGAGCCCACTGGATCTCCATCGCCTTTTCCGGGCTCAGGAACCGCCGGCTTCCGTCCACATGGCTGGTAAACTCAACGCCTTCCTCGGAGATCGTTCGGAGCGTCTCCAGTGAGAAGACCTGAAAGCCGCCTGAATCGGTCAGCATGGGTTTCGGCCAGGTCGTGAACCGGTGGAGGCCGCCCAACGCCCGGACCACATCCTCGCCGGGGCGAAGGTGCAAGTGGTAGGTATTCCCTAGGATAATCTGGGCCCCGGCGCGGGCGACTTCGTCGGGATGAAGGCCCCGGACCGCGCCTAAGGTGCCGACCGGCATGAAGGCCGGTGTGGCGACGTCGCCGTGGGGCAGGTGCAGGATGCCGGCCCGGGCTTCGCCGTCCGTGTGGGCGAGGTCGAAGTCGAATGCCGTCACCGGATCACCATGGCATCACCGTAGGAGTAAAAGCGGTACCCCTGCGCGACTGCCTCCTGATAGGCGGCTCGGATCATCGCGACCCCGCCGAAGGCGCTGACCAGCAGGAGGAGCGTGGATTTCGGAAGGTGGAAGTTAGTCACCAGCCGGTCGACGACCCGGAACCGGAAACCCGGCAGGATCAGAAGCGCCGTGTTCTGGGCCCCGCGGGTCAGGCCCGTCTCGGTTGCCGCGGATTCGAGCGCCCGCACGACGGTCGTGCCGACCGCCCAGACCGCCCCGCCGCGGGCCTTGGTGGCTTCGACTTGTTCCGTGAGGGCATCGCTGATCGTGAATGACTCCCGATGCATCGGATGGCGGGCCGGGTCGTCGCCTTCCATCGGGCGAAAAGTACCGGGTCCGACTTCGAGATCGAGTTTGCCGAGCCCGACGCCCTTGGACTGGAGTTGAGCCAGCAGAGCGGGGGTGAAGTGGAGGCCGGCCGTCGGCGCGGCGACGCTCCCGGGTCGTTCGGCGTACACGGTTTGATAGCGGTCCTCGTCGGCCGCGGTGGCGTCCCGGGCAATGTACGGCGGCAATGGCAAGCGACCGAACCGTGTCATGGCGGCTTCCGCCGAAATACCGACGAACCGAACCAGGCGGTTTGGCCCATCGAGCACGGCGACGGTCTCAATGGCCGCGTCGTCGCTTAATGCGATTCGCTTGCCGGGTTTGAGGGCGCTCCCCGGCTGGCCCATGGCAATCCAGCAATCGTCGGCGGCTGGATGAATCAGGAGCACTTCGGCGGGGCGGCCGCTGGCCCGCTTCCCGAGCAATCGAGCGGGGCGGACCTTGGTGGAGTTGACGACCAGGAGGTCGCCCGCGGGAACCAAATCCACCAGGTCGGCGAAGCCGCGGTGGGCCAGAGTGCCCGCGGCGCGATCGACGTCGAGGAGCCGACTCCCGCCCCGGGCGGGGCTCGGTGTTTGGGCGATCAACTCGGGGGGGAGGTGGTAGTCGAAATCGGCAACCCGAAACTTCGGCTCACTCAAACAGCAACCCCTGATTGGCCGGAGGTGTCATGCCGAACCGCTTGTAAGCGTTCGCCGTGGCAACCCGGCCCCGGGGCGTTCGCTCCAGAAACCCTTGCTGGAGGAGGTAGGGCTCGTAGACCTCCTCCAGGGTTCCGCTGTCCTCACCGACCGCGGCACCTAACGTTTGGAGGCCGACCGGACCGCCGCCGAATTTCTCGATGATCGTCGACAGAATCCGGGCGTCCATGTCGTCAAGCCCGAACTCGTCGACATTGAGTCGGGCGAGGGCGGCGGCGGCCACCGCTGGGGTGATGATCCCGTCGGCTCGGACTTCGGCGTAGTCACGGACCCGCCGCAGCAGCCGGTTCGCGATCCGCGGGGTGCCCCGGCTCCGTCTGGCGATTTCGAAGGCGCCGGTGGCCTCGGCCGGGATATTGAGGATCGAGGCCGACCGGGTCACGATTTGGGCCAGCTCCTCGGGTCGGTAGAAGTTGAGCCGCTCCACGATCCCGAATCGGGCCCGCATCGGCGGGGTGAGCTGGCCGAAGCGGGTCGTCGCCCCGACCAGCGTGAACGGCTCGAGCGTCATCGGGATCGTCTGCGCGTTCGGCCCGTCGGCGATCCGAACGTCGATCCGAAAATCTTCCATAGCCGGGTAGAGAAATTCTTCGAGCACCGGCCGAAGCCGATGGATTTCGTCGATAAAAAGGATGTCGCCCTTGGAGAGGCCGGTGAGCAGGCCGACGAGGTCGCCGGGCTTCTCGAGAACCGGGCCCGAAGTGGTCCGAATCTGGACCCCCATTTCTCGAGCCATCAGCATCGCGAGGGTGGTCTTGCCCAATCCCGGTGGGCCAAAGAACAGGGTGTGGTCGAGGGTGTCCTTTCGCGCCTTGGCCGCATCGATCGCGATTTGGAGCGAAGCCTTCACCTGCTCCTGTCCGATGAACTCATCGAGCCGCGATGGGCGAAGGGCCGCATCGGTTCCGCCCTCCTCGGGCAGTTCATCGGGGGTAGTGACCTGAACCCTGGTCATGACGACGGCTACTTGGCCTCGGAGTTCCATCGCACAGGACGGCTTCCGGGCCAAATCGTGTGCTTGGTGCGGCAGGTGACACAGCGGTCCGGTGCCACCGTCGTATGCCTCGGTACGAGTTTGCGGTTGGTCGAGCCGCACTTCGTGCAGAGCCACTCGGCCGTTTCTTGGGCCCGCAATGGTAGGGTGTCGATCATACTATCGTCCTCCCGGCTTGGGTGATGCCAGAATCTGGAGTGCTCGTCTGATCAATCCAGACGCGTCGCTCTCGGGTCCCTGGGCCACGGCGGCCCGAATCGCCTCATCGGCGGCCGCCGCGGCATATCCGAGCGCGGCGAGAGCGTGGGTCGCCTCTTCCGCCGCCGAGCCACGGCGGGGGCCCGCGTCCACCACCACGTCGGTGAACCGGTCATGCAGTTCGAGCACCAGCCGCTCGGCCTTCTTTCGGCCGATCCCCGGCACCGTTGAGAGCTTGACGAAGTCCTTGCCCTGAATCGCTCGGACGGTCCGCTCGGGCCCCAAACTCGATAGCAGCGCCATGGCGAGCTTGGGACCGAAGCCGCTCGCCCCAAGGAGGCGCTGAAAGATGCCCCGGTCGCCCGCCCGATCGAAACCGAACAGAATCCAGGCGTCCTCGCGAATCACCATTTCGATGAAGAGGGAACACCGGTGGCCGAGGGCCGGCAACCGTTCCAACACACCGACCGGAACGGTGACGGCGTAACCGACGCCGCCATCGGTTTGGATCACGACCGTTTCGCCGACCCGATCGGACAGGACCCCGGCTACGGTCGAGATCATCGCGCCGCCCTCGCTAACCGCCCGGCGAGCAAATGGGTTACGGCCACGGCCACACCGTCGGCGGCGTCCGACGGCGTGGGGGCCGCCCTGAGTCCGAGGAGTTTGGCGACCATGAATGAAACCTGGGCCTTCTGGGCCGCACCACGCCCCACGATGGCCTTCTTGATGGTGGCGGGCGGATACTCAAACACCGGAATCCCCGCCATGGCTCCGGCCAGCAGAATAACGCCTCGGGCATGGCCGAGCACCGCGGTCGTGCGAACGTTGGTTCCGTAGAAAATATCCTCGACGGCGAGGGCGGTGGGTCGATGCCGGGCGAAGAGCTCCGTCATTCCCTCGTGGATCGCGAGCAAGCGGATCGGCAAGGGCGTTCGAGCCGTGGTCCGAATGACCCCGCATTCGATCAGCCGCCCGATCCGGCCGGGCTGATCGGTCGCCACGACGCCGTAGCCAACGATCGCGGTTCCCGGATCGATCCCGAGAACCTTCACGCCTCCGCTTCGGCCATTGTGGCGGTGTCAATGTCGAAGTTCGCAAAGACTTTCGAAACGTCGTCCTGGTCCTCCAGCATCTCGATCAGCTTGATCAACTTCACGGCGTCGATGCCCTCGACCCTGACGGTGTTCTTCGGAACCATCGCAATTTCCGCCGATTCGACCCGATACCCCTTGGCCTTGAGCGCGTCCTGGACGTGGTGGAGGTCATTCGGTGTGGTCGTGACGATGTATTGATCGCCCTCGGTCGCGAAATCCTCCGCCCCGGCCTCCAAAGCCGCCTCGAGCGTCGTATCCTCGGGTGACCGGACCGCGTCGAGAAAAATCTGCCCCTTGCGATCGAACATCCAGGCCACCGAATTCGTGGCCCCTAAGTTCCCGCCGTTCTTGGTGAACGCGTGGCGAACTTCGGCCACGGTCCGATTGGCGTTGTCCGTGGTGCCCTCGAGATAGATCGCCGCTCCGCCCGGGCCATAGCCTTCGTAGGTCACGTCCTCGTAGACGGCCCCTTCCAGTTCGCCGGTGCCTTTCTTGATCGCCCGCTCAATGTTCTCGTTTGGCATGTTCACCGCCCGGCCCGCGTCGATGGCGGTCCGGAGGCGAGGGTTACCGCCAGGGTCGCCGCCACCGGCCTTGGCCGCGACGGTAATTTCGCGAATACACTTGGTCCAAACTGAGGCCCGCTTGTTGTCGGTCGCGGCCTTCTTGTGCTTGATTTGTTTCCACTTGCTATGGCCCGCCATGGATCGTTCCTCAGGGTGTTCTGCACCACAACTTAGAGGCATTCTGGTCGGGGCGGGAGGCTACCGCCGGGCCCTGGCCACCTTTTGGATGAGTTCGGCGGCGTCGGTACCCACGGTCTCCCTAAGCGGCCCCACCAGCCCGCTGAGCAGTGGCCCCGCCGGCCCAGCCGGGACGGTCTTGAGCTGCTCGATTACCTGGGCGAGCGCCCGTTTGAGGGGCAACGGTAGGGCGAGGCTGGAGATTCGTTGCTCGAGGAGGCCGACCCGCCGCCGGTAGGGGCGCTCGGTTGCCCCCGTGGCCGATCCGAGGTCCTCCGCAACGTGGACCACCAGCCAGAGTGCAAACAAGCCGTCTCGCCGAGCCCCCCGCTGCGCCGCCGACATCAGTTCGATCAGCCCCCGCGTGGCCGCGGTCAGCATCGATCCGAGGGGAGCCGGCGGATCGCATCAAACACCTCGTCGGGCCGGATGTCGGTGAGACACCGGTGATGCCCCAGCGGGCACCTTGACCCTCCCATGGCACTACATGGTCGGCAGGCCAGCGGCCGCTCCAAAACCGTCGCCCGGCCGCCGTAGGGATAGAAGCCGAATTGCCGGACCGTCGGGCCGAACAGCGCCACGACCGGGGTCTGAACTGCGGTGGCGAGGTGCATCAGGCCGGTGTCCCCGGTGACCGCCCGGCGGGCGAGCTTGAGCAGAGCGGCGCTGCCGGGAAAGTCGAACGCACCTGCGGCGTTGGCCGCGTTTTCGACCCCGGCGGCGGCGACGTCGTCTCCGATCTGCCGCTCGGCCGGCCCGCCGAGGACGATCACGTCCGAACCGGTCGTCGTTAACTGGGTCACCAGGTGCTGCCAATGCCTGAGCAGCCAGCGTTTGGTCGCGTGCTGGGCTCCTGGACAGATCGCGATCAAGGGGCGGTCCTGCCCAAGCCCGCGTTCTTTGAGAAACCGCTGAGCGCCCTCCATCGCTTCGCGCCGGACAAAGAACTCGAGCGGTTGGCCGCTCGGGGTGACCTCGAGGCCCTCGGCCGCGTCGAAGTACCGCTCGGCGACCGGCCGCCGATCGCGATAGCGATCCCGTTTGGTCCGGATCAACCAGGTCCGAGCGAGCCGGTACTTGGGATAGCCGTGCCAGGTCCCGCCGACCATGAACCGGAGCATTCGGGTCCGGAGGTTGCCATGGAGGTCAAGCCGGTGACTGAAGTTTGCCGCCTTGAGGCGTTCCGCGAGGGCCCGGAGCGATGTGGCCGGGTCGTAGCCAATGACTTCGGCGATTCGAGGGTTGTCGACGACCAGCGAGGTGAACGTGGTCTTGGTCAGAAACGTGATCCGGGCCTCCGGGTGGCGTTCCCGGATGGCCCGAATCAGGGGCGTGGTCAATAGGACGTCGCCCATCGAGCTGAATCGAACGATCAGGATGCGGGGGGGCACGAGGGGTGGGAAGATAACGTCCTATTAGGTTTGCTCCATGCAAGATCGGGTGGCACGGCGGTTGTTTGGGATGGTCGGGCCCTATCGGGGGCTCTTTTACCTGAGCATTGTCGCAACGCTGGCGGCGTCGCTGCTCGACGGCGTCACCATCGTCATCTTGATCCCGCTCCTCAAGACCCTCTTCGGCACCGCAGGGCAGCTCGCCCAGGCGCCCACCCAACTCGAAGCGATCACCAGCCGATTCCTTGCCCCGATCGTTGGCGACGCCGACCCGTCGACTGTGGGGACCCGGCTGGTGGTTCTCCTCCTCGGAGGGCTGTTGCTGAAAAACGCCTGTACCTATGCCGCCGGCCAACTGTCCGTGGCGGTCCAAGAGGGGTTGGTTCAGGATCTTCGAGTCGCACTGTATCGCCACCTGTTGACGATCGATTTGGGATTTTTCCAGCGCACTCGCCAAGGGCTGCTGATTTCGGGGATCATTTCCGATGCCGACCAGTCCAAGCAAGCGGTCACGGCTGCCCTGGTATCGTTCTTCCAAAACGTCGTGCTGATCGCCACCTCGCTGGTCATCCTTTCGCTCAGCTCCTGGCGGCTGACCCTGATCACGCTCGCGGCGGCGCCACTGCTCGTCATCGGAATCCAGCAGTTGCTCCGGCGACTCCGGCGCCATGCCGGTGAATGGGCGGAGGAGCGGGGGCGGTTGACGTCGACGGTTGCCGAGCGGCTGGGGGCGATCAAACTGATTCGCGGATACGGTGCCGAAGCCCAAGAAGTGGCTCAGTTCGCGGCTCAAACCGATCGCTACCGGAAGCGCCTGATTCGGACCCAACGATTCTCGACCCTGACCCATCCGGTCAGCGAAGTGTTCGGTGGCTTCGTCATTATCCTGATTATCTGGGCCGGGGCCCACCCCGCAATCGTCGGGACTACGTTGAGTCCGGAGGTGACGATCGGGTTCCTTGTCGTCGCGCTCAAGATGATGGCGCCGATCAAAGCTCTGTCGCAGTTCCCGACCGTCATGGCGATCGCACTGGCCAGTGCCGAACGGGTCTTCGGGTGGCTCGACCATCCGTCAACCGAAACCGACCGCCCTGGTGCCCGGCCGGCCCGGTTCGAGGGGGAGCTGGCTTTCGACCGAGTCTCGTTCCGGTATGAGGACGAGTTGGTGCTGAACGAGGTCTCGTTCGTCGTCCCCAAGGGCTGGGCCGTCGCAATCGTCGGCCCGTCCGGGGCAGGCAAGTCGACCCTCCTCGAACTGGTGCCGAGGTTCCGGGAACCGACCTCCGGGCTGATTACCCTCGATGGGGTGCCTCTCGCGGATTTGACCCGGGCCTCCCTCCGCGGGCTGATCGGCCTGGTAAGCCAAGAAACGGTGATCCTCAACGATTCGGTGCACGCCAACATTGCCTACGGCCAACCGCTGGCAACCCTCGACCAGGTCCGTGAAGCCGCTCGGGCGGCCAACGCGCTGGAGTTCGTGGACCGGCTGCCCCAAGGATTCGAAACGGTGTTGGGAGAGCGGGGGACTCGGCTTTCGGGGGGCCAGCGGCAACGGATCGCGATCGCTCGCGCTTTGCTCCGCGACCCACCGATCCTAATTTTGGACGAGGCGACGAGCTCCCTCGATACTGAATCCGAGCGGCTGGTCCAGGACGCCATCGACCGGCTGATGCGGGACCGGACCGTTTTGGTGGTGGCCCACCGCTTGGCAACAGTACAGCACGCTGATGAGATTCTAGTACTCGACGGCGGCCGGATCGTGGAACGCGGCAGCCATGGGGCGCTTCTCGCCCAGGGGGGCCTATATCGGCGCCTCTACAACATCCAGTTCCGCCCGATTGAGGAAATGGCGTGAGCCCTCCGTCCGTCCTCCTAATTGCGCCGTTCGACGACGGCGAAAATGCCCACTCCGCCCAGCGGGCCCGCGCGTTCGAGCGGCTGGGCTGCGACGTAACCACCTTTGATCTCCGCCGCCGCTCGGGGCTCCTGGGCCTGCTCGGCGGGAGTGATCTCCGGTCGAGGCTGCTGAAAAGCATCGAGGTGGCTGAAGCCGATTTGGTATTGGTGATCGGCGGCTATGACATCGACGAAGGATTGGCCGAAGCGCTCCGGGCCCAAACCGGAGTCAAATTGGTCAACTGGTTTCCCGACGATGTCAGCCGGATCGACGAGATCCTCGGCGTGGCCCGGGCTTACGACGGGATCTTCGTGACCGGCTCCGACGTTGCGGCTGCGTGTGAACGGTCGTTCGGCCGGACGGTCGAAGTGCTCCCGCTGGCTGCCGACCCGTCGGTGTACCGGCCGCTTCGCACCAAAGACCAGTATCGCGCCAACGTCGTGTTTGCCGGCGCGGCCACCCCGACCCGCGAGAAGTATCTCATCGCACTGGTCGAATTCGGGCTCGCCCTCTGGGGTCCCGGTTGGCGAAAGACCTCGCTCCGCGATTATTGCCGGGGCGAGCTTCGGACGACAGCGGAGTACGTCCGGGCGTACGGCGGCGCGTCGGTCGCGGTGAATCTCCATCATGGCTTAGGTGCGAACGGTTTGTCCTTTGCGAGTTGCAATCAGCGGGTCTTTGAGCTGGCGGCGATGGGGGTGCCGCAGGTGGTCGACGAGCGGGCCGACCTGCCGACCTACTTCGAGCCCGGGAAAGAGGTCGTCACCTTCAGCGATGCTCGCGAACTCAAAGGGCACGTTGAGGCCTTGCTCCAAGCCCCGCCTCGGGCCGAGGAGCTCGGGGCCGCGGCCCGCCGCAGAGTTCTCGCGGAGCATACCCACATGCACCGAGCCAGGCGCCTCCTCGAGTCTGTTGGAGTGCTGCCCCGTGCCAAGCCGGTCGGCCAGGAGTTGGGCGTCGACTGATGTTCGCCGGCCTCCGGGTCGTCCTCGTCGCCAAGTTCAACGAGCGATATCACCGTACCGGGGCGGCCCTTGCCGCAGCGCTCGAGGCGCTTGGTTGTGAAGTGGTCTGCTGCGAAGAGCGGACCCGTGGTCTCGCCCGGGTCTTGGCCCAGACCCTGAAGCGCCGGCTCTCGGCCGCCGTTCGACGCCACCGACCTGAGCTGGTCCTCGTGTTCAAAGGGGCGACCCTCGACCCCGAGATCATCGCCGCCATTCGGCCGGTTGCGGCCGGGGCGAGGTGGGCCAACTGGTTCCCGGACGGTCCCCACTTGATCGATCTCTCGCTTCGGATCGGGGCGGGCTACGATCATTGCTTCATTTTCGACACATCGATGGTTGAACGGCATACGGCCCTTGGTCGCGCCGTGAGCTACCTGGCTGAGGGCTGCGACCCAGCCTATCACCGGCCCCTGCCTGACCCCGCGTGGCCCCGGGCCAGAATCGCCTTTGTAGGTACCTACGAAGCGGATCGCGCCCGGGCCCTCGATGCCGTCACCGATCTTGGTCTCCGGTCCTGGGGGCCGGGGTGGCCCGGGGGCCCGCTTTTCGGTGACGATTTCATCCGGGCGTTCTCGAACGCTGACGTCGCCCTGAACGTCCATCAGTTCTTCGGCGAGCCGGCTGAGCGGGGGCGCTACGGTACCGGGGCCAATCGGCGAGTCTTCGAACTCGCGGCGATCGGAACGGTCCAACTCTGCGATGCCAAGGCCGACGTCACTCGCCACTTCTCGGCCGACACCGAGGTGGTTCCGTACCGTGACGTTGGAGAACTCAGAGCTCGGGCCGAGGCGCTGTTGGCCGATCCGGTTGCCGCCACGGCGATCGCCGCAAGAGCCCGGGCCCGGGCGTTGCGGGAGCACACCTGGCGACACCGTCTCGAGATCTTGCTGGCGACGATGACGCGATGACGATCTCCGGCTTCACCATCGTTCGGAATGCCGTCGAACTGGACTTCCCCGTCGTCGAGAGCATTCGGTCGATCCTCCCCATTTGCGACGAAGTCGTCGTCAACGTCGGTCGGTCGACCGATGACACCCTGGAGTTGGTGAAGTCGATTGCTGACCCGAAGATCCGCATCGTCGAGACCGAGTGGAACTTTGCCGCCGGTGAGTCGGTGCTCCGCGACGAAACTCTTCGCACCATGCGGGCGTGCCGGCATCCCTGGGGGATCTACATCCAGGCCGATGAGGTGCTCCACGAGGCCGGCGCGGCCGGGCTCCAAAGCACGATTGCGAATGCCGGATCCGACGTCGAGGGCGTGGTCGTCAAGTACCGCCACTTATTCGGAAGCCCGGCTACCGAAGCGGTCAATCGCCGGTGGTATCGGCGAGAGGTTCGCGCGGTGCGCCTCGATCCGGCTCGAGAGGTCCATCCGTATCGTGACGCGCAGGGCTTTCGAGTCGGCCGATCCGATCGGAGGGTCCGGGCCCGGTTGGCCGATGCCGAGATGTTCCACTATGGATACACCCGATCCGCCGCGGCGCTCCGAGGCCGGGCGGTGATCGATCGCTCGCTCTATCCGAATCGGCCGGACTACCAATTTGACCGAGCGGTGTTGCGGTGGTTTCCGGGGATCCGGCCATTCGTCGGCACCCACCCTGCGGTGGCTCGGGAATGGGTGGCCCGGCATGCCGTTGATCCCGAACGGCGGATCACCGAGTCGGAATTTGGCTGGGAGCACCTCCGGTTCTATGCCTCGGACCTGGTGGAGCGCTTCACTGGAAAGCGGGTCTTCGAGTTTCGGAACTATGAGTTGATCGGATGAGATCGTTGCGGTGGTTTGGGCCGAACCCGTTCTGCCACCTAGTGGTGCCGGGCCTTCGCGCCGCCGGATTCGTCATCGCGACCGACGGCGAGAAGCCGGCCGACCTGGCGGTGGCCATGGATGGCCAGTGCGCCGTGGCCGCGTTCGAATGGGCCCGCCGCCACCGCTGCCCGTTCCTAGTGTATCTCTGGGATCTGCCGCCTTGGCGTCTTGGGATGGGCCGGCCGGATTTGGTTTTCGAGTGGCGCGGCCGGGTTCGCCGGGTCCCTCGAATCGTCGGGGGATATCCGGAGCGGCCGGGCTACTACAGCCGAATTCGGTTCGCGGCTCGGCACGCCGACTGGGTCTGGGCGCCCTCGACCCTCACGGTCTCGGAGCTGGCCAGCCGGTTTGGGGTGATCGCCGAGTTGGTGCCGTTTTGCTTCGACTCAGCCCGGTTCGGGCTCGGCGCTCGGCGCTCGGTGCTCGGCACCAGCCTGTTGTCGATTTCGCGGTTGGTGCCGCACAAGAATCAGGAGGCGGTGATCAGGGCGGCGGCTGGGATGATGCCGCGACCGGCCGTTCATCTGATCGGGCAGGGGCCGGAGGCCGCGGCGCTCGAGCGGCTGGCGGCCGATCTCGAAGTCAAGCTGGAACTCGCGACCGAATGGCAGAGCGACGACGCGATTGCCGTTGCGTATCAGGAGGCGACGGTCGTGGTCGCGCCGAGCCGGTTTGAGGGATTTGGGCTCACCCCGATGGAAGCCGTCGCGTCGGGCGTCCCGACGGTAGCGTCCGACATTGGGCCTCATCGCGAGCACCTCGGATCGGCGGTTCACTATTTCCGGCTCGAGGACGACGCGTCGCTCGGCGCAGCGATTCAAGCGGCCCTGGACCAGGGGCCGGCCGATCCGGCACGGGTGGCCCATCTGACCATCGAGGCGGCGGTGGCTCGGTTTGCGGCCGGCTTGAGAGGCCTGGCGGATCGATGACCGACCTTCTCCTGGCCTATGACTTCCCGCCGATTGGGGGCGGGATTGCTCGGTGGATGGCCGAACTCGCCCTCCGGTACCCTCCCGGAAGCCTTGTCGTGTCGACCGGATCGGTGCCTAACGCCGCCGATGGCCGGTTTCCCAACCCTGTCGACCGGATCGCCACGCCGTCTACCCGGCTCAAGACCCTCCAGGGCCTCTGGGCCTGGCGTCGCCGGGTTCGGGGCTTGGCGGCCCAGCACCAAGCCCAGTTCATCTGGTGTGGGAACCTCCGGCCGGCCGGTTACGTGGCGGCTCGGAGTCGGGCCCGGGATGGGATCCCGTATGGGGTGCTGCTCCATGGGGGAGACTTGCTCCGGATCCAGGATAAGTTCGACCACTCGTTGCTCAGGCGTCGCTCGGCTCGGGCCCTCCTCGGCAACGCCGCGGCCTTGGTCGCCAATAGCCGGTGGACCGGGGACCTTGCCAGCCGGGTGTTGTCGGCGTTGGATCTCGATCCCGCTGACCGAATCCGGGTCGTGCCTCTCGGCAGCGACCCGGTCGCGTTTCACCCCGGGATCGACACCGCCGCCGTGATGGCACGATATCGGATTCGGCCCAGTCGCGCTCGGATGCTCACGGTCGCGCGGCTGGTTCCCCACAAGGGCATCGATGTGGCGATCCCGGTGGTCGGCGGCCTTCGAGACCAGTTCCCGGACCTCTCCTATCTGGTCGTCGGCCGGGGACCAGATCGGCCCCGGCTCGAGGGCCTCGTGGACTCCTTGGGGCTCGGTGATGTGGTCCAATTCCTGGATGCGGTGCCGGACGCCGATCTCCCAGCCATCTACGGGCTCGCCGATCTCTACCTTGGCTTGTCCCGTCCGGCGGGACTCGAGGTCGAGGGATTCGGAATTGCCCTCACCGATGCCTCAGCGTCCGGCCTTCCGGTGGTTGCGGGACGAGGCGGCGGCACCGACGCCGCGGTAGTCGATGGCGAAACCGGGGTGCTGGTCGATGGCGAAGACGTTGGCGGAATCGCGGCGGTGGTCGCCAAGCTGCTTGGCGACCCGGAGCGCCGCCGCGCCATAGGCGAGGCCGGCCGGCGGTGGGTCGAACGCGACCGCAACTGGGACCGGGTGGTTCGGGATCTCCAGGCGATTAGTCGCTCGACACCGGTTCGGCGCTAATGGCACCGGTCGGACAGGCCCGGACCACCCGGTCGCCCAGCGGTGACCACCACTGCCGCGGCGCGGCGACCCGAGCCAGGCCGTCCGGTTCGCGCTCGAAAAGGCGGGGCGCCCGCGCGTAACAGATCCCGCATCGGATGCAGGCCGTCGGGTTGATGGCCAGCCTCACTTCGCGCTGGGGATGGATGCCTGGTGGGAGCGAGGCCAAGGGAGCGGGGATCTGGTCCAGCGCCCCGTTCAGGGCCCGAAACCCCTCGGCAATCAGGTACGGCGTTCGGTTGAATGAGAACATCGAAATCCGCTCGACCCGGGGCCGAACCAAGAGAATCGGCGGGTCGCCCCACTGGTGGAGCAGTTCCTCGGTCAGCGTGCTCATGACGATTTCGAGGCCCCGGGCATAGGTGATCGCAAACCCGTGGCGCTCGATGGCGTGCCGGTGCCCGCCGCTACCCCCGACATCAACGGCGATGATTGGGGCATTGCTGGCGGCGAGGGCGCTCCGAATCGGCAGATTTTCGGCCACCGCCCCGTCGACACAGACCCGCCCGTCGATCGGCCGTGGGGCCAAGATCCCCGGCAACGCGCAGGAGGCAAACACGGCGTCGGCCACCTTCACGTGGGTCAGGCCGGGCAAACCCCAAGGGATCTCGATTCCAGTATTGAGGTCGACTGTATTGACGATCAGCCGGCGGGGCAGCTGCTCGAAGGTCCGGTCGCCCACGATCGAGTGAATCAGGGCCTCGAGCGGCTCCCGGCGGTACACCGCCGGCGACAGCATTCGCTTGAGGGCCATGTCGAGGTGGGCCACCCGGAAGACATCGGTTCGCTTGATGGCCAAGGCCCGGTCTTCCATTTCCCGAACCGAGAGCCCCGAGGCCCATGCCGCGGCGATCAGGGCTCCAATGCTGCACCCGATAACGACCCCGGGCTCGAGGCCCCGCTCCTCGAGACCCCGGAACACTCCCACATGGGCCAGCCCTTTGAGGCCGCCGCCGCCCAAAACCAGGCTGAATTGAGAACTAGTCGTCATAGGCCATGGTAGGATATTATCGACGAATGCCGATCTCTGCGAAATCGAGTTCCTACGACGTCGAGACCCTCCGGCGGGAAGAGTTCCCGTGGGCGGATGAAACCCTCTACCTCAATCATGCCGGCATCGGACCGTTACCGGAGCGGGTTCGGCTCCGCCTCGAAGCCTACCACCGAGACCGGGCCGCCGCCCACCGGCTCACCGAGGAGCACCTCTTTGGGGTCCTCGACCGAGCCCGGGTAGCCGCCGCGAAGCTGATCAACGCCACCCCCGCGGAAATCGCCCTGTCGACCAATACCAGCTACGGCATTAACGTCGCCGCGTCCTCGCTGCCGCTCCATCGGGGCGACATTGTTCTGGCAAGCCGGGGGGAGTTTCCGGCCAACGTTTTCCCGTGGCGGCAGCTCGCCAAGCATGGGGTTGAGCTTGAATTGGTCCCGGTCACCGCCGATGGGTGGCCCGACGAGGCCCTGATCGCCGAACGAATGCACGACCCGAGGGTCAAGGTCCTGGCCTTGTCCCAGGTTCAGTTCCATACCGGGTATCAAGCCGACCTCAAGACTCTGTCGGTGGTAGCGCGCCGCACTGGTACCTATCTCGTGATTGACGCGATCCAGGCCCTCGGCCAGATCCCGTTCGATGTCCGGGAGACCCCAGTCGACATCCTCGCCTGTGGGGCCCAAAAGTGGCTTCTGTCGCCCTGGGGATCCGGATTTACCTACATCCGCCGGGAGCTCATCGAGCAACTCGAGCCTCCGATGGCGGGCTGGACGGCGTTTGACGGGACCGATGACCTCACTACGCTCACGGAGTACCGAGGGGATTGGCGTTCCGACGCCCGCCGCTTCGAGCTGATCACCCTGCCGTTCCAGGACTTCGTCGGAATGATCGGTTCGTTCGAGCTACTGTTCGAGCTCGGCATTGACCGGATCCAAGCCCACCTGGCCGACATCAACCGCCCGGTGCTCGAATGGGCCGTTCGCCGCGGGGTGCGGGTCTCCTCTCCGATCGGAACCGCCTCGAGCGGCATGGTCTGTCTCGTGCCGGCCAACCCGGCGGCGGTGTTTGGTCGGCTCGCGGAAGCCGGGGTCGTGGCGTCGTTTCGGGAGGGCGCCATTCGACTGAGCCCCCATTGCTACAATACGATCGACGAAATGGCCCGGCTGGCCGGGCTACTCGATCAGTCCCTTTGATCCCAGGAAGGATCCATGGCAACATTCGACGAGATGCTGAAGGAAGGGTACGGGTTTGCGTTGCCCGTCATCACGTTAGGCGCGGCCCTCGACGGCTCCTCGGTCATCACCGAGCCTAAGGTGTCGCTGCCGCTATCGATGATGACCCGCCATGGCCTGATCGCCGGAGCGACCGGTACCGGCAAGACCAAGACGCTCCAGCTGATGGCCGAGCAACTCTCGGCCAATGGCGTCCCGGTGTTCGTCGCCGACATCAAGGGGGATTTGGCCGGGATCGCCCGGGAGGGAGCCCAGTCGGCCCGGATCGACGAACGCCTGGCCTCGATCGACGCGACCTGGGCTCCCAAAGGCATGCCGACCGAGTTCGTCAGCTTGACTGGAACAAACGGGGTCCAACTCCGGGCGACCGTGAGTTCGTTCGGGCCGTTGCTCCTGAGCAAGGTCCTTGGGCTGAATGAGACTCAAGCCAGCGTCTTGAGCCTGGTGTTCAAGGCGTGCGATGATCAGGGCCTACCCCTCCTCGACTTTGCCGACCTCCGCTCGGTCCTCAAGTTTCTTTCGAGCGACGAGGGCAAGCCGGTGCTCAAGGAGTATGGGGGCATGGCGGACGCCACCGTCGGCGTGCTGCTCCGGAAGATGATCGAACTCGAGCAGCAAGGCGCCGAGAAATTCTTCGGCGAGCCGGAGTTCGACGTCCACGATCTTCTCCACGTAACCGAAGACGGGCGCGGCGTCGTGACCTGTCTCGAACTGTCCGACTGCCAAGACAAGCCGGTCCTATTTTCGACCTTCATGATGTGGATGATGGCGGAGCTCTATCAGAACCTCCCCGAGGCGGGCGACCTCCCCAAGCCGAAGTTGGTGTTCTTCTTTGACGAAGCCCACCTCTTGTTTCGCGACGCGTCGAAGCCGTTTCTCGAACAGGTCGAGCAGGTGGTTCGGTTGATCCGGTCGAAAGGGGTCGGGATTTTCTTCGTAACCCAATCCCCGAAGGATGTGCCCGAGGCCGTGTTGGCTCAGCTCTCGAACCGGGTCCAACACGCCCTCAGAGCCCACACGCCCGACGACGAAGCGGCTTTGAGGGCCGCCGTTCGGACCTTCCCAAAGACCGCCTTTTACGACCTCCAGGAGACGATCACCTCACTGGGGATCGGTGAGGCGATTGTGACGGGTCTCTCCCCGAAAGGCGTCCCGACCCCTGTCGTCGCTACCCGGATGGTACCGCCGGTGTCCCGGATGGGCCCGCTGACTCCCGACGAGTTTCGGGCCGAGGCGGCCGAATCGGATTTGATGCGGGAGTATGGCGCGCCGGTCAATCGGGAGAGTGCCCACGAAATCCTGGCCCGGCGACTGGGGCGAAAGGATGCTCCGCCGGCCGGGTCGGGCGGACCATCCCGCGAGCCCCCTGAACCGGCGCCGCCGGCCCGCGCTGGCAAGAGTTGGGCTCAGATGGCCGGCGGGGCTCTGCTCGGCGCCTTGACCGGCACCATGGCCCGGACTGTTGGTCGGGAGTTGGTCCGAGGGGTCTTCGGCTTGCTCGGAGCCAAGCAGCCCCGCCGAACCCGCCGGTCTCGCTGGTAGGTTAGGCTAATCGACCTTCAGGAAGGCGAAGTTGCGGCGGCCTTTCTGAAGGGCAACGAACCGGCCCGCCAGGAGGTGTTCGGGGCCAAGCAACGCGTCTGCGGCCGAGATCTTGTCGCCGTTGATCGAGAACCCGTGACCCTGGATTCCGCGTCGGGCTTCCCCCTTCGAAGCGGCGAGGCCGGCCTCGACTAGGGCGTCGACCGCGGCAATCCCACCGGCGAGGCGCGCCCGGGTTACCCCAACGGTGGTTACCTCATCGGCAACGATGGACAGCGTGTCTGCGTTGGCCCGGCTCAGATCGGTTCCGCCAAACAAGATTTCACTGGCGCCGATCGCAAGTGCCGTCGCCCCTTCGCCATGGACCCGAGTTGTTACGTCTTTCGCCAGGCGCCGCTGGGCTGCCCGTCGACTTGGGTCGGCCTGCTGTTCCGCCATGGTGGCCGCGATCTCGTCCAGGGAGACCGTCGTGAATGTCTTGAGGAACCGCTCCACATCAGCATCGTCGGCGTTCAACCAGAACTGATAGAACTTAAAAGGCGTGGTGCGGGCCGGGTCGAGCCAGATGTTGCCGGCCTCGCTCTTCCCGAACTTCGCGCCTGTCGCGGTGGTCATCAGGGCCAGCACCGCCCCGTGGGCCTGGCCCCCGTGCCGCGAGATCAGTTCGATGCCGGCCGTAATGTTGCCCCACTGATCGCTGCCCCCCATCTGGAGCTCGCACTGCGCCGTTCGGTGCAGATAGTCGAAATCGTGGGCCTGCACCAGCATGTAGGCGAACTCAGTAAACGAAATCCCGGCCTCGATCCGGCTCTTGACCGAATCCTTCTGGAGCATGTAGTTGATCGTGAAGTGCTTGCCCGTGTCCCGGAGAAAATCGAGCAGGCTGAGCGGAGCGAGCCAGTCCGCGTTGTTCCGCATCGTCGCGGCGTTCGAGCCTTCGAAGTCGAGGAACTTGCTCAACTGGCGATGGATGCCCGCCAAGTTGGCCGCGACGGCGTCGGGCGAGAGCATTGGTCGCTCTGCGCGTTTCCCGCTCGGGTCGCCGACCAGGCCGGTGCCTCCGCCGACCAGAATGATCGGTGTCCCTCCAAACCGCTGGAGCCACACCAGCGCCATCACGGGAACCAGATTGCCGACGTGAAGCGAATCAGCGGTCGGGTCGAAACCGACGTACCCCGTGATCGGCCGGACTTCCGCCAATCGGGCAGCCAGGCCCGGGGTCGCATCGTGGAGCAGCCCGCGGGCAGCCAAAGTGGTCAGCATGTTAGACATTCGGGGGGGTAAACTAACCACCCTCGCGAGGGTCTGTCTGCCCTTCCTTCGGTCCGCCCCCCCGCCTTACCTTGCCTCTATGGCCCTCCGGCTTTCCAAGAACATCTCGCGCTGGTGGCACTCCCCGACGATTCGGTATCGATTCCTGCTCGCCGGCGGCGCGATGTTCATGTTTGGGACTTTTCTGGCCGTGGGTGCCTGGTTCAACGTCTGCGCCCCGGTCGGATCGTGTCCCTCCATTGCCAGTCTAGAGAGCTACGATCCCGACCAGGCATCCAAGGTCTACGCCGCCGATGGGCGGCTGGTGACTGATTTTGGACAGACCCGCCGGACCGTGGTTCAGCTCAAGCAAATCTCCCCGGCCGTCATCGCGGCCGTCCTGGCAACCGAGGATCGACGCTTCTATCAGCATGGGGGCATCGACTGGTACCGAGTTCTCGGCTCGTTCAAGGCCCTTTTCTCGGGCCAGCGGCTCCAAGGGTTCTCAACCATCACGATGCAGTTGGCCCGCAACCTCTGGCCCGAAAAATTGCCGGCGAATCTCCGCTCCGGGTTTGGCGGTCTGACCCGCAAGCTTCGCGAAGCCCGGATGGCGCTCGAAATCGAACGAAACTACAAAAAGGACAAGATCCTCGAGCTCTATCTCAATCAAATCAATCTTGGCAATGGCGCCTACGGGGTTGAAACGGCGGCCGGGCGCTATTTCGGCAAACCGGCCCGCCAACTCAACGTGGCCGAAGGGGCAATGCTAGCCGCGATTCCGAAGGCCCCCACTCGATACAATCCCCGCCGCAATCCAGACTATGCCGTCCAGCGGCGGAACTTGATCATCAATCTGTTGCGCGACCAGGGAAAGTTATCGCCCGAATCGGCCGAAGCCTGGAAATCCTATCCACTGGCCCTTTCGTCCCGGTCAGACTTCAACGGCGTCGGCGACTACTTCGTCGAGTACGTTCGGCAGCTCCTCCAGGCCCGGTTCGGCCTGGAGCTGTACCGTTCCGGGCTCCGGGTCTACACGACGATTGACCTCGATACCCAGCTCGCGGCCGAGCGCGCCCTCGAAGCGCAGCTCCTCAAGATCGAGGAGGATCCCAAGGCCTACGGCAAGTTTCCCCATCAGACCTATCGGCAATACCTCGAAAAACGGGATCCGAACGCGACCGAAGACGACCAGGGACCCTACTCGCCCTACCTGCAGGGTGCGATCGCCACAATCGAGGTGAAAACCGGGAAGGTCCGGGCCTTGGTTGGGGGCCGGGATTTCGCCGACTCGAAATACAACCGGGTGTCTCAAGCCAGTCGCCAGGCCGGATCGACCTTCAAGCCGTTCGTCTATTCCGCGGCAATCAAGGCCGGGTATCGTCTCAGCGATATCTACGACGATGCGCTGATCGATGTTCCGCTCAGCAATCAGCCACCGTGGTCCCCCAAGAACTACGACAACAAGTTCCGGGGTCCGATGTCCATGCGAGAAGGACTCTACGATTCCCGCAACACGATCGCCGTTCGGGTCGGCCTTGACGTTGGGGTCGACGCCGTGGTCAAGGAAGCCGCCGCCGCCGGCATTGCCAGCCGGATCCCCCGGGTTCCTTCGATTTTCATTGGAGCCGCCGAAGTCACGCTCCTCGAAATCACTTCGGCCTTCGGAACCTTTGCGAACCTCGGGCTGCGGGTGCCGCCAATCGCCATCGAACGGGTCGAAGACCCCGACGGCAACATCATTTGGCAGCCCGAAAGCAGGCAAACCCGAACCATGGATCCGATGAACGCGTGGCTCGTCCTCGACGGCTTGCGTGACGTCATGCGCCGAGGCACCGCCTCCGGCGTCATGCGAAGGGCCGGGATCGACCTCCCCGCGGGCGGGAAGACCGGCACGACCAACGACGGCATGGACGTTTGGTTCATCGGGTTTACCCCGGACCTGGTCACCGGAGTCTGGATGGGGTTCGATCGCAAGCAGCCCATCATGAGGGATGCCCAAGGTGGCCGGCTCGCGGCGCCGGCGTGGGCCGCCATGATGAAAGACATCTACGAACGCCGCAAGGTCCCCTTCGGCTGGCCGATGCCTGCAGGGTTGATTTCGCACGATATCGACCGCTCCACCGGCTACCTCCCGAACGCCACCTGCCCCAAGGACAAAGTCGGTCCCGAGTTCTTTTTCCCGGGTACCGAGCCGACCGAACGCTGCCCGATTCACCGGTGACCGGCCTGTCGGAACCCCGGCTTCGCCTAACGGCTGATTGGGTCGTTCCCGGGTCGTCGCCCCCAGTTGAATGCGGTGCGGTCCTGGTTGGCGCCAACGGCCGAATTGAGGCCGTCGGCCCGGCGGAGGCCGTTCCCTCCCCGCCAGGAGTGCCCACCCTGGGGTTCACCGGGGCCGCCCTGATGCCGGGCTTGATCAATGCCCACACGCATTTGGAACTCACCGGCCTGGCCGGCCTGGTTGAAGAATCCGACTTCTCGGCCTGGATTCGGGGCGTTCGCCGGATTAAGGCCGATCGTTCGCCGGAGTGGTTTCGGGCGGCGGCCCGCCAAGGCGTCCGAGACGGGTTTGCCGCTGGGATCACGACCGTGCTCGATACCGGCGATTCCGGGGCGGTACTCGAGGCCCTCGTCGAGCTCGGCGGTGCGGGGGTTGTGTACCAGGAAGTCTTCGGGCCCGATCCGAGCCAGGCCGGCCAAAGCCTGCGGGACCTCCGTGCCCGGGTCGCTGAGCTGGCCCCCGGCGCCAGGGGCCGCGTCCGCCTTGGCGTGTCGCCCCACGCCCCGTACACAGTCAGCGGGCCTCTGTACCGGGCGGTTGCCGAGTTCGCGGCCGACGCGGGGCTACCAATGGCCGTGCACCTGGCCGAATCGCCGGCCGAGTCGCTGCTGGTGACCAGCCACGGGGGCCCCTTCGCGGCGGCCTGGAACGAGCGAGGGATCCCGCCGATTGCCCTCCACGGGCCTCACCCCCCCGGGGCAACCCGTTCGCCGGTAGCCTGGCTCGACGCCCACGGCGTCCTCGGCAAGGACACGCTGTGTATTCACGCTGTTCAGCTTGATCAGGCGGATGCCGACCTTCTGGGCCGCCGGCAAACCCCGGTCGCTCACTGTCCCCGCTCCAACGCGCGGCATGGGCACGGGGCTGCCCCCCTTCGGGCGCTGTTGGCCGCCGGGCTTCGGGTCGGTATCGGGACCGACTCGGTCGTCAGTGTGGGGGTCTTGGATCTCTGGGCCGAGATCCGGGCTGCCCAGCAACTCGGCCGGCTGACCCCGGCGCAAGCGCTTGACTTGGCTACACTTGGGGGAGCCAGACTCACCGGCACCGAGGCCGAAGTCGGTTGGCTTGGGGTCGGGACGTTCGCCGATCTCATCGCTGTCGAACTAACCGGCCCGCCGGACCAGCCAGTCGAGGCCCGACTCGTGGCCTCCCGGCCAGGTTGCGTTCTGGCCACGTTCGCCTCCGGGCGGCCGGTCTTCCGGAGGCCCCCCGCTTGATCTTGCTACCCCAACGTTTCTACAATGCTAGTAACCCGTTACCCGGAGAAATGGCAGTGCGCTGTCTCGCGCTCAATGCATCGTTTGAACCCCTGACGATGGTCCCGCTCCGGCGGGCCCTTCGTCTGGTCATCGACGGCAAAGCTGAGATCGTCGAGGCTGAGGGGGTCGAACAGATCCGGAGCGCCAGCCTTGCCCTCCCCAGGCCGGCCATCATCCGGCTGGTCAAGTTCGTCCATGTGCCCCGGAAGTTCCGCCGTCAGGTCACTAATACGTTCTTGTTTGCCCGAGACGAGTACGCCTGCCAGTATTGCGGCCGGCACCAGAGTGAACTGCGTCCCCGGGAGTGCCTGACCCGGGACCACTTGCTCCCGATTTCCCGGGGCGGCGGGAACGATTGGCGGAACGTGGTGACTGCCTGCAGCAGCTGCAACACCAAGAAGGGGAATCGGCTCCCCGAGGAGTGCGGCATGCACCCGGCGACCACCCCAATGGAGCCTCATTTTGTCCATCTGTCCTGGGCTGTTCGCCGGCTGACCCAAACCCAGGCGAAATACATCCGGCTCTTCTACGGCCCCGAAGCCCTCCGGGCGATCTCGGCGCTCGGCGCTCGGCGCTCGGCGCTCGGCACTCGCCTAACCCCTCCGAGTGCCGAGCCCCGAGCGCCGAGTGCCGAGTGCCGAGTGCCGAGTGCCGAGAGTCCCTTACGGGAGGACGTCGAACTGCTCCGAGCGCGCGGTGAGGATCTGACTCGGTAGGCCGGCGATCCGGACGAAGAACCGCCGGATCCCCCGGCCGACGGCGGTGCCGGGCTCCGGGGTCTCGATCGACAGGTCGCCCGCAAGAAAGTTCTCCAGCTGGTCCATATCCCGATCCGAAAGTGCCGTGATCCGGACTGAGAGGGCGTAGTAGAAACGCCCCGGACGTTGGGGCCACCATTGAACCAGCTGCGGACGGTCAAACTCTCGAATGGCTGAATCTCGGACGGCGAACCGGAGAGGGCGTCCGGGTCGGCCCACCACGATTCGGGTGATGGTGTACTCCTCCTGGAGTGGCTCCTTAGCGACGACCGCCTGCCAATCAACGGTGCCCGGTAGGAGCTCGTCGATCCAGCCGTCGCGGGATCGCCACGTTTCCAAGGAAAAGGAGATCACCAGCGGCAACGAGTTATCGAGGGCTTCATTCCAACGAGCGTCGGTCAGTAGGTTCCGGAGCGCGATGATCGGCTTGCGGGCCCCGTTCCGCTGACTGGCGGGGTCGAGGCTGATGGCGACGTTGACCGGGCGCGCCTGCGCCAGCGCCCCCGACGAGAACGCCATGAATCCGATGACCGCGACCGAAAACCGCCGCATCAAAATCGCCGCTGGAGGCGAAACACGAAGCGAAACGATCGATCGACCGCGACGGTTTTGGCGAGGTACAGGCCAATGCCACCGGCGTCGATGCCGACCCCGACATCGGCGTCCCACTCGCCGAACTTGGGGATCCGGTTGTTAGGCACCCGTCCGGGCCCCTCGCCGGTCAGCCAAGCCTTGCCGGCATCCGCCAACAGGACCAGCTCCGCTTGCTCGATGCCGAGGATTTGTTGCAGGGCGGCCAACTCGGCGTTCCGAATTCGAAGTGGCAGGTTGACCGGTAAGGTGGTCCGGACTTCAATCTGGGCCGTCAACATCCGATCGCACAGCGAGGCTTGGCTTTGGTCCGAGAAGCCGGCGGGCCCGCAGTTGAGGTCCCGGAAACCGAGCCCGGGGAGTATGTCCGGCCCCCCTAACGATACCCGCCGCTGGACCGGCAAGGGGTCGCCGCCCGTCCACCCCGACCCTACGAATCGCACGTTGATCTTGGTCGAGGGATTGAACCGGGCGTACCGGATCACGTCGAACCTGACCAGCGAGAAGGCGTAACGCCCGGGCGAGATCGGTGGCCTCACGGTGGCCGGCAGAGCGACGGGAGACGCGTCGTCGCTCCGGCTCCGCTCGAAAGCGGCATGGATCCTCCAACCAGTGGAAGGCCGGGCCGGATCGTTCCGGGTGTCGTAGTCGAGTGAGACCTTGGTCGTCCGATAGAAGCCGTCGTCGATCAACGGATTCGGTCGCCAGGCATCCTGATTGCGAAACAGTGACACGGGGTCGCTTGCCGGGACCGATCGCTCCTGGTCGCCCCGGACGGACACCCTGAATCGGAGCGCCGGCCACGGTGCAACCGAGGCATAGCCCTCGACGCCCCGGGCCTCATAGTGATCCCGGTAGTCGCGCTGAAGTAGGAAGGCCGCCCACCCCGCCTCACCCTTGGTCAGCGGTTGGTCTTCAATCGGCAAGATCTGTCGGTAGCCACGGCCACCGAACTCCAGCCATCGCCGGCCCCGCCCCGCCCGCCATTCGGTCGCCACCACGAAACCGAGCTTGTCTCGCAGCTTGGTCCGGTCGCTGGTCGGGCGGAAAATGGCCCGAACGTCGAGCCGGGCATCGGCCCGATCGGAGCCCTGGGTCGAGAACGAGGGTCCGAATATCAGCGGGAGCCCTTCCACCCGGTTGTAGGTTCGTCCGGTCTCCAGGCTTACGGCGGTCTTGATCCGGCCGGTTTGAAACGAGGCGTTAACCGAGGCAATCTCGCCCAGCGGCTTTCGGGGCCCCCGAGCTTCGAGCAGGCCATCCGGTCGCCGAAACACCGGGGCCAAGGCATCGTAGGCGGTCCGCTCGCCCTCCAACCGCCCGCCCGGCCGGACTTCGATCCGACCGCCGGCGACCAGGACCGGACCGAGGACCGTTCCCCCGGCCCCGATGATCAAATCGCCATTGATGACCAAGACCGGGCCGGATACCGTACCGTTGACCCGGAGGCTGCCCCGGTAGACCGCCACCCGGCCTTCGAGTCGCGCCCCTCGCGGCAGCGTGAACGTGCCGCCGAACCGAGTCGTCGCGCTGTCATTGTAGATCTGGACGACCTGCTTCAGGATCTCGTTAGGCAACAACCCGGTCACCGTCGTGTCGATCGTAGGCGTGGGCTGGATGATGACGAGGCTGTCCTGGGCCGTCACCAGCCGAGGCAGGGCCGTCGCCACCAAACCAAGAACCGCACCCCATCGACTCGTCATGAAAGCCCCAGTCGCTTCATCCGCCGGTAGAGGTTGGCCCGGTCCGTTTGGAGTGCCCGGGCGGCCTCGGCCACGTTGCCTTGGGCCCGCGCCAGGCCTTCGCGGACCAAGGCCCGTTCGTAGTCGTCGAGCAGGTTCGACAGTGACCGGCCTTGGAGGTCCACGCTACCGGAGGGGCCTGCCGGCTCGCCGGTCGGAGGACTCTCGACCCGGACGCTCGTTCGTGGCAATACCTGACGAACCAGCGCCGCATCGATCTCCGGGCCGCCAATGATCGAGAGACGCTCGATCACGTTCGCCAATTCGCGAACGTTGCCAGGCCAGTCGTACCCGGCCATCGAGGCCAGAGCCTCAGCGGTGAAGACTGGAGCCTGGTGGCCCCGGATCCGCTCGGCGAGGTGCTGGATCAGCGCCGGCAGGTCGTCGATCCGGTGCCGGAGCGGCGGGAGCTCGATCGGAAAAACCGCCAGCCGGAAGTACAGGTCTTCGCGGAACGTCCCGGCCGCCACCCCTTGATCGAGGCGCTGGTTCGTGGCCGAAATCACCCGGACATCGACCCGCTGAATCCGCTCGGCGCCCAGTCGTTGGATTTCGCCGGTTTCGAGAACCCGGAGCAGTTTGGCCTGCGCTTCGAGATTGAGATCGCCTACTTCGTCGAGGAACAGCGTCCCCCCGTCGGCCAGTTCGAATCGACCCATCCGCCGTTCAGTCGCTCCGGTGAAGGCCCCCCGTTCGTGGCCGAACATCTCACTCTCGACCAGGTCGCGCGGAATCGCCGCGCAATTCACCGAGACGATCGGCTTTCCGGCTCTCCGGCCCGCTTGGTGAATGGCGTTGGCCACCAGCTCTTTGCCGGTTCCCGACTCGCCGTAGACCAGTACCCGCGCTTCGGTCGGGGAGACCTGAGAGATCGCCTCGGCGACCTTTCGCATTCCCTCCGTCGATCCTACCATGTCGATTCGGGGCCGCTTGAGTTGGGACTTGAGGGCCCGGTTCTCCGCTTGCGTCCGGGTCAATTCGAGCGCCGACCGTAGGGTGATCAGCACGGCCTCGGGGGTTAGCGGCTTTTCCAGGAATTGAAAGGCGCCGTGTTTGATTGCCCGGACGGCGTCGGTCAGCTGGGCCTTACCGCTCATCATGATGACCGGAACGCCGGTGTCCCGGTCCCGAATCTTCTCGAGGGTCGCGATCCCGTCGGGGCCAGGCGGCATCATCAGGTCAAGCAGAATCGCGTCAGGGTGAAGTTCGTCGATGGCCAGAAGCGCGGCGTTGCCGTTGGGTGCCTCGGCCACGTCGAAGCCTTCTGATTTGAGCAAGGCGCCCAGCATCCGCCTGATGTTGGCCTCGTCGTCTACGATCAGGACACGGGTGGTCATCGTTGGTTCGTCCGCCGGTCCGCGACGCGGCGCTCCACATAGGGTCGGTTTGCCGGTCGAGTCTTTGCGCTCTCGGGCAGGAGGGGGAGCCAAATCACGAACGTCGCTCCGCCTCCGGACGTCTCGGCAACCTCGATTAGGCCTTGATGCAAATCCACTGATTGCTTCACGATGGCAAGGCCCAGGCCGGTGCCGTCGCTCTTCTCGGTGAAATAGGGCTCAAAGACCCGGTGCCGCTTTTCTAGGGGGATCCCGGGGCCTTCGTCCGCAATAGACACCCGGACCCCCCCTTGCCACGGACGGATCGTCACCTCGATCCGCCCTTCGCCGAGCATCGCCTCAGCCGCGTTTCGAATCACGTTGGCAAAGGCCCGGCGGAGCGCGTCGTAGTGCCCGACGACCAGCGGCGTCTCCGGGGTCACCTGGAGGTGCCCATCGATCTCGGCTGGAAGAGAGGTTCGGAGCAACTCGGCTAACAACTCGCTGAGGTCAACCTCGGCCGGCGGGCCTTCCGGGAGCCGGCCCAAGTTCGCGAAGTCACGGGCCAACTGCTCCAATCGGGTCGATTCGGTCCGTAACACGTCCAGCGCTTCCTCCTGCTCAGGGCTGGCATTTCGACCGAGCGAGGTCACCGCGAACCGAATCGGAGTGAGCGGATTCTTCATTTCATGGGCCACCCTGCGGGCCACTTCCCGAAAGGCTCGGAGTCGTTCCGATTCCAGTTCTGAGCGCCGGGCTTGGGCGAGGCCTGCCGCCATCTCCCGCATCGCCGTTCTGAGCGAGGCGAATTCCGGAGCTCCTGATCGGGGCGGGTCGGGGGGCAGTGGCTCGTTCCGCTGGATTTGGCCGGCCCAGCCTATCAACTCGTCGATCGGCCAGCTGAACTGGGCCGCGAGGCTTCGGCCAAAGAAAATCGCCGCGTAGAACAACACGATGCCGAGTCCGGCCAAGGAAAGGGCCTGGCCGTAGGTGAACCACCGCTTATAAATGAAGGCCCGCTGGGAGAGCTGGAGCGCTTCACTGAGGCGGTCCTTGTAGTCCCCCAAAGCTCGGATCTCTGGGGCGGTCATCTTGGTCGTATCAAGAGCCGCCAGGAGCTGTTTGCCGGACTCCCGCAGCGGGCGGACCACGGCCTGGGCGGCCCTGGCGGGATTATTGCGCATGGTCGAGTAGGCCCAGCCGAACATCGCCATGGCCGAAGGCAGGGCGATTAAAAAGAGAGTCAGGGAGATCCGGTCCCGAAACGAGAACCCGCGCATGGTCAAATAGTAATCCAGCGGCGGCGGCGGAGGGCGCCGCCGGGCGCCCTGAGAACCGGACCCGCGCCGAGGCTCCCATTGGCCTGGCGCCCCAGCTTGATTGCGGTCCGGCAGGAGCCCCAGGTTTGGTCGTGGCCCGCATTCAACCAAAATGGATCGGTATGAATTCTCCTGATTCTGTCGTCATCGGTGGCGGTATCGTCGGGCTTGCCACCGCGCTCTCACTGGTCGAGAAATACGGCCGGTCGGTCGTCGTGCTTGAGGCGGAGGACCGCGTTGCGGCCCACCAGACCGGGCACAACAGTGGCGTGATCCACTCCGGGTTGTACTACGCGCCAGGGTCCCTCAAGGCTACCCTCTGCCTCCGAGGCCTCGAGTTAATGTATCGGTTTTGCGAGGCCGAGGGGGTTCCGTGTCGGCGGACCGGAAAGCTGGTGGTGGCCGTAGACGAGCGCGACCTACCCCGACTCGATCTTCTCGAGGCCCGCGGCCGGGCCAACGGCGTGGGTGTGGACCGCCTAACAGCCGGCGAGCTTCGCGAACGGGAACCGGCCGTCACTGGCTTGGCCGGGCTCTGGGTCGAGTCGACCGGGATCGTTGATTACGCGACGGTCGCCCGGGCGATGGCCAGCCGGCTCGAACGGCTCGGCGGCCAAATCCGCTTCCGAAGCCGCGTCATCGAAATCCGGACCGACGCCCCGGGCTTCGCCTTGGGGACCGAGAGCGGGGTCCAACGGGGACGCTTCATCGTCAATTGCGCCGGCCTTCAGTCGGACCGGGTGGCCCGCCTGGGCGGCGCGGACCCCGGTGTCCGAATCGTGCCGTTCCGCGGTGAGTATTACACCCTTCGTCCCGAGCGAGCGTCGCTGGTCTGCGGGTTGATCTATCCAGTCCCGGACCCAGCATTGCCGTTTCTCGGGGTCCATTTTACCCGAGGCATCGACGGTGCGGTCGAGGCGGGCCCGAACGCGGTCTTGGCGTTTAAGCGGGAAGGGTACCGGTGGTCCGATTTTTCTGGCCGGGATGTCGCGGACTGGGTCGCGTTTCCGGGTTTCTGGCGGATGGGACGACGGCATTGGAGAACTGGGATCGACGAGGTGCTCCGGTCGCTCTCAGCGGCCCGATTCACTCGGGCCCTGCAGCGTTTGGTTCCGGCCATTCGCCGAGAAGATTTGGTCGTCGGAGGAGCCGGCGTGCGGGCCCAGGCGGTTGGGCTAGATGGGGCTCTCGTCAACGACTTCTTGATGGTCGAGCAGACCGGCGCTCTTCATCTGTTGAACGCGCCGTCGCCTGCCGCGACCGCCTCACTCGCTATCGGCGAACACATCGCGGCCTTAATCAACCCCCGGATGTCTACCGGTCCGGTGTAGCCGCGCCGACGATCGGTCCTGGCCGCTTCATGCTAGGCTGGGAGGGTCGCGCAGTCCCGATCAAGCCTCGTCCCACACCTCCAAACACCAAGGTCGCGCCGGCCAATTTGAGCGCGGCGATGACAACCCCGACCCCGGTGGCGAAACGCCGTTCCGGCGCGGTGCTACCCGAAATCTGCACGCCGTCCAGTATGAAGGTCGCGAGGCCCAGCCCAAGGATGACCGCGATCAGCATGGCGGCATAGCCTAGCACCCGAACCGTTCCGGGCCGGCCTGCGGCCAATTGGCCCATGGCCAGGAGCACGATGCCGATAACAGCCGTAACGGTGAAGCCGGCCGTTATCCCGATCGCACCGTACCGCCAGGTCATTTCGCCCGGGTTAAAAGGCCAAATGGCGGACACCCAGTCGATTCCCGTTACCAATAGGGCAAGGAGTCCGGCGAGACTTAATGCGCCAGCGATGGGACCGGCGACGGCGTCGGGTTGCTCAGTCATGGGGACCAGAAATCGGAGGATGGAATCAAGATGATGGAGGGGCAAACGAAAGGCTAGTCACCAAAGCAGAATGGGCCGACTCGAGCAGCCGGCCCATTCCGACAATGAATCGGCGCCTCTAACGCTTGCGGCGCCGACGGTACCCAGAGATCGACAGGGTGACCAGTCCGGTTGCCAGGAGGCCGACGGTGGCGGGTTCAGGCGTTACGACCACGTCGGTCGGGATGAGCGTGATCTCGCCAATCAACTGCTCCTGGATTCCGCAAGACCGGCGACCTTGGATGTTCGCGCAGCCGGGCCGCGTTCGGCTCGTGATCGTGGGGCTGCCACCACTGATCCGTTGATCCGTCAGAACGAACATGTTCTGGTACGAGTACTTGGTGAAATTCGTCGCGGCCAGCGCTTTGAAATCGTTGATCTTGGCCTGTTGCACGCCGTTCAAGCCGGCGGTCGGATTGAGGGCCAGTGGGTCAGAGTTCATCAGCTGCCAAATCGCGTAGTGGATGTATCCCCACTCGTTCTGATTGCCGGCCTGAAACAAACTGGTCAGGTAGCCGGCCATTTTGTACCGCGACGGTTGGTTTGGCAGACCGCCCCACCGAGTCTTGGAGAGGTTGTCGGTCTCGACGTTGGTCTTGTACACCCACGCGTCGCCAGCGTAATTGTAGAAGTCCGTGCACCAGGTGTTGATCGTCTTGCCGCCGTCCAGGGCACCTTTGTAGGTCCCCACTTGGACATGATTGAAAGACACGCCGCTCCCGCCCTGGAAATCGTAGTAGTGGGAGGTTTGGGCACCCGCGATTCCGGGGGCCCCGAGGAGCATCGCTGCAACGGACAGGGTACTCAGAGATTGGCGCATAGTCAGTCAGTCCAGTTGTTGGCGGTTGCTACGATCGATTCGCTTCATCGAAGTATGAGGCGTCGAAATTTCCGACATGTCACAAAGCAATCCGCATGCCGACCCCATCGGGGTCGGCCTACGCTCAAAGGGTGCAGCTATCGGCACGAAATGGCGGGTATCCAGTCCGAAAGGCGTGCAATTCCGCGAGCCGCTCCGAAGTTGCCTGCGGCGTCCCTTCCCCAGCCTGATGCGTGGTCTCACCAGCGGCGACAGGCGGAACACCCTGGCAACCTTCCAAAGCCGCTTGCGCGGTTAGGCGGGCCTGACGCGCCCGTTGACCGCACCCGCCAGGCTCCGGTATCTTCACATACGATATGGACATAGCGGTCACTCTGGACTGAGGCCCCTAGTTACATCTTCGAGAGGAGCGCCCGAGATTGCTGCAGCCCTGCCGTAGCGGGCAGATGTCCCAGTTCCTTGATACCGATTCTCTGACCGCCAGGCCGTCTCATGTCCCTGACGGTGGTTCGAGTTCTCCATTAGTTGATCAGTCCTCAACGGGTGCTGGCATGGCGTTGAGTGAGCCTGAAAGGGGGCTCGTTTCCGCGGTTATTCCGGCTTTCAACTACGGACACTACGTGGCGGTCGCGGTACAAAGCGTCCTCGACCAAACGTATTCCCCGATCGAATGCATCGTCGTCGACGATGGGTCGACGGACAATACCGCGGATGTGTTGGCAACGTTTGGCGGAAGGGTCCGGACGATCCGACAGAAGAACCGAGGACTCGCGGCCACCCGCAACGTCGGTATTAAGGCGTCGCGCGGCGAGTTCGTCGCCCTGCTCGATGCCGATGACCGCTGGTGGCCGGACAAGATTGCGAGGCAAGTCGACGCCTTTGCAGAGAATCCGACCGCGGCGGCCGTTGGGTGTGGTGCCGAAGCGGTCGGCGCCGCAGGCCAGCGGCTGTTTGAGGTTATCGTGGCCTCGACATCTCCCGGTTCAGACGGAATTCGCGACGTTTTTCTAAGAAAAAAGTGGGTCGGAGGCTCCGCCTCGGGAGCCATGATTCGGCGGTCCGTGTTGGACCGCATCGGACTGTTCGATGAAACGCTCACGGCGGCAGAAGACTGGGACATGTGGCTCCGGATCGTCGCGGAGCATCCGATCGTCAATCTTCCGGATGTCCTCGTGACTATACTGAAGCACCAGACCGGGACCTTTACCAACGCGGCGAAGATGGAGGCCAATCAGCGGAAGGTGTTCGATCGGGCGGTCGCGAGATGGCCCGATGTGATCGATGGGGCAACCCGCCGGCGGGGCCGGGCGCTGATTGCGGCCGACGCGGGCCGCGAGCATGCTCTCGCCGGCAGCCATTTCGAGGCGGTGTCGAGCTTCGCTCGATCTCTCTACCTCAATCCCCGACAGTTGCGACTCTGGCTTGCGGCCCTCAATTCCGTGGCTCGCCTTGCCGGACTTACCCGTCGTTCGCCCCCTGGATGAAGATCCTCGTTGAGCCGGGTAGTGCAACGGGCTTGAACGTCGGGGATGTTGCCATGTATCTCGTTGCGGTTCGGCGGATTCGCGATCGCTGGCCGGCGGCGGAGATTCGGGTGATCACGAGAGACGCGGAGAAACTGAGGCAATTCACGCCGGACGTCATTCCGTTTGACGTCGGAGGTCGGCAAGCGTGGCTCGAGGCCCGAGCCATTTGGTCCCGTCCACTGAAATCTCTGGCGGTTTATCCGTCTGCCGCCCGACTTGAGAAGGAGCTCCTCTATCGGATCCCGGCGATCGCGAACGTCGGGATGCGGCTCAAACGTCTCGTCCGCCCTCGGCCTGGGCCGCGGGCGACGCCCACCACCTTCCGGCGTGCGGTTATTGAGTCCGACCTGTTCCTCGTCTGTGGAATGGGGGGGTGGAATGATTCCTTTTCAGAGTACGCCACGGGCTTGTTTGACCTGCTCGACATCGCCCGTCGCGCCGGAGTCCCGTTTGCCGCAATGGGGCAGGGTGTCGGGCCGATCACCCTCCCCGATCTGGCGGCCCGAGCGAGCCAGGTACTGCCGTCCATCAGCATGCTTGCCTGTCGTGAGAACCGGATCGGTCCAAAGCTGCTTCGATCTCTGGGGGTTCCCGAGGAAAGAATCGCCGTGACTGGGGATGATGCGATCGCACTGGCGTTCGACGGCAGGCCGAACCGCTTGGGTGATGGGCTTGGGATCAACTTCCGGGTCGCGAGTTACGCCGGAACCTCGGTTGGGGCGGTCAAACAACTCGGCGACCTACTCGCCGGCCTTGGGGAAGAACTAGCCGCTCCTCTCGTTCCGATCCCGATTTCAGCCAATCCGGCCGACTCCGACCAAGTCACCCTCCAGGCCATGTTGGCGGGCCGGGAGGACAAGGCTCGGGGCAGAGTTGCGCTTGAGACGCCGGAGGAGGTCTGTCGCCAGGCGGGAACCTGTCGGGTGGTCGTCACTGGCAGCTACCATGGCGCCGTTTTCGCCTTGTCTCAAGGGGTTCCGGCTGTCTGTCTCGTCGAGTCGGAGTACTACGCGGCCAAGTTTCTTGGGCTGAAGGATCAATTCGGCGATGCGGGGGCGTGGGTCGTTGCGTCCGGAGACCTTGAAGCGATTGAGAACGCAGCACGACAGGCCTGGAACAGAGCCCCAGGACTCCGAGACCAGTTGCTAGCCGCCGCAAAGCGCCAAGTCGCCGCGGCCGAGGCAGCTTACCATTGTCTTTTTTCGAAGGTCGAGCGGGTCGGAGTTCGCTAAGGTCCGGTCAGGCAGGCCAACCAAAAACCCGTCCCACCTGGCTCAACGTTAGGCAGGTCGCTCCCAGCGCCTGGGCATCCTCGACTAAACGCAGGCACCGACGCCGAAACCGGAGGACCGCCGCCTCAGTTCGGAGTGGCGAACAAGGGACAATCTCGGACGAGTGGATCATCGCGACCCAAACCGGTACCTCATCTCGCCGCAGCTGGTGCAAGCAAGCCCGGAGCTGAGGGGTAGACATACTGGTTGGCCGAAGCCACGCCCACCCGGGATTGGCCCTCTCACCGCTCACCGGCCGGCGAATCAAGCTGCGGACCAGGTGTCGAGGCCAAGCCAGCGGCCAGCTAAAGGGGACCGGCGCGGCCCCGACCGGGACCTCGAGGATATCGCCACTCGGATGCGGCTCGAGGGAGCCCTCCCGGAGGAAGAATGGGTAGCGTGGAAATGACCGGTAGTCCGGGCCATCAACCAGCGGATCGTCTGAATCGCGCCAGTTCCGCCCCGGCGTGATGGTCGAGTCGATCCTGATTCCGCAGTTCCGCAGAGCTCGAATGGACCCCGAACCGAGCGACCACCGGCCGCCCCGATACGAAGCCGGCCGGATCCCGAGGTGACGTTCAAGGCTCCCGCAGGTGTACTCCAACATCCCTTCCTCGATGTCTGGCCCCAGCTGGTGCGCCATTGCCTGGAGCGGGGGCGAACCGAGATCGGGAACCGGAAACGGCCAACGGCGAGTCCAGGTGTGGAAATGCGCCCCAAGTTCGGCTTGGCCCTTGGCCAAAACCTTCCGCATTACAGCGGACGAATCGCGGTCTTCGGCCACTTCGCTCGTGGTGAAGTAGACCGGCCGAACCCCTCGATCGACTAGCTCCTCGTGAAAACCAAGGAGCCGCCGATAGTGCTCAAACCGAAGAGGCCCCGGAGGTTGCCAGAGGTCGTCCGGTTCGGTATCCAGGGTAAAGCAGAAGTAGGGCGGCGGAGCCGTCCCGACCGGAATCGAGTCAGGCAGCATGGCGCGGGATTCCACTCCCTCGTTTTCGGGCAACCGCATTGCCACTCTGACACCTCTCATTTGGGTTTCCCGGGGCTCTTGGATTGAGTTGGCAAGGACCGGACCCCGGGCCGGGTCGCCATTTTGGCCAACCCGAGCCCGGATTGCCCTCCCAATCGTTGCGCACAAGCTACAGGTCTGCTGCTTTCTGTTGACAGTCGAAGGCTGGCAGCTGTGGCACCGATTCTGCTATTCTTCAAGCCTAATCCCTGAGAAGCCAAGGAAAACCATCGATGCTGCGGTTAGTCGGCACACTAGTTGGAGCACTAGCAATCCTATGGCCTGCGGTGATTTCAGGCCAGAGTCTTACCTCAGGCGCGCTGCGGGGAGTCGTTCGGACGGTCGACCGTGCCCCGGTCGCCGGGGCGTCCGTCAACGTGGAGTCGGAGGCTGGGAGCGTGCTGGCGGCCGTTGAAACCGACCAAAATGGCTCTTTCAGCTTTGGGTCTGTTGCTGCCGGCAGGTATCGGCTCCTCGTCGAGCGGGCCGGCTTTCAGCCGATCCGGTACCACCGTCTGAGTGTCTCCGGCGGTCGAACGACCGTCCTGGTTGCTTTCGTCGAACGCCGCCCCCCGCCGGTTGATTCGGTGGTCAACCGCGAGGCGGTATTCGTTCAAACCGGTGGCGACGGTTCGCGGTTTCTTACCGGAGCGGGGCTCGAGCAGTTCGACGCCCGGTCGGACCTCTCGGACGTAAGCAGGGCCCTCACTGAGGTCGCCGCACCCGTCGATGGCTCTTCCGGTCTGGCGGTGATGGCGGCCGGCGCTCCGGCGACCCGGACCCGGCTTGTGGTCGATGGCATCGAGGAAGGCTTGATCCGACACCCCGGGCTTCGGGGCCTGGCGGCCCAATCCCCAGCTTTTCCGCGGGGTGCCATTGAGCAATCCGGGTTCCTGCTGGCTCCGCACGATGTCGAGTGGAGTCTCGGCTCCGGTGGGATCTTGACCGCCCAGACCAGGGCCGGCACCAATGAAACCGTCTTTGCTCCCTACCTTGCCGCGTCGAGCGGACGCCTCGGTGGTCGAACGGCTGACAATCCGGCTGACTCCTCCGCAACCTCCTTTCGAGTGGGTCTCATGGCGAGCGGCGCGATTCGCCGGGACACCATCCATTACGCGTTTCGGGCCGATTACCAGTCGGTGGAACTCGGATCGCCCAATCTGTGGCTGCGCGATTCATCGCGTTACCGCGACAGCCCGGTTGGCCTGGCCAGCACCCTCGCCGCGATCGCGGTCGACAGCTTCGGTCGCTCGGTCGACGGGCTGCTCGCGGCACCAAGAAGGACGTGGAAAGGCGGGTCCGTCTTGGGTCGAGTGGATTGGCGGCTCTCAGCCGCCAATCGCTTCATGATTCGTTCCTCGTTCGCCGATGTCAAAGAACAGGCCCCAACCTTCGGGACGGAGGTGGCTGCGACTTCCGTCTCGGTTGCGAGTCGAGACGTCAGCGTGGCTGCCATCCTAGTCACGTCGAGCGGTCGGATCGCGAATGAGGCCCGGGTCGGTTTTTCGACGGCGCGGCGTGACTGGCAAGGACCATCCCTTCCGTCGGCGAGCCTCGTTGGCGACCAAGTCAGTTTTGGTGGTCGGCCCTTCGCGCCCGGCCGCTTCGATCTCGGCCAGTTCGAGCTGACGGATGCTGCTCAGTATTCGGCGGGCTCGCATCGGCTCAAGTTCGGCGGCAGCCTCAAGCTCTTGCGGTACGAACAGCAATACCGGGTCCGGACAACCCCGACTGCCCGGTACGGCAGCCTCGATGACTTCGCCGTCGGTCGGGGCGCCGCGGAACAATTCCTTGGTGACGTCGAACCAATAAGTTTCCGGGTCTCGGAACCCGGCGTATTCGTTCAAGAAAGCTGGACTGCGACTCCCGAGTTCGAGCTGCAACTCGGTCTTCGATTGGGCGCCCAAATCCTGCCGGCAAATCGAATCGGTGCGAACGCCGCATGGCTTGCGTCGTCCGGGATCTCGAACAGTTTCTTGCCCAAGGCGAAGGCTCTTCTGGAACCCCGGGGAGCCTTCGCCTGGAATGTTCGCGGTGAAGGGCGCGTGGTGGTTCGCGGCGCGGCCAGCCTCCACTATGATCGGCTCGATCCCGCGATCTTCGCCGAGGCGATCCAAACCGGCGACAACCTTCGAGTTACTCGGGCCATCGGCGAAATCGGCGACTGGCCCTATCCGTCCGGGCTCACGTCAGGTACAACGGCGACGACGCTCACGTTCTTCGCTCCGAGCTATCGGCAGCCTCGGTCGCTTAAGCTCGATGGTGGAGTCACCTTTTCGATGGGTGACCGGTCGGCGTTTTCAGTGACCGGCTATTTCGGCCACACCGATTTCCTCCTTCGGCGGACCGACCTGAACCGCGTGGCGACCGCGGTCGGGCAGACAACCGAGGGGCGCCCGCTCTACGGATCCCTCGCGAAGTTCACCGGTCTCGTGACGGGCGAACCGGGCTCCGGCCGCCGGTTCGGGGCCTTCGACCAGGTGTTTGGCTTGGCCCCAACTGGGTACTCTGACCATACCGAGGTTACCGCCTTGTTCGAGGGCCGACCCTTGAGCCAACTGTCCCTGGCGGCGTCGTACACCTACGCCCGGACTCGGGACAACACCATCGGATTACTCTCCGCTGATCCGGCCGATCAGCTCTCACCGTTTCCCGAAGGACTCGGCGGCGCCGACTGGACTGAAGGGATCTCTGATTTCGACCTCCCTCACCGGCTCGCCGGAATGGTCGAGTTCCGAAACCGGGGGGCCGTGCCGGTCGTCGTCGGCGTTCGGGGCCGCTGGCGCTCCGGGTTTCCTTTCACCGCCGGACTCCCGGCCGGCACCGACCTCAACTCGGACGGGTCGGGCAACAATGACCCAGCTTATCTGGCCGGGGGCCTTGTTGGACTGGGTGAACGCCTGGCAGCCGGTGGCTGCGGGGCGCTCACCACCGGCTTTGCCGTCCGGAACAGTTGTCGGGAGAAGAGTGTCGGTTCTCTTGACCTTCGGGTCGGGTTCGGCCTCCCGATCGGTGGTCGGCGTCCCCTGATGCTCACGATCGATGCCTTCAATGTGGTGTCGACGGTGACGGGGATCGTCGACCGGGCCCTTGTCGCTCCGGACCCGTCTCGCCCACTCGCAGTCGGCGCTGATGGCCGCGTCACCATACCGTTCGTGATCAATGCTCGGTTCGGCGGCCTGTTGGCGCGCCGGGGCGAGCCGCGATGGATCCGTGCTAGCTTGAGATTGGAGTACTGATGCTCAAGGACATCGTTGTCTCTCGTCGACTCGCGGTCCTGGCGCTCGGGCTGCTGGCCTCCTGCGAGAACGCCGGGTCGACGCTCGGTTTCGCCCCGCTCGCGACCGGCACGATCGGCGTGCTCGTGTACCTTGACCGCGACGGGAGCCGAACTCCGTCTCCTTTTGATACCGTCTTCGCCAAAGCTCGGGTGTCGTTGCGCGGTCCGTCGGGAACGGCCGTCGTACAAACAACGCTCACCGACGCCGATGGTATCGCCCGGTTCCCGCTGCTGCCGCTGGGTCAGTACCGAGTCGTAGTCGACAGTGCCAGCATCGGCGACTCGGTCTTCGTGGCTCGGATCGATTCGGCCTCAGTTCAGATTTCCGCGACGGATACAGTCGACCAGGCCATCGTCCGGTTGGCCTTTCCCGAGTTTTCACTTCGCCAGGCCCGCAGTCTCCCCGTTGGCCGGAAGGTCTTCGTCCGCGGGATTCTGCTGTCGAATATCCAGTCCTTTCGCGACACCACGGTTCATCTGGCCGATAGCTCCGGGTACCTGCGCTTGACTCGGTCGAGTCTCCTCGGCTCCGGCGTTGGCACCAGTCTCGGCGACAGCGTCGCGGTCATCGGGGTGACATCGACCCGAAATGGCCAGCCCACCTTGGACTTGGCCCGGATCGCCCGGCTTGCCCAACGGCCACCGCCCGTACCGCTGCCCGTCGCGACCAACGTAGGAGCGACCGCCGACTTTGGGCGACTCGATGCCGCGCTCGTACAGGTGACGGCCGCGGTCATCGGCGATACAGCCAGCCTCGCTCCCGATTTCAAAGTTACGGTGAGCGACGGCACCGGGGCGCTGGACTTGATCCTGGACGCAACGTTGAACGTGCCCCGGACGGTTTTTCGGCCCGGCCGGTCAATGAACATCCGCGGCGTGTTGGTTCCCAACGGGAGTGGTGGATGGGTACTCAAGGCCCGCGACCCAGGCGACTTGGTGTTCAATAACTAAGAGGCCGGGAGGCCAGGTGGAAACTGTTCTAGTTACAGGTGGCGCCGGGTTCATCGGATCCCACGTGGCCGAACGATTGGTCACGGACGGGCGCCACCGGGTCCGCGTGGTCGACAATCTTTCGACGGGCGACGAAGCGAATCTTGACGGGTTTCGCGACCGAATCGAATTTCTTCGAGGCGATCTCACCGATCCGGATGTTTGTTCGGCCGCGGTCCGAGGCGTTTCGGTGATTTGGCACCTGGCCGCATTGCCCAGCGTTCCCCGGTCAATGGCTGATCCATGGGCCTCGCACCATCACAACGTGAACGCGACGACCCGGCTGTTGATCGCCGCGAAGGATGCCGGGGCTCGGCGGATCATCTACTCTAGCTCCAGCTCCGTTTACGGCGATACCCCGACCCTCCCCAAGGTCGAGAACATGGAGCCGCTCCCGCGGTCGCCCTACGCCGCCGCCAAGCTGTCGGGCGAACAATACGTCCTCGCCTTTGCCCGGGCCGGACTGATCGAAGGCGTGGCCCTTCGATATTTCAACGTTTTCGGGCCCCGGCAGAGCCCTCGATCAGCATACGCTGCCGTGATCCCGGCCTTTCTCGCGGCGGCCCAACGGTCCGAGGGGGTCACCGTTAACGGCGATGGAGGACAGACTCGGGACTTCACCTATGTGGAGAACGTCGTGGTTGCCAATCTCCTTGCCGGGTTCGCCCCTCCCGAGCGGGTGAGCGGGTGGGTCACCAATGCGGGGGCTGGCGCTCGGACCTCGTTGCTCGAATTGGTCCAATTGTGTCGGGACGTCACTGGGGCGAAGCTCGACGTCACCCATCTCCCACCCCGAGCAGGGGACGTCCGCGATTCGCTGGCCGGGCTCGATCGGGCCCACCAAGTGCTCGGCTATCGCCCAGTGGTCGATCTTCGCGAGGGCCTGAAGCGAACCTGGGCGTGGTTCGAAACCAGCGCTACGTAACGATCCCCGCGGTCGCCCACTCGAACCGAGCGTGGCTTTGGTGGGCCCCCACGATGATGCGGGGGAGATTCACCGGCGGGGCCCCGAGACCAAACGACCCCCGGCCGCGGTCTTCACGGAGACCGAGGCCAGTGTATCCGAGTCGCCGTACGACAGCCTCGACCAGAGGTGAGACACTCCCTCTCGGATAACAGACCACGTTGGGAATCTGTCGGTCACTCGCGAGCCGGCTGAGCGCTTCCGCCGCGGTTTCGATCTCCCATTCTACCGCGGCATCGTCAAGGTCGGTCAGGACCCGGTGAGTCGCCGTGTGGTTTCCGAACCGAACTGAACCCGGAAAGAGGCCGAGCTCTTCGGTCCGCAACGGGCGAATCAGATCAACCAGACTGGCATCGGGGGGATCCGCCGCCAAGCGCCGGAGCGGGTCGAGGATCAAACGCCGGTCGGCCGGGACGAGTCCTTGCAAGCATCGGCGGATCCGGCTCCAATCGGCTCGCCCCGCCGCTGATCGGTCGATTTGGACTTTGCCCAATCGCGGGAGTTCGATCCGGGCTGACGACTTGTGGGGACCGAGTAGCTTGAGCTCATCCCACCAAAATGGTTCGTTGGCCGACAGTAACTCCGTGACCAGAAAGACCGTCGCCGGAATCCCGAACCGCTCCATCACCGGCGAAGCCACCGACAGGTTGTTGGCATACCCGTCATCGAAGGTGACGGCGACCACCGGCCGGGCCGACGCGCCACCGGTCCGGGCGAGGGCCTCCGTAAGTGGCAGGACCTCACAGTGATTCGCGAGGAATTCCATTTGAGTGGTGAAGCGGGCGACGTCGAGATGGAGGCCGGTCCTTGCCACCTCAGGTGGAACCGGTCGGTCGACCACGCTGTGGTAGCAGAGGATGGTGACTCGTCGGTTTCCAGCCCATAGTACAAGGGAACGGATCCCAAGCCGATTCGTGGCCTCGGCGAGTCCATCAACCAGTCGCCTACCGACTCCCATGGACGGCCGCTCCCCGGTTTCGCGTCGCCAGTCCGCGGTAGAGCTCGAGCCATTGGTCCTTAACACTCGCCCAGCTGTACCGAAGCTCGCCCTCCGCCCTCCCTGCCACTGCCATAGCACGGGTCCGCTCCGGATCGGCCAGAGCCTTCAAGGCGGCCCGAGCGAGCGCGACGTCGTCCCCCACCGGCACCAGTCGGCCGGTCCGGTCATCCGAGATAATGAATGGAATCCCGCCCGCGGCGGTCGACACGACGGGTAGCCCAGCCGCCAGGGCCTCGATCAGGCTACCCGGAGTATTGTCGACCTGCGAACTGTTGAGAAGAATGTCGGCCTGATCGTAGACCTCTGGCATCGCCGCGGGGTCAACCTGGCCGATGAACTCGACCTGTTTGAGCCCGAGCTGCCCGACCAGTTCACGAATCCGCGGCTCCAGATGGCCCTTGCCCGCGATGATCAGGCTGGCGTCGTCACGCGCGGACTGAATCCGACCGAACGCGCGGATCAGGGTTGGAATGTCGTAAAAGGCTTCGAAATGGCGACAACTCAGAAAGATCGGCCGGAGCGGGTCGCGGTTCCGGAAGGAAAACCGTCCGAGGTCGACTTGATTGGCAATGGCGACCGCGTGAAGCCCGACCTCCGCGAATACCTCCTGGAGAAATCCCGACGGGACCACAATGACATCCGGCCAACCGAGAAGCCCTCGAAAGGCGGGATGGCGTTGGAGATCGTTGCGGAGATCGCCATTCCGATAGTTGAGAATCGTTGGTCGCCCGAGGAGCTTGGCGATGGCGATTGCCGGCAAGGATGAGATCACAAAGGATGAGAACCGAGCCGAATTGACGTGGACAACATCGGCCTCACTCATTCGAGTAATCAGTTGCGCTGCATAGATGACGAACGTGACCAAAGTACGGACAACCGGAATCCGCTGGAGGGAGCGAAGCAAGCCGGGGAGTCTGGGCGCGATCGACAACAGCTCGATCTGGACGTCGGATCCCCGGTTGAAATGGGCCGCAAGGCGGGCCGACTGGACGGCGATGCCGCCAGGGTAGCTGTCGAGCGTGGGGCCGACCAGCAAAACCCGAAGCCGCCCTTCCGGCGGATCTCGACGGTTAGGGTCGAATGCCATAGGCTCGGAAATACTCGTCGACCATTCGGTCGAGACTGTACTCCCGCTCGGCGGCTTGTCGAGCGGCCAATCCGAGTGCGCCAAGGTCGCTCTGAAGCAGCTGGCCCAGGCCCCCGGTAAACCCGGCCTCGTCCGTCGGCGGTACCAGGATTCCGCACTCGGCGTCCCGGACGATGCCGGTGACGTCGCCCACGGTGGTGGCGAGCACCGGAAGGCCGCAGGCCATGGCCTCGAGGAGCGCGAGGGGAAGGGCCTCGGTGGCCGACGACAGGGCGAATACGTCCAGCGCCTGCAGCCACGGGCGGGCGTCCCGCTGCCAACCAGCGAACCGGACTCGGTCGCGAATTCCCACCGCGGTCGCGATGGATTCAAGGCTTTGCCGCTCCGGACCGTCACCGACCAGTACCAGCTCGAGGTTCGGAGCCGCGCCGCGCGCTGCCGCCACCGCCCGAATCAACATGGCGAAATTCTTGACATCCGCCAACCGTCCCACGCTGCCGATAGTCGGGCCTCCGGCCAATCCGAGTTCGCGCCGAACTACCGACCGTTCGTCGGCGCTGACCGGACGGAAGGACCGCGTGTCGACGCCGTTGACGATGACCTGGAGCCGGTGACTCGCGATCCCGACCACATCACGATATTGATCTCGCATTGACTGGCCGACGACGACAAATCGGTCAACGCCGAGACTGGCCATCCGGAGCGCGACACGGTAGTCGGCGCGGTCGGTCAGGTATCGGCGCGAGTGCTCGGTGTGCACCCGGCGGGCGGCTAGGCCTGCGGCTGCCCCGCTGTGGAGCAGGGCGCTGAAATGGTGGCTATGAATCACGTCAGGCCGTACCGAAGCAACGGCTCGGCGCAAGTCGCGATGGAATCGAAGTGAGGCGAACCGACGACCGCTCAGAGCGATGCACTCATGACCCTCGGACTGGGCGAGGTCGAACGTCTCGCCCCCGCCGTCCAAGGCAATCACGACCGACCGATGGCCCCGCCGTTTGAGCTCCCGGCTCAAGTTGAGGGCCGTCATTTCGAGTCCGCCCTTGTCGTAACGGAGGACCAAATGAGCAACAGTGGCCATCGGTGGCCTACCAGCAGATCCCTTCGTAGGCCGTACCGTCGCTCCGGCGGGACCCAAACGCCCGGACGAGGTCGATGATCAATTGGCCGGGCCGGAGTTGAGGTTCGATGCCCCGGAACTCCGCCGATCCGTTTCCAATGACGATCGTTTCGCTGCCTTCCAGGACCGCGGCGATTGACGGCTTGATCAAACTCCAAATGTGGGGGATTTCCCGCTCGATGTACTCCTTGTTGGCGCCAACCAGTTGGGCCTCGGAGACTTGCCGGTCAAAAATTGCCAGCTCGATACCCTTGCCGATCAGCCCCTCGACCAGCGTGACGATCGGAGACTCCCGCAAATCGTCGGTTCCGGCCTTGAACGCCAACCCCAAAATCCCGACTCGCCGGGCTTTCGAAGCCATGATCATGTCGAATGCCCGGGTGATTTGGAGCTGGTTGCTCTCGAGGGTCGCCGAAAGGATCGGGGTCGATACATCCAGCTGCCGGGCCCGGTAGGTGACCGCGCGAAGGTCCTTCGGAAGGCACGATCCGCCAAAGGCGAACCCTGGCTTGAGGTAGTACGGCGAGATATTGAGCTTGGTGTCCTCGCAGAAGATCCGCATGACCTCGTGGCTATCGACCTCGAGGGCCTTGCACACATTGCCGATCTCGTTGGCGAACCCGACCTTGAGTCCATGGAAGCAGTTGCAGGCGTACTTGATCATTTCGGCCACCCGGATTCCGACGTTGCGCACCGGCGCGTCGAGGCCGGCATAGAGGGGGGCCAGCGCGATGCTCGTAGCCGACTCCTCGGCCCCGATAACGGTAAACGGCGGGTCGTAGAAATCCTTGATTGACGTTCCCTCCCGGAGGAATTCCGGGTTCATCGCGAGCCCGAAGTCTCGGTACGCCTTCTGCCCCGACCCCTGTTCGAGGGCCGGGAGCGCCACCGCCTGAGTCGAGCCCGGCAGGACCGTACTTCGGATGACCACCGTGTGTCGGGTCCGCTTGGTCTTGATCGCGGCGCCGATTTCTCGACAAACTCGGTCCACGTAGGACAGATCAAGGCTCCCGTTTGGTGCGCTCGGCGTTCCGACGCACACCAGCGAAATCGAGGACTGGTGTACCGCCTCGGCAACGTCCGTCGTGGCGGTGAGCCGGCCGGCCGCGTTCATTTCAGCGACCAACTCCGAGATCCCGTGCTCGACGATGGTCGGCCGGCCCCGCCGGACGAGATCAACCTTGGCCTGACTCACGTCAACGCCGATGACCGACGCGCCTTCCTTTGCCAAACACGCGGCGGATACGCAGCCGACGTACCCGAGTCCGAACACGCTGATTTCCGTTGCCATGAATCACCAATGAAAGTGTAATCGGC
>JANNQX010000139.1:0-10197 GCA_031400975.1 Gemmatimonadota bacterium
TGTCGGCAGCCGAGATGATCGAGGCCACGTCTTCGTTCTCGGCGGTGATCGGCACCACGCCGATGCTGGCGCCCAGACGGAACTCGCGCTCTTCCCAGGCGAAGCGGAAGTTGCGCACCGCTTCGCGCAGCGTCTCGGCCATGCGCATGGCTTCGTCCAGCGAACAGCTTTCCAGCAGAATGCCGAACTCGTCGCAACGACCTGGTGCTGGCCGGCCGACAGCTGAAGGACCGCTTGGGAACCACATTGCGCGATCACCGATGGCGGCGGCGGTGGAGGAGGAGGAGGATCAACCGGCCCCTTCGTGCAACCTGCCAGGCCGGCCCCAACCAACGCCCCGGCGATCAGCGGACGAGTGACTCCCATGGTCCCCCCGAGAAAAGTCCGTAAGCTGTTGATATATAACGTCTTTTGACAAGCAATCGGAGCGTCAATAGGTTCTAAGGCTCGCTCCAGCCCGCCAAGTGTCGGCAAGGAAGGCGCCGAGGCGCTAGCCTTAGTCCAAGAGCGACACGGTATTGATTCGGTCCCCTGACCGGTTTCGCGTTCGGAGCCGGGCAACCTGGACCCCGCACCAATAAATCGGTGGCCCGCTGGCCGCCGGCAAGGCTCATCCGATGGCGTTCGCACACCTGCACACCCACTCCGAATACTCGTTGCTCGACGGGGCCAATCAGATCCCCGAGTTGGTCCAATACATCAAAAGCCTCGGCATGGACAGTGTCGGCCTCACCGACCACGGCAACATGCACGGGGCTTGGCACTTCTACGAAAGCTGCAAGGCCAACAAAATCCGGCCCATCCTCGGGTTCGAAGCCTATTTGGCCTATGGCGATCGGCGCTCGAGCCAAAAACCCCAGGACGCGCCGGCCCACTACAGCCACCTCGTGCTCCTCGCGAAGAACAAAATCGGCTACCACAATCTGATCAAGCTGACCTCGATCGGCTATACCCAGGGCTTCTATCGGCGCCCTCGGATCGACAAGGAAGTGCTCGAACAGCACGCAGAAGGCATCGTCTGCCTTGCGGCCTGCCTCTCCGGCGAGGTCGCCTACGGCCTCCGCCAACAACGGTATGAGGAGGCCAAGCGAAGCGCCCAATGGTTCGCCAAACTGTTCGGCCCCGAGGGGTTTTGGCTGGAAATCCAAGACCACGGAATTCCCGAGGAGAAGATTGTCCTCGACGGGATGATCGAACTCTCGAAAGATCTCGGCTTGCCGGTCGTCGCCACCAACGATGCCCACTACCTGAAACGCGATGACGCCCAGGCCCATGACGTATTGCTCGCGATCGGCACCGGAGCCGACCTCGACGATCCGAAGCGATTCAGGTTCACCGGCGAGGAATCGTACGTCAAGAGCGAAGCCGAGATGCGGCGGCTCTTCAAAGAACACCCCCAGGCGGTCGACAATACCCAACGGGTCGCCGACCTCTGCGAGTTCGATTTCGAAAAACGGTACTTCCTCCCCAGTTTCCCGCGGCCGGCCGAATACGCCGACGACGACGCCTTGATAACCGACCTCGCCCGCCAAGGGGCCCTGAATCGATACGGGACCCCGTTGCCCCAGCCGGTTGAAGACCGGCTGACCTACGAGCTCGGCGTCATCATGAAGGCAGGCTATTCGGGCTATTTCCTGATCGTCCAAGACTTCATCGCCGCCGCCCGCGAACGGGGCATTCCCGTCGGACCGGGACGCGGTTCGGCCGCCGGCTCGTTGGTGGCGTATGGGCTCGGGATTACCGACGTCGACCCGCTCAAGTTCGACCTCCTCTTCGAACGCTTTCTCAACCCGGAGCGAGTGTCGATGCCGGATATCGACGTCGACTTCTGCTTCGAACGCCGCGGCGAAGTGATCGAGTACGTTCGGGAACGCTACGGCCGGGACAGCGTCGGCCAAATCGTCACCTTCGGGACGATGAAGGCCCGCGCGGCCGTGAAAGATGTGGCCCGCGTCCTCAAGATTCCGCCGGGCGAGGCCGACAAGATCACCAAGTTGATTCCGTCGGGGCCGGCCTACAGCCTCACGATCCCCGAGGCCGTCAAGAAGGTTCCCGAGCTCGCGGCCTTGGTCAAGTCGCTGCCGGTCTACGGCCGGATGGCCGAGCTGGCGTCCCGCATCGAAGGCATCTCCCGCCACCTCTCGGTTCATGCGGCCGGAGTGGTCATCGCCCCGGGGCCGCTGCCGAACTACGTCCCGGTCTGCACCGCGCCCACCAAAGGCGCCGGCCAGACCGCCGACGGCGAGCATGCCATGATCACCCAGTACGACATGGTCGCCCTGGAAAAGGTCGGGATGCTCAAGATGGACCTCCTGGGTCTCAAGACTCTCACCGTGATCCACGACGCGGTTCGGATGGTTGAGGACCGGCACGGCGTGAAAGTCGAGATCGGGGCGCTGACTCTCGACGACCCGGCGGTGTATGCCTTGCTCCGGGCCGGCCGGACCGCCGGCGTCTTCCAGTTCGAATCGGCCCTCGCCACTGAGACGCTTCGCCAAATGAAATGCGATCGATTCGACGACCTGGTCGCCTCGAACGCGCTGCTCCGCCCCGGCCCGCTCGACACCGGAATGCACTTAGTCTTCATCAAGCGGAAGCTGGGGCAGGAAGCCGTGTCGTATCCTCACCCCTCCCTCAAGGAAGTGCTCGAACCCACCTACGGAGTCATCACCTATCAAGAGCAGGTGATGCGGATCGCCAATATCCTCGCCGGCTTCTCGCTCGCTGAAGCCGACGTCCTCCGCAAGGCCGTTGGTAAGAAGGACGTTGACCTGATCAAGAAAGAGCTGGCCAAGTTCGTCGAAAAAGGAATTGGCCTGGGCCACTCCAAGAAGTTGATGGACGACCTGGCCGGTCAGATCGAGACCTTCGGCCGTTACGGCTTCAACAAGTCTCATTCGGTGGCTTATTCGGTCCTGTCGTATCAGACCGCCTGGCTCAAGACCCACTATCCGGCCGAGTTCATGGCGGCCCTCTTGTCCTCCGAAATCGGCGACACCGACAAAGTCGTTCAGTATATCAACGAGGCCCGTGAGCTCGGGCTCGAAGTGCTCGCCCCCGACGTGAACGAATCAGGTTTCAAGTTCACCGTCATCGGTGACAAGCGGATCCGCTTCGGGCTCGGCGCCGTCCGCAACGTCGGCCGGGGGGCCATCGATTCGATCATCGAGGCCCGCGCCGGCAGCCGCCTCGCAACCCTCCACGATTTGGTGAATCGGATCGACCTCCGGCTCTGCAACAAGCGGGTCGTCGAATCGCTCATCGCGGCGGGCGCGTGCGATTCGTTGGCCGGTCACCGGAGCCAGTTCATGGCCGCCCTCGACACCGTACTCGGCGAAGCCCTCCTGCTCCACCAGGAAGAAGAGACCGGCCAGGAGTCTCTCTTCGGGGAATCGTCCGGCAGCGAGCCCAAGCCCGCCACGCTCCCAGAGGTCCCAGAGTGGCCGGAAGCGGAGCGGCTGGCCCGCGAAAAAGAGATCATCGGCTTCTTCATCTCGGGCCATCCCCTCGCGCCCTACAAAAGCGAGGTCGAACTATTCGGGACCCGGACCACCGCGACCTTGTTTGCCTGGAGCGAACAGCAAGTGACGATCGGGGCGGTCGTGACCGCCATCAAGCGACAAATTTCCAAGAAGACCGGCAAGGAGTACGCCCGGCTGACCCTCGAGGACTTCCATGGGACCGCCGAGGCCATCGTGTTCCCGGAGGCCTGGGCCCAGCAGAATCAGGCCATCTTCGAGGATGCCTGCTTGTTGTTGACCGGCGGCTATAGTCAACGCGACCGAGGCGAAGACCGGGCTCCGTTCGTGGTCGAGTCCTCCAAGCCACTGACCGAGTTCCGCCGGAGCGGGGCCCTGGCCTTGGCCATTCGATGGGACCGGCCGAGCCCCCCGCCGGCCGAGGACATCCGGGCCATCGCGGCGCTCTGCGCCGAACACGCCGGTCCCGCGCCGGTCTATATTGAGTGGTCGGACGGCAATGGCGAAACGGCCAAACTCAGGTCCCGCCGCCTCCGAGTCAACCCGAACGACGAACTGGTGCACTCGCTCCGAACGCTGCTTGGAGCAGACGCCGTACGGCTGGTCAAAGCCGGATAGGATCCCATGGGTCTCTTTACACTGGAATTTGAGAAACCGTTGGCCGAACTCGATCGTCAGATCGAGGAACTTCAACGGGTCGGTGAGGAACGCCAGATCGACGTCACCGCGGAGCTGGGCACCCTCCAGACCAAGTTGACGGCGCTCAAGCAGGACCTCTATCGAAATCTGACCCCCATTCAACGGGTCCTGGTGGCCCGGCACAGCAAACGCCCGACCACGATGGACTACCTCGGATCGATCTTTACCGACTTCGTGGAGCTCCACGGCGACCGGCTGTACCGCGACGACCCGGCGATCGTTGGGGGCTGGGCCCGGCTCAAAGGCCAATCCGTCATGGTCATTGGACACCAGAAAGGCCGCGACACCCGCGAAAACATCAAACGCAACTTCGGGATGCCCCATCCCGAAGGGTATCGCAAGGCCCTCCGGATGATGAAACTCGCTGCTCGATTCCACGCTCCGGTGGTCACGTTAGTCGACACCCCGGGTGCCTACCCCGGCATCGGAGCCGAAGAGCGAGGTCAGGCCGAAGCCCTCGCCACCAATATTCTCGAGATGGCCTCCCTCCCCACGGCCATCGTGAGCTGCGTCATTGGCGAGGGCGGCTCCGGCGGCGCCTTGGCGCTGGCCGTCGCCGACCGAGTCCTGATGCTCGAACACTCGACCTATTCGGTGATCACCCCCGAAGGCTGCGCGGCAATTCTGTGGAAGGATGCGACCCAGCGCGAACGAGCCGCCGAGGCGCTCAAGATGACGGCACCTGATCTCCTCCGGTACAAAGTCATCGACGAGATCATTCCCGAACCGCTGGGCGGGGCGCATCAGGACCCCGAGGCCGCCGGCGAATCCCTCCGCGATGCGTTGGCCCGACATGTCACCGACCTCCGAAAAGTGCGGCCCGACAAACTGGTCCGTCGCCGGGCCGAGAAGTACGGCGCGATGGGAGCCTTTGCCGAAGCCTGATGCCCACCACTGTTGAAGTCCGGTTCAAGGGCAATCGCAAAGACTACTTCCTCTGGCCCGAGGACGCTGATCGGTTGCACCTCCATCAACCGGTGATTGTCGAGGCCGAACGCGGCCTCGACTTTGGCCGGGTCGGCGTCGTGGGCGACACGGCGGACAAGAAGTGTGCCTCCGGTTGCAGCGGGTGTGCCGTGGGCGGCGATATCCCGACGGCCTCCCGGCCGGTGCTCCGGGTCGCCAGCCAGGAGGACGTCAAGACAGCCAATGACCTCCGCCGCTCGGAGGACACCACCCGAATCAAGGCGACCGACCGGGTTCGGCATCACCAGCTCGAGATGAAGATCTCGGATGCCGAATGGCAGTGGGATCGGAAGAAACTCACCTTCTATTTCACCTCCGAAAAGCGGGTCGACTTCCGCGATTTAGTCCGCGACCTCGCGACCACCTTCAAAGCCCGAATCGAACTCCGCCAGATCGGCGTCCGCGATGAAGCGGCCCGGTTGGGCGGCGTCGGGCGTTGCGGGAAGGAGTACTGTTGCTCGACCTGGCTACGGTCCCTTGATCCGATCAGCTTGGCGTTGGCCAAGGACCAGCACCTCTCACTCAACCCCGCTCAAATTTCCGGCGGGTGCGGTCGCCTGCTTTGCTGTCTGAAGTACGAGCACGAATTCTACGTCACCACCCGAAAACGGTTCCCCAAAGAGGGCAAGACGGTCCGCACCGCGCGCGGAACCGAGAAGGTGATCGCGATTGATATTTTCCGGGAGCGGGTTTTTCTCCGAGGCGACGAGCAAGGGCCCCGAACCGTGCTCCTCGCTGACTTGAAGGACGAAATCGCGGCCGCCGGCGACGCACCGCCGGTCGGAACGGCGACGGCCGCTCCCCCAGCACCGGCCCCAGTTCGAAAAGAAGAACGCCGGGAACCGCGAGAGCGACGCGAACAACCGGCCCGGCAAATTCGCCCCGCCAAGCCACCACCGCGGGCCCGCCCACCCGAGGCCGCGGTGCCCCCGGCGCCGTCGGCACCGGAGCCGGTCGTGAGCTCGGGAACAGACCTGCCGAACCCTCGGGCCAAGCGGCGCCGACGCCGGAGGGGCCGCGGGCCCGGCCGGGGCCCAGGCGGGGACGGCCAACCCAGCCCGCCCGAGGCCTAACGTGGCGAAATACTTTCTCACCACGGCAATCGACTACTCGAATGGCGATCCGCACTTGGGGCACGCCCTCGAAAAAATCGGCGCCGATGCCATCGCCCGGTACCGCCGCATCCAAGGCGACGACGTTCACTTCTTGATGGGAATGGACGAAAACTCCCAAAGCGTCATTGAGATGTCGGCAAAACATGCGATCACCTCTCAGGCATGGGTCGATCAGATGGCCGACCGGTTCGCCCGATTCTGGAACCGGTTGGGCTGCAGCCACGACGAATGGATTCGCACGACTGAAGCTCGCCACACCGACGCCGTCCTCGAACTCCTGACCCGGATTCAGAGCCGGAACCCGGATGACGTCTTCCTCGCGGACTATCAGGGCCTCTACTGTACCGGCTGTGAGGACTTCAAGACCGAAAGCCAAATCGTTGACGACAAGTGTGCCGAGCACCCAACGCTGACGCTCGTGCCGACTCAGGAAACCAACCACTTCTTCAGGCTATCGGCCTACCGCGACCGGATTCTCGCGATGATCGAATCCGGGGAGCTGATCGTCGAGCCGGAGATTCGTCGAAACGAGATCCTCCGCCTGCTCGAAGGCGGCCTCCAAGACATCTCGATCTCGCGGTCCAAGCTGCCATGGGGCATCCCGTTTCCTGGGAGCGCCGGCCATACGGTTTACGTTTGGTTCGATGCCGTCATCAACTACCTGTCCGCAACCGGCTTTCCCAAACCAGATTACCATCGCCTGTGGCCGGCCGACCTGCACATCATCGGCAAAGGCATCACCCGCTTCCACTGCGTGCTCTGGCCGGCCATGTGCCTCGCCGCCGGCATTGCGACGCCGAAGAAGGTGTGGGCTCACGGCTACGTCCAGTGGCTCGGTGCCAAAATGTCGAAGACCGCCGGCACCGCGGTAACTCTCGACGAGGCCATCAATCGCTACGGCGCCGATCCGCTTCGGTATTTCTTGATGCGAGAAGTGGGTTTCGAAGCCGACGGCGACTTTACCTGGGAACGATACGACGCCCGCTACAACTCCGACTTGGCCGATGGGCTCGGGAACCTGGTTGCCCGGTCGTTGGCGATGATCGAGAAGTATCGGAGCGGAATCGTGCCAAGGGGCGAACCCACCGCGCTCGATCGCGAGGTCGTCGAGAGATTTTTGCCCGCCTATCAAGCCGCCATGGAAAGACTCGACCTCAGGGGTGGCCTCGACGCCATCTGGGCGATCATCGCGGCAGCCGACCTCTACATCAGCCAGACGGCACCGTGGGCCCTGGCCAAAGCCCAAAAGCAGGGTGAACTCGACGTGGTCTTGAGCTCGTTGGCCCGGACCTTGGCCCGCGTCGCCGGACTGTGCCTGCCCTTCCTCCCCGGCAAGGCAGCCGACATTTGGAGCAGCCTTGGGCAAACGGAGCCCCTCAGTGCAATCCGTTGGGCTACTGTCCAAAACCCTGTCACACAAGGCCTTACCGTTACCCGCCCAGCGATCCTCTTTCCGAAACCGGCCCTCCCAGAAGGCGCATTTTAAGTCGTTGTCGAACAATCAGTTAGCGTTGAAGTTCCGAACGCTTGACAGCCCGGATGCCGAGGGCCATAATTGTCGCAGCCAGCCGAGCCGGTACTGTTCTGGACATCGTCAATCAGAGGTCGAAATCGCACCGATGAAGAAGAGCCGGTGGACCGTCATTGTTGTCCCCCAAGGGTCAAGCACGTCGCGGGTCATCGAGGTGTCACACACCGCGATGAAGCTCGTCGGCACCCTGACGGTGGCCGCAATCACGGTGGCACTTCTACTCGGCTATGGCACGGTGGCGAAGACGGTCAACATGGCTCGCGCCAAAGCGGTCGCTGAAGAAAACACCCGACTCGCCCATGAACTCGGATTGATTCAGGGCCGGGTCAGCGCCCTCTCTGATTCAGTAGCGTCGCTCGAAAAACGCGACTCCAAACTCCGCCTCCTCGCCAACCTCGAACCGATCGATCCACAGGTCCACGCCGCCGGTATCGGCGGACCGCTTCCCGCGAAGGCAACCGACGAGCGGTCGACCGTCTTGGTCGAGCGAGCCATCGATGTCCGCGTCGACCTCGGCGCCCTGATTCGACGCGCGAATCTGCTGACCCGCTCCTTCCGCGAAGCCGCCGACAGCCTGGCCGCCCACAGCACGCGACTCGGGGCAACCCCATCGATCGTCCCGACCCAAGGCTGGCTCAGCAGTGCTTTCGCCGCCATGAGGGACCATCCGATTCTCCACGTCGCTCGGCCGCACGAAGGGGTCGATATCACCGCCCCGGCCGGAACGCCAATCGAGGCTCCCGCCAACGGCACCGTTACGGCCGCCGGCTGGGAAAATGGCTACGGCAATGTGGTTACCATCGACCATGGATACGGAATCATCACCAAGTTCGCCCACGCCTCTCGGGTCTTGGTCTCGGTCGGCACCAGGGTAACTCGGGGCCAGCGGATCGCCTTAGTCGGGAACACCGGATTGTCGACCGGACCGCACCTTCACTACGAAGTCCACATCAATGGCCGCCCAGTCGATCCGCTGAAGTACATCCTCCCCAACGTGGTTACCGACTGACCAAGCCACTAGCTTTCGCTGGTGCACCGCTCGCTCGTCGTCGTCTTGGTTCTCGTGGCCGCCTGCCGGCCTCGAACCGCAACCATTCAGGCCAGCATCCCGGACTGGGACGATGTGGCAGGCCCCGTTCCTGGCCTCGTCGTGTCGTTCCTTCCCTACAACCGTGACAGCATCTTGGCCGCGTTGGAGAGCAAAGCCGACCCTCGCCCCCACACTCGGGAACTCGACAGCCTGTTCCAAAGGTTTCGAACCCCGTACGTTGACTTCCTGAAGGCCAAGGCTCGGCTCGAGCAACTGAAAACGGCGAGAGCCCCCGCTGATTCGGTGGCCGGAGCGGTACGCGCGGTCGACATCGCCCGGGCCTCGCTCGAACGCGCCCGGGAACAGTTTTGGCCGGCGATGACCACCTATCGCGCCGGAGTCCGCCAGTGGGAAGACAGCACCTACCGCGATTACTCTTTGATCACCCGTTCGATGGGTGAGCGGGTCTTCGCCAACCCGGTTAGATCCACCACGGATTCGCTCGGTTGGACCACGATCACCCTGACCAATGGACGATGGTGGGCCACAGCCCGGTCGATCGACCCAGCCGATCCGAATCGCGAGTGGTACTGGAATGTCGCGATCTCCGGCGATACCGCTTTCTTGAGTCCTCAAACCGGCCGCCGACGGCCGAGGTACTAACAATGCGCTCGAACCTCCTCCTGGCAGGCCTGCTCTTGTCCTCGCTCGCTACCCAGGCTTTCGGACAGGAAGCGATCCAGATGTCCGCGCGGGCCAAGGGATCCCCGACCGCGCCGATTACCGTTTACGAGATGTCGGATTTTCAGTGCCCGTTCTGCCGTCGCCACGCGATCGAGGCGTTCCCGGCCATCGAAAAAGAATTCATCAAGACCGGGAAGGTTCGCTGGATCTTCGTAAACTACCCACTGACCTCGATTCATCCGAACGCCGTACCGGCGGCTTCGTTGGCGATGTGCGCCGCCAAGTTCGACAAATTCTGGCCGGCCCACGACCTGCTGTTTCTCCATCAGGAAACCTGGGCCCCCCTCAAGAACCCCGCCCCGTTCCTACTCTCGCTGGCCGATTCACTCAAGCTGCCGAAAGCCGCGATGACCTCTTGCCTCGAGAAACAACAAACCGTCGCGTTGATCAAGTCCGACGCCGACGGCGCGGTCAAGAGTGGAGCCCAAAGCACCCCCACGTTCTACATCGACGGCGCCCTGATTGTCGGCGCCCAACCGGTCGAATTGTTCCGCTACGTCCTCGACTCCCTATACCGGACCAAGAAAAAACCGTAGTTCGCGAGCGCCGAGTGCCGAGTGCCGAGCGCCGAGCCTTGACTTCGGTGTTTATTCGGGTTACATTCCCTCCCCATTGATCAAGCAGTCGGATGAC
>JANNQX010000140.1:0-3368 GCA_031400975.1 Gemmatimonadota bacterium
CGGTGGGGGCGGACTCGTCTCCGAAGGCTCGATCTTCGGCCTCAACGTCGGTGGGCTGGGTACCGCCTCGCTTGGCCGGACTCGGGGTCTGACCGTGGGCGGGCTCGGGGTCTACGCCAAGGGCGGGGCGACCGGGATCACGGTGGCGCCGCTGGCGGTGGTGACCGGCGGGACGACCCAAGGCTTTACCATAGGTGGCTTGGGCCTGATCGGGGACCAAGGGTTCCGCGGCGTCAATCTCGCCGGCGTCACAATCGCCTCGCGCGGCCGGATTGCAGGAGTGAATGCCGCCGGTCTGGCCATCTTGAGCCGAGAGCAGATCCTCGGCTTCAGCTTCGCCGGGATCACTGTGGCCGGGGCGGAGCGGATCGGCGGGCTGACCGTGGCGGGGCTCGTCGTCTCGTCGAAAGACGTGGTCGAGGGTATTGCCGTGGCCGGGTACCGAGTCGAAGGCGAGCAGTTACTCGGCCTCTCGGTGGCTCCATTCAATCATTTTCGGCGGGAGCAACGGGGAATCGCGATCGGGCTGATCAACTCGACCAAGGCCCTTCACGGCCTTCAGCTCGGCCTCCTGAACCGGGCGGGCAACAATCCCAAGGGTCTTCGCTGGCTGCCGCTGCTCAATTTCCATCCCTAGCGAATCCGAACCACAGCCACCCGGGCGGCCGCGTCCGGTGGCAGATTGCCGCCGGCCAAATCGGAGAGCCGGAAATCAACCGGCCGCCCTCCCGCGGGAATCAGGACGCGAAGCGAACGCCCCGAGCCACCACGGAGGGTGCCGGCGAAGTCGTATTGACCGCTGGTGCTGTCGGGGGCCAGGGGAAAGGCCCGCGGATAGAGAGCAGGGGACTGCGCCCGAAGGGCCGGGAAGGTGACCCGCCAGTTCCAACTGGGATATCGGAGCCGTGGGTCTGCCGCGACAAAGTTCGGGAGATCGTCCACGAAGTTGGCCAAGTGCCATTGGCCCAGCAATCCGTCGAAAGGCCGCCCGGTCGCGGCGGCAACGTTGGCGGCTCCGGTCTGCCCGGTGGCGACGAGACGCCGGGTCAACGCAGGGGTGCCACCAAAGTGGTCGACCAACCACCGGGTCAACAGCCATGCGGCGCCCCGTTCCGCGAGCCGCCCAGTCGAGCCGATCGGATACACCAAGAACCAGTCGTCCGGGGCCTGGAGGTACCGATAGGCATTGGAGACATCGTTCAAGGTGAATTGCGAGAAACAATCGTTGGCAACGCAGAACCCGTTCGGCACCGACCGCCCGGCCAGCTCCTCGGCGAAATGTGAAAGGCCCTCGTTTAACCAGGTTTCCTCCGACGGTCCGGCTCGGACCAAGACATGGTGGTTGTAGCTGATCATGTGTTGCAGTTCGTGCCCGAAGGTTGGAGGCAGGACTCGCTCGACAAAATCCTTGGTAACCCGGCAGCCGGATGTACCATGAAAGTCCGGCACCAAAGAGAAGAAAACCTCGGCGCCGTTTGAGTTTGGCTCGGACGCGAGGAGATCGCGGCCGAAGAAATAGCCGGTCACGATGCCTCCGGCGTCAAAGCACAGGCGATTGATCTGCTTGGTCATCACCAAAAACACCAATCCGTTGCCATCGACGTCGGATTCGCGCCCAAAGGCGGCGGTGTCCACCGGATAAATGTGTTGGTCGAACAGAGTCCCGAGGCGAACGAAGTCTTCCGGCGAGAACCCGTCGGGCGGGAGGGTGTCGTCGACGTAGACCGCGACCTTTTGGCCGACAAAGGCCGCCGTCGTGGGGACGGTGGCGAGTTCCGAGCACGCCACATTGCCGCACACCTTGAAGGTGCGCCGGCTCCCGAGCTCCGGTGGGACCCCAGCCGCCGCTGATACCCGACGGGAATCGGGGCGAGGAGGCCGCCGTGCCAACTGGGACTCGCGGGCGCGAAGGTTGTCGTGGAGACGATCGTAGAAGTCGACTGCCCTCGGGCGACCTGCTGGAGCGAGGTCTGGCGTCGCCGCCGTGACACCGGGGGTCCGGGCCCGCCACCGATACGGTTCGGTTCTGCCGCGATCGCCGGCCGCTGAGTAACCCACCACGAGATACTCGGCCGCCCCACTGCCAGCGGTCAGCCGGAAGCACCCGGCCGATTCGGTGGCTGAAGCAATTGAGGATTGTCCCGGAGCCAGAACGAGGTCAGTGGAGCCCTGACATCCTAACTCCGCCGAGGGGGGAGGCGGAGGTGGCGGGGGCGGGGTCAATCCATCGCCACCGCAGCCGGCGGCCGCCACGATCAGAAGTGTCACCCCGGTTCCAAAATGCATACCCAGCACAATCGCACGGGTTGATCACCCCATCGTCACGCTGGCCGTAACAGGTCGGTCACACGGCCTCCTGTTCGATTGCCGCGTTTTGGGACCAGAGCCAAGTTCGGCGAATGACGAAACCGCTGTCGATCCTGCTGCTGGTGGCTGGCGGACTGGCCCCCTTGGCTTGTGGAAAACCCGACTGGCGGTCGGGCGTTACTTCCGATGGCCGGATCGAACGGCCGGACCAGCCCTCACTCTTTTTTCGGGTCGTCGGCACCGGGGCGGACACCGCCATCGTGCTTCACGGGGGCTCGCTTCACCAAGGGTATCTCATTGAACCGCTCGCTCACCTCGTTCCGGGTCGCACGTTGATCTACTACGACCAACGGGGGCGGGGGAACTCTCCGGCGGTTGCCGACACAACCCAGTTGTCACTGGACGCCGATCTGGCCGACCTCGAAGCCGTGCGGTCTCATTTCAAGCTCGAACGCCCGATGGTCATCGGTCATCACTGGGGCGCCGCTGTGGCGGCACTCTATGCCGCGCGGCATCCAGGCCATGTCTCCCGGATGCTTCTCCTAAGCCCGTTCCCGGTGATCTACAGTTGGTTCTACGAGCTCAACGCCGTGCCGGCCGACACCGCCAAGTACCGCCAGCTGTTGGCCGACCTTCGCCCCGAGATCACCGTGGATCAAGCCGTCGACTACTGCCGGCGGCAGTGGCCGATCTTCTTCTCTCCGCTGCGGCCGGACGTCGGCACGCCCTACCAGCAGCTCGCGTCATCAATTTGTGACTTCCCAGCCGATCGGATCGTGACGAGCCACCGGACCACTCGAGTCGTTCAGCGGAGTCTCGGACAATGGGTGTTTCGGCCCGAACTCAACCGAGTCGAGGTACCGACTCTGGTCATCGAAGGGGCAGGGGCACCGTTGGTCGAAGAGGCCGCAACTCGATGGGCTCAACACCTAGCCGACGCGCGGGTTCTGCTGATAACTAAGCCCTACTTGTTTCCGTGGGAAGGCAATCCTCACGCTTATCGCGAGGTCACCGTTGACTTCCTGTACGGCACGTGGCCGCCGGGCAGCGTCCGGCCCGCC
>JANNQX010000141.1:0-2079 GCA_031400975.1 Gemmatimonadota bacterium
ACCGCCCTCGCCGAGGGCGCCGACCGAATGGTTGCCCGCCGGGTGCTGGCCTATCCGGATGCGAGGGTGATTGCCGTGCTCCCGCTGCCGATCGAGGAGTACCGGAAGGATTTTGGTTCTGACGGGTCTCGGGCGGAGTTCGACGAGCTGCTGGCCCGGTGTGCTTCGCCGCCAACAGTCGTGGGCGCCGCCCGACCGGACGGCTATGGATCGGCGGGCCGGCGAATCGTCGAACTCTCGACGGTCATGCTGGCGGTGTGGGATGGGCAGGTGGGCGGAAAACCGGGCGGCACCGGCTCGGTCGTTGAGGCGGCCCGAGCGGCGGGGCGCCCAGTGGTTCAAGTCTATGCCAAGAACCGTCGACCGGGGTCCGCCGTCTCGGTGGCCCATACCCCGGGGCTCGTGGTGGCACCGGATAATCTCCTCAAGCCGGCGGTTGTCGAGCCGCTGCCTTATCCGATCCGGGTTGGGATCGGGGGAGAGCTGCGGGGCGCCGATCCCGAAGTCGTGGCAAGAAGACTGGCCGAAGCACTGCCCGGCATCGTCGCGGACTTGTTCGACGAATCCTCCCGCGCCCTGATCCGTGCGGCCAAGGACACCGAGATTCAGTTTGTGACCATCGGGATGACCGAGGACACCTCCGGCGAGGCATGGGCCCACGCGATCAGCGGGCACCTCGGTCCGAGCCGCTCCGACCGGCGGTTGCCGGTGGAGATCGTGAACGCGAGCGACATCGTCATCTTGGTGGGTAAGGTCTCCGACGTCGCTGATGATCCGCTGGGGCGGCTTGCGGTTCGCCGGAACCGACCGGTCGTCGTGGTCGATCCGCTGGGGCAGTCAGTCGAGGTCGCCGGCCCGGGAAGCGGGCTCAACGCGAGGCCGATTGAACGGCTTGACCGGTTCAACCGGCTGATTCGGGCCAACGGCGGGGAGCCGCCGGCTGGTGACAAGAAGCTCGTCCAAGCCTTCGCTGCGGCGGCGGACGATACAGTCAACCCAGTGGCCCGGGCCGTGGTTCAGGAGCGAATTCTCGGCTACTACAGTTTGGCCGATACGCTCGCCCAGCAACAACAGCGCGCCTATCAGCGAGCCGGGCTCCAGGTGTGGACGATGTTCCCTTTGGTGCTCGCCGCCGTCGCGACCGGGCTCTTGGAGCCGGCGTTCGCGGTGGCCGCCCACCTGATCGAGATCGGACTGGTCGGCGGGATCATCCTGGTGGTGTGGTGGGCGGATCGGAGCCGGAGACTCGAACAATGGGTCGAGGCCCGGTACCTCGCGGAGCGGCTCCGATCGACGGCCTTTCTCTCCCTAGTTGGGATGCGGCCCGCCGAGGTGCAGTTGCCGCCTTTCTTGGGCCAGGAACTGCGATCGGGCTGGCCGATGCTCGCGCTCGGCGCCATCCTCGATCAGGTTCCGGCGGTTGCCGCGCCGCGGGGCGAGAGGCTCTACCAGGTCGCGGAATTCGTGCGGCACTATTGGATTGCCGAGCAGTACACCCATCACGACGAAGGTCGCCTGACCAAGGCACGGACGAGTCATCGGCTCGAGCGGGTCGGTTGGTGGGCCATGGCGGCGGCCTTGGCGATCGCGCTGTTCGAGCTTTTCTCCGGTTCCGGCCACGAAGGCGCTCCAACGACCATCGGGACCCTGTTGGGGTTTGGGGCGATCGTGCTTCCAGCCATCGGCGTCGCGGTTGGGGGGTTTCGAAACCACCGGGAGTATTCGCGGCTGGCCAAGCGGAGTGAGAACCTGGCGATTGCGCTCCGGGATCTCGAGGCGAGGATCAAGGAGACGAGTGATCTGGCGGAAATCGTGGCGGTGATGGGTGAGATGGAGGCCATGACCCGATCGGAAGTTCAGGACTGGTTGATGTTGATGCATTTAGCGGTGGTGCACCCTCCGGGCTGAGTCGCTGATGCGCGCAGTACTGATTACCCAAGCCGCCTCGAACGGTGGCGAGACCCGACTTGAACTCGGCCCCGACCTGCGGGCCGATCTGGTCGGGCTTCGCGACCGATTCCATCGAGCGGTCGTCATCATTGCTGACTCAGACCTAGAGTTGCTGGACGGTTGCGGCGA
>JANNQX010000142.1:0-10202 GCA_031400975.1 Gemmatimonadota bacterium
ACCACGCCGGGCGATGGAATCTACAAGTCGATGGATGCCGGGAAGACCTGGACCCACGTGTGGACCCAGGAGGGCCAGATCGGAACCATGGCGGTGGATCCGCGGAACGCCGAGGTGGCTTTTGCCGCGGTCTTGGGCCGGGCCTTTGCGGCCAATCCCGAACGGGGAGTCTACCGGACCAAGGATGGGGGCAAGACCTGGCAACAGGTGCTCAAGAAAGACGACAAGGCCGGCGCGTCCGACGTGGCGATCGATCCGACCAACCCCAACATCGTCTATGCGGGCTTCTGGGAAATGCGGCGGTATCCTTGGGATCTGACCAGCGGTGGTCCGGGGAGCGGGCTCTATCAGTCCCGCGATGGGGGCGACACCTGGAAGCAGCTGACTGGGTCCGGCCTGCCGAAAGGGGTGTGGGGCAAGGTCGGCGTCGCGGTGGCGCCGTCCGATGGCCGCCGGGTCTACGCGCTCATCGAAGCGGATAGCGGCGGGTTGTTCCGTTCCGACGACGGGGGCGATTCCTGGACCCTGATCAATGGATCGCGCCTGGTCCGGCAACGGGCCTGGTACTACTCGACCCTCACGGTCAATCCGAAAAACCCCGAGGAGGTTTGGTTTCCCCAGGTTCCGATGGTCAAGACCATCGACGGCGGCAAAACGCTCACGATCGTCGACGGCATTCCGCACGGCGACAATCACGATCTCTGGTTCGATCCGACCAATCCCAAACGGATGATCGTCGCGAACGACGGCGGCACCGCCATTAGCGTCAACGGGGGTGACTCGTGGATGGCCGTGCGCCCGCCGATCGGCCAGTGCTATCACATCGCCGCCGACAACCGCGACCCGTACCACGTGGCCTGTGCCCAGCAGGATCTCGGCACCGCCCAAGGGCCGAGTAATAGCTTGAGGCGGGGCGGGATCGGCGCGAGTCTGTGGCATGATGTCGGTGGTGGCGAGGCCGGCCATGTCGTCTCGAAAGCGGACGACCCCGACGTGGTGTTTGCCGGCGAGTATCTCGGCATCATCACGTACTACGACCACCGAACCGGCCAATCACGCAACGTGTCGGCCTATCCGGAAAACCCGAGCGGCCATGGTCCGGCCGATTTCAAGTATCGGTTTCAATGGACCGCACCGATCGCGCCGTCGCCCCACGATCCGAACGTGATCTATCACGCCGCCCAGGTGCTCTTCAAGACCACCGATGGGGGTCAGTCGTGGACCGCCATCAGCGGTGACCTGACCCGGAACGACAAATCCAAGCAGCAGTGGGCTGGCGGCCCGATCACCGGCGACAACACCGGCGTCGAGTTCTATTCCACCATCTTCGCGGTGGCGGAATCGCCCAAGGAAAAGGGCTTGATCTGGACCGGCAGCGACGATGGACTGGTGCAGGTGACTCGGGACGGCGGCAAGACATGGCGGAATGTGACGGCCGCAATGCCCGGATTTCCTGAATGGGGCACGGTCAGCATCATCGAGCCCTCGCCCCACGATGCCGCGACCGCGTACGTCGTCGTCAAGAAGTATCGGCTCGGTGACAACGCGCCGTATCTCTACAAGACCGCCGACTACGGCGCGACGTGGAAACGTCTCGACGGCTCGCTTGCCAAGGACGTCTTTCTCCATGCGGTCCGGGAGGACCCGGCGAGACGGGGGCTGCTCTACCTTGGCACCGAGAAGGGGGTCATGGTCTCTTGGGACGACGGAACGAGTTGGCGGCCCCTGCGGCTCAACCTGCCGACAGTTCAAGTCGCCGATCTGATCGTCAAGAATGATGACCTGGTGTTAGGCACCCACGGACGCGGCATCTGGATTCTGGACGATCTGACGCCGGTCCGGCGGTGGACCGATGCCATCGCCGCCAAACCCCTCCACCTTTTTCAGCCGATTCCCGGCACGGCCTGGCGCCGGCGCGGCGGAACCGGCGACCGACAAGCAGGCCAGAATCCGCCGACGGGCGTGGTGTTGACCTATCATCAAAAAGACGAGGCCAAACTCCCGGTGACCCTCGATATCGTGGATAGCCGGGGCATCGTCGTGCGTTCAATGAGTAGCGTGCCGAAGCCCAAAGACAACCACAGCGAGTACGAATCCGAGCCGAAGGCTGAACTGGAAACGAGTGCCGGCCTCCATCAGGTTACCTGGGACTTCTCGATGGGGGGCGCCCGGCGAATCAAAGGCGGCAAGATCGACACCGGCGACCCGGCCATCCCCATCGAGGCCCGGCCCGGCACGTACACCGCCCGGCTCACCGCCAACGGCGTCACCGAAACGGCCTCGATCACTTTTCGCGCTGATCCTCGGGTCAAGGTCAGCGACGCCGACCGCGCGGCCCAGCTGGCCTTCGGCAACGAACTCCGCGATGCGCTCAACCGAATGGCCGACGGCGTCAATCAACTCCAGAACCTCCGAGCCCAACTCAAGGAGCGGAACATCGCCATGACCAACAACGCCGCGGCCATGGAACTCATCACGATGGCAGCGGCGCTGACAATCAAATTCGATTCGCTCGAAGCCAAGATCCACAACCCGGATGCCGAAGTGACCTACGACATCCTCGCCTTCCGCGGCGGCTCCCGCCTCTACTCGCGGCTGGTGCCGGTCTACATGTGGGCCATCGAAGGTGACGGCGCCCCAACCCAAGGGATGAAGGAAGTCTCCACCGACCAACGCAAGGAACTCGACACCTACCTCGCCGAGCTCCGCGCCCTGATCGACCGCGACCTCGCCGCCATCAATGCCCGAGCCGCCCAACTCGGCATCGGCCACGTCATCGCCCCACCCCCAAAACTCACCCCCTAACCCGAGCGCCGAGCGCCGAGACCCGAGTGCCGAGTATGTGGATTGCCTCCGTTCCGATGTCCGAAGCGAGCGCAGACCTCAAACGCGCCGTCGAAGATCAAATGGGCCTCTATCCGGCCGAGTACAACCGCCCCGTCCATCCGGCCGGCGGTGGCACCTCCGGAATCGTGGCGTCCCACAGCCTCATTCCCGGCGCGTTGAAGCACGCTTTTTCGACCTTTGGCGCGTTGATGGACCCCGAGCTGCCGTTGAGCCGGCGCCATCACGAGCTCATCGCCACCATGGTCTCGGTCACCAATCGGTGCCGGTATTGAATTGACTCTCACGCAGAGTTTCTGCGTCGGGTCACGCTGGACGAAGGATTGATCGCCGCCGTGACGGCGGACTACACCACCGCGCCCTTGACGGACGCCGAGCGGGTAATGGTCGACTACGTGGTGCAGATTACCAAGGACGCCACCAGGGTGAGCCCCGCCCAGCACGACCGGCTTCGGGCGGTGGGGTTCGATGACCGGGGCATTCTTCAAATCACTTTGATCGCGTCCTGGTTCAACTATATCAACCGGGTTGCCGACGCCCACGGCGTCGGCCGCGACTAACGGAGGAGCGGGACGATCTCGGGCTCGATCTCTTCGGGAGTCTGTTTGGGAGCGTAACGTTCCAGTACGGTTCCGTCCGCATCGACCAGGAACTTGGTAAAGTTCCACTTGATCGATTCAGTGCCGAGGATCCCCTTCTGGGCGGACTTGAGGTACTGGTAGAGCGGGTGGGCGCCGTCGCCGTTGACCTCCACCTTGGCGAACATCGGGAAGGTCACGTCGTACTTGATCCCGCAGTACTGCATGATCTCCTCGTCGCTGCCCGGCTCTTGATTGGCGAACTGATCGCAGGGAAAGCCCAAGATGGAGAACTTCTGATTCCGGTACCGCCGATACAACGCTTCGAGACCCTTGTATTGGGGGGTGAACCCGCACTTGCTCGCCACGTTAACGATCAACAAGACCTGGCCCTTGAAGTCCGCGAGGGAACGTTCCTTCCCATCGATCGCCGTGGCGGAGTAGTCGTAGACGGACATCAGTCATCCCTTGGCGTGTGAAGTGTACATGGCGTCTAATTCGGTCCCGCCGAGTTCAACCAAGAACCCGGCGAGTCGTTGGGTGACCGCCTCGATGTATCGAGACCCTTTGGCCGCGGTCGCCGCCGCCGGGTTGCCGACCCCGGTATCATCGGTGACCGCGGTCCATTGCCTGGGCGTCCAAGCCCAGCCCTGCCGAAACCCTTCCACCGCGAACGCGCGAGCGGTTCCCGGGCCGGCGGCGGCAAGCGGCAGAACTAGCGGCGCCGCGAGGTGGAGCATCACGCTGGTCTCGAGCTCGCCCGCGTGGTCGCCTGGCTCCGCAAAATAAGGGCCCGGGTCGATCATCGCATACCAATTGACCTGGCACAGCAGCATGGCGGTAACGGCCGAAAGCTCCCGAATGATCTGGCGAAAGTCGTTGCCGCCGTGTCCGTTCAGGATCACCAGCTTCCGGACCCCGTGTTGGTCGAGACTCGGGAACAGGTCCCTGAGGATCTCGGTCTGCGTGCTCGGGTTGAGATTCAGGCAGAACGGGATGTCCCGTTGCCCGGTCTGAACCCCGAACGGAACGGCCGGTAGAACCAAGACGCGGGCACCTGCGGCCCAGGCCAGACCAGCCGCCGCCGTCGCGATGGCCTGGCACTGGATCGTATCGGTGCCGTAGGGTAGATGCCGGTTGTGGGCCTCGGTAGCGCCCCACGGCAGCACGGCGATATCGTACCGAGTTGACTGGACGGTCGTCCAGGTCGTTTCAGCCAGGACATAGGGTTGGCTCATCGCCCGCCAAGATCGCCCCGTGGACACGGGGCTGCAACTGGCCGAGGCCGCCATCGGGTCCGGAAGTTGACCTTTCAGGCTATTCTCACCCGGTCGGTAGGGGCGTTCGGCCCCGGCACAGCATCGGTTTGATTTAGGAGACACCTTCGTTGCCACGACCAGGCTCCGGGCCGCAAATCATTGTGCTTGCTTGGCTTGCGATGATGAGCCCGAGTTGGTCGTCTCCCCTTTTTGGGCAGGGAAAGGGGTTCGAAGCCTATTTCCACCGCGTCATCGATCGCGATCTCGAGGCCTGGTCCGCTACGACGGGCTCCGGTTCGAGATCAGGGCTCACGCCGATAGCGGGGCGATGGCCTCCGAGTGGATCAACAGCCTCGCCGCAGACCGGCGGGGCCGGGTTTGGGTCGGCACGACCTTGGGACTGATGCGCCTCGATCAAAGGCCCGGCTTTTCGAGCCGTTTTTCACGACCAAGGACGTCAGCCAGGGCACCGGCCTTGGCCTCGCCGTCAGCTATGGCATCGTGACCCAGCACGGGGGCGCGATCGAGGTCGAGTCGGAACTGGGTAAGGGCAGCCGGTTTGCGGTTTGGATTCCGGTCAGTGTCGGGGCGGAGGAGCGGGAAGTGCGGCCGCCTGAGGTGGCGCCGCGCGGGGCGGAAGCGGTCCTTGTGGTGGACGACGAGCCGGTGGTTCGCCTGGTCGCCGCCGGCGCGTTGAGCCGTCTCGGCTATCGGGTCTTCGAAGCGGTCGATGGCGGCGTGGCACTGGAGCAGTTCGGGGATCGGCTGACCGAGATCGATTTGCTACTCACTGACGTCTTGATGCCGAACCTCGGTGGGATCGACCTGGCCCGAGCCTTTCGGGCCCGGCGGCCCGATCTCCCGATCGTCTTCATGTCGGGATTTTCCGGACGGGACACCGAGTGGTCGGGCGAGGAGGCGCAACTTGGTCCGATGCTCCCGAAGCCGTTTACCAGAGTGGGGCTCGCTGATATCGTACGCGACCGGCTCGATCAGTTCAAGGCGAAGCCGGCCGCCTGACCTAACGGGTCCACATGACGATCGCGCCGCAGCTGTTGTCCCGGAACTCCGGGGGAATCAAGGTTTGCCGCTGGTACACCTCGATCGTCTCGATATCCGATGGCGTGATCAGCGGCAGCACTTCACCGACGTTGCCGGTCATTTTCGCACCATCGACCCAGACACTGATATTGAACGCCTGGCAGTTGAGGAACGACACGTCCTCGGCTTCCCCAGGAGCGACAAAGCTGGCCCGGACTCCCGGGATACTCCGGAGCAGTTCCGAAATCCGGCCGGCCGCGGACTTGTCGATCTCCTCTCGAGTCAGAAACTTGCCGACCCGTTTCGATCGTCGCCGGTAGAACTCATCGTACTTCGAGGTCCGGGCGTACTGCGGTGGTTTCCCATACTTCCCGACCACCACGATTTCGCCGAGGAACTGGGGCAACCGGCGAATCCCAATCTTGCCCTCCCACTGTTGGCCCCCGGCGAGCCGGATCGTGAAATACTGAACCTTGTATCCCACTTTCCGCGCCCGGGCAATTTGAAGCCCCAAGGGCAGTCCGTTCATCGCGAATTTTCCGTCGCGGTCGGTCGTAGTTTGATATTCGGTTCCCATCAAGAGGACTTCGACATCGGGCACCGGGTAACCCAGGGTATCGACGACCTGGCCGGCAATGCCGGCCACCCGTGACCGGATGGCGAGCTCCTGCTGGGCGATGGCCAGGGCCGTGGCCACCCTGTCCGTGGTGTCGACCGTCGCGGCAATTCCGACGATCTCTGCGCCGACTTCTCGGTATTGCTTCAATCGATTTCGGGCCACGTCGATGACCGGGGTGCGTTGATACCAAAACCGGGTGACCCAAAATCCGATCTCTGATCGATGAAACTCGAGCGAACCCCCGAAACGATCGGGCCGCCAAGCGGACGGTGTACCGGAAAACCGGTAGTCGATGACTTTCAGTTCCCTCGACAACGGATCAAGCCACATGGTCCCGGCCACGTCGATCCGGTCGACGACCGCGGGCTCGAAACGGAGTCCGACGAAACCGGACCGGTTGTCGAATCCGCCCACCACGCCGAAACAGTGGGTGGCGCGGAACTCGGGCGACAAGAACACCGCCACGTCAGGCGCGGCCCACCGAATCGCGGCTTGGTCGAAGTACCCGTCGGTCGCGATCGCTCCAGGCGAGCTGGCGGGGTCGGGTCGGTTGCGGGGTGCGAGCTGGGTATTGAGCTCCTCCGACTCGGCCTTGAGGGAGGTGGAAATCACCCGCTCGAACGCGGCCAAGCTCAGCGTGGTAGCGCTTTGGTCTTCCGTGGCGGCCACGGTCGCCAACATCACCGCGGCCTGGTGCCACAACGGTGCGACGGCGTCATTCAGGCCCGGCGCGGCGCAGCCGGCCGCCACCGGCACGAGCCGGGTTGGGAAGGTGGCCCGCCACCCGGCGTGGGCGATCGTTAGGCTGTCGAGGGCCGGCCGGACCGCGACGGTCGCGGTGGTGTCGGCGAAACCGGGCCGCCCGACCCGAAGCAAATAGGACCCCTCCGGTGCCATCAGCCGGACCCGGCCGAAATCGCCGGTGACCCCTCGGGCGGCAATCGTCCCGTCCGGCCGTTCAAGGGAGACGAGCGCTCCCACCACGATGGCGGAGCCGCCCGGCATTGCGACTCTGACTCGCAATTCTTGGGCTGATAAGGACTTACCGGCCAGGAACAGGACCGCGGTGAGGGTCGAGAATGAGGCGTTCTTGGGCGTCATGGCGCCCCGAATCTAGCGGCTCGAAGCCCGCCTGGCTCGACGGCGACCCGAAACGGCGGGTAGCCGTGGTTGAGCTCCCCGTCGGTCTCGAAATCGAGCGGACCGTCGGTCTCAATCTCGACTTGGCGAACCGGTCTGGTCGTCACGCCCCGGTGGGTGAGATGCCCGCCCCAATAGATCTGGGGCAACACCCCCGCCGTTGCCAATCGAGACACCCCGCCGAGCCAGAGCAGATCCAGGCGGCCGTCATCGACCCGGGCCGCTGGCGCGATCCGCATCCCGGCCCCGAAGGTCGGACCATTCGAGATTGAGATCAAGCGGCAGGGCCCCGGGTCGACGGCGGAACCGTCGATCGTTAGGCGGGCCCGGATCGGGCGGTGGCGGATGATGGCTCGAAGGGCCCCTAGGAAATAGCTGGCCCGCCCCCCGAACCGCTTCCCGGTCCGGGCCACGATCGCCAGCACATCGGCGCTGACGCCGAGTGAAAACGAATTGCCAAACCAGAGGTGCTGGGGGCGGCCGGTCTGGTCGAAAAACCCAACCCTGCCTACATCGATCGCTTCGGACCGGTAGCTCCGGTACGCCTCAATACAGTTCACCCTTGGCCGAAGCAGCCCCATATGTCGGGCCAGGTCGTTGCCGGACCCGATCGGAACCCACCCCATGGTGGCGGCCGCGGGGCCGCCGTGCAGGAGGCCGTTGATGACCTCGTGCGAGGTGCCGTCCCCGCCGGCCGCGAGTACCAAATCGGCCCGTTGGCTGAGCTCGCCGGCAATCCGCCGGAGGTCACCCCGGGTGGCGCTCTCGTGGATTTCGAGTTCGGGAAACAAGGCCCGCGCCGCCGGTTCGAGGGCGTGCCAGCGCCGCCGGGCCCGGCCGTCCCCGCCGGCGGGGTTGAGCAAGACGTGGACGGTCATCGGTCGGCCTGCCTAACGCTCCAGCTCGGCGCCCAACGGCGTCCCGGCCAGCGGGTCCGTTCCCCGGCGTTCGAGATCGAGTAGGAATCGTTTCCGATCGAGACCGCCGCCGTACCCCCGGAGCCCCCCCGCCCGCTCAATCACCCGGTGGCAGGGGATCACGATGGCAATCCGATTCTGCCCGTTGGCCAAACCCACGGCGCGCTGGCCGCCGGCGCGGCCCAGCCGTTCGGCAATCTCGGAATAGGCGCAGGTAGTTCCATAGGGGATCTTGAGCAGCGCCTGCCAGACCTCTTCTTGGAATGGGGTTCCCCGGATCAGGAGCGGAAGGCTAAAGTCGCGCCGGCTGCCCGCGAAATACTCGACCAACTCGGTGGCGAGCTGATCGTGGAGGGGGTGGGGTGCCGAGCGGGTCGGGCCGAAGTGCCGCTCCAGCGTCGCGAGCTGTCGGTCGAGCCGGCCGGGATCACTGAATTCGAGGAGTGCGACGCCCGAATCAGTGACCCCGGCCGTCAGAGGCCCCACGCCGGAATCGAGGGTGGCAACGAAGACCTGGTCAGAGCCCATGGCTCAAATGTAGTCAGCTATCTAGCTTCTGATTCGCACCCTGCCCAAAGGCCCCAATGCAACTGATCACCCTCGACTGGGTCATCGTCCTGTTGTCGATCGTCGTCTCGTTTCTTCCGGCCGTCTTCTTGGCCCGCCGAGCCGGGACGAGTACGTCCGAGTTCTTCACATCGGGACGGGCGGCCCCCTGGTGGCTGATCGGGGTATCCATGGTCGCCACCACCTTCAGTACCGACACGCCCAACTTGGTCACGAATCTGGTCCGGGAAAAAGGGGTGGCCAACAACTGGGCTTGGTGGTCCTTCCTCCTGACGGGGATGATGACGGTCTTCTTCTACGCCCGGCTCTGGCGCCGGTCCGGAATGCTGACCGACCTCGAGTTCTACGAGATCCGCTACGCCGGCCAGGCCGCCACCATGGTCCGGGGCTTCCGGGCCGTGTATCTCGGCCTTTTTTTCAATTGCGTCATCATGGCGTCGGTGAACCTAGCCGCCGTCAAGATTGCCAACGTGATGCTCGGTTGGCCGATGGGGCAGACCCTGGTGATCTGCGCAGTACTGAACGTGGCCTTTGCCGCGACGTCCGGCCTCTGGGGTGTGATGGTCACCGATCTCATCCAGTTTGGGATCGCCATGACCGGCGCCATTGCGGCGGCCTATTTTGCGCTCCAACAGCCCGAAGTCGGCGGCCTGGCCGGTCTCTTCTCCAAGTTGGATCCGGCCACCATCGCGTTCCTCCCCGATTTTGGAGACTGGGGCATGACGCTATCGGTCCTGGTCGTTCCGCTGACCGTTCAGTGGTGGTCGGTGTGGTATCCAGGATCGGAACCCGGCGGGGGCAGCTACATCGCCCAACGGATTCTCGCCGCCAAAAGCGAACGCGACGCGCTGACCGGTACCCTCTTTTTCAATGTGGCGCACTATGCGGTGCGGTCGTGGCCGTGGATCATCGTGGCTCTCGCGTCACTCTTGGTGTTTCCGACCCTGGACGACATCGCGCGAACGTTTCCCTACGTCGATCCCAAGCTCATTGGCCACGATATGGCCTACCCGGCCATGCTCAAGTTCCTCCCGGCCGGCTTCATGGGGCTCATGGTCGCCGGGATGTTGGCGGCCTACGTCTCGACCATGTCGACCCAACTCAATTGGGGCACCTCGTACCTCGTCAACGATTTCTACCGCCGGTTTCTCAAACCGGGCCGGACCGAACGGCACTACGTCGCGGTGGCCCGGATCACCACCGCTCTGTTGATGGCCGCCGCGGCCGGGGTCACCCT
>JANNQX010000143.1:0-9012 GCA_031400975.1 Gemmatimonadota bacterium
GTACGCCTCCGCGAAGCGGGCGCATCGCGTGGAATAGACGGCGGCCGGCGACCGGCGTCAAGGTGACGCGGATCGCCGGCCCAAGCCGTCGCCCTCACCGCATGACGTCGAATGGGGCGTCAGGTGCGATCCGGGCCGAGAAACCCCAGCCGAACCGCATGTCGTCGGTGACGGCGAGCACCAACTCGTTCCTTCCGGGCGTCAGCGTTAGGTAGATCGCCTCATACCCTCGCTGGACAAAACCCAAATATCCGGGGTATCTGCTCTCCCAACCGTTCCTGCCTTCGTAGACTGGGTGCCCGTTGAGGAAAACGACGACCTCGTCGCTGAAGCCGAGGTCGAGCGGCACCGTCACGGCGGCCGCCGCACGCAGGGTGGTTCGGGCGATGGCGGTCCAGCGGCCCGACAGCGGGCCCAACGACCGGTTCAGGTTCACCAGTCCACCTCCTCGACCGCCACCGGGCGCCAGCCCGTCAGCGTGGGGAGGACCCGGATAGGTAAGGAGTCGGCCCGAACGGGATCGGCCACCTGCCACTCACGCAGCGTCCCGGGTGCACTCGGGGCCGGGGGAGGGTTACGGGGTCCGGCTGATGGACGCGGCGTGACCGCGATGTTCGTGACCGCCGGCATCGCGCCTTCACGGTCTCGTTGAGGATGGCAGCAACGACGCCGGGAATCAGATAACTTTGGCCCCTCGTTCGGGCCCCGCTCCCTCTGCCCAGAAAAACCATGACTATCGTGTCCCCGAGATCCGTCGGTCTTCTAGGCCGTGCCGTCAAGGCCGTGATGGTGGTGTGCCTTTTGATGCCCGCACTCGGCTCCACGCAGGCCAGGCGGATCGCCGACGGCGTGTTCCTGCTGCCCGACCGCGGCGGACCGGCCGTGGGATGGGTCGATCTCGGGTCCGACGTCTTGGCCATCGTCGCCGGGCCGTCGGGACCCCAGGTCGCGGCCGTCAAACGCCTGGCCGGGAAGCCGATCCGCGCGCTGTTCGCGCCTAACGGTAGCGGCCGGCCGGCCGGGGGCGTGGCCGAACTCATCCCGCAGTCGCGCGGGGCCGGTGACGGCGGCCTCGGCTTCAAGGGCACCATGACTCTCGGCATCCGCCGCGTCGAGGTCCGGGAACTCGAACGGGCGGTGAGCGCCGGCAACGGGGTGGTCTACCTTCCGGACGCCCGGGTTCTGTTTGCGGGAGACCTGGTCGGTGACGGTGCGGTGCTCGATTCCGCCCGAACCGAGGCGTGGATCCGGGTCCTCGAACGGCTCCGGCGGCTCGATCCCAAAGTGGTGGTGCCCGGACGCGGCGCGGTCGGCGGGCCCGAGCTAATCGATCGCACCCTGGCGGCACTCGTCGCGACGCGGGCCGCCGTCCGACGCGGCGTGGACCAGCGAATGACCAGCGACCAGATCGCGAGCGGCACCCCGAACCCCGCGCTCGCGAAACAGGTCTTTCGCGAGATGGTGGGCCTGGTGCCGCCGCCGATGATTGATGAACTCGAGCTCCGGCCCGGCCCCTCCCCGACCGCCAAGACCCGGGGCTGGACTCGGCCGAAGGCCGTTGTGATCCAGGATCTTTGGCCCGATAAGCCCGGCCGGTTGGCTGAACTCGCCTACGTAGCCCCTGGGGTAGACCTCAGAGTCCCGAAAACTCCGGCTGAGGCGGCCACCATGGTGGTTGGCGCGGATGCCTCCCTGGCCTGGTTCAACCCGGCCATCTTGAAGGAAGGCAACGCCCTCCGGTGGATCCAGAGTCAATCGGCGGGGGTCGAAGGACTTCTCGCCGTGCCCGGCATGGTCGAGAGCCCGATCGTCCTGACCAATGCCGCCCGGATCTACGCTCCGCCGTTGGTCGAGCACGTCTTTGGATTGCTCCTCGGCCTGACCCGGCGCCTCCACATGGCGGTGCCGCTGATGGCGGCGCGGAACTGGAGCGACAACGCCACCGTGTTTCCGCCGGCAGAGATGCCGGAACTCCGGGGGAAGACCCTGTTGGTGGCGGGGCTTGGCGGGATCGGCACCGAGGTGGCCGCGCTCGGCTACGCGATGGGCATGCGGGTCATCGCCACCCGGAACAACAAGACGCCGCCTACCGATATCGTCGACTACGTCGGCTCCTCGGCCGAGTTGGCCACACTGGCCGTTGAGGCCGACGTGGTGGTGAATTGTCTCCCGTTGACGCCCGCCACCCAGAACGTGTTCGACGCCGCACTGTTCCGGGCTATGAAGCCGACCGCCTACTTCATCAATATCGGGCGCGGCGGTACGGTCGACACTGAAGCGCTGACCCAAGCGCTCGAACAAAAGCGGCTGGCCGGGGCCGGACTCGACGTGACCCGCCCGGAGCCGCTGCCGGCGGAGCACCGGCTCTGGTTGGTGCCGAACGTCATCATCACGCCACACGTCGGATCGACGTCGGACTCGGAACGGGAGCGGACCTGGCTGCTGTTCCGGGAGAATCTCCGCCGGTTCGTGATTGGCGAGCCGTTGTTGTCGGTGGTGGACAAAAAAGCAGCGTACTGACACCAACCCGGAGCCGAGTCATGTCGAATCGTTCCCTGTCGTTCCTCTGCCTTGGACTCATCGCCTGCAGCGGTGGGCGGCCCGGTCCGGGTGTCGCCGGCCAGCACGATCAGGGTTGGTGGCCGGGCGGCTGCCCTCAACACCGAGGCCGTGGTGCTGTCGACCGGTACCGCCGGGGGACCGGTTGGTTCGCTGCTGTTCGCGTTGTCCTGGACGGCGATCTGTTGGTTGGTCGGGTACGGCCTCGATCGGCGGGGATCTACCTCCGAGTGTGACCGGTGTCAGCGAGCCGGCCCCGGCCGGATCGCGATCACCGCGATCCCCTCGCGCGGCGCGTGCGGATCGCTCTGGCCGTCTCCCGCCGAGTGCAACCGCAGGGTGTATCCCATCGCGGTGGTCTCGGTCGTGAGGAAGATGTCGCGCGAGTCGGCCCCGGCCTCGAGGTGCAGCTTGGCGCGATGGAACCGCCTCACCTTGCCACCACGTGGCTCGGCGACCTCGATGAGGTCGATCAAGGTGAGGGTCAACGCGCCGACCTTCGCGGTCGGAGCGGACCGCGATCTGAGGGTGACCTGGGTTTCCTGAGTGTCCACGGGCAAATCCTTCAGCGTGGGGGGAGCGTCGGGCGCCCGGGTGCAGGCGGCCAGCACGAGCAGACCGGTCACCGCCTTCACAGGCCCAACCGGGTCGTGAAGTAGGTCCGGTCGGCGGGATCGGAGAGCGTCGCAATCAACGTCCGCCAAGCCCCGATCATCGCCGGGCTGGCGATCGCGGCCTGGTCGTGGCCGGTCAGGAGCTTGAGCTTCTTCTTCGCCCCGGCAACGTCGGGTGGCGCCTTGGTCAGCTCGAGGTACAGGTCGTCGATCCGGACCGAGTTGACGAGGTTGGTGCCGGTCGGGAACCGGAGCGCGAGCACTTTGGCCTTGAAGGCCGCGACGCCCCAGCCGGTGGCGACGTACGGATACGAGGTGCTGTCGTACAGGTGGATGAAGATCCGCTGCTGGCGGGCGTTGTCGAATCCGCTCATCACCGTGCCGTCGGCGGCCGCCATGGTGTCGTCGGCGCTCCCATGCCTCGACGACACGTCGCCAAAGGTCTTGTCGATCCAGTAGGCGTCGAACTCGGTCTGGTATCGTTCGAAGTCGGCACCGCCGTGGTGGTCGGCGTCGTGCTGGACCTCGTGCACGATGGTTTCCTGGACCAGTGACCGGCTCTTGGTGACCGGATCGATGATCACGACCTTACTCGGGGAACCGGCCTGCCGGAAGCCGAGCCACGTCGGGTTGACCAGATCAACGTTGGCCGCCTTGGTCTGGTCATTTTCGTCGTAGGTCGACACCGTCGGGACCACGGCGCTGATCCCGAAGAAAGCGCGGAGGGAGGCGTCGCCCAGGGTGGTTGCCCGCGCCAACGAATCGTGGGTCTCGGTCAACGCGTGCAACGTGGTCTTGCCGGCAAGAAGCCACTGGCAGGCGTTCGGCCACGACTTACCCCACTTGGAGTCTTTCTCGGACTTCCCCGTGTTCAGCATGTTGTTCAGCAAGCTGAGATTGGCCTTGTGGCGCTCGTTGGCGGCGGCGAAGCTGGCTGGAGCGCCGGCGGCGTACTTCTTGGACTTGGCTGCGGTGCCCGGCGTCGGCTGCCTCTGAACCCCGGCAGCCCGTTGCAACACGCGGGTCACCGCGGCGTTGCCGATGGTTCGCTGAAGCTGCAACGCGATGTGGCCCGCGGACTCGGGGGCCGCCGACGCTCTCCGCCGGGCGATCGTCTCGCGCTCACGCGATCCGGGGCTCGGCCGGGCCCTCATGGGATCCGCCACAACTCCGCGTAGCGACCCGCGCCCTCGAGGGGAGTCCGGCGGTTCGACGACCCCGAAGGCCCCCGCTCGATCGCGAGCACCCGCTCACCCGCGGCCCGGAGGAAGACGGCGGGGTCGCCGGGCAGCACCATCGAGGTGCCCGTCGTCGGCGCAAGGGCCACGAACGCCGCTCGAGCCTTGGCCGAGCGGAGGAACTCGATGACCCGATTCTCCCCGACCGGCGCCGTGCCGGCCCGGAGCGCCCGAGCCAAGTCCATGGCATCCGCCGATTCATCGAAGTTCTCCGGCTTGAGCGTCTCGAGATTGCCCTCCACGCCGTTCCCGTTCGATCCCGCCCGAAGTCGGAGGATCACGAACGACGATCCGTCACCCCCGTCCGGGTGGACCGTGAAGCTCTCCCCGAACCAGGTCGCGGTCCCCGTCGCTGGCGGCGGGGTGAACGTGCCGGCCGCCGCGAACTCCCGGATCAGGCGGGCCGCGTTATCCCAGGGGGTGAGGCCCCGGCCCGCCGGCTTCATCGGCGCGCCGAGAAGCGTGGCCATGACGGCCATATCGAGGTCGTCCATCGGTGGTACCTCGTTCGTTACGGAGGAAGATCCCGGCGGCACTGGACCCTGCCGGCCGCACCCTGCGGCCGGAAGGGTGAGGGCGAGCAACAGGTAGCGGCGGCCCCGCGTCATCGCGGCGCCGCCGGCAACGAGTCTGGGACACTGGCGCGGGCGTCGCGCAAATGCTCGAGCAATTCGGGCCCCAGGGCTCGGCTCTGCAGCCGGGCAATGAAGAGCGACTCCCAGATCGGGCGGATGTCGGCCGGATGCCGGAAGAACTGGTTGACTTGGATGTCGATCTCGGTGAGACCCGGGTCATCGGCCGCGACCGTTTCCCCGGCATCGACTCGGTCCCAGACCATCGAGACGGCCTTACCGGCAGCCTCGGTCGCCTGGGCGGCGATCTGCTGGGCCAGCGGGCTGAGCCAGGAGCTGATGTGGGAGTGCCCGTGCTCGTCGCCGCCGTGGCCCTCGTCTTTCTGGCCGTCGGGCACCGGGTTGTGCAGTTCCCCGTGGTCCTTGGCCACCTGGGTGTGGCTCGGCGGCGTGTAGGCTTGGGGCGCGATCCCATTCCGCGGCCCAGTGGCGGGGTCGTACATGTCGGAGACGTTGCCGAACTTCTTGGCGAGCCAATTGGTGGCCGGGTTCGCCCAAGTCGATGGCTGGAGCAGCCGAGCCGGGCCGGCGAGCGGGGCCTTCTTGTTCTGGACGTTGGTTTGCGCCTTGATCTTTTCGATCACCTGGTTGATCCGTTTCACACCCTCGTCGATCACCCAATTCCAGGCCGCGCCGAGCGCGGCCTCCTGCGCCGCCCGAATCCCCTCCTGCACGCCCTCGATCCCGCCCGCGATGGCCGGACCGACGAGCGGGATCGCTTTGGCCTGCCGCTTCAAGATGTCGAGCGGGCCATGGTCACTGATCCACCGGTAAGCATCGCGGGCGGTATGCTCCCGGTGCTCGAGATTGTCGGCCAGCGTGTTCAAGGGCGCCAGGATCACATCGGGCGCCAGACTGAGCGTTCGGGTGACCCGGCGGATGGCGGCGGCCGCAGTCTTCCCAACCTGGGAGAATTTGGTGGGGTTACCCGGCGTCATGTCGAGATAATCGAGGCACGCTTCGGTCAATTTGCTCGGCCCTTTGGTCTTCTCCTTGAACGGGTTGAGCGTCTTCCAGGTATCGGAGACTTCCTCGAGCACGCTGGCAGCCGTATCGGTGAGGTTGAACGAACCGGTGGTGAGAACCTCACGTCCGGCGTACCCCAGATTCCCTGGGACCGGATTGCCGTCGGGCCCATTGGCCTGGACTTGGGTGTTGAGGACCCGGTCACGCGCCACGGCTTCGAGCACGCCGGCGGGATTCATTACTTTGAGCGACCCCTCGCGAACCAGCATGTTGATCGCGATCTCGCAGAAGTTCGAGTGCGCGAAGTAGTCCTGCAGCGTGTGGACCCCGCTCGCGAACATCCGGGGGCCTCTGAGTTGCGCGTCGCCGGTCGCGGTGCGTTGCCGCCCGAGTCGGGCCGCGGTCTTGAGGGTGCCGAGAAGCCAAGTCTTGCTGGCCCCGATGTACCGCGGAATGCCGGACTCGTCCACCTGATAGGCGGCCGCGTCTTTCGGATTCATCAGCGCGCCCTGTTGGGGCTGGCCGGTCTTCTTGTATCGGGTGTCGATGTCGGCGTACGCCTCGCTGTCGCCACCCGCCGGGGCGATCGATCCGCCCGGGCCCGGCCGGTCGGGATTCACCCCGTCGGCCCGCATCTGCCCCTGGCCGATCACGTCGGTGCCGCGGAGCCCGGTGGGATTATCGATGTGCTCGACCGGGTCGTAGGTCCCGAATGAAGCCAGGTTGATGCCGCGCCCGAACTCCTTGATCGCCATGATGTTCAGCATCGGCATGATGCCCGAGACCAGCGGCACCGTGGCGGGGGTCAGCACCTGCGACAAGTCCCGCTCCCAGTTCCCCATCCGGCCGGCCCGCGATTCACGGGCGCTCAGCCCCATCCCCCCGAGCACCGCCTCCGTCATGAAAGCGTGACCGCCCCGTTCCTCGCTCCCGTCGCCCTGCGCGAAGTATTGGACCCTCGCGGGAGCGGACCCGAGCGCCACCGGCTCGCCTCGCTGGGCGTGGGACGCCGCATGGGCGGCTTCCCGCTCGGCCGCATCGCCCTCGCGGCCGGTCTCGCGGGCCGGTTCTCGGGCCGGCCCACCCTGCTGGACCGCGTGCGCCACCTCGTGCGAGAGTACCGTGCGTCCGTGGGGCGTGGTGGGGTCATAGCGGCCCCGGCCGAAATAGAGGTCGGTGCCATAGGCGAACGCCTCGGCGCCGGCGGCGTCAGCGGCTTCGGCGGAACGGGTATCGGTGTGGACGCGGACCGCGGCGAGGTTCGAGCCGTAGACGCCGGAAAGGAGAGTGCCGAAGCCGTCGGGTAACGGCTCGCCCGGTCCCCGGCCGCGAATGGCGGCGTCAACGGGACCTGGGACCGTGGATGGCTCGCCAAGCAACCGCTGGACCGACCGGTTGCCCACGGTTACCTGAAGGCGCAAGATGGCCGGCTGCCCATCCGGGGACTGGGACGACTCCCGCCCGCCGACGGTCGGCGTCGAGTGTTCCGGTCGAACCTTGGGCTGTCTTGCAATACGCATCAAAGCCGTCCTGGGGTCCAGTCTCCAATATATGGGTTCGATATCGGTTCCGGGCGCCCTGGTCTATTTCCGGACCGCGCCCCGACACGCTATGTTGGCGTCGATCCTCGTCCCAACCCGGAGCCGACCCATGCGTCCCCGCGCCCTGTCCGTGCTGTGCCTCGGTCTTCTCGCGTGCAGCAGCGGGCGGCCTGTTGCGGGCCCGGCGCCCGACGCCGCGCTACCTCCCGGACTCGCCGCGATCCGCGAAGACGAGCTCAAGGCCGACCTCTACACCTTGGCTGGCGACGGGTTCCTCGGCCGGGAGGCCGGCACCCTCGCTGAACTCCGGGCTTCCGCCTGGATTGCCGAGCGGGCCCGGCAGGCCGGCCTCGCGCCGGCGGGTGACGACGGCACCTATTTCCAATTCTGGCCGATGGCCCGGGTCCGAGTGTCGCCGGCCAGCACGATCAGGGTTGGTGGCCGAGCGATTGCCCTCAACACCGAGGCCGTGGTGATGTCGACCGGTGCCGCCGTGATCGACGCGCCGCTGGTTGACGGGGGCGCGGTCGGGTCACTCGTCACCGCCGATCTGACCGGCAAGGCCGTGGTCGTCCAAATCGCCAAGCCCCGGACCGTCCTGCCCGAAGGGATCTCGGTCCGGAGCGCCCGCTACGTCTGGGCGGTTGCCGGCGAAGTGGCGGCGGCGCTCGCCCCGTCCCGGCCGGCCGCCATCATTCTCGTCTCGGACGCCGTGGCCGACTCAGCGTGGCAACTCTTGTCGAATTGGTATCGGAACGGGAGCTACGGGCTCCAACCGGGCGAGACCGTGATCGGTCCAGTATCGAGCCCGCCGATCATCTGGCTCAAGCAGGCGGCCCGGCCCGCGACCGGGCCGGACCAGCGGCTCTCGGCGTCACTGATGTTCGACCGGTTCATGTTTCCGTCGGTCAACGTGGTGGCCAAAGTGCCGGGGACCGACCCCGCGCTCCGGGGCCAGTACATCCTGTTCAGCGCGCACCAGGATCATGACGGCGTGAAGGCGCCGGTGGCCGGCGACTCGATCTGGAATGGGGCCGATGACAACGGGAGCGTGAGCGTCGGGATCCTGGCGATCGGGCGGGCGTTCGTGAGGCAGCCCGCCAAACGGTCGGCGCTGTTCGTGTGGCACGGTGCGGAGGAGAAGGGCCTGATCGGATCGCGCTACCACGCGCTCCACCCGCTGGTGCCGAAGGATTCGATCGTCGCGGTCCTCAACGCCGACATGATCGGATCGAACCATCCGGATACCGCGGCACTCCTCGGGGTCCAACCGCCGCACCTCAATTCGCCTGATTTGGTGGCGCTTGGGCTCCGGGCCAACACGATGGTGTCCGGGTTCGTCATCGATTCGTCGTGGGACCGGCCGGCCCATCCCGAGGGCTGGTACTTCCGAAGCGATCACGTGCCGTATGCGAATGCCGGGATCCCGTCGCTCTATTTCAGTTCCCTGCCGCATCCGTTG
>JANNQX010000144.1:0-4036 GCA_031400975.1 Gemmatimonadota bacterium
TGCGGCGTATCTGGTGAAGCCGGTTCCATTCGCCGATTTAGTCGTTCGGGTGGAGCGGGCGGTTGCCCGGTTCCGGTCGTATCGGGTCTTGGAGACAGCCGAGCAACGGCTCAAAGCGTGGCGCCAGGAATTCGAGCAAGTCGCCGCGATCCGCCAACCTGACCGGGCGCTGCCGGCGCCGGCCGTGGACGTGTTCCTCGCCCTGACACTCCGAAACGTGATGGGATCCCTCACCGACCTCGAACAATTGAGCAAAGCGTTGTCCGGCGGCGCCGCCGCCGATGCCCGGCATCCGTGTCAGCTCCTCAACTGCCCCCGCGGGGCCCAGTTGTTGGCCGCCATCAAGGAAACGGTCACCATTTTGGAAGAAACCAAGGCCTCGTTCAAGTCGAAAGACCTCGGCGACCTTCGGCATCGCCTCGAGCTGTTGATTGATGTCGTCTGATGGCTGGGGTTCAGGGCTTCTTGGGCGGCGGCGACGGCGGCAGCGAGAGTAATCGGCGCCGAAAGGTCTGAAAGGCCGGGGAGTCCTTCGTCAAGCGTTGGATCTGGGCCTCGGGGAACCGGGCGATTTGGGCCTCGGTCGCCGTGATCCGATCTTCCTCCAGTGGGTGACTCGCGAAGAAGGCGTCGACCGCGCCCGGATTGGACTGGCGTTCGCGCAACAGCACCCTGAACATCTCCGGGATACCGGATGGCGAGATGCCCGCCTTCACCGTGTTCGCAACCCCTTCCGCGTCGGCCTCGGCTTCGTCGGTCCGGCTGAACTTCGCGAACAGCGCGTTGCCGCTGATCCCGATGGCCGCCTGGCCGGCCCCGCTGTCGCACACCTTGGTAAGGGTACAGAGGAGCGACACCCCGACGTTGGCTCCCTGGGCCTGCTGCATCTGTTGAACCGAGTGGCGCAACGTCACATGCCCGATTTCGTGGCCGATGACCCCCGCCAACTCACTCATGTTGGTGGCTCGCTCGATCAGCCCGCGGTTGACGTACACCCATCCCCCTGGCAGGGCGAACGCGTTGACTTCTTTGCTGTCGACCACGGTAAAGTACCAGGTCAGGTTGCGGGTATCGACTTGCTTGGCGAGCTGTTTGCCTAACGACGTGATGTAGTTGACCACGGCGGCGTCTTTGATCAAGGGCAATTGGGCGCTGACTTGGGCGGCCGTGTTCGCCCCAAGATCGACTTCCTGCTGCTGAGTCACCCCGCAGCCGGTAGCCAGGACCATGGCCAGACCTCCGACGATGCCCGCGGGAACCGCCTGTCGCTTCGGAACAATCGAATCCATGGAACACAGCCTTGTAAGGAGTCTCCCCAACCTACCGGGCGTCTCGTGCCACCGGTATCAATCGTTAGGGGGATGGGTAGGCAATCAGCGTCGAAGCGACCAACTGCTTGCGCTTCTCGTTGGAGCACGCTAGTATGATTGCAGGCCGACGACACTAGATCGGTCGATCCTTATCGAGCGGGCGCGGCACGGCCCCCAAGATGAAGGCGCTACCAGGCTCCCTGAGGAGCCAACGGAGGCGCCTTTTTGTTTTTGTGGATTCAGTCACCTGCAACGGAGGACACATGACCGCAGTCGCAGAGACCAATTTCGCCGCCTCACGAATGATAGTCGTCGGTTTGCTTCCGTTCGATCACGATCTCGCCGGATTCGTCCAGGCCGCGGGGAATGCCCAGTCGAACGGCACCGGGCCAGGCGCTCACTATCTCTCGCCCAGCGTGACTCGGTCGCTCTTGGGTGCGCTCACGCGGGCGGGCCAGCCGAGTGACCGTCCGTCGAACCCCCGAGCCGACCGCCTCACCTCACGAGAGCGCCAAGTGGTCGATCGAATCAGCGAGGGACTGAGCAACAAACAGATCGCAACCCGGCTTGGGATCGCGATTCACACGGTCAAGTGCCACGTCCACAACATCCTGGCCAAGCTCGAGGTCGACAACCGAGTCCAGATTGCCGTTTTCGGCCGGAGCGGGGAGCACGTCAGTTGGGGACCCGAACTCGTCCAGGCCTGACCCAGGCTCGGCGACATCACGTAGTTCAACTCAGGAGATGGATCATGAACTGGGATCGGATCGAAGGCAACTGGAAGCAGGTCAAGGGGAAGGTCCGCGAGCAATGGGGCAAGCTCACCGATGATGACCTCGACGTTATCGCGGGAAAGCGGGACCAACTCGTCGGCAAGCTCCAGCAGAAGTACGGCCACACGAAGGACGTGGTAGAAAAACAGATTGATGAGTGGAGCGACCAGGTTGACGCGGTGAAGACGGAAAACTAGCCCGGGCCGATCGTCGCGGGGCAGCAAACATCGGGACGCAGGATTGGTCCCACCTTATCGCGAGGGCAGAAGCGCCCCCGAGTTGAAGGCGAGATCCGGCTCCAGGTGGAGACAGGCTCGCCTTTCATCTTTTCGACTACCCAGTTTTCAAGGAGACAAGACCCATGTTGAACTACCGCACCCTGCCGCTTGCCACCGCCGCCCTGCTACTCGGCTGCGGGGGCGCCCAGACCAAGACCCCCGTCGTCACCAACTCCGCTGAAGGGAAAAGCACCTCGGCCTCGGGCGACGCGGCGGCCAATCGGGGCACCTCGTTGGTCCGGTTCGTCAACGCCCTTCCGGGCAGCGGCGATCTGGCCATCACCGCCGACAAGCGTGACTTGTTCGCCGGGATCGGGTACCAGGCGGTCACCCAGTATCTCGAGACCAGCGACAACCTCTCGACCTTTTCACTCCAAGCCCCGGGCAATGGCGCCGAGCTCGCGAGCAACAGCGAAACGATGACCGACGGTTATCGGTACACGATCGTCGCGCTCTCCGACGAGAAGGGTGGGGCGTCGCTCCGGATCCTCCGGGACGAGCTGGTCGCGGATAGCGGCAAAGCACGGATTCGGATGATTCATGCCGCGCCCGGCCTCGAGGACGTCGACTTCGTAGCCCAGGGCTGGAAGGACCCCATTTTCAACAAGATCAGCTATTCCAAGGAAGCCGGCTTCAAAGACGTTGACCCGATCACGGCGACGTTCGAGATCCGTCGGGACAAGGGTGGTGCACGGTTGGTCACGGTTCCGAAGATGGTTCTGACGGCCGGCAGATCGTATACCATCATCCTCACCGGCGTCGCACCCGACAAGTTGCGGATCATCACGTTCGACGATACGGTGACGCCCCCGGCGGTCACCGCCACGATCGGGGCGGCGAAATGACTCGCCTGATAATCCGGCTGTTCGTCCTGGCGGGCGGCGCCTTGACCGGCCTTCTCGGCGGGGCCACGAGCGCGAACGCCCAGGCGTCGGTGAGCATATCGCCGTGGTTCGGGGCCTACGTTCCGACCCAGAATTCCTACCGGTTGCTGGGAACCGACATCAAGCGCCGGAACAGTTTCATCGGCGGCGGCCGGCTCACCGTGTGGGGGAACAACCCGGTTGGGGTCGAGTTCTCCGCCGGTTTGGCTCCGGCTCGAACGACGTTCGCCGGGGCAACGATCAACGGCGACCGCAACACCAACGTCTTCGTCGGGAGCGTCAAGCTCGTGCTGGGCCTCAGTCCGGCCACCTCGCCAGTGGGCTTCCACCTCGGTGTCGGCCCGGCCATCATTCGTCGGGGACGCGACGTACTCCGCCAGGATCGCAGCGTCACTGACCTCGGTGGCGTCGTCGGGGCCGGGATTCGGATCCCGCTGGCCAGCCACGTTGGGCTCCGGTTCGATGCGGAGGATTATCTGTACGGCGGAGACTTCGATGGCAGCAAGAAGTTCCAGAATGACCTCACGTTGAGTGTCGGACTGTCCCTCGGGTTCTGATCGAACCCGATGACGACGCCGGCGATCGAAGGGCCGTCTACCATGCCGCCCGCCGAACAATCGGCGGGCCTGGGCAACCATGGGTTCGTTCTGACGGTGATTCTCCTGCTGCTGCTGGTCGAAGCCCTCCAACTGGCGTCCTCGCTTTTGCTTCCGATCGCGATCTCGTTCCTGCTCATGTTCCTGCTCAGTCCACCGGTTCGCTGGCTCCAGGCGAGGAAGATTCCGGAAAGC
>JANNQX010000145.1:0-105478 GCA_031400975.1 Gemmatimonadota bacterium
CTGACCTCGGGCTCCGACTCGCTCCACGTCAACGGAATGACCGACTGGGTCTACGAAGAAGAGTTCGGCCTCCGCGATGCCTTCCGCTGGTCGCCGGACGGGACCAAGATCGCGTACTGGCGCTTCGACATGACCGGGGTCGGCACCTTCAACCTGTTCAACGCCACCGATTCGCTCTATCCGTTCGTGACGCCGGTCCAGTACCCGAAGGTCGGCACTACGAATTCCGCGGTGACCGTCGGGGTCGTCTCCGCCGAGGGAGGCCGGACCACCTGGTTCGAGTTGCCCGATGATCCTCGGCAGCACTACGTCCCCCGGATGGAGTGGGCCGGCCCGGCCGAGGTGGTAATTCAGCAGATGAACCGGCTCCAGAACACCAATCGGGTCGGACTCGGCAACGCCGCCACGGGCCGGGTCACGGTGGTGCTGACCGAGCGCGACGATGCCTGGGTCGATGTGGTCGACGATCTGACCTGGCTTGGCCAGGGCAAGGAATTTCTCTGGGTCAGTGAAGCCGACGGCTGGCGGCACGTCTACCGGGTTAGCCGCGACGGGACCAAGCGATCGCTGGTGACCAAGGGAGACTTTGACGCGATCAGCGTCGAATCGGTCGACGAGGCCCAAGGGTGGCTCTACTTCATTGCGTCACCCGACAACGCCACTCAGCGGTATCTCTATCGGACCCGGCTCGATGGGAGTGGCGCGGCGCAACGGGTTTCGCCGGCCGCGGAGCCCGGCACCCACCGATACACCATCGCCCCGAACGCCCGATCGGCGTTCCACACCTATTCGAACGCCAACCGGCTGCCGACCACCGATCTGATCGGGCTTCCGAAGCACGAAATCATCCGGACCATGGTCAACGACACCGCCCAGCAAGGGGCAGTGAGTGCGGTGGTGACCCGGCCGATGGAGTTCTTTAAGGCCGACGTCGGTGACGGGGTGGTGCTCGACGGATGGATGATCAAGCCGAAGGACTTCGATTCGACCAAGACCTATCCGTTGCTGATGTACGTCTATGGCGAGCCCGCCGGGCAAACCGCCACCGATCAGTGGCAAGGCGGGTCACGGATCTGGTATCAAGCCATTGCCGATCAGGGCTATGTGATTGCCACAGTCGACAACCGCGGCACGCCCTCTCCCCGGGGCCGGGCCTGGCGGAAGGTGGTCTATCAGCAGATCGGGGTGTTGTCGAGTAAGGAGCAGGCCGAGGCGGTGCGGGTGTTGACTCGGAGCCGGTCGTATCTCGATCCGAGTCGGGTCGGGATCTGGGGCTGGAGCGGCGGGGGTTCGAGTACCCTGCAGGCCATGTTCCGATACCCCGACGTGTATCAGGTCGGGATGTCGGTGGCGCCGGTGCCGGATCAGTTGTTGTACGATACCATCTATCAAGAACGGTACATGGGCTTGCCGAGCCTCAACGCCGAGGCGTACCAGAAGGCGTCACCCATCAATGCGGCCGATGGGCTGCGAGGCCGGTTGTTGGTGGTTCACGGCAGCGGGGACGACAACGTGCACTATCAGGGCACGGAGCGGCTGGTCAACCGGTTGGTTCAGCTGGGGCGGCCGTTTGATTTCATGGTCTACCCGAATCGGAGTCATTGTATCTGTGAGGGTCCGGGGACGACCCAGCATGTCTATGGTTTGTTGACTCGATACCTGGTCGAGCACTTGCCCGCGGGGGGCCGGGCCCGGGCAATACCCTAGGATCGCCGCCTTCGATGCCAAGACCTGCATCGCCGGGGCCTAACGCGTCATTGCCTCGGCCGGCCGGTTGGCGGACCGGCCGACGGATCCAACACGGCCCGAACATGCTCCAACAGCACGAACGGCGTGAACGGCTTCCGAAGAAAATTCTCGCCCGCCTTGAGCTCGCCGGTCAAATCGTCGCCCGGGTACCCGGACATCAGCAACACTCGCATGTCTGGGCGTTTCAGTCTGAGCCGAGCCGCCAGCACGGGGCCGCTCATCCCGGGCATCACGACGTCAGTCAACAGGAGATCGATCCGGAACTGCGAACTCGCCTCGATCATCAGGGCGTCCTCGCCGTCAGCGGCCACCAGCACCCGGTATCCCTGCTTGGTCAAGATCTTGGTCGCGATTTCGCGAAGGCCCGTTTCGTCTTCGACCAGCAGAATCGTGGCCCCGGCGCGCGGCGTCGATTTCGGCAGCTTCACGAGGCCGTGGTCCGACGGCAGATCCGCCTCAACCCGAGACAGATACACCGCAAACGTGGTTCCCTTGCCAACCTCGCTGGTCAGCACGAGGCCGCCACCGTTTTGCTTGATGGCCCCATAGACGGTGGCCAGACCGAGCCCGGTGCCGCGGCCGGCCGGCTTGGTGGTGAAGAACGGTTCGAAGATCCGAGCCTGCGTGGCTAGGTCCATTCCGGTCCCGACGTCGATGACCTCGATCATGGTGCACTCGCCGAGCGGTGGGGCAATGACCGCCCCGGCAAGCGGCCCCTTCACGACCGTTTGGGTGGCCCGAATGGTGATCTTGCCCCCATCGGGCATCGCGTCGCGGGCGTTGACCGCCAGGTTGAGCACCACCTGCTCCAGTTGGGCCGGATCGACTCGGACCAACCGCAGCGCGGGCGAGAGCTCGAGCGAGACAGCGACATCGGCCTTGATCAGGCGACGCACCATTTTGGTCACTGCTTGGATCGAGTCGGCCGGGTCGACGATCCGCGGTTCGATCACCTGCTTCCGACTAAAGATCAGCAACTGCCTTGTCAACGACGCCGCCAACTCGCTGGCCCGGGTAATCTGGATCAGGTCGTCGCGGACCGGATGGTCCTCGGCCAGCAGGTCGGCCGCCATTTCGCTGTGGCCGACGATCGTGGTCAGGAGGTTGTTGAAGTCGTGCGCCACCCCGCCGGCGAGTTGACCGATCGCTTCCATTTTCTGAGATTGGCCCAGTTGCTCTTCGAGCAGGATCCGTTCGGTCTGGTCGCGCAGGGTCACGACGACCCCGTTAACCGTCGGTTCGTGCAGCAGGCTGATCACGACGGCTTCGATCCGGTGGCTGGTGCCTTCAGGGCCGGTGACCCGGACCCGAACCACATCGGTCTGCCCCGGCTGGGCCAGCCGTTCCTTGAGGACCCGGTCAAAATCCGCCCGGCTGGCCTGATCGACGAGGTCGTTGAGGTTGGTCCCTATAAGCTGGACTGGAGTTCGCGACCACAACGCCTCGGCAGAAGGGGCGGCGTAGCGGAGGGTGAGTTCTTGGTCGGCGATGAGAATGACGTCGGACGTGTGCCGGACCAGGGCGGCGATCCTGATGTCGGCTTCGATCGCGGCGCGAACGGCTTGGAGCCGGCTGTTGTGCCGCATGGCGATCATTTGGCGGATGACCAGCAGGATCATCGCGGCGATAGCCACCATGACCACTGGTCCGATCGCGCGGTCGGTTGATTCGAGACCGATCCGAGCCACCAGCAACGCGAGGGCGCCAACGGCAACCCAAGGAACCGGGCTGGTGCTTTCGACTGACGCGTCGGCCCACGGCCATTTCCACCCGAGCCGGACGGCTTCAGCCGCCCCGACGTTGCCCCCAACTACGACAAGAGACGCGATCGGACTGAAGAGAAACACTAGGCGATTTGACACGTCGGCGACGATGAACCCGAAGTTGGCGACGGAGTACACCACCACAGAAAGAACGGCGAGCATGAATGGCAAAGCTGAGTGCCTAGCCGAGCCACGGAGGATCGCCATGGACACCGCCGCTACCATCGCGGCCCAAACTACTGACGTCTGGCCGACTTCCGTCGCGAGATTCGGGCCTCCTCGCACGAAGTACCAGAAGTAAAGCCCGACTGCCAGTCCGATAACGGCCAAGTCAACGGCCAAATAGCCCCAATACCGCCGGCCCCGGTCGGGGGGCCAGAGCAAAAGGCCGATCACGCTGAGCGGACCAACCGAGAGGCCAACCGGTCCGGCAAGTTGAAACCAGGCGCTCCCCTCCTTGAAGCCCGCAAGCTGGCCGATTGCTCCAATGCCGATGGCCAGTGCAGTGGCCACCGCGGAGGCCGCCATCAGCCACGCCGGAATCCGTAAGGGATGATCGAACGGGCGGTCGGATACGGCGCGAAGCCAGATTGCAGCGGTGCCAAGGCCCCCAAGGACAATCCCGCCGACCATGGCCCACCCAAGCCACCCTTGAGCTCCAAAAAGGGGGATGACCTGGAGCATGACCGAAACGCCAATCACGGCCAATGGCAGGCCGCCGCGATTCGCAACCCAGTCGCGCAACCATCGAGGTAGTTGCTCCCAGTGAGCCACTAGGCCAACAACCGGGGCAGCAAACGATAGAGGGGGTCAGGCACCCAGGAAATGTACGGGGTCAGCGGAAGATTTGGAAACGGCCCGCCTGAGTCGCGACGTCGGCTCAGGCGGTATTCGTCCGACGTACGGACGACTAGCTAGTTGCCGCCGCCCCCACCGCGCTTGCTCATGAGCTCCCAAACCACCCAGTTGTAGCCACCCTCAGTCTTCTCCGTGACCGAGCCCATCTTGGTCACGGTCGGCCTAACGTACGTGAGCTTCTGCATGATCCTGCTCCTGGTTTGAAGGACTACTCGAAAACGCCAACCCGTCATGGGCCGGCAGGGAAACCCCGTACCGCTGCCACCATCCCGACCGAACCGCCAGCCAGGTTTCCAGCGACAACGTCAAGAACAACAGCCCGCCGGCTTCCGAATTGCCGCGACGGGCAGCCTGATAGGCCGCGGCGAAGCGCTCCCGTGAAATGCACCCGAGATCGGCCAAATGAGAGTCGGCGATCAGCCGCTCCAAGACTTTTGCATGATGGTTGAGCGACCAGACAATCCGGCCGTCGATCGCTCCTTTGCCTTCCCGGTTCCGGACCCGGGCGGGCAGCAAGTCGCCCAGGGCTTCGCGGAGGATCCACTTCTGGCGCCCGTTCCCAACCCGGAGCTCGACCGGCAACCGCATCCCAAACTCCACCAGCGGACGATGAAGGAAGGGATACCGAATCTCGAGTCCCTCTTCGAAAACGCCCCGCTCGAGGGCTACGTCTACCGAACCCATTTCGATCGCCACCTGCTCGGCCACGATCTGCCCGCCCTTCGGCCCCCGGCGCTCGAGCCATTCAGCCAAGCCAAATTCCGCGGCCAGGGCCGGGTTGACCCAGGCCGGCACCGATTCTGGTTGCCTAACCAATCGGCGCCGCAGCCATTCCGGGGCAATCGGGCCGACGGCGTGTTGCGCCGCCAACCCCCAGAATGACCGGCGCCGGTTGACCGCGAACTCGGTGAGCCGGCTCAGCGCCTCGCCGACCCGGCCCTGGGCCAGGAGGTCGGCGAGAAAATCGTCGGGACAGGACAGGTAGTTGTCGGAGCCGAACCCGCTCAGCATGACCCGGCCGCCGGCGTCGCGAACCGTTCGCGCCATCGCCCGGTCGCGGGCGTAAAAGGGCAAGAAGGCCCGGGGCTCCGCGAACGAGGGGATCCCCAGCTCATCGGGCTGCCAGGCCGCGAAGTTCTCGACCCGTTCGTTCCGGACCCCCCACATCGCGGCGACCGCATTGGAATAGGGTGTCTCGTCGCCCTCCGACAATGAGTCGACGACTGACAAGGTGCCGGCTAGTGCCGGACCCCTGCCCTGCCCGGCCAATGTCGACGCCATCCCCACCACCGACGACGAATCGAGCCCGCCGGACAACTGAGACCAGACCGGTAGCCCGTCGTCCATTTGGGCCTGTACGGCCTCGGTGAACAACTCGCGGAACGCCGCCTTGGTGTCGCCTAGGTTGGCGACCGAACGAGCCGGCGTAAACTCGGCCGGTTGCCAATAGGACTGAACCGTGGTCGTGGCCAGGTCGGCCGTGAGCCAGGAACCAGGGCTGAGCCGGGTCACGTCGCGGAAGATCGTTCGGCTGGTTCCTCGGGGGAGACCAACCAGGAATTGGCCGATAAACCCACGGTCGTACCCGGCGGTCTCGAAACAGTCGAGGTGCGATCCGATCGCGATCCGGTCACCATTCCGTTGGTAGAACAGCGCCTTAATGCCGAGCCCATCGCGGGCGGCCACCACGCGGCGCCGGTTCTGATCCCAAAGGATGACCGCGAAGTCGCCGACCAGGTCGCGAAAGCCGGCGGTTCCGTGGCGGAGATAATGGTCGACGACGAGCTCGAGATCTTGAGCGGGGTCGGCGTCGGCCGGCCCCACATCGCGCCGATTGGTGATCCGGACGTTACCCAAGGCCAGCACGCCACGCCGGTTGATGACCCACGGACGGCGCAACGTATCGCTCGGCACCCACGCGCCCGCCCACGACCCCTGGAGCGCCACCTCGATTTGCCCGGCACCCTGTCCGTGCGCCGGCAGGGCGGCGGTCAGGGCATCGACCCCGACCGCACCGCCCGCCAGGTCGACGACGCAGAGAAACGGGTTCACGCGAACGCCTCAGGGAACGGGACGAACTTCACCAGTTGGTCGGCGTTCTCGTACACCGGCCGGCCGTCGAGCTCGACCCAGGCATGGGCCCGAAACGGATAGGGCTGGACCCCAACCCGGAGCGCCCCGGCATGACCGGCCCGCCGGAGCAGAACATGGAGTGCCACCGATTGCTCCAGACAAATAGCGCGACCGGGAAAGAAGGCCGCGGCCGTGGCCACCGCTCGGGCCACTTGCTCGGCCTCGCCCCGCGACGGGCGGTTCCGAAATCGGTCGCCCAGCCATTTGGCCGCGCGAACCGTGCGCCGAAACCCGGCGAACTTGAGCGATGCCCGGGCGGCCGCGACGACGACGAACGCCGAGAGTACCCCTTGGCGGCCGCTCAATGGACCTCTCGAACCAGGCCGTCCTTGACCAGGTCGGCCAAGAGGCCATCGAGGTCGCGGAGAATTTCCTCCCGCGGTGCGTCAAACTCGGCCTGGATGGTATCGGTGAGCGTGGCCTGAGTGGCCGGCGTTTCAAGCAAATCCCAGACTCGGCAGGCAATCCCGTCGAGGGAATAGAACTGTTCGGACCGGAGGTTCATCAGGACGAGTTTGTCGCCATGGCTCACCGCTTTGACGTCAACCGATCGGCGGTACCGACCCGTGCCTTTGGGTGACGAAAACCACCGGAGACCCATGCGACCTCACCAGCGAAAGAAACGGATCCAGTCTTGAGTGAAGGTGGAGGAGCGGAAGGGGGCGAGCAATACAACTAATGGCAAGTTCTTGCCGATTCTATCGGTGCCGCCAGTCAGGCTGGCGCTTGCCCAAAAACGCGTCAATGCCCTCAGCAGCGTCGGCAAAACCCATATTCGTGGCCATGGCTCCGCCAGCGAGCCCATAGGCGGCATCGAGGCCTCCATCGATCTGCTGGTAGAACACCCGTTTGCCCAACGCGATCGTTGCGGCACTTCGGGCCACGATGATGTCGGTGAATTTCGCGATTTCGGCATCGAGTTCGGCCAATGGGACCACCCGATTGACCAGCCCCCAAGCCATCGCGGTGGCCGCATCGATCGGCTGGCCTGTCAGCAGCAACTCCATGGCCCGCTTGCGGGACAGGTTCCGGCCGACCCCAACCGCCGGTGTCGAGCAGAAGATCCCGACGTTGACGCCCGGCAAGGCGAAGGTGGCCGTGTCGGCCGCCACCGCGAGGTCGCACATCGACACCAGTTGACAGCCCGCCGCCGTCGCGATGCCGTGGACCCGGGCGATAATCGGCTGGGGCATCTGGGTCAGGGCCACCATCAACCGACTGCAACTATCGAACAATCGATTCTGCCAGCCGCCGTCTTCGGCATTAGCCCGCATTTCCTTGAGGTCGTGGCCGGCCGAGAATCCCCGACCCTGCGCCCCCAGAACGATGACCCTGGCATCACTCGTTCTAGCCCAGGCCAGTTCCGCCTGGAGGGCCGCGATCATCGCAGATGAGAGCGGGTTGAACCGATCGCCCCGGTTGAGCGTCAGGTGCAAAACCGACCCTCGGAGTTCGCGAAGGACCAAGGGTGTCTCGGTGGCGGTTGCGGTCATCGATGACTCCGGTGCTGCGAGGGGGTCATTCAATCGCCGAGGCCGATTTGGCCTGCTGGCGGAGGATGAACTTCTGGATCTTCCCGGTGGACGTCTTGGGCAAGGAGCCGAACACGACGGTCTTTGGAATCTTGTAGTGGGCCAGCCGGTCCCGGCAATGGGCAATCAACTCGGCCTCAGTGACCGACGCTCCCGGCTTGAGCTCGACGAAGGCACGGGGCGTCTCGCCCCATTTGAGGTCGGGCGCCGCCACCACCGCCGCCGCGAACACGGCCGGATGGTGGTAGAGCGCATCCTCCACTTCGATCGACGAGATGTTCTCGCCACCCGAGATAATGATATCCTTGCCGCGGTCTTTGATCTTGATATACCCGTCTGGATGCTTGACCGCCAGGTCGCCCGAATGGAACCAGCCGCCCTTGAGCGCCTCCGCGGTGGCAGTTGGGTTTTTGAGGTACCCCTTCATCGTGATGTTACCGCGAAACATGATCTCGCCGATCGTTTCGCCGTCGGGAGGGACCGGTGTCATGGTGTCCGGATCGAGAACGTCCACGGCATCCTCGAACAAGTACCGGACCCCCTGACGGCCGTTCCTTGCCGCCCGGTCTTTGACGTCGAGCCGATCCCATTCCTCGTGTTTGGCGCATACGGTGGCCGGCCCATACACCTCCGTCAGCCCATAGACATGGGTGAGGTCGACCCCCCGGCGCTCCAACGCCTCGATCGTCGCAATCGGCGGGGCCGCTCCGGCCACGAGGGCATGGAGCCGCTGCTCGATTCCGTCCCAGCATTCATCGGGCGCGGCCAGCATAGTGCTGTGGACGATCGGAGCTCCGCAGTAGTGGGTGACCCGATGGGCCTTGATCAGCCGAAACACGGCGCCAACCTCGACCTTCCGCAGACAGATATTGGTGCCCGCCACCGCCGCCAGGGTCCACGGAAAACACCACCCGTTGCAGTGGTACATCGGCAACGTCCAGAGATACACCGCGTGCCGCGGCATACCCCAGGTCAAGACTTCGTTGATCGCGTTGAGGTGGGCGCCCCGATGATGGTAGACCACGCCCTTCGGGTTGCCGGTCGTACCCGAGGTGTAGTTGAGCGAGATGGCGTCCCATTCGTCGGCCGGCGCCAGGCCCTCGAAACCCGGGTCACCACCCGCGAGAAATGCCTCGTATCCGGTGGCGCCCAAAAGGTCGCCGGGCCCCGAGTACTCGGAGTCGTTCACATCGAGGATCAACGGGCTGACGGCGGATTGCCCCAACGCCGCCCGAACGGTCGCGCTGAACTCCCGGTCGGTGATCAGCACTTTGGTTTCGCCGTGATCGAGCATAAAGGCAATGCTAGTGGGGTCGAGCCGGACGTTCAGAGCATTCAGGACCCCGCCCGCCATCGGCACGCCGAAATGACACTCGTACATTTCGGGGGTATTCGTCAACATCACCGCCACCGTGTCGCCCCGGCCAATCCCGGCTCGGCCAAGGGCCGACGCTAAGCGTCGGCACCGCGCGGCGGTTTCGCGCCAAGTGAATCGTCGAGCGCCATGAACCACAGCGATCCGATCCGGATACACCGATGCGCTCCAACCCAAGAACGTGACCGGTGTCAGGGGCGCCGAATTGGCGGGGGTCCTCTCCAGGCCGATGTCGTAGATGTTCGGCGCCACAGGGGTTTACCTCTCTCGCCGAGCCAGTGCCCGCCCGGTCAGCGTTGGCGTAGGCTTACCGCCATCGAGCGCCAGGCGCCCGTTGACGAGAACGAACCGCATCCCAGCGGCCAGCAGCTCGGGGGCGTCATAGGTCGACCGGTCTTCGATGGTGGTCGAGTCGAACACCGCGATGTCGGCGTAGTTGCCGGGCACCAAGGTGCCCCGGTCGGCCAGGCCCAGGATCCGAGCGGTCTGCCCGCTGCTGGCCTCAATGGCCCGGGCCAGCGAGATCACGCCGCGATCGAGGGCATATCGCCGGATCTTCCGCGGGAAGGTCCCATATTTTCGGGGATGGCCGCCCGACCCATCGGATCCCGTCACCACGAAGCTCTGGGCCATGAACCGGTCGATGTCAGTGTCGTGCATGTTGAACGACGCCACGCCGGCATCACCGGTCTTGATGATCTCGAGGGCCGCCGCGATCGAGTCGACCTTCATCGTCGCCGCGATGGCCGCCAGCCGCTGCCCCTTCCAGCGCCCCTCGGTGACCAGGAGGGAGCCCGCACCACCCCGGCGTCGGAGATTTTCCGTCATCTCCTTGATCAGCTTTTCCTTGACCTTCGGGTCGCCGATCCGCCCGAGCAGTGAATCACGACCGCCGGCCTCGGCCCAGCGGGGCAACAAAGCCGCCCCAAGGCTGGTCCCCGACGCCGTGTACGGGTACTGGTCGGCGGTGACTCGAAGCCCAGCGGCCCGGGCGGCGAGAATTCGGGCCCCGACTTCGTCGCTCTTGCCCCAGACGTCGACGCCTAACGCTTTGATGTGGGCAAAGTGAACCGGAATCGATGCCTCCCGCCCGATCTTGAGCACCTCATCCACCGCCCCCAGGAGTCCGATGGTGTAGCTCGACTCGTCCCGGATATGGGAGTCGTAGTACCCGCCGGCCCGGCTCGCCACCTTGGCCAACTCGATCACTTCCTCGGTGGTGGCGTAGCTGCCCGGGGCGTAATACAGGCCGGTCGACAACCCGATGGCCCCCTCCTCCATTCCTTTGGCCACCAACCGCCGCATGCTGTCGAGTTCGGCCGCGGTCGGGGCCCGATCCGCCATGCCCATGACGTGCCGCCGAATCATCCCATGGCCAACCAGGAAAACGGCGTTGACCCCGAGCCCCGCGCTCAACCGCCGTCGCGCGGCGCCCACCTCGAAGGAGCCGCCGCCGTCGCTGCCCATCACGACCGTGGTGACACCCTGGGCCAGAAAGGGAGCCAGCTTCCGGCGGAGCGGATTGGCCGCGTCATCCTCCGTATGGGTATGGGGATCGATAAACCCCGGCGATACAATCAAGCCCCGAGCGTCAATCACCCGCCCCGGGATCACCCCGACGGGCGCGTCCCCGACAAAAACGATCCGGTCGCCCAGAATCCCCACATCCGCGATCCGCGGCGGGCCGCCCTGGCCGTCATACACACTGCCGCCCCGGATCAGGACATCAACCCGCGACTGAGCCGAGGCCGGCACCGCCAGCGCCAACCCGACGACCCAGAGGCGGGCGATCATGGAACCAGCTCCGCCTTAGCCTTGGGCTCGACGCCTAAGACGTATTTGGCGAAGAAGTCGTATTCGCGGACGATCTTGTCGAGAGCATGGCGGGGCTCCTGGAGTCCATGGGGCTCCCGGGGAAAGAACACCAACTCGACTGGGACTCCGTTCTTCTTGAGTCCCATGTAAAGCTCCTGCGCCTGCCCGATCGGAACCCGGGTGTCCTGTTGGCCGTGCAGAATCAACGTGGGGGTTTTGGCCTGCTTGATGTAAACCATCGCCGAGGCCTTCCGGTACGCGGCCTCGTCGTTCCACGGCTCGCCGCCGAAGTAATCTTCGAGCACCGTTTGGAGGTCGTTGGTCGAGTACATCGAGTACATGTTGGTAAGGCCGGCCCCGACCATGATCGCCTTGAACCGATTGGTCTGGGTCAGGGTCCAAGCGCTCATGTACCCGCCATAGCTCCACCCGCCTTGGGCCAGCTTGCTCGAATCGGCAATCCCCCGCTTGATCAGGTAGTCGAGACCGGTCTGAATGTCCTGGTAGTCGCCACCGCCCCAGTCGCGGAGGTTGGCCGCCAGGTATTTCGGGCCGTACCCGGTCGAGCCGCGGGGGTTGGGGAGAAAGGCCACCCAGCCTTTCGCGGCATACACCTGGGCCGGGTTGTACCAATTGGCTGGGAACGACTCATCCCACACGCCGGAGGGGCCGCCGTGAATGATCGCCACGGTCGGGTACCGCTTGCCGGGCTGATAGCCCACGGGGTACACCACGACGCCTTCGGCTTCCATCCCGTCTTTGCTTTTCCAGCGGACGACTTCGCCCTTGCCCATGGCAACCGAGGCAAGTTCCGGGTGGAGCTTGGTCACGGCCGTCTGAATCCACGGCGACTCGACCCGTGCGACATGAACCTCGTCCGGGGTGTCGGTCGCAGACCGGCCAAACGCGATCATCCGGCCATCGGACGACATCGAAGGCGCTCCGCCCCCAAACAAGCCTAACGACCCTTTCAGGTCGGATATTTGCTTGACCGTGCCGCCGGCGGCGGGAATCTGGAACAACTCCGTCCGGGTCCGCGCCAGCGCCCAGAAAAAGAGCGACTTGCCGTCCGCCGACCAGACGCTCGGGCCCGGCTGATACAGAAATCCGGCCGCGACCAGTTTCGGGACCCCGCCAATGGCCGGCACCACCGCGAGTTGGGATTGAGTGAACGTGCTCGACGTGAGGGGCTTGGTGTCGTACGCGATCATCGTCCCGTCCGGCGACCAGCTCGGGTTGCCGTCGGGGCCCGCATTCTCAACCAGCTTCCGGGTCACCCCCGACGCCAGATCGACGATCATGATGTCGCCAAGTCGGAAATCATCGGCCCGCGGTGTCGGCACGGTCGCATAGGCGATCTGTTTGCCATCCGGTGCCCAGTCGATGCCGATGATCTGGGTGTCGCCCTTGACCACTTCCGCGGCCTTGGACGTGCCCAGATCGAAGACCCAGAGGCGGCCTGGCACGAAATTGCGATCGACCTCGATCGCGTCGTCCTTCTCCTTCTGCTTCCGCTCTTCTTCGGCGGTCGGCTCGCGCGCCGCGACGTAGGCAATCCGCTTGCTGTCCGGAGCCCACTCGAGCGACTGGACCCCCGATTTCGAATCGGTCAATTTCTCGGCTTCGCCTCCGAACGGCGAGATTCGAAAGATCTGCGGCTTGCCGTCCCGGCCCGAAACGAAGGCGATCCATTTCCCGTCGGGCGACCACCGGGCCTGATCGTCGGCGGCCTTGCTATTCGTGAGCCGGATCGGTTGGCCCCCTTGCGCCGAGACCAGCCAGAGGTCGGTGTTGGTGCTGCTCTCTTTGAGATCCTGAGCCGAGACGGTATAGGCGACCCACCGCCCGTCCGGCGAGATCCGCACCCCGCTCAGCTGCCGCATCTGGGCCGCCTGCTCCGCGGTCAAGCCCGTTTGGGCGGCCGCCGGGGCGGCCACCATGAGGAGGAGGACGGCCGAAAGACTTCCCGTCATGTTCATGGGACTAACTCCGGTTTGTCCTTCGGCTCGATGCCGAGGACCTGTTTGGCGAAAAACGCATACTCCCGCTTGATCTTGTCGAGCTGGTGGCGAGGCTCGGAGAGGCCGTGACCCTCCCGGGGGAAAAAGACCAGAGCGACCGGAACGTTGTTCTTTTTGAGCCCCATATAGAGCTCCTGAGCCTGGCCGATCGGCACCCGGGTGTCCTGTTGACCGTGGAGAATCAGGGTCGGGGTTTTGGCCTGCTTGATCGACATCATCGCCGAGGCCCGTCGGTAGGCGGCTTCGTCGTTCCAGGGTTCCGCCCCGAAATAGTTCTCGAGCGTGGTCTGGAGATCATTGGTGGAGTACATCGAGTACATGTTGGTCAGGCCGGCCCCCACCATCACGCCCTTGAACCGGTTAGTCTGGGTCAGCGTCCAGGCCGTCATGTACCCGCCGTAACTCCAGCCACTCTGACCCAGTTTGGTGGAATCGGCAATGCCCTGCTTGACGAGATGATCGAGGCCGGCCTGAATGTCCTGGTAGTCGCCGCCGCCCCAGTCCCTGACGTTGGCCTTGAGATATTTCTCGCCGTAGCCGCTCGAGCCCCGGATGTTGGGGAAGAAGCTGACCCAGCCCTGCCCCGCCCAGACGTGGGCAAAGTTGCCCCAACTTCCCGGAAAGGATTCGGTCCACACACCGGCCGGTCCACCGTGAATGAAGGCCATCGTCGGATACCGCCGCGCCGGGTCGTACCCGACCGGATAGACGAGGACCCCTTCGATCTCCATCCCGTCCCGGCTTTTCCACCGAATCGCGGCGCTCTTGCCTAACGCTACCTGGCCGAGCCCCGGATTGTGGTCGGTCAGCCGCCGGGGTTCGACCGTTGCCCCGAGCGAGGCCACGTGGACGTCGTTGGGTTGCTGGACCGCACCGAAGGTGAAGGCGACCGCCTGACCGTTGTCGGCCACCGTGACCGAGCTGATGACGCCGCGAGTCTGGGTCAACTGGCGAGGCTCGCCACCCGCCACCGGGACCGAGAACAGCTGGGTCGTGGTCCGAACACTCGAAGTGAAGAGCAGGTTTTGCCCATCCGGCGACCAGGTCACCGGACCGGGCTGGTAGAGGAAACCGGGCGCCACCGACCGGGGCCGGCCGCCGTCCGAGGCCACGATCGTCAGGCGCTGCTGGCCAAACGCGCCCAAGGTATCGCCCCGGCTGAGGTACGCGATCCAGCGACCATCCGGCGACCACCGCGGTGCATTGTCCGGCCCGGCATTTTCGATCAGTTTCCGCCGCTCGCCGGTCGCCACCGTGACGATGTGGATGTCCGACCGGCTCCCGTCATCCGCTTTGGGCGTCGGGGTCGCCACCAAGGCGATCCGGCTCCCATCCGGTGACCACCGGGCCTCGCCGATCTGGAACTCCCCCTTGGCGAGTTCGGCGGTCTTCTTGGTCGCCACGTCGATGGTCCACAGCCAGCTCATCCGAAAGTCTCGGTCGACGACAATGGCGTCGTCCTTGCCCTTCTCTTTGGCTTCCTCGATCGCGGTGGGTGGACGCACCGCCACGAACGCAATGCGCTTCCCGTCCGGCGACCATTGGAACGACTGGACCCCGGTTTTCGACTCGGTCAGCCGCTCGGCCTCGCCGCCGTTCGGGCGGATCAACCAGATCTGGGGCCGCTCTTCCCGGGCCGACAGGAACCCAATCCACTTCCCGTCCGGAGACCATCGCGGCTGGCCATCGGCCTTGGGGCTCGCGGTCAGCCGGACCGGGGCACACCCGGGCGGGCCGGCACAGTCGGCGGCCACCAGCCAAACGTCGCTGTTGACCGCATTCTGAGCGAGATCGACGGCAGCGACCACATAGGCGACCCACTTGCCATCGGGGGAGATTTGGGCGTCGGTGACCTGTTTGAGCGCCAGAACATCGTCGGCGGTCATGGGGCGCTGGCCCGCCGCGGGGCTCGGCACAAGGAGGAAGGCAAGGAACCAGGCTGGGTGGATTGGCATTCGGTTCGGATCTCCGGGGACGGGCGTGGGTTCGATTGTATACCAAGGTGTCGCCTCGAGTCGAATCAGGCAACCGGTGTTAGAATCAGCGATGCCAATTCTCCCATCCCAGCGCCATCATTTCGATATCCCGAACGACGTCGCGTACTTGAACTGCGCCTACATGTCGCCCCTGTCTCACTCAGTCATCAGGGCCGGCGCCGCCGGCCTCGAGCGGAAGCGTCGCCCCTGGACCGTGCAGCCGGCCGACTTTTTCAGCCTGACCCAGCAGGCTCGGGAAACCTTCGCCCGGCTCCTCGGGCCCGCCGCCACCGCCGAGGACATCGCGATCGTGCCGGCGGCAAGTTACGGAATGGCGACCGCCGCGGCCAATCTACCGCTCAAACCCGGCGACCGGGTCCTGGTTCTGGAGGGTGAATTCCCTTCGACGATTCTGACCTGGCGGGCCCACACGCGGGAATGCGGAGCGGAACTCGTCACCCTGGCCGAACCGGCCGACCACGACTGGACCCGGGTCGTCCTTGGAGCGATCGACGAGCGGACCCGGGTCGCCGCGCTCCCCGCCCTGCATTGGATTTCCGGGGCCCGGATCGACCTGGCCGCCGTTCGCCGGAGGCTCCGGGAGGTCAAGGCAGCCCTGGTACTCGACCTGACCCAATCGTTAGGCGCCATGCCATTCGACGTCGGCGAGGTCGATCCCGATTTCATGGTCGCCGCCTGTTACAAATGGCTCCTCGGCCCCTATACCACCGGGTTCCTCTATGTCGCGCCCCGCCATCACAACGGGCGGCCGCTCGAACACCACTGGTTCGGACGCAAAGATTCCCAGAACTTCAGCGGCCTGGCCTATCCGGAGGAGTTTCAGCCCGGGGCCCGGCGGTTCGACATGGGCGAGCCGTCCAACTTCGCCCTGCTCCCGGGCGCGGTGGCGGCCCTCGAGATGATCCTCGGTTGGGGGGTCGAGAACATCTCGGCCACCGCCGGTGCCTTCGCCGATGATATCGTGGCCCGGGGCGGCGATCTCGGCTTGACGGCCGTCCCGGCCAAGCTCCGGGCCCCGCACTACGTCGGCCTGACCTCCCGGGCCGGTCTGCCGCCGGGCCTCACCGACCGGCTCGGCATCAGCCGGGTCTTTGTCAGCGTCCGGGGCGGCCGGTCACTGCGCATCACGCCCCACGTTTACAACGAACCGGCCGATGTCGATCGGTTGTTCCAGGTCCTGGCCCCGGCCCTGGCTTAACCGGGGGTCGTAACTTCCCTATTGTTGCCGGATGACGCATCCGATCAACTTGAGTTTTTGGTGGCGACGAGGCCCGCCCATTGCCCAGAGGAGCCCGGGGCCCGAGAATTACGGCCATCCTTCTCCCGCAGGTACCCGTGCCATCGATTCGATCCGTCCACACACCCGGCACCCGACGGCCAGTCGGCCACTACTCCCAGGCGGTCGTGCACGGCGGCTTCGTCTACGTCGCCGGCCAGATCCCCACTGACCTCGAGACCGGAACGCCCCGGATCGGGACGATCGAGGAGCAAACCGAACTGTGCCTCGGCAACGTTGCCCGGATTTTAGAGGCCGCGGGCAGCGGGCTTGAACACGCGATCCAAATGTCGATCTACATCACGAGGATGGAGGACTGGAGCGCGATCAACGCGACCTACGCCCGGATCATGGGTTCGGCCCGTCCGGCCCGGGCGATCGTGCCGGTGGCGCCGCTCCACTTCGGCGCCGGGATCGAGATCGTGTCCGTAGCGGCCAAACCGGTCGCCAAGCGGGCCCCGAAACGGCGGGCCGCATGACCCGTCTCGGCCCTCTCGCGGCCGCGTTCATGGTGGGGACGAGCGTCACCGGCGCGGCCCAATCCCCGACCGATCCCGCTGTCGCCACGGCCCTCGAGTTGCTTCGGAAGGACAACGCCTGGACCATCGAGCAGCAGGTCTCGCTCTGCGAAATCCCCGCCCCGCCGTTCAAGGAGGCCCCCCGCGGCGCCGAATTTGCCCGCCGGATGGAAGCGTTAGGCTACCGGGCCGCGATCGACCAAGTGGGGAACGTCATCAGTGTCAAAGCCGGCACCGGCGGCGGGCGCCGCCTGGTCCTAGCCGCCCATCTCGATACCGTGTTTCCCGAGGGCACCGATGTCAGGGTCACCCGTGAGAACGGCCGGCTCAAGGGCGCGGGCATCGGCGACGACTGTCGCGGGCTGGCGGTCGTCTTGGCGGTGGCCCGAGCGATGGCCATCGCCAAGGTCGCGCCTGCTGGGGACGTCGTCTTCGTCGCGAATGTCGGTGAGGAGGGCCCCGGGAATCTCAGGGGCGCCAAGCATTTGTTCGAACAGAAGTCCGCCGGCCCGATCGATGCTTTTGTTTCGGTCGACGGCATCGGCCTCGGCATGGTCACCCGGGCGGTCGGAAGCAATCGCTACCGGGTCACCTATCAGGGACCAGGCGGACACAGCTTCGGCGACTTCGGGATGCCCAATCCAATCCACGCCATGGGCCGGGCTATTGCCGCGATCGCCAACCTCGAGGTCCCCGCCTCACCCCGAACGATCTTCAACGTCGGCGTGGTCGAGGGAGGTACCTCGGTGAATTCGATCGCCGCCCTGGCCACCATGCAAGTCGACCTCCGGTCGGAGTCGGCCCAGGCCCTCGCCACCCTCGACGTCGCCGTTCAACGGGCCCTCCGGTCAGCCGTCACCGCCGAACAAGGCCGGTGGCCGGGCTCTGCCACGCCGCTGGAGGTATCGATCGACGTGATCGGACGGCGAGCAGCGGGCACCCAGCCCGATACGTTGTGGCTCGCGCGCGCCGCGCAGGCGGCCGCCCAAAAGCTCGGATTTTCGGCCCCCGCGGGAGTGGCCGGGAGCACCGATGCCAATGTTCCCATTGGGCTCGGCATTCCGGCGTTGGCGATCGACGGGGGCGGTCGCGGCGATGGCGCCCATTCGTTGGGAGAATGGTATGAGGACGGCGACCGGGGGTTCCTCGGCCCCCAGTGGGCCCTCCTGATCGTCTGGGCCGCCACCACGGCCCGTTGATCAGCGCATCCAGCCGTCGGGACGCCCCTCGGTCAGCAGGATGATCGGCGACTTGAGGTCGCCGGCGAAGACGGTCGACTCGAGCGGCATCGTCCGGTCCAAATCGTCGGCGGTCGAACCGATGCAGCAGGTCAGCATGATGTGTAAAACAGGCTGGTCCATCAGGGCCGGCGGAGGCGCCGAACGCCGGGGCCCGAACGCCATTCCATCCCGAATGGTGGCCGGCACCCGACCACTCACGTACACCGGCAATTCCATCAACGACTGCAACAATCTGTAGGTCAAGGTTGTGGATTCGCCCCCACAGGTGACGACTCCAAACACCGGTGCATCGAACCTCCCGGTGCGGGGGAAGATCGCGACGCCCCACTGAAACCTGGCATTGCCTTCGTTGGCGATCGTCGTGGTCTCCGAGAGGAGATCATGGACCGCAATAAGGTTCTGGGGAATCGGATCGACGTTCATTTCGAGCTCCTCGGGCCTGACGGGATAACGATCTCTGGGGTCCGGAGCCGCATAAGGTAGGCCGATCCAACCAAACCCCCGGCGAGACCGAGATTTGAGGGGCCCAGTTGACCCGTTCAAGCGGAGGGAGTGGCCCGGGATCGCAAGAAACTGCAGGCCTGCTCCCGAGTGTCAAAAACGGCGACGTCGATGGTACCCAACCTCAAGTCGGCCTCAGAACGGCCGATACCTTGGCTCGCAAGGAGAAATCCGGAGAGCTCATGCGCGTCAGTCTCGAAAACCTGCGGACCGACATGGTCCTAGCCGCCGACATCGTTGATGGGGGAGGTCGTCTTCTCCTACCCACCGGTACCGCCCTGACCGAGAAACACCTCCGCTATTGCCAGATGTGGGGCGTGGCTGACGCCGACGTGGTGGGGGACGTGGCCGCCGATGCGGCCAGCAGCGCCCCGCTTGACCCGGCCCTCGTCGCTGAGGTTGAGGCCGCAACGCTGCTCCGTTTCGCGCACGCTGGGCGGGACCATCCAGCCATCGCCGCGCTGTTCGAACACTGCGTCCAGCTTCAGCTCAAGAAAGGCGGGTGACCATGGTCCGCCGCCCTGAAGATTTGATCCGCGGTTCGATCGAAGTCAGCTCGATTCAAACCATGTATCAGCGCCTGGTTCAAGTCATCGACCATCCGCTCAGCTCAGCGTCCGACGTCGGGAAGGTCATTGCCGAAGATCCCGGTTTGACCGCGCGGCTCCTCCGCCTCGTCAACAGCCCGATTTACGGATTCCCTTCCCGGATCGAGACCGTCAGTCAAGCGATCAGCATCGTCGGGATGACCCAGTTGCGCGACCTGGCGATCGGGACCTCGTTCATCCGGCTCTTCACCGACGTCCCGTCCCACCTGGTCGACATGGATTCGTTCTGGCGCCACAGCATCGCCTGCGGTCTCGCCGCGCGGCTCCTGGCAGGTCAGCGGCGGGAAGCCAACGTGGAGCGCTACATGGTCGCCGGGCTACTCCATGACATTGGCCGTCCGATCATCTTCATGCGGGCCCCACTCGAATCCGCGTCGGCCCTCCTCGAAGCCAGCCAGACCGGCCAGCCGTTGTTCGAAGTCGAGCAGAAACTCCTCAGCTTTCACCACGGGGCCGTTGGAGCGGCGCTCCTCGAACGGTGGCGGCTCCCCGCCGCCTTGGTCGAGTGCGCCGCGTGGCACCACGCCCCCCGGCTGGCCTCCCGGTTTCCGGGTGAGACCGCCGTCGTCCATGTCGCGGACATCATTGCCAACGCGCTGCAGCTCGGATCGAGCGGCGAGCATCGGGTGCCGAGGTTCGACCCCGCGGCCTGGGAGACGGTTGGCCTGTCGCCCTCGGTGCTGCCGGGCCTCCTCAAACAATTGGAGTTTCAGTTCGTCCATGCCGTGGCCGCGATCCTCGGCTCCGAGCACTGACCCGTGAAAACGACGATCAGCGAAGCCAGCCGGATCGCAAACGGCCACCCCGCCGATTCGGCCCGGGCGATGAACCGTTGGCTCCTCGACGCCCTCGACCACGTCGCCACTGTCGGCATCGTTCAACCCGGCGAGCAGGACGGGGACGGGCCTGAAGGCCTGTTTGCTCAAGCCGGCCAGGCCCTGTTTCGGATCGCCCCGTTCGACGGGGGGGCGTTCTTCCGCCTCGATCAAGAGAGCGCCGACTTCCCGATGACCTGGCATGAGCCGGCTGGCCGGGGCTCCCAGTTCGCCGCCGAGATCGAAGCCCAGATTACCCGGGGCGTCTTCGCCTGGGCCCTTCAGAACAGCCATCCAGTCCTCGTTCCCGGCGTGACCTTCGACGGCACCGCGGTCCTTCATGCCCTGGCGACCCGGAGCGGCCCGATTGGAATGTTCCTTGGCACGATACCCGATCGGGCCACCTTCATCCCCGACGGCTGCCAGAAACTCCTCTCGATCGTCCTGACCGGTTGCGCCGCCAACCTCCGGTCGGAGGAGCTTCGAACCGAACTCCGCCGGACCAATCGCGGCCTCGAAGCCGCGATTGAAGAGCGAACGGCCGAGCTTCGCCAGGCCCGCGATGCCGCCTTCCGGGCATCCCAAGTCAAATCGGAATTCCTGGCCAACATGAGTCACGAAATCCGGACCCCGATGAATGCGGTGCTCGGCACGGTGGCGATGCTGATGGACACCGGGCTCCCGCCCGAACAACGGTCCCTCGCCGAAACCATCGACCGCTCCGGGCGGGACCTCCTGACGATCATCAACGACATCCTCGACTTTTCCAAGCTCGAGGCCGGCAAGCTGCGGATCGACGCCATCCCCTTTGACCTGCCGGATACGGTCAATGGCGTGGTGGCGTTGCTGACGGCCAAGGCCGAGGCCAAACAAATCCGCCTCCGAGCCAAGATTGCCGATGGAACCCCAACCCATGTGACCGGCGACCCAGGGCGGTTGCGGCAAGTGCTGACCAATCTGATCGACAACGCGATCAAATTCACCGAGCAAGGCTTCGTCATGCTCCACGTGGCGCCGCTGCCGGCACCGGACGGAATCAGCACGGTGTCGTTCACGATCCGTGACTCCGGCATCGGGATCCCGCGAGACAAACTGGCCAAGATCTTCGAGAAGTTCACCCAGGCCGACACCTCCACCACCCGGAAGTTCGGCGGGACCGGGCTCGGCCTCACGATCTGTCGCCAATTGGCCGAACTGATGGGTGGGGCGATCACGGCGGCGAGCGAACCAGGCAACGGGAGCACCTTCTCGCTGACTATTCCGTTCAAGCAACCGGCCACCCCGGCCGCGCCGACCGCCGGCGCCGCCAATACGCCCCGTCAGCTCAGCGGGAAGGTCCTGCTGGCCGAGGACTATCCCGCCAACCAGCGGATCGCTCGTTGGATGCTCGAACGCCTCGGCCTCACTGTGACCCTCGCCGAGCACGGCAAGCAGGTTCTCGACCACCTGGCCCGGGACCGGTTCGACCTGATCTTGATGGATTGCCAGATGCCGGAGATGGACGGCTACGACGCCACCAGCGCCATTCGAACCCGTGCGGCGCCCTTCGCCAAGATTCCGATCATCGCAATGACGGCGGCGGCGTTAGCGTCCGATCGCGATCGCTGCTTGGCTGCGGGGATGAACGACTATATCAGCAAGCCGGTCCAGCAAGACGATCTGGCCCGGATCTTGGCCAAATGGCTTCCAGAGCCCCAGAATCGTTAGGCGGGCCGGCAAGCGATCGTCACTGAGGTACCGGCCTCGAGCCGGCTCTCGACCTCGATCGTCGCCCCCCATCCTTCGACCAAACGCTTGACGATCGCCAACCCGAGGCCCGACCCGCTGGTGGTGGTGGAAAATCGGGGTTCAAAAATCCGCTCCAGCCGATCAGCCGGAATTCCAGGCCCGTTGTCGATCACCGCCACCGTGGTGCCGACCACCCGGACTCGGATCGCGGTCGCTCCGGCATTCCGGGCATTCTCGAGCAAGTTGACCAAGGTCTCCTTGAGCTCATCACGATGGGCCAGGACCGGCCGTTCGTCGCCCGATTCGAGGGTGACCGTCCCAGCGTCCGGCGCCAAACCGTAGAGGGCGACCACCTCTTCGCAGACATCGCCTAGTGACGTCGGCTCTGGCGCCGGCCGCCCGACCGAGGGGGCCGCAAACCGGCTGAACGCCCGGGCGATGGTGTCCAACCGGTCGATCTCGCCGAGAATCCGCCGGGCGGTCTCGTCGAGGATCGGCCCGATCGGCCGTCCGTCACGGTACACCCGTTGAAGGTGCTGAATCCCAAGCCGCATTGGGGTGAGCGGATTCTTGATTTCATGGGCGACTTGGTTGGCCATTTCGCCCCAGGCCAACACCCGGGCGGCTCGTTCCTCGGCCTCTTGGGTTGCCCGGACGTCGGCGGCCATCTTCTTGAGGGCCGCGAATACCGGTTCGAACTCGGCCGTCGGGGCACCGTGCGGCTCGGGGAGTGCCTCGCCCCGGCCGAACGCCAACGCCGCGTCTCGGAGGTCAGCCGCCGGCCGCGACAGGGCCCGGGCCGAGCGGTTGGCGGCGGCGACCGCGGCGACCAGCCCCATCACGACCGCCAAGGCAAGAAAGTACGCCAAGTCGAGCTGCTGAGCCCCGATGGTCGGATCGACCGCCGATTGAGGCGCAGCCAACATGGCGGCGTCTCCCGTCGGGAGCCGCACGGCCCGGACCCCGAGGCGCGTCGGGGTGACCGACGACGGGCCATCGGTGACCGCCGTCGGCTCCCCATCGAGCTGAATCCGGTGGAACACCTCGGGATCGATCAGCGGGTTAACCAAACCAAAATCCTCGAAGACCCCCCCTCCGTTCGAAGCCTTCAAGCGTCCATCCACGAACAGGACCAGGTTGGCATCAACCCGTTCGCTCAGGAGTTCAAGGGATTGGTCCAAATCCGCACCGCCGACCAGCGGCATGGTCGAGCCCGGGGAGGCATCTCGGAGCGTCTGCCCGATGACCAGGTCACGGCGACTCCGGCCCTCGTTGGCCAGTTCGAGGATGTTGAGGAGCGCAAAGCCGCCGGCCGGGACCAAGAAGAAAACGCCTAACGCGAAGGCGATCCGGGTCCGGAACGCCCGCCACTCGGGCCACCAGGCCGGCCGATCGATCCGGCCGGTCAGCAACCAGCTGGCCAGGCCGACCAAGCCGAACAGGACCAACAGGTCGACGACAACCAACAACACGCCGCGGACGACCAGGCCCAGCGGCTGCCCAAGCTCGACCACGCCGTTGACGTCCCGTGCCCCATCGCCCATCGCAACCGTTCGAGACCCCCGAGCCGTCCACTGCTCGCGCCGCCACAACGTGACCCCCTCGCGGGGCTCCGCCAGCGAACCGGTCGGGGCAATCGCCAGCCGATACAGAGGCCGGGCCGAGGGCACCGGATTGAGAAGCCGGCCCAGGCGGGCCTGGGGCATCAGACTGGTCCGGGGCCCCAAGGCCACAGTCATAACGACGCCCGGCTCAACCCGGATCAGGGCCAAATAGTGGACCGCCGGAATCCGCTGAACCGGGACAATCGCCCGGCCGAGGGCCGGGGATAACTCCCGAACGGCCCGGCTCACCAACGAATCCGGGAGGTCGAGTTCGTCGAACTTGAGCAGCGCGCGTGCTTCACCGGTCGCATGCCACAGTCCGAGTGACGCCGGAAACGCCTGGCGCGAGAGCGACGAAGACCGCCACTGAGCGAACAGCTCGGACGTGTTTCGCGGTACCGCCCCGACACCGACCTGATCGAGAAACGACTCAAGCAACGGAACCGCGATGGGGTCTGCCTTGGCGCCTAACGATGCGAGATCGGATCGCCCGGCGTTGACCCGGCCCTCGACTTCCGCGCCCCACACCATCAGCGACGCCGCCGTGCCCACCGCCACGCCGACCCCTGCCAACGTCAGCCACCGCCGGCCCGGCCACACGATTAAGGCCAGACTGGCGATCCAGAGGAGCGGGTACCAATCAGGCCATCCGAACCGGGCGTTCCAGATCGCCAACCCAATCCCGCCGGTGGCCACCGCAATCAGCACGCCCGCGATCGTCGGCCATCGCCGCGAGACCCCCGGCTGCGGCGCCGGCAACAGCGCCGCGGCGATCAGGACGAGTGCCGTCGCCGTCAGAAAGATCGCCAACTGCCACGTGACCCACCGGTCCATCCCAACCCCGGCGGCCGGGATTTGAATCCCCCGCCCCAACCGGCTCACCAGGTAAGGCGCCGCGACCAACAAGGCCCCCGCAACCGGGGCCCCCCACCACCCGCCGATCCGGGACCGCCCCAGCGCCACCGCCGCCAGCAGCACCACCACCATGCTGGCCCCGATCAATGGCCCCGCCGCCGCGGAGAACGGCCCCAACATCGGATGGAAAAAGGTGGTCGACGAGAACAACACCGGGACGTCCACCGCATCGCCCAGCGGAGCCCAAATGACGATCGCCGCGGGTAACAGCGCTAACCCAAGCCGCCACCAGCCCGGGGCCGATACGATCAGTGCGACGATCAAAGCGAACGCCGACAATACCGCCAGCCGAACGACCGCCAAACGAAAGACCCGTTGATGGGAGGCAGCCTGGGTCGGGGGCCGGAGTTGAACGCTGAACAGCAGCCGCCGGCCACCGTCGGGAGTCGGTTCGAAATAGTCGAACACATCCGAGGTGTCGGGGGCAACGCCCGCCGGGAGAATCTCGACCCCGACCCCCGACCGGGCTCCGAACCGTTGGGCGAGGCTCTTGGCCTGGTCGGGCACCGTAGAATCGGCCGCCAGCAGCAGCGACGCCACCGCGGTTCGCCCGTTGGGGAGATGGCGCCGAGACTCGATGACCGCGTAGTATGGTGACGAGTCGAAATTGATGGAATCGCCGTCCGCTTGGGGCAGCAGGCGATAGCGACCGGCCCAAATCACCGGAGTGCCGTCGCTCTCGACGATGAGGGCTCCGATTTCGAGCTGTTCGCGCCTTATCGCCCGGGCAAGTCGGCCAAATGCTTGCTCCCGGTTCACGGTATCGAGCGTGGCCGCGTAACTTGAGACTCGCTCGACCTGAGATCGGGCATACTTGACATCTCGGAGCCAGCGATCGGCGGCCGAGACGATGGCCGCTTCCCGAACCGAACTCCAGTGCCGTTCGATCTGATCGATCTGATAATGACTTACTCCGAGGAGAACCGCCTTGGCCACCAAAAGACCGGCCAGCAACCTGGCCCCCAAACGACCCCAGGACTGCAGAAACGCCGCGAGGAGCCACGCCGCCAGCGCCAGGACCGCGACCAGCGCACCCGGGGCCCGAATCCACTCCGCCAACAACAGATCGCCGATCACCAGGAGGACCAACCACCGGTGACCCCCGATCCCAGACCCGACCCGTCGCGAGGAGCGCTCCGCTTGGCGGAGATGACTGGGCTCCAGGCTCACCGACTCTTCGACTCGAATCCTCGCCTCCTCGTGCCGGTCGGCACCCTGCTGTTCCGCGCCCCATACCTTCCGCTCGGCGCCGACGCGTTCATCGTCGACCGCCTCGCCGACGACCTCTCGGCACACACCCGGATCGTCCGCGCTCCCGTCATCCCATTCGGGGTCCACTCGGCCTCGGATCCCAACCACCCAGGCAGCGCCGGCCTCACCCGCAAGACTCTCCACCGAATCATGAACGAACTCGTTGCCGCTTGGGAAGACGAGGCACAGGTCCGCGAGGTCCTCATCCTCTCGACCCACATCGGCGAAGGCCACCTCGAAGCCCTCAGCACGATTCGCTCGGTCGGGCGGGTTACCCTGATCGACATCTACGGGGCCCCTTTGAAGGACCTGATCGGCGCCGAGGCCCCTGACACGGCGCTGATCGAGTGGCTGGCACCGCACCTCGTCTCACCGAGCCGCCAGAACCCCGCTCCCGAGCTGGGAGCCACGATCTATCGGCGGCTATTTGAGCACGCGCTCGGAATCATCGATTCGGCTTCCGAGTAAGTCGCACTTCCGGGATTCGGGGTCCCACTCTTGGGGCAAATCGGTCCGCCAAACCCCGAAGAACAACATGGTAAGCAATTCCCCGACAACGAGTTACATTTGCCGGTATTGACGGCACGAACCGTTCGTTCCACCGGGGGGTTCCCGACAGCGACCGTGTCCCCGTTTCCAGGCCTGACCATGTCCAATAAGTGTAGATCGTCAATCGACTTACCGCTGCTTCGTCGCATCTTGAAACCATCGGAACTGGGGCCCCGTATGAGCCCCTGTTCCCGTCCCAATTCGAGAAAAGGAAAGACCGCAATGAGGTTTTGGGCTTCAGCTCTGCTGCTTGGCGTCTCTGCCCCCGCCGGATCGGCGCAGGAAGTGGCTCCGCGGCTATCGCTCGTCCAGGCCCTTGAACAGGCCCAACGGTCGAGCCCGACCTATCGGCAGTCCCTCAACGACGCCGGCGCGGCCCGTTGGGGGGTTCGCAATGCCTACGCCAGCGCGTTGGTGCCCCAGTTGTCGGTCGGCAGCAGTCTCTCCTACACCGGCTCCGGATCGAACACCTTCGGCGGATCGCTCTTCAACCAGTCCTCCCCGACGTTGTCCTCCAGCTACGGCCTCAATCTCGATTGGCAAATCTCGGGAGCCACGTTGTCGGCCCCGGGGCAGCAGCGCGCCAACCAGAGCGCGGTCGGCGAAGACATCAACAATGCCCTGGTCGGGCTTCGCTTTGAAGTCACCTTTCAGTACATCGCGGCCCTTCAAGCGGTGGCCCAATCGGGGGTCGCTCGCCAACAGGTCAGCCGCAACACTGAATTCTTGGGGCTGGCGCAAGCGCGCTATCAGGTCGGCCAGGCCACCATCCTCGACGTCAAGCAAGCCGAGGTCCAGAAGGGCCAAGCGGACGTCGCGTTGCTTCGAGCCGAGCAGACAGAAAACGACGCCAAGCTCGAGTTGTTTCGTCGGATCGGTATCAATGCGCCCGCCACGGTGGCGGACGTGGCGCTGACCGACTCGTTTCCGGTGACCCAACCGACTTGGGAACTGAGCCAGTTGATGTCGGTCGCGATCGAGCAGAACCCAACCATTCGGGCCTCCCGGGCTCGAGAGTCCTCAGCGGAATACTCGGTCCGGGCCCAGAAGTCCCGCTATCTACCCTCGCTCAATTTGTCCGCGGGGTGGAACGGTTTCACCCAGCAGTTTACCAACGAAGGCATCCTCCTTGACGGGTCGTTGGGCCAGGCCCAGGGCAATCTCAGGAACTGCCTCTTCCAAAACAGCTTGATCCGGAGCCTGCCGGGCGGCGGGATTGGGGGCCAATCCGGCAACGGCGTCATCCCGGACTGCAATAGCCGCTTCAATCTTGACGCCACGGGCGACCAGCTCACGCCGGCCACCGTCGCGGCGATCAAGAAAGGCAATAGCGTCTTCCCGTTCAGCTTCACCAGCCAGCCGTTCCGGGCGTCGGTCCAGATTTCCCTCCCGATCTTCGACGGCTTTCAACGGGATCTTTCGGTCTCGCAGGCCCGGGCTCAACGTGACGATCTTCGCGAACTGGTTCGGGCCCGGGAGCTTCAGGTTCGCACCGACGTGCAGTCCCGGTATCTCGGCATCCAGACCACCTTCCGCGCCATCGCGGTCCAAGCGGCCAACCGCGACGCTTCGCGTGATCAGCTTCGGCTGGCCCAGGACCGTTACCGGTTAGGCGCCGGCAGTGCCCTCGACGTCACCGACGCCCAGAACAATGTCCAACGGGCCGAAGGTGACTATGTCAATTCGGTTTACGAGTATCACAAGGCCATCGCGGCGCTCGAACTCGCGGTCGGCCGTTCACTGCGCCAGTAGGCCGGGAACCCTATCATGTCAAAACGCACCAAACTTGGAATCGCCGTCATCGCCCTCGCCGGGGTCGTCTTCGCCATCAGCTCCCTCACCGCCGCCCGGTCCGACCGGAAGTCGACCGAGGTCCGGATGGAGGCCGTCGGCCAGCGCTCGCTGGTGGCCGCGGTCACCGCCAGCGGGAAGATCGAGGCCGATGCCCAGGTTGACATCTCCGCCGACATCACCGGCCGGATCGTCCAGCTCGGCGTCAAAGAAGGCGACGTGGTCAAGAAGGGCCAGTTCTTGGTCCAGATCGACCCGGCCCAGTATCAATCGGCCGTCAAGCGGCTTGAGGGATTGCTGGCGTCGAACCAAGCCAACCTGGTGCAAGCCCAGACCAACCGCGATCAGCTGAAGCGCCAGCTCGATCGCTGGAATGAAATGCGGAAGATCAACGCGGCCCTCGTGTCGTTGGAACAGGTCGAACAGGCCCAGCAGCAATACGACGTCGCGATGGCCTCGTACAACGCCGGGGTTGCCAACGTCGAGCAAGCCCGAGGATCGTTGTCGGAGTCACGCGACCAATTGAGCAAGACCCGGATCCTCTCGCCGATCAACGGCCGGGTCGTCCGATTGCCGGTCGAGGTCGGTGAGGTCGCCGTCCCGGGTACCTTCTCCCGCGAAACCGGCCGCTTGATGACCATTGCCGATCTCGGCACCATCCTCGCCAAGGTCAAGGTCGACGAAACCGATGTGGTCCGGGTCCATCTCGGCGACTCGGTGGCGGTCTCCATCGACGCCTTCCAGGACAGCACCTTCTCGGGCAAAGTGACCAAGATCTCCAATGCGGCGTCGGCCGCGGCGGCCGGCGGGTCCACCGACCGGGCGGTAGATTTTGACGTCGAGATCACCCTCGACAAGCCGCCCGCCGGGGTTCGCCCGGATCTATCGGCAACCAGCCGGATCATTACCGACACTCGCGAAAAGGCCACCGCGATTCCGATCATTGCCTTGACGGTGCGGCAACATGAGGAAGTACCGAATGAGCTGAAGCCGGAGCAAGGAACCCAGAGCTCCACTTCGAGCCTCAAAGACAAAGACAGAGAGGGCGTCTTCGTCATCCAGAATGGCATCGCCACCTTTCGCGCGGTCAAAGTCGGGATCGCCGGCGATGAGTATTTCGAGGTCCTCGACGGACTCAAGGTCGGCGACTCGATCGTGGCGGGGCCCTACCAGGCCGTCCGCGACCTGAAGGACTCGACCCGGGTCCGGACCGCCAAGGTGGAGAAGGGCAAGAAGCCGTGAGCGACCTCGTCATCCAGATTGTCGACCTGACTCGCGAGTACCTGATGGGCTCCGAGCGGGTCCAGGCGCTCCGGGGCGTGTCGCTCGAGATCCGCCGGAACGAGTATCTGGCCATCATGGGCCCCTCGGGCTCCGGGAAGTCCACCATGATGAACATGTTGGGCTGCCTTGACACCCCATCGAGCGGCGAATACTGGCTCAACGGGCAGGAAGTGTCCCGGATGCCCGACGACGCCCTGGCCCGGGTTCGAAACCGAGAGATCGGATTCGTGTTCCAAACCTTTAATTTGTTGCCCCGGGCCACGGCGCTCCAGAACGTCGAACTGCCGCTGGTGTACGCGGGGGTCGGAGCCAAGGAGCGCCGAGAGCGGTCTCGCCGGGCACTCGAGCGGGTCGGCTTGGCCAACCGGATGGATCACAAGCCCAACGAACTCTCAGGCGGCCAGCGCCAGCGAGTGGCGATTGCCAGGGCGCTGGTCAACGAGCCTTCCATTCTGCTGGCCGACGAGCCGACCGGCAATCTCGACAGTAACACCAGCGCCGACGTCATGCGGGTCTTCGGCCTGCTCCACAGTCAAGGCCAAACGATCATCGTCGTGACCCACGAGGCCGAGATTGCCGTCCACGCCGAGCGGGTGGTTACCCTTCGCGACGGTCGAGTCGCCAGCGACGCTCGGCAAGAGCGGATTCAGGCCGCCTAACCAATGCCGTTCATCGAAGCGATCCGGATGGCGCTGGCCACCCTGTGGAGCCAGAAGCTCAAGAGCTTCTTCAGCCTGATCGGGGTCTTGATCGGGGTGACGTTTCTGATCGCGGTGGTCTCGATCGTCCAAGGCATGAACGTGTACATGGAGGACCAGTTCGCCAATCGCTTGATCGGCTTGAACACGTTCCAGCTCCGCCGAAATCCCGGCATGAACATGGGGAACATCAGCGAAGAAGTGTGGCGAGAATGGATGCGACGCCCGCGGATCAGCCACGGCGACGCGGCCTGGGTCCAAGCGAAGCTCGAGGCGCCGGTCCGGTTCGCCCGGTACTGCGACGATCGCGCCCAGGTCATCGCCAACGGCAAGTCCGCCCGCGAGATCCAGATCGTGGCGACCGATGCCGACTACTTCAAGATCAAGAACTACGACATTACGGCGGGCCGCCCGTTCACCGCCCAGGAAACCCGAGCCGGTTCCGCCGTGGCCGTCCTGGGATTTGAGGTGGCGGATCGGATGTTCCCCGCCATCGACCCGGTCGGCAAACGGATCGCGGTCGGCGGGATCCCCTATCGGATCGTCGGCGTGGTGGCCAAGCAAGGTACCCTGTTCGGGATATCGCTCGACAAGTTCGTCATCGCCCCCTTTAGCTCGCCGATGCAGCGGCTGGCGTGTCGTCTGGGGTACATGGACGAGCTCCAGGTCCAAGCCCCCGGGGTCGATCAAATGACCGAGGCGGTCAGCCAAACCGAGGGCCTGATGCGGATGCGGCGACAACTCCGGCCGGCTCAGACCAGCAACTTCGCGATCCAAACGGCGGAGGGCGCATTGTCCGGGTGGCGAAAGATCTCCACCGTTCTCTTCGCGGCGCTCCCGGGGCTGGTGGCCATCTCCCTCGTGGTCGGCGGTATCGTGATCATGAACATCATGCTCATGGCCGTCAGCGAGCGGACTCGGGAAATCGGGGTCCGAAAAGCCCTCGGGGCCAAACGTCGTGACATCATGGCACAGTTCATCATCGAATCAGCCACGATCTCGACCGTCGGAGCCGCCATGGGGATCGTCCTCGGCATCGGCTTGGCATACCTGATCAAAGCCTTCACGCCGCTTCCGGCGGCGGTCGCCCCGTGGTCAATCGGCGTGGCCGTTTTTCTCGGAGTATTCGTCGGCATGGCGGCCGGGGTCTATCCAGCCAGTCAAGCGTCCAAGCTCGATCCGATCACCGCGTTGCGGTCTGAATGAGCGATGCGTCGTTAGGTGCTTCATCGCGACCCGCGGCCCCGCCGGTTCGGAGACTCGCCCGAATCAGCCTGCTCGACCCGGCCCGGATCCTCGAAGGTGTCGGGATCGCGTTTGAGTCGATTCGGGTCAGTAAGGCGCGGGCCGCGCTCACCATTCTCGGCGTGGCGATCGGCGTCATGGTCGTCATCGCGATGGCCTCGATGATCACCGGTATCAACCGGTCGGTCAGCGGTATGCTCGAGCAAGCCGGCCCGAAGACCTTCATGGTCATGCGATTCTTCCGAGAAGGACTTCGCGTGGACGACGATTCCGAGGACCCCTGGGATCGGAATCCCTACGTCACGATTGGCGAAGCCCAGATGCTACGCCGGCTCCCGGGCATCGACCAGGTGGCCTGGAGGGAAGACGCGAACGGCCCCGTCGGCGCTGGATCGGTCCTGATGAAATCCGTGAATGTCATCGGCGCCACCCCCAACTTGCTGGAGGCGGGCGGCGGCGTGATCACGGCCGGACGTCTCTTCACCGAGATTGAGAGTGCCTCGGGCGCGTATGTCACCGTCGTCAACGAAGCCGTTACCAAACGACTGTTCCCGAACCTCGACCCGATCGGCCGAATCGTCAAAATCTACGGGATCCCCTTTGCTATCATCGGGGTCTACAGCGAGCCGGCCAGCCTCTTCAGCGGCGCCGATTCGAGCCCGATCGTGATCACCCCCCACGCCACGTTCGCCAAAGTGGCCGAATACGACCGCGGCTGGTTGACCATCATGGTCAAACCTGATGACACCACCAACGTGGCGGTGGCCCAAGATCGGGTCATCACGGCACTCCGGGTCAAACGGGGTCTTAAGCCGGCCCAGGAGAACAATTTCGGGGTGGTGACCCAGGACAAGATGCTCGAGATCTACAACCAGGTGACCAGCGGCTTCTTTCTCGTCATGTTGGCGCTGTCGAGTGTCGGCCTCCTGGTCGGCGGAGTCGGGGTCGTTGCCATCATGATGATCTCCGTCACCGAACGGACCCGGGAAATCGGAGTCCGGAAGGCGCTGGGCGCGACCAAGCGAGAAATCATGTTCCAGTTCCTGATCGAAGCCTCCACCCTCACCGTCCTCGGCGGCACCATCGGGATGCTCCTCGGCGGCAGCATCGCCTGGGCGGTCGCCCGGTACACGCCAATTCCGGCCACCGTCCCGCTCTGGTCCGTGGTGGCCGCCCTAGTCGCAAGCGCCGTCACCGGGATCTTCTTCGGCCTCTACCCCGCCAGCAAAGCCGCCAAACTCGACCCGGTCGAGGCCCTCCGCTACGAGTAGGCTCGGCACTCGGCGCTCGGCACTCGGCATTCGATCGCGAGTGCCGAGTGCCGAGTGCCGAGCGCCGAGATTATCTTCCACAATGCCACTTGTTGAAGCGATTCGGCTGGCGGTCGAATCGATCCGGACCTCGAAACTCCGCTCGTTCTTTACCCTCCTCGGGATCATCGTCTCGGTGGGGTTCCTGGTGACCGTGGTGGCGATCATCCAGGGGATGAATGCCTACGTCAAAGACAACTTGACGGGGGCCATTATCGGCACCAATTCGTTTCAGGTCCGGCGGACGCCGATCTCCACCCAGTTGTTGTCCGACGAACAGATTCGCCAAATCGCCAAGCGGCCATTGATTTCGCAGGAAGACGCTGAGGCGGTTCGCGCGGCCCTTCCCGATGCGGAGGCCGTTTCGCTGCAGTCGGGGTGGCCGACCCCGTCGGTGGATGTCGTCTACCGAAATCGGGAGGTCTCGAGCGCCCTCGTCTTCGGGGTTACCCCGGACTATCAAGCCGTCCAAGACTATCGGTTTGCCGCCGGCGAACCGCTGACCGACACCGATATCCGCGAGCGCCGCTACGTCGCGGTCGTTGGCTTCGACATCGCGGACAAGCTCTTCGACGGGGCCGAGCAGGCGCTCGGCAAGCCGATCCGAGTTGGCGGTCTTCCGCTGACCATCAAAGGTGTGATCGCGTCCAAAGGCCGGGTACTCGGCCAATCCTTCGACGCCTTCATCCTGGCTCCCCTCCCCACCTTCGAAACGATGTACGGGCGGCGCCTCACGACCACGGTCTCGGTCAAGGTGCGGACCGCCGAGGAAATCCCGGCCGCCATGGCGGGCGCCGAGGAGGCCATGCGAGTGGCCCACCGGCTCAGGCCCAACGAACCGAATGACTTCGCCATCGACAAGGCTGATGCGCTGCTGGCGTTTTGGGCCACCTTGACCAACGTGCTTTTCCTCGTGGTGCCGGCGGTGGTCGCCATTGGGATCGTCGTGGGTGGTATCGTAATCATGAACGTGATGTTGATGTCGGTCACTGAGCGAACCTATGAAATCGGGCTCCGCAAGTCGCTCGGAGCACGGCGTCAGGACATTCTCCGGCAGTTCATGGTGGAGTCGGTGATCCTGGCCACGTTGGGTGGGATCCTCGGGGTCCTCGCCGGTGCCACGCTGGCCTGGCTGGTCGCCGCCGCGAGCCCATTGCCGGCCAAGGTCACCGGCTGGTCGGTCGGGGTGTCGCTGGCCCTCGGCGCCGGTACCGGGATCCTGTTTGGGGTCTACCCCGCGAACCGGGCGGCCCGGCTTGATCCGATCACCGCGCTGCGGGCCGAGGGCTAGCCGGTGCGACTGCACAGCGTTGGTGAAGGCGTCGCCATGGCGATCGACTCGCTCCGGACCAACAAGCTTCGATCATTCCTGACGATTCTCGGCGTGGTCATCGGGGTCTCGACCGTGATGACCATGGCCTCCATCGTCCAGGGCATTCGGACCCAGATCTTCGCGGCGCTCAACGCCGCGGTGCCCAACACGTTCTACGTTTTTCGATTCAACGCCGGGACCCCAGTCAACCCCGACAACCTGCCCCCGGAAGTCCGGCAACGCCCGATTGTGTCCGACGAGGATGCCGTGGCGATCGCCCAGTCTCCGGTCATTCGGCACGCCGCCCTCTGGTGCCGGTTCTTCTCCCGGATTTCCCAGGAAGACGCCACGACCCAGCGGACCATCGTCTTCGGAGCCGACGAACGGTTCATGGATCTCCAAGGGGGCACCTTGGTCAGTGGTCGGATGTTTGCCCCGTCCGAAGTGCGGGGCGGCGCCCCCGTCGCGGTGTTGGCCTCCGATGTCGGCAGGACCTTGTTCGGCAACGCCAGCCCAGTGGGAAAGTTCGTCCGGATGGGGACGCGGGCATTCATGGTCATCGGGGTCTGGCAGCCTCCCGACAACGCGTTTTCACCCCAGGGCGTTTCAACTGGTGCGGTGATTCCCTTCCGGGCCGCCAAGGGTTCGTTCCGCTACAACGAAACCACCGATCAGTTCATCGTGGTCCTCGGGATCCCAACCCTCGCGGTTGGCGAAGTCCAGGACGGCGCGGCCATTGCGCTCCGCCGGCACCGGGGTCTCCGACCCGGGCAGCTCGACAATTTCGATATGCTGACCCAGGACCAGATCCTCGAAATCATCAGCAAGTTGACGGGAGCCTTCTTTCTGGTCATGGTGGCGCTTTCCGGGGTGGCGCTCTTAGTCGGGGGCATCGGCGTCATGGCCATCATGATGGTCTCGGTCACCAGCCGGACCCGGGAAATCGGCACCAGAAAAGCGTTGGGCGCCACCCGCGGCGAGATTCTCTGGCAGTTCCTGGTCGAGGCCGCCAGTCTCACGGCCCTGGGCGGAGTTCTCGGTATCGCTGCCGGGCTCCTGTTCGGGGAGGTCATCAAGCTCGCCCTCAAGATCGAAGCCAATGCCCCGCTGTGGAGCGCCGTGGTCGCGGTCGCGGCGTCGGTCGCCATCGGCCTTGGATTCGGTCTCTATCCCGCCAACCGGGCCGCCCGAATGGACCCGGTTGAAGCCCTTCGCCATGAATAACCGTGACGAGCCCTATGCCCGTTGATTTGCTTGCCATCGCGGCCCACCGCGACGACGTCGAACTGACCTGCGCGGGGACCCTGCTCAAGGCCGTCGACCAAGGACACCGGACGGCCATCCTCGATCTGACCGCCGGAGAAGCAGGCTCGCGCGGGTCGGCCGACCTCCGGGGCCAGGAAGCCGACCGGGCCGCCGCGATTTTGGGAGTCGCCGAGCGACGAAACGCCGGGTTGCCCGATGCCCATCTCCACAACACGGAGGAGTCCCGCCGGATCGTGGTGGAGGCGATCCGTCACTTCGCCCCCCGCGTCGTGATTTTGCCGTTCCCGGTCGGCCGCCATCCCGACCACCGCGTCGCATCCGAGTTGGCCCGCGATGCCTGCTTCTTGGCCGGCCTCGCCAAGTATCCGGCGGGCGGAGAACCGCACCGGCCGTTCAAGATTCTCTATGCACTCGCCTATCGGGAGGACCCGATCAAGCCCAGTTTCGTCGTCGATATCAGTGGCCAGTTCGAACGGAAGCTGGCGGCCATTCGTTGCTACGCCAGCCAGTTCGACGGTGCCCAGGCCGCCGGTGAGATCTTCCCGACCGGTCAGGACCTCTACGGGCTGGTCGAGACCCAAAACGCCCACTATGGTTCTTTGATTCGGGCCCGGTTTGGGGAGCCGTTCTTTACCCACGAAACCGTACTCGTCGACGATGTTGTCGGGCTGGGCGTTCGCAGCATCTAAGGTCTAACCCTTTTGCTCACAACGCGTTATAATCACACCATGAGGACTGACGTCTACCTCGACCACGCGGCTACGACCCCGGTTCGCCCCGAGGTTCTCGAAGCGATGCTACCCTACTTCGGGGCCGCTTCGTTCGGCAATCCTTCGAGCAGTCACCGGGTCGGCCGCACCGCTCGGGCCGGCCTCGAACAGGCCCGTCGCGAGGTGGCCGACGCCGTTGGCGCCGAGCCGGGCCAGGTGGTCTTTACGTCGGGCGGCACCGAGGCCGACAACCTGGCCATCATCGGTACCGCCCTGGCCGCCCGCGAGCGCGGCGACCCGATGCACATCGTCACCACCGCCACCGAGCATAAGGCCGTTCTCGCGGCCGCCCACCAAGTCGTGCGGCTCGGAGGAACCGAGGAAATCCTTTCGGTCGGACCCAGCGGATTGGTCGACCTGGCGGTGTTCGAACAGGCCCTCCGCCACCGGCCGGCCGTGGTCTCGGTGATGTGGGTGAACAACGAGACCGGCGTTCGCCAGCCGGTCGAAGCCATCGCGGCCCGCTGTGCTGACGCCCAGGTCCCGTTTCATTCCGACGCGGTTCAGGCATTCGGCAAGATTGCACTTTCACTCCGCGAGACCGATTGCGCGTTCCTCACGTTGTCGGGGCACAAAATCGGAGCGCCGAAGGGCGTCGGGGCGCTCGTCATCAGGGACCGGAAAATCGTCGAGGCCATCATTCACGGCGGCGGTCAACAATTCGGGATCCGCCCCGGGACCGAGAACGTCGCCGGCGCGGTGGCGTTAGGCCGGGCGGCGAAGCTGGCCGCCGGAGAGCTAGCGACCGAGGCCCCGCGACTCGCGAACCTCCGGGACGGCCTGGCGGCCTCGCTCCAGGCCGCCGTGCCTGACCTCGTCGTCAACGGGCTCGACGCACCCCGGGCGCCCCATGTCCTCAACGTGGCCGTCCCCGGTGGGGACAGCGAGGCGATCCTGATGCACCTCGACCTCGCCGGGATCGCGGCGTCCGGCGGGTCAGCCTGCTCCACCGGGGCGACCGAGCCGTCGCACGTGCTTGTGGCGATGGGTTTGCAGAGGAGTCTCGCCTTGGGGTCGGTTCGGTTCAGCTTGGGCCATGAGACGGCGCCGCAAGATCTTGCCCGTTTGGTGGCCGTGTTCCCCGGAGTCGTCGAGAAAGTGCGAAGACTTGCAGCGACGCTTGGCCGTGCCTGAGAAGATCCTGGTAGCCATGTCCGGCGGCGTCGACAGTTCGGTCGCGGCCGCTCTGCTCGTCGAGCAGGGGCATCAGGTCGTGGGGGCTACGATGAAGCTCTTTTGCTATGGCGACAACGTCCCCGACCGGCCCTGCTGCTCCCTCGACTCGATCAACGACGCCAAGGACGTGGCGCACCGGCTCGGCATTCCGCATTATGTCTTGAATTTCGAAGACCGATTCAGCCAGCACGTGATCCGGAATTTTGTCGACGAGTACAGCCGGGGCCGAACTCCGATCCCCTGCGTCCGCTGCAACTCGTTCACCAAGTTTCGCGATCTCCTGGCCCATGCCGACGCCCTGGGATGCGATACCATGGCCACCGGTCACTACGCCGTCGCCCGGGACGGCGGTCTGTTCCGCGGCGCCGACCGGACCAAGGACCAGAGTTACTTCCTCTGGGGCATTGCCCCGAACGTGGTGGCGCGGATGCGGACGCCGGTTGGCGAACTCACCAAAGTCGAGACCCGACGGATCGCCCGCCGGCTCGGCTTGGCCACAGCCGACAAGGAAGAGTCGGTCGACATCTGCTTCGTTCCCGACAACGACTATGTCGGGGTGTTGGAGCGGCATCTACCGGCCGACGCACCCGCCCTGACACCTGGTCCCCTGGTCACCACCTCGGGCGTGAGGCTCGGCGAGCACCAAGGATTTGCCCGCTATACGGTGGGTCAGCGGCGCCGGCTACCGGGTGGGTCGGCGCTACCCCTATATGTAGTGGCCATCCGACCGGACGATCGGGCCGTGGTCGTCGGAACGGCCGCCGACCTCGAGGGACGCTTCGTTCGACTTGCCGAGATGAACTGGCTGACCGAACCCCTGGCCCCCGGCGCCCGGTGCGAGGTCCAGATTCGCTACCGCAGCCCGGCCGTGCCGGCCACCGTTCGGTCGCGGAATGCCGACGGCCTCACCCTTGATCTCGAAGTCCCAGCCCGGGCCATTACGCCCGGACAATCGGGGGTCCTCTATACCGAAGCCGGCCAAGTCTTGGGCGGCGGAGTCATCGAATGAACATCATCGCGCGGACCAGTCTCTGCCTCGGGCTCGCCACCGGGTTGTCGGCCCAAGACAAACGCCCGCTTGGGATCGACGACTTTCTCCGGCTCGGGATCGTCGGCGACCCTCAGGTTTCGCCGAACGGAGCGTTGGTGGCGTACACGGTTACCACCCCCTCGCTCCCTGACAACCGCAACGTCAGTCGGTTACGGGTCCTCGACCTGGTCGCGGGGACGAGTCGAGAGTTGACCAGCGGGCCGGGGTCCGATCGGGCCCCTCGGTGGGCCAAAGACGGCCAGACCATCGCGTTTCTATCGAACCGGAATGGTGCTTCCCAAGTCTGGCGGATTCGGATCGACGGCGGCGAGCCGACCTCGATCACCTCGATCCCATCCGGGGTAAACGACTTTTGGTGGTCACCCGACACCACGACGATCTTCGTGAGTTCCGACGTGAAGTGGCCGGCCTCGAGCGAGCTCGACGTTCGGACCAAGGAGTTCCCGACCAGCGCTCGGCTGTTTTCCCAGCTGTTCTATCGCCACTGGAACGAATGGCGGGCCGGAATCCGGCAGCACCTGTTTCGGATCGACCTCGCCACCGGCGCGGCCACCGACCTGACCCCCATCGACCGCGACGTGCCGACCCTTGCGCTGGGCGGGCAAGATGTCGCAATCTCCCCGTTAGGCACCGAACTCGCGATTGTCTACAACCCCGACTCGGTCGTCGCGACCAGCACCAACAACGATCTCTTCGTCATTGGACCTGACGGCGCGGGCATGGTCCCCATGACCGAGGCTCGCGGGAACGACCACAGCCCGGTCTACTCGCCGAACGCACGGTGGATCGCCTATCTGTCCATGGCAACCCCGGGATTCGAAGCCGACCGGCAACAGATCGTCCTCTACGACCGGGCCACCGGCGAGCGAAAGGCCGTGGCACCCGAGTGGGATCGCAGCGTCCAGAGCCTGGTTTGGGCCCCCGACTCACGATCGATGGTGGCCGTCGTCGAGGAGCGGGGCGGCCAGAATCTCTACCGGATCGGCGTTCCAACCGGGCAGCGAACCCTCCTGGTATCAGGCGGCACCAACGGCAATCCCCAGTTCACGCCCACCGGTGACGGGCTGGTGTTCCTTCGCCAGACCGCCATCCAGCCTCCGGAAATCTTCTTGATTCGGTGGGACGCGAAGCCGATGCGGCAGCTGACCCAGACCAATGCCGCGGCCCTCGCGGCCATCGATCAGCGGCCGCCCGTCCCGTTCGGCTTCGTCGGAGCTAAGAATGACAGCGTCTTCGGATTCCTGATCAAGCCCCCGGCGTTCGATTCCACCAAGCGATACCCGGTCGTCTACTTGATCCATGGAGGCCCGCAGGGTGCCTGGCTCGATTCCTGGAGCCTGCGTTGGAACTACAGCCTCTTCGCGGCTCGCGGCTACGTCGTGGCGGCCGTGAATTTCCACGGCTCCACCGGATACGGGCAGGCCTTCACCAACAGCATCTCCCGGCACTGGGGCGACCTGCCCTACCAAGACTTGATGAAGGGACTCGACTATCTCGCCACCCTTCCGTACGTCGACGCCAGTCGGATCGGCGCCGCAGGGGCCTCGTTCGGCGGCTATATGGTCTATTGGTTGGCGGGTCACACCGACAAGTTCAAAACCCTCGTCGCCCACGCCGGGATCTACAATACCGAGAGCATGGCGGGCACCACCGAGGAACAGTGGTTTCCCGCCTGGGAATTCGGGGGGTCGCTGGTGTCGCCCGAAACCCGGACGTTGCTCGCCCAATGGTCGCCCGCCAACTTTGTCTCTCAGTGGAAGACCCCGCTGTTGGTCATCCACAACCAGGAAGACTATCGGGTCGACATCTCGGAAGGCTATCAGGCGTTCACGGCCCTCCAGCTGAAGGGCGTCCCGTCGAAGTTCCTCTCCTTCCCCGACGAGGGCCATTTCGTCCTCAAACCCCGTAACCGGCGGCTCTGGTGGGGAGTCGTGCTCGATTGGCTCGGCGACAGCCTGAAACCGGGCGCCGCTAAGACCAGTCCGTGACCGGTTCGTTACCCGCCGATCATCGTTCGCACCGACATTTCGGCTCCATGACGGCAATCGATCCCGGGACTATCACCGACCTACGGCACCCCGCGCTGTACATCAATCGCGAGCTGTCGTGGCTCGAATTCAATCGCCGAGTGCTGAACGAGGCCCTCGACTCCCGAACACCACTGCTCGAACGGGTCAAGTTCCTGGCGATCTTCTCGTCGAATCTCGACGAGTTTTTTCAAGTGCGGGTGGCCGGGCTCCGGAAACAGGTCGTGGCGCGATACCACGAACCGACCTCCGATGGTCTGACGGCCGAGGAACAGTTAGCCGCCATCTCCACGGCCGTTCGCGAACTCCAACGAGTTCAAGACAACTGCTTGGCCCGCGAGGTGTTGCCGGCGCTCGCGGCCGCCGGACCGGAACTCGTCACCGACTGGCACCATCTCACCGCGGGCGAACGCGCCTCCCTCGAGCGGTACTTCACCGATCAAGTCTTTCCGGTGCTGACCCCGCTGGCCGTGGATCCGGCTCATCCGTTTCCGTACATCTCGAACTTGAGCCTGTCCCTGGCGGTGATCCTTCGGGGCCCCGGCGGCGACGAACGATTCGCTCGCGTCAAAGTCCCCAAGATCCTACCACGGTGGGTTCCTGTGGCCGGCGTGAACCGATTCGTGCCGCTCGAGCTGGTGATCGCCAGCCACCTCGAATCGCTCTTCCCCGGCATCGAGATCTTGGGCGCGTACCCGTTCCGGATCAGCCGCAACACTGATCTCGAAATCGACCCCGATGAAGCCGACGACCTCCTCTCCTTGATTCAGGAGGAGGTCCGGAACCGGCGGTTTGCCGAGGTCGTCCGAATCGAGGTCCACTCCTCGACGCCGGAAACCCTCCGCAACCTATTGCTAGCCGAAATCAACGCAGACCAAGACGGGTTGGCGTTAGGTAATGACGACGTCTACGAAGTCGCCGGGCTGCTCGACGCCGGCGACCTGTTGTCGCTCGCCGGCCTCGAGGTCCCCGAGCTCCGGGATCCTCCCTTCACCCCGGCCATCCCCGCCCGGCTCGCCTCCGGCCGGAACCTGTTCGACGAAATCCGGGAAGGCGACATCTTCCTTCACCACCCGTACGAGAGTTTCTCGGCGTCGGTCGAGCGGTTTCTTCAAGTCGCCACCGAAGATCCCGACGTGTTGGCCATCAAGATGACCCTCTACCGAACCGGCGGCGAGTCGCACATCGCCCGGATGTTGGCCACGGCAGCCGAACGGGGGAAACAGGTGGCCGTTCTCATCGAACTCCAAGCCCGATTCGACGAGGAGAACAACATTCGGTGGGCCCAGCGTTTCGAAGACGTCGGCGTCCACGTCAGCTACGGAGTAAGCGGACTCAAGACCCACGCCAAGGTCCTCTTGGTCGTTCGCCGCGAGGGCGACATGATCCGTCGGTATGTCCACATCGGAACCGGTAACTACCAGCCCAAGACGGCGCGGCTCTACACGGATTTCGGGCTGTTTACCTGCGATCCGGATCTTGGCGCCGATCTGTCCGACCTGTTCAACGTCTTGACCGGCTTCGCCGCGCCGGCCGGGTACCGCAAGCTGCTCGTGGCCCCGTCCGGGATGCTCCCCGAGCTACTCCGGCTGATCCGCCGGGAAGCCGACCATGCCAGGGCCGGACGCCAAGCGCGGGTTCTGGCCAAGATGAATGCGATTACCCATCCGGAGGTCATGCTGGCCCTCTACGAGGCGTCACGCGCCGGGGTGGCCATCGACTTGATCGTACGGGGTATCTGTTGCCTCAGGCCCCAGGTCCCAGGGGTCAGCGACCACATCAGAGTCATCAGCATCGTCGGACGATTCTTGGAGCACTCCCGAGCTTGGTACTTCGGCAATGCCGGCGCGCCGGATGTGTTCATCACCTCGGCCGACTGGATGCCCCGAAACCTCGACCGACGAATCGAGTCCGCCGTCCCCCTCGGCACCGCGGCCCATCGAGAGATGGTTCGCGACATCCTCGACCAAATGTGGCTCGACAACCGCCAGGCATGGCAGCTGGCGGCCGATGGGTCGTGGTCTCAGCGAACCGCCGGGGCGATGCCCGAGGTCGCCACCCACCGGGCGTCGATCGAACGATACCGGCCCGAACACCGCTGAGACTTAAGCTAGTAGGCGAGCCCGGCCTGATCGGCAAACTGCTTGAAGAGCTCCTGTTGTTCGGGCGTGAGATGTTCGGGCATGGTCACCGCGATCTCGACGAGCTGGTCGCCCGCCCGTTCCCCCTTGACGACCCCCATGCCCTTGACCCGAAACTTCTTACCCGCCGAGGTGCCCGGCGGGATCGTCAACACGACTTTCTTCCCGTCCACGGTCCGGACTTTGATCTTGGTGCCTAACACAGCCTGCGCCAACGTGATCGGGACTTCGCACTCGAGATCGAGCCCCGCACGGGTAAAGAACCGGTCTGGCTGGACATTGAACGTTACCAAGAGATCACCGGCCGGCCCTCCGCCCGAGGCCGATTCGCCCTGCCCCTTGATTCGGATTTTCGTGCCACTGTCCACACCCGAAGGCACGGTGACCATCACGGTCTTCTCCGATCGGACCTCGCCTCCGCCGCCACACGTCCCGCATTTCTGCGACGGAATCTTCCCCCGCCCCCGGCATTGAGGGCAGGGCCGATTCACCGCGAACCCGCCCTGTCCGAACGAAATCGTGCCCCGGCCTTTGCACTCGGGACACGTCGAGACCGTGGCGCCCGGCGCCGCGCCGCTTCCGACACAGGCTGGACAGGCCCCGTTGATCGCCAGGGCGACCGGGATCTTCCCGCCAAGGACCGCCGTCCGAAAGGGAATCTCGAGCGTCACCTCGACCGGCTCGCCCCGAGGCGGCTGATCTTTCCGGCCGCCCCCCTTCCCAAAGATCGAGGAAAAGATGTCGCCGAGGCCCATCGATCCAAAATCGCCAAAGTCGAAGACCTCTGACGGCCCTCCCTGCTGCGGGCTGCCGGCGCCCCCAGGACGGGACCCCGCCCCCGGACGACCGCCCCGACCCCCCAGGTCGAAGGCACCGAGCCGCCGCATTTGGTCGTACTTCTTCCGGCGGTCTGGGTCCGAGAGGACGCCGTGCGCCTCGGCGATCTGCTTGAACTGATCGGCCGCCTTCGGATTGTTGGGGTTGGCGTCGGGGTGGAATTGCTTGGCGAGCTTCCGATACGCCTTCTTGATCTCGTCGGGGGTGGCACTATCCGGCACCCCCAGCAACTGGTAGAAGTCCTTGGTCGCCACGTTAGGCGTGACCTTCGGCGGAGTACACTTGGACCCTCGCCGGCCGGACCAGAGCGCCCTTGAAGCGATAACCGACCTGAAATGTGGCCGCGACCAAATGATCCTGCTCCGGAGACGGGGGTGGCAGCGCCGCCACCGCCTCGGCCACAGCCGGATCGAACTTGAGCCCCACCGGGTCGACCCGCTCTAAGCCGGCGCCTTCGAGCTCCTTTCGGAGCTTCTTGTCGACCATTTCGACGCCCTGGCGAATGATCGGGGCCGGCCCCGTCAAGTCCGATGCCACCAGCCGATCGAGATCATCGAGCACGTCGAGCAACTTGATGACGAAGCCCGCTTGGGCCCGATCGGCGAGCTCGATCCGTTCCCGGGCAACCCGCTTCCGGAAATTATCGAAATCGGCCGCCAGCCGAAGGTACCGATCGTTCGATTCGGCTAGCTGATCTGCCAGCCGGTGGATCGCTCCTTCGGGCAGCTCGGCCGGCAGCGGGGTACCGGTCTCCTCGACCACAGGAGAGTCTTCTTCAAATCGATGGGCGTCAGTCACTTGGCCTTTACGTTGGTTTCCAGCAGTGGGTCGTCGGTCCGGGTGGTTCCTGAGAATAGCGCCCCTACGGCAAAGGACAGTCGCGGTTTCCCAAGACCGGAAAGGTCTCAAGAACGGCCGCTCGCCGCCAGAGGCCGTGGAGGGCAAACTGGGTCGCCCGGCCCCGGATATCGGCCCGGGTTCCCGGAAAGCCTACCCGCTGAGTATCGACCTGGCCCCGGATCGAAAACCCGAACCAGACCGTCCCAACCGGCTTTGCATCGGAGCCGCCCCCCGGGCCGGCCACCCCGGTCACCGCCACAGCCAGGTCGGCCCCGGTCCGCTCCGCCACCCCAGCGGCCATGGCCCCGGCGACCGCCGCACTCACGGCCCCCTCCCGCTCCAAAATCGCTCGATCGACCCCGAGAAGATCCAGCTTCAGGCCGTTGGCGTAGCTGATGACGCCCCCCAAGAACCCGTCCGAGCTCCCCGGAATGCTGGTGAGCCGCTCACCGATCATCCCGCCGGTGCAGGACTCCGCCACAGCCATCGTTACCCGTTTTTCGCGGAGCCGGTCAAGCAACACGGCGGCCAGGTCATCCTGACCGGTCCCGTAGCCGTGATCCTGGACGACGGCCTGAATCGCGGCCCCGGTCCGGTCGAGCAGCGGCCTCGCCTCGGCTGGGGTCATATCCCAGGCGGTCAATCGGAGGTCGACTCCCTCAAGGCCGGGCAAATAGGCCAAGGTGAGCGGCGCCACACCATCTTCAACCGCCGCGAGGCGCTCAGCCAATGTCGATTCTGGAATCCCGGTGGTCCGGATCACCAACGAGGTAATCGCCCGCCCACCCGATCGTTCGGCCAGCCGCGGGATCACTTCTTCAACCAGCAAGCCCTTCATTTCCGAGGGGACTCCCGGCAACATCACGACCTCACCAGGCCCGCCAGCGAGCCAGAGGCCCGGCGCGGTGCCTCGCCGATTCTTGAGGACGGTAGCGCCCCGCGGGACCTCCGCCTGACACCGGTTGGTCTCGGAGATCGTTCGGCCGAACGTGGCCCATTTCGCGACCAGCTGATCCCAGATCCAATCCTGGAATTCGAGCGGTGCCCCAAATAGCTCCGCGACGACCTTCTTGGTCATGTCGTCCCGGGTCGGGCCAAGCCCGCCGGTCGTGATGACGAATCGGGACCGGGCGAGGGCTTCTCGGACCGCGTCGCGAATCTCCGCCGGCGTATCACGGACGGAGGTCCGCCGGGCGATCCGAATCCCGGCCTCGCCTAACGTTCGTCCGATGAACGCGCTGTTGGTGTCGACGGTGAAGCCAAGGAGCAACTCCGTCCCGATCGTGACCAGTTCAATATCCATTCGGGGTCGAGTGGGCCGAGGCCCGGCTATCTGAGAAGTTGCCGATACCGATAGAGGTAGATCACGAAGGAATACACCGTCAATACCGTGGCGATCGCGAGGCTGACCGACACGAAGGCGCCGTGGAAGCCCTTCCAGAATTGCCAGAACGCACTCTTGTGCAGCCCGAGCGGGTGCCACGCGTCGCGAAAGGCAAACCAGAGGATCGTGCCGCCGACGAAGATGTTCTGCATGGCGGCCTTGAGCTTGCCCGGGCCGTGCGCCGCGATCACGACGCCTCGCCGGGCCGCCCACCATCGGAAGACCGTCATCAGTAGTTGCGGCCTAGCATGACCACGCAGACCCAGAGCGGAATACTCCTCCAGACCGGAATGTCGTAGAGGTCGTTGCGGGTTTGGGCGATGACATAGATCGGGACGATGGTGGCGAGCAGCAGCAACTTGTCCGCCAGGGGATCAAGGGTCTTCCCCAAATCCGTGATCTCGTTTCGGGACCGGGCCAGGCGGCCGTCGATCACGTCGGTGACCGCGGCCGTTACGAAGACCACAAACAGCAACAATTTCGGCCAATACCCCGCCATGAAGGGCAGATAGGCGATCACCGGCGTGATCGCGATCCGGCCCATCGTGATCATATTCGGCAGGTTCCACATGGCGATAGACCAGAACCTAGCCGAGGGTCTTGAGAACAAGTTTACTGATCGAGCGAAGAGTATCGAATACCCCGTCGCCCTTGACCGCCATCGCCTCAAAATAGGGTGCCCGTTCCACCCAGGCCCCGTCCACCTGCTCGACCAGCAGGTCCCCGGGTCGGTCCGGGTTGGCCAGGGGTTTCTGTTTCACGGGATCCTCGACCGGCCACCCCGGGTTCAGATTTTCCTGGAGTTCGTCGAGCGGGGCGGCGTTCGGGAGGTCCCGCTTGTTGTACTGGATCGCGAATGGAATCTTGGTCAGGTCGTAACCATGCTGGAGCAAGTTGTCGTACAGATTCTGCATCGATTCGACGTTCGCTTCCATCCGCTCGACTTGACTGTCGGCGACGAACACCACGCCGTCAACTCCCTTGAGAATCAGCTTCCTCGAGGCGTTGTAGTACACCTGACCGGGAACCGTGTAGAGATGAAATCGCGTCTTGAAACCGCGAATGGTCCCGAGGTCGACCGGAAGGAAGTCGAAGAAAAGCGTTCGCTCGGTTTCGGTCGCGAGGGAAATCATCTTTCCCTTCGACGACGGCGAGACTTTTTCGTAGATGTATTCCAAGTTGGTCGTCTTGCCCCCAAGACCAGGCCCATAGAAGACCAACTTGCAGTTGATTTCTCGCGACGCGTAGTTAATGAGAGACATCGGCTGCCTTACGACCCGAAGAGTTTGTCGATCTCGTCTTCCGCCTCGCCGAGGAATGCAGCCTCGACTTTGGGCGGAGCTTGATCTTGCCGCGCGAACATGTCGGTGAACAACGCCGTCAGTCGGTCGACGACGGACCGCACCCGCAACTTCACCAGCCCCAGCGTCGTCCGATTGTCGAACAGCACCACCAAAATGACCCGGCGCGCCACATCCGCTAGATAGAGCGACTCTTTCTCGCCCTGATGAAACAAGGCCCCGAACTCCGGCTCACCCAGCATTTTGGCCAGTTGATCGTTGGCGCTGAAGTCAGCCGCCGTCAGCGACGCGAATGCCACCGGGTCGAAGGTCGGGGTCTCGCCTGCGGTGGCCAACATCTGGCCGGTCCGATCGACGAGCAGCGCCGTCCGGGCATTGGCTTCCGCCAACAAGTGCTCAAGCACGGCGTGAATTTTCGCCGCGTCCTCCTCCCGAAACGACCAACTCGAAGCTCGCGTCACCAGCCAGGCAGTCCCCTCTTCGTCATCCGAGTTCAAGCTCCAACCGGCGGACTAACCGCACCGCCCGCCGCCGAAGCGGGGCCACTGCCTCCCACAAGATGTAATCCCGCAACAACCAAACCGTTTCCGGCCGAGCCCGGCCGGCCAGGTAGCTCAATGCCGCGAGCCGGTGGAAGGGGTTCGGGCTAAAGAGCGCGGTCTTCTGCCCCTCCACATGGCGCAGGGCCAACTGCCAGCCGGCCAGGGCCCCGGCCACCGCGGCCACCGAAACGAGGAGGACCCGGTTAGCCTTCACGACACCTCCTGCCGCGCGTCCATCGCATGGCTCAGAGTCATGCCGTCGATGTATTCGAGGTCTCCACCCATCGGCAAACCGCGGGCCAGCCGACTGACCCGGACCCCACTGCCAGCCAGAAGCTGTTGGATAAATGTAGCGGTGGCTTCACCTTCGAGCGACGGGTTGGTCGCCATGATCACCTCCCGGATTTCCCCGCCCGCCATTCGCCGCTTCAGGAGGCCAATCCGGAGCTGATCTGGACCGACGCCCTCGAGCGGGGACAGGTGCCCGCCAAGGACCAGATAACGCCCCCGATAGCCGGTCGACCGCTCCACTAACGCCACCGTCGATGGCTCCTCCACCACGCAGAGCATCCCGGTGTCCCGCCGGGAATCGGCGCAGATCGGACACCGATCACCCTCGCAGTAATTGCCGCAGTCAGGGCAGGCGGCCACCCGCTCGGCCACGCCGTGCAACGCCGCCGCCAGCCGGCTGATTCGTTCCCGGGGCTGGTGAAGGAGATGGTAGGTCAACCGCTCAGCCGTCTTCCGCCCGATTCCGGGGAGTTTGGCGAGTTCGGCCACCAGGTCGTCGATCGCCGCCACCGCGCTACAATCCCGGCAACGGCGGGAGCCCCGGCAGCGACTTCATCTCCGTCCGGGCCAGCTCGGCGGCGCGGCGCTGGACCTCGGCCACGGCCGAGAGAACCAGGTCCGAAAGGAACTCAGCGTCGCGGCCCTCGAACACCGCCGGATCGATCGTCACGCCTCGCACTAGGCCGCGGCCGTCGGAGCGGACCCTGACCAGACCCCCTCCGGCACTCGCTTCCACCATTCGATCGGCCAGGTCCGCCTGGAGTTGCTGGAGGCGGCCCTGCATCTGTTGGCTCAGCTGAAGGAGCTGCTGAAGGTCGGCCATTGGCTCAGTCCACGATTTCTAGATCTAGGGCGTCCACTGCCACGTCAAGCACCGCGTCTTTAGCTCTGAACTCACGTAACTTATCAGCTTTCAAGTCCTTATTCGACAGTCGCTTAGATTTTTCGACCCTGGGTGTTGCGGCTCCGGGATCAAGAACCGAAATCACCACGGAATGCCCGAGGACAGAACTCACCAGCTCCTCCAGCGCACCCAGTTGCCGCTTCGCGCCCTCAGCCATGTGAATTGCGCTCTCGTCCGGGGCCACGGAAAGCTGGTTGCCGCTCAAGCCGACCGGCCTGAGGTGCTCCATAACGGTAGCCAACAACGGGCTGGTGTCCTTCGCCTGGGCCACCACATCGAGCCAGGCCCCGGCGATCGATTCGAGAGTGAGGGCCCTCGCCCCAATCGGCCGAGCCGGGGCCGAATGGGCTGCTTGGACAAGCGGCAGAGCCGGACCACTCGGGGCAGCTGGGGCTTTGTCCGCAGCCGGGAGCGGCGCCTCGAGCCTAGGCGCCCGAACCGCTCCGACTGCCACGGCCGCCCGAGGAACCGACCGTCCGACTCCGCCGAGCACGGCCTCCAGGTCAACCGTTCGGTCCATTAGGGCCCACCGAAGCAACAAGGTCTCCACCACCAGCCGGGGGTTGGAACTGCGCCGAATCGACGTCTCCACCTGGCTCAGCAACCCTAACATCCGGAGCACGTCGCCGGCGGCCAGCTGCTCGGCGGCGAGGTTCACGGCCTCCCGCTGAACCCCGGTCAGCCCCTCAGGTACCGCACCGGTGGCGACCATCAGGACCGAGCGCAGCAACTCCGCCATTCCGTTGGCGAACTCCACCAGGTCAGTCCCGCCGGCTAGCAACCGATCGACGACGGGAAAGATCGCCGCGGCGTCCTTCCGAGCCACCGCCCCGAGGACCTCGGCATAGACATCGTCGCCAGTCAGACCGAGGGCCTGGCGAACCCGATCGGCCGTGAGCGTCCCATCTGACAAGCTGAGAGCCTGGTCTAACACCGACAATGCGTCCCGCATTCCCCCATCGGCGTACCGGGCAATAACCGCGATCGCGTCGTCATCCGCCAAAAGGCCCTCCGCCGCCAGCACCTGTTTCAGTCGGTCGCGAATCGCGGCCGCACCAATCCGTTTGAAATCGAATCGCTGGAGCCGGGACAGCACCGGGGCGGCGTTGTTGGCGATTTTTTGGGGTTCCGTCGTCGCGAAAACGAAGACCACCCGCGGGGGCGGCTCCTCCAGGATCTTGAGGAGCGCGTTCCAAGCCTCCCGGGTGAGCATATGGGCTTCGTCAACGATGTAGACCTTATAGCGATCTTCCTGGGACGCCGCATACATCGCCCGCTCGCGAAGGTCGCGGGCGTCGTCGACCCCGCGGTTGCTGGCCGCGTCAAGCTCGATGACATCGAGATTGGCCGACCCGCTCCAAACCCGCTGGCAGGTGTCACACTCACCGCACGGCTCACCGGTCCTGGCCTTCTGATCCTGGCGCTCGCAATTGAGGGCCATCGCCAGGATCCGGGCGGCCGTGGTCTTGCCGACCCCCCGGGGTCCGGTTAGGAGGTAGCCGTGCCCCACTCGCCCCTTCGAGATCGCCCCCCGCAAAGCGGCCGCCACGTGATCCTGCACGAGAAGGTCGGCAAAACGGCGGGGTCGGTACTTCCGGGCGAGGGCAATCACGGCAACAAGATAATCTCGGCGCTCGGCGCTCGGCACTCGGCACTCGGGTTGATGTTCGGTTGACGGTGGGGTGGTAGGGTGGATCGTCTCGGCGCAGGAGCCGGCTTGTGGCAATTCGGAGTTATCGGGACTTGATGGTTTGGCAGCTGAGTATGGAGCTCGCTCGGGCGGTGCATTCGACGACGGGGCGGTGGGCGCTGACGGAGGTGCTGGGAAGGGAACTGCGCCGAACCTCGATCTCGATCCCCTCGAATATCGCCGAGGGCTACGGCCGGGGCAGCACCCGGGAATATCTCCAATACCTCAGAATCGCGATGGGCTCAGTGGCCGAACTCGACACCCAGCTCCGCCTGGCCGCCATGATGAACCTGCTCTCGGCCACCGAATCGACCACCCTCCTCGAATCGATCGACCACATCGGCCGCAAACTCAACCGCCTCCGCCAAGCCCTCCACCCCCGCTAACGCCGAGCACCGAGCCGCCGAGTGCCGAGCGCCGAGTGCCGAGTGCCGAGTGCCGAGAAACGCCCCAGGCACCCCGAAGCAATACTGGACATCGCTTAGCGCTGCTACCGGCAAGGTCCTGACGCGGTTCGCGCGCCAGCATCCTTCGGACCTGGGGCCCCCCAAACTACCCCACCCCGCCCCCCGGAGCCACCCCCCCACCCCCGCCGAGTGCCGAGCGCCGAGCCCCGAGCGCCGAGTACTGCATCTCCCGAAGCTCCCAGGTTTCCGCCACCACGCCGCCCAGCAGGAAGACCAAGGACGAGTAATACATCCAGAGCACGAAGAGAATCGCCGACCCCGCATCGACGTCGACCGAAACGCTCTGGTAGATCCGGTTGCGGATGTAGAGACCGAACAACCGCTTGGCCGCCTCAAACAGGACGGCTGAAAACAGCGACGCCACCAAGGCGGCTCGCCACGGAATTCGGCGCATGGCCGCGAAATGATAGACCGAAAAGAACAGACTCACCAGAAACCCAAACGCCACGACCTGGCCCACCAGTTGCCCCGCGGTGGACAGCAGAAACCCGAATTGGGGAGCCAGCGCAAGGCCACGAGCCTCGAGAAGGGCAAGGCCGGTCGTCAGTCCCGTGTTGGCCAGAAACAAGAGGAGAGTCAGCCCGACCATCCGGAGGTCGCGAAGCTTGCCGAGGAGGTATCCAACCACGAAGTGCCGGCGGACCGGCCGGACGTGGACGTCGTAGATCTCGTTGAGGGAGGTGCGGGCCGAGGCAAACAGCCGGGTACTGAACCAGAGGAAGGCCGGCACCACTACCACCGACAGCTCTCGGGCCGCGAGCACCAACCGGCCGAGGAACTCTTCGACCGCCGCAAAGGGGTCCTGGCCGGCGGTCGTATCATGCGGAGGGAAGAACCGCTCCACGAAGTCGGCCGCACTCACCGGCGTCGCGCCCGCCCAGTCGACCAGCAGGGAGACCCCTGCGAGCACCAGAAGGAACAACGGGATCGCGGCGAGCAACGCATCGAACGTGAGCGCACTCGCTAGAAACGGGATCCGATTTTCATCGGCGGCTTGGAGAGTCCGCCGGACAAACCCGCCAAACGAGCGGTACCACCCGCCGAGGCGAGCCTCGATCAGGCGACCGGCTCCTCATCTTGCTCGACGGGGCCGCGGCGGCGAGCCCGGGCCGCTTCCAGGCGCCGTTCCAATTCCTCTCGGGCCCCCACCATGCTGGGCCGCGGCGGAGGCGGCGGCGCGGCCCGGTCGGCCGCCTGGTCGGAGACCCCGCCGTCATCGCGACCGAATTCGAGCTTGAGTTCGTCCAAGGTTTCGTCGGCCAGCTCCCGAACCCCGCGGATCCCACGCCCCAGTTCACGGCGCAGCTCCTTCCCCGTCTTCGGGGCGAAGAGAAGCGCCAGTCCGGCGCCTAACGCCGCCCCAAGGACCAACCACTTCATCCCCCCGCCGCCATCTCGCTCCACCACGATCACGTCCCGCTGGTCTCGTCCCATGCTATTCTCCCGCCTCGGCGTCATCAATGGCCCGCACCGCCGGTTTCGCCAGATCGGCGTGACGGAGCGGAACCGCCTTCACATGCCGGCGTACCAGGTCGGCCGTGCCGTTGACGCCGAGCTGAGTGAACAGAAAACTGAACATCTTCTCCAGATCAGCCGCGATCGCCCCCCGGACCGGCTCCGGCAAGTCCCAGCATTCCTTCTTGAAAGGCCCGATCGCTTTCTTGCGGGCCCGGTAATAGAACTGCTCCGGCGTATCGTTCGGCTTCTTTTCGCTCGTGGCCTGCTGGTCGAGCCACGCGTACGCCCGTTGCCGGAGGTCGGCCGGCAACGCCGGATGATCAAACACCATACTCTGAAAGTTGGTCGCGAGGTGGATCTCGGCCGTTTCGATCCGAGGAAAGTTCCCGAAGGCGTCCTGTGGCAGCGTGCTGGCACCGTGCTGAACCGCCCCGGCCATTCCGTAGGGCCGGGCCGCCCGCGACAACGCCTCGAGCGCGGCCAAGTCGAGGTTCACGTCCGCCATCGAGCCGTCCGGTAACACCACCCCCCCATGCGAGGTACCCGTCTGCACCGAAATCTTGCTGATGCCCGTCATCGATTTCCCGAGACCGGCCAGGGTCCGAATGTAGCCCTGCATGAACGCGTGAAGTTCCTCGACCGTGCTGTTCTTGTGCCCGACTTCGCCGATTTCCGCGCCGACCGACACCGTGACCCCTTTGGGCTCGAGCGCTCGAATGAACCCGGTGATTTCGGCCGCGCGGACGTAGTTGGCCCGCTGTTGCTCGTCGAGGGTGGGTTGGGAAAGATCCACCAGCGTCGACGTGTCGACGTCGATATTGAAGAACCCGGCCCCGACCTCCTCGGCGATCAATTTCTTGACCTCGCCGACCTCGCCCTCGGGATCGGTTTGGTACTTCTTGACGTTGACCTGACAGTGATCGCCCTGAATGAACAACGGCAACCGATAGCCTTCGCGGAGGGCGGCCCCAATCATCACCGCGACATATTCGGCCGGCCGCTGCTCCGTATAGGCAATTTCCGACCGAGCAATCTCCAAGAGGATCGCCCCGCCATCGGCCTTGATCGCGGCTCGAAACACGGCCCGGGCGGTGTCATACGCAATCATCCGCACGTTGATGGCCGGTACCGTGAAGCCACCGCACTCACCCCGGCCGCGGGCGGTGTACAGGTCGTGGATTGAGGCCGGCATCACCCCGACCGCCTGCCCTACTTCCCACAGGAGCCAACGCGCCGCTTCTTGCTCGACAGGCGTCCCAAAGACCGCTTGCCGGACCACCAAGTCGGTCGCCGCGGACGCCAGTCTGGCCGGATTGGCCACCGTCACTCCGGCATCCGAAACCGTGACCGCCGCCCCGTAGGGGCTCGCTGCCTTTTGCCGCTGCTCGAGAGTCATCGTGTGAGTCCGTAAGTGGTATTCTATTCAACAATTTACCCTTGCACCCGATGGCAGGTAAGCCCGGGCGCCGTTTGCCACGATCTCGGATCTTTTCAGCCGAGCCAAAAAGTCAAGAGACTCGTCGTTGTCCACATAACGTCGTTATGTGCACGGTTTGTGGAGCGAGGATGAAAAGAAGGCCGGTTCTGTGGATTCGGCCGACGGGGCCGATCCCATTACACTCGAACGGTTTGAACGACGCGAGCCCGGGCCGCTATGGGGGCCCAATGTGGAGAAAGCCGCCAATCCACATAACTGTATAGGGAATTTCTCCCTCTAAATCTGGCCGAAAAATCCCAACTCAGTTTGTGGACAGCCGGTTGGCATCGATTGCATATGTCATTATGATATAAGCTCTTACAATCAACAGTTGTGTCGATTGCGAGTATCCACATGGCAGCCAATCCGCCGACCCATTGGGACGGTAAAATTTGAGCCGATAATTGGGATGCCCGCGCCCACCAGCTCCGGGGGCCAGGCCTGACCATTCGACTAGAGGTTTCGAGTGCCGAGAGAGAACCGCCGCACCAAAATCGTAGCCACCCTGGGACCCGCCTGGGAACATCCCGAACAGATGCGGGCAATGCTGGATGCCGGCGTTGACGTCGTCCGGGTGAATTCGTCCCACGGCACTCCGGAAATTCGGTCGCGCTGGATCACCGATCTCAAAGTGGTTCAAGCCAAGCGCGACAAGGCCTCCGCGATCCTCGTCGACCTTCAGGGGCCTCGGATCCGGATCGGCGATCTTGCCGAGCCGGTCCAGCTGACCCAGGGCCAAACGGTCGTCTTTGCCCCCGAGGAGCTGGCGTCTGACCAAGAGATTCCGACCACTTATCGCGAGCTGGCCCACGACGTCCGGCCCGGGACCCGCATTCTCCTCGATGACGGGCTGCTCGCGCTCGACGTGACCAGCGTCATCGGCGACAAGGTCCACGCGTCGGTTCGCTACGGCGGCATCCTCAAATCGAATAAAGGCATGAACCTGCCTGGGGTCGAAGTGTCCGCACCGGCCTTGACCGAGAAGGACCGCGAGGATGCCCTCCGCGCCGCCGAACTCGGCGCCGACTATCTCGGGATGAGCTTCGTTCGCCGGCCCCAGGATATCGAAGGGCTTCGCCGGCTGGTGCCGAAACACGTCAAACTCATTGCGAAGATCGAGAAAGACACCGCCATCGAACACCTCGCCGGCATCCTCGATGCGGCCGACGGCATTATGGTCGCCCGCGGCGATCTCGGGGTGGAGCTCCCCTTCGAACAAGTGCCTCTGGTCCAAAAGAAGTTGATTCGGGAGGCCAACCGTCACGGGAAGCCGGTCATCACCGCCACCCAGATGCTTGAGTCGATGATCAAGGCCCCCCGCCCGACCCGGGCCGAGGTCTCGGACGTGGCCAATGCCATTCTCGACGGCACCGATGCGGTGATGCTCTCGGCGGAAACCGCGGTCGGCGGGTATTCCCTGGAGGCCGTCTTGGCGATGGACCAGATTGCCCGCGAGGTCGAGAGCCACCGGCACGACGGCGACGACCATGCCTCCGTCTGGCGAGCCTCGGTGGCCCAGCTGAACCAGCCCCACGTCACCGCCCGGACCGAGGACGCCATCGCCGTGGCGGTTTGCGCGGCGGCCGAGTTGCTCAAGGTGCCCTTGATCGTCTGCCTAACGAGCAGTGGGTTCACCGCCCGGACCATTGCGTCATACCGGCCGGCCACCCCCATTTTGGCGGTCACGCCCGAGCTCGACACCTACCGGCGGCTCGCCTTGATCTGGGGCGTCGTACCAGCCGTCGTCGAGCGCCGTCCGGACTACGAAGCTATGCTCACGGTGACCCGCGAGATCATCATCAAGAAAGGCCTGGCCTGGCCCGGCGACCGCTTTGTGGTGACAGCCGGAGTCCCGTTCGATCTGGCCGGGACGACGAACCTGCTCCGTATCGAGATGGTGTAGCCCAGGCATCGATGCGGCTGACGCTGCTTGGGACCGGCACCTCCTTTGGAGTCCCCCAGATCGGGTGCGACTGCGCCGTCTGTCGCTCAGCGGATCCGCGCGACCGGCGGTACCGAACCGCCGGTTTGATCGAAACCGCCGGCGGAAACATCCTGATCGATACCCCCCCGGAAATTCGGGTCGAGCTGCTCGCCGCCCAAGTCCCCGACCTCGCGGCCGTGCTCTTCACGCACGAGCACGCCGACCACGTGGCTGGGATCGACGATCTCCGGATCTTCTCCCTCAAGCGTCGGGCCCCACTTCCCGTCTACGCCAACCGGGCCACCGGCGACTTCCTCAAGGCCTCGTACCGCTACATCTTCGACGACGGGATGGTCCCGGTTCCCGGCACGTCCAAACCACGACTCGCGCTCGAAACGATCACGCCGCAAAAGCCGTTTATCGCGGCCGGGGCTGAAATCTTGCCCCTCGCATTTGCCCATGGGAATACCGAGGTCCTCGGATTCCGGATCGGCAGGCTGGCCTATCTCACCGACGTGAAAACAGTTCCCCCCGAAGCTCGGGCGTTCCTGGCCGGTCTCGACGTGTTGGTACTCAACGCGTTGTGGTGGCGAGAGCACCCGACCCATCAGAGTATACCCGAGGCCGTTCGGGCCGCCGAAGCCATCGGCGCCAAACGGACCTACCTCACCCACTTGACTCACGAAACCGGACACGCCGAGCTCGCCGCGTCACTCCCGAGCGGCATCGAGCCGGGCTATGACGGACTCACGCTGGAGATCGCCCCATGAAACTGCACTATGGTCGGATGATGAGCGACAAGCTCGATGGCCAACACGGCCTCGCCCGCAACCGAGTGGCGGAGCTGGTGCAGCGGTTCGGCGCGGTGTTCGCCGAAGTCGAGACCCGCAAGAGCCAAGGTGAGTACGGCTTCTACGGCTTGGGCCAACAGGCCGACATCGTGTCCGGAATCCGGCGGTTCGCCGACGGAGTCGGGCAGGCCTATGATCATGTCTTGGTGCTCGGCATTGGGGGCTCGGCACTCGGCACTCGGGCCTTGGTCAATGCCCTTCGGCCCCCGGCGTGGAATGAGTTGGATGATGAGGCGCGGGAGTATTTTCCCCGGATTACGGTGCTTGAGAACGTCGACCCCACCTCGATGGCGGCGGCGCTCCGGCGGATCGATCCCCGGCGCGTGTTTGTGAACGTCATTAGTAAGTCGGGGGGAACCCCGGAGACCTTGGCGCAGTACTTGGTCGTCCGGGGGTGGCTCGATCAGGCCCTCGGACCCGATGCGGCGGTTCGGCATTTGGCGTTCACGACCGACCCGTCGAAGGGCCCGCTACGCGAGCTGGCCGCCAGGGAGGGGATTGCCGCCTTGGAAGTCCCGCCTGACGTTGGGGGCCGGTTCAGTGTGCTGACGGCGGTCGGGCTCCTCCCCGCCGCCCTCGTTGGGATCGACATCGAGGGCTTGATCCGGGGCGCGAACCGGGCCCTCGAACACGCGGCCCGCCCGGACCTGTTGAACAACCCCGCCGCCCTCTATGCCGGCCTGCTCTGGGCCGCCGACGCTTGGCTCGGGGCCAAGATTCACGTTCTGATGCCCTACAGTGACCGACTCCGCGACTTCGCGCCATGGTTCGTCCAGCTCTGGGCCGAGAGTCTCGGGAAACGGGTCGACCGCCGCGGGCAGCCGATCTGGGGCGGGCCGACACCGTTAGGCGCCGTCGGCGCCTCCGACCAGCACAGCCAAGTCCAACTCTTCATGGAGGGCCCGTTCGACAAAGTCGTCTCCTTCGTCCGAGTCGAGGCCCCGGGCGAGGATCTTCGGATTCCCCATCGACCCGACTTGCCCGAGGAGATGGCCTACCTCCAGGGTCACTCCCTCGGGGAGCTGCTGCTCGCCGAGCAGGAAGCCACCTCGGCCGCGCTCGCCCGGATGGGCCGGATGAACGCCACCCTCGTGGTGCCCCGGCTCGACGCCGAGGTACTCGGGGAACTGATCATGTTCATGCAAGTGGCTACTGGATTCGCCGGCGTCTGGTACGGGGTCAACCCGTTCGACCAGCCCGGCGTCGAACTCGGCAAACGTCTGACCTTCGCCGCCCTGGGCCGCCCAGGTTTCGCGAAGGAAGGCTCCGCCACAGCCGATTCCGGTCTGCCCACCGACGTTGCCTGAGGTTGACGGATCTCGGTGGCGCCGGCGGTGGTCTCCCACTTGCACCTCCCTCCCCCAGTGCCTCGGTCACCTGACCAGGCCGGTCGCCAACCAATTCTTATAAGTCGTTGGGAGAGAATAAGATGGACGTCATTAGAACGCTCAGAGCGATCCTGGCACCTTCTGCCGGGCCGGTAAACCACGACCGTCCCCCCGTTGGCCGACCGGCAACTCCGTCAGGTCCCCAGAGCTTCGCGACAGCCCTCAAAGAGGCGGCCAACCTCGAGGATCCCGACATCGGCACCTTCGGCGTCATTGAACGGCTCCAGCGGCCCGCTGAGCGTCAGGAGAGGCCATCGGTGGACCCCGGCCGACCCACCATCGGGCCGGACCTGCCGGATGCGCCAGGGACGGACCTCCCACTCGAGCCCCCGCCGATCGAGATCCGGGATACCATCGAGTCGATGACGGTCCTAATTCTCAAGCCCGAAGTGCTCTCCAAGCCGGAACCGATCCAACCGCCGGTGGGCCAAACCAAGCCCCAAACGCCGGTCTCCGAGCCCAAAGCCCCGCTGATAATGAGCCTGCCACCGGTCGGCGTGCTCTGGGCTCCAGAGTCGCTCCGGGCGAGCGGCGCCTCCGGTCCCGGCATTGCGGGGACCGACGCCGCCACCCAGACCGACCTCGCGAACAAGTTCGAGTACTACACCAACCCAGAGAAGTACGGCCTGACCCTCAATCAAGAGGCCAGGCTTTTCCTCGACGCCGTCGACAAAGGCTACATCTCAAAATCCCCAGAGGGCCTAGGCACCCTCCTCTCAACCCTCGGCCGCGGCGCCATCGGCCCCACCGCCCGCCCCCCAGAAATGACCGAGTACTTCCGCCAGTTCTTCGCCCCCCGCCCCGAGCTCGAGCCCGAGTGCCGAGTGTCGAGCGCCGAGCGCCGAGCGCCGAGCGCCGAGCGCCGAGCGCCGAGCGCCGAGCGCCGAGAAAAGCAAAGAGCCCCGCCTTTCGGCGGGGCTCCTTGTTTCTCGACTAACTAGCTGGTCTAGATAACCCCGCCGAACAAGCCGGCGCCAGCCTTGGTACCCATGATCCGCCACGTGGTGCCCACCAGACAGGCGCCGGTGGTCGGAATCAAAACCGTGTACTTCCAGAACCGATGCTGACCGTTGTCGGTCCGAACCGGCGCCGGGAAGGCCGCGCAGTACGTCCACTCGGTCCCGTTGAGGCGCCAGAGGCTCGCCCCTTCGAAATACGGGTTCACGATCGAAGTGCTGGCGACGTGCGTACCAACCACGCTAGCGGCGACTTCAGTCGTGCTACCGGACCAGCTGATCAAGTCAGCTGCCGACCACTGTTCGCTGATACCGGTGCTCGGGTTGAACTGCGACGAGAGCATCGGAGCCGCGATGGGAGCGGCAGCCGTCTGGCTCGCGACGTCGTTCACGTTCGCCGAGACCACCGTCGGCAACTTGCCGCCGTTGACGGCCCCTGGCGCCCCAACGTTATACAACCCGTCGGTGATCACCTGACTCGTGGTGAACGGGATCTTGGAGCTGTTGATGTACGGGAAAACCAACGGCGCCGGGCAGGCCGGGTATGGCGTGGCCGCAGCGGTACACATTTCGTCGACGCGGAACAGGAAGTAGCCGATTGAAGCGAGCGCCCCGTTGACGACGTTGGTGATGGTCGCATCCCACCGAGTTCCGAGCGGGCTCAAGCTCCCGAACGGATAGCGGAGTGCGGTGCCGGCCAGAGTCGGAATGTGCATCGAAACCGCCGCCGTGGCGTCGATGATTTCAAGGTCGTCGTTCGCGGAGAAGCCGAACGGAGCCGCAGCGCCCGGGGTGTAGAAGCCGGTGTTGAAGCCAAGACCCGTGATGTTCGGCGGCAACAGATGATCGGCCGCGAAATTCCGAGCAATGGTGCTGCTGGTGTTACCGGCACGGTCGGTGACGTTCCCGCTCCAGTTGTAGTACCCAACGCCGCCGAGGCCGGTCACCGGCGCGGTAGCGCCAAGGATCGGAAGCTCGATGCTGCGGACGTAGGTGTCGTTGAGCGGCGTTGGGAGACCGTAGCTCGCGATGATCGCGTTCGCGGTCCCAGTGGCCGTCAGACGGGTGAAGGTGTAGCTGGCCGGGTAGCAGCCGGCTCCGGTGCCGCAGGTGCTGAGCGCGACGCCTTGGTGGAAGCCGGATCGGCCGTCAATCGCTTCGAGCCCAAACGCCTGGGCCGGCGGCGGGGCAGCGATCGAGTAGATCGAGGTCGGATCATTGGCAACGGCCACGAGGGTCGAGGCCGGCAATACCGGCAGCGGGGTCGCAGCCGGCGGGGTGGCGCCGAGGAACCGAACGGTCGGGGCCCCGAAATCAACGCCGAAGTAGTTCGACGCGCCGGTCCAGTTGGCGTTGCCGAGCAGGTCTTCCGCGTAGGTGCAGATCCGCTGGCCGTCGATGTTGTTGCTGGTCGAGGTTTCGGCAAAGTCAGCGCCGGTCTGAGTCGGGAGGTTCGGAGCCGGGCAATCGACGGCGTAAGAACGCGCCTTCGGGAAGCCGGCAGCCACCCCGGAACCGATCAGATCACCGCCATCGCTGGCGGTCATGTCCTGGCCGAACGCGTAGCCCGCGTTGACCCAGGGTTGGTCGAAGCTGTCGTTGAAGGCCACAGTGCCGATGGTGACGGCCGGACCCTTGTTGTCAACGAACGACTCGCCCGGGGCCGAACCAACCGGCGGGCAGATCATGTTCCAACGGTTCTCGCCGCCGACCAGGAAGGCCGTGCCAACGGTGCTGATCCCGCTCGAAGAGGCGATCGCCGCGCCAGCCACAGACAAGGAGCCGCAGGACACGCTCTCCGGCCGAGTCAGCGGGGTCCCATCGGGGCCCACGGCACCAACCGCGTAGGCGGTGCTGGAGACCTCGACCACGTCATTGCCACCTTCAACGCCGCCGCAGTCATACAAGCCGCCAACGACGATGCCGGTCGTTGCCGCGCCACCGCTGATCAGATTGTCGGAGCCGCCGCACACGTCTGAGTCGAGAGCGACCGACTGCGGAACGGCCCGACCGAAGGCGATGTAGTCATATCCTTCGACCGTCTGGGTGCCCTTGTAGTAGGTCTCGCCATCGTTCAACGACGTGACAACCGGAGTCGTCGCGGTCGGAGCCAATGATGCGGGACGGGTCCCGGAAGGACGCCGAATGATGGCGTCGGGGTTGTTCATGACCACCGGGATGGCGTTGGAGGCCAGCGGGGTGCTCGACCCGGAGACGTACAGGTTCGCCGTGATGGCCGAGTTCCCGTTGAAGATCACCGGAACGAAGACGGAACCGTTCTGCCGAACCTGCGCCGTGTTGGTGCTCAGGATGATCAAGGTGGCAGCGGCTTCAGGCGCCGCAGCGGCGGAGGCCGACGCGAAGGTCTGGGTCGCCACAACCTGCCCACCGACCAAGGCGTCAACGCGGGTGATGTTCCGCGAGCCGGCTTCGACGTTGAGGGCGATTTCGATCTGAGCCTTAACGTTGGTCAGGTTGACCGGGACGTTATTGGTACCGTTGTTGAAGGTCACGGCCTGGATCTGAACGGAGGCCGGGGCCGGAATGACAACGGTCAAGGACATGGTGCCGCAGACCGCAGGATTGGCGGTCGAACAAGCCTTGATCACGACCGGACCACCGAGGCTTTGGGCATTGGCGGTGATGAGGCCGGTAGCCGACACCGACGCCAAGGTCCCGTCAAGCGACGACCAAACGACCGTCTGGGCCGGGCTGTTGGTGCCGGCAACAGTGGCCGACGCCTGCAACGTCCCAGGAGCGGAGAGCGAGGTGCCGGCGTTGATCTGCGCCGAAGGCGGCGTGATCGTAACCGCGGTCACCGTGGTGCCAACAACATTCAGCGTGGCCACACCGTTGCCGGTGGCGCCGCCGGTAGCGCAGGTGGCCGTTGCCCGGATCGCAATCGAGCCCGAGGGCGCCGCGGGCAAGACGCTGACCAGACCGGATGCACTGACCGTGGCGCGGGTGATATCGCTGCTGCTCCACGTGGTGGCGGCGTTACAACCAGCATCCGCCGTCACAGCGGCAGACATCTGCAGGGTCTGGCCGGGGCTGACGGTCACACCGTCGGGAGCCACGGAGACCTGCCGGACAGCCGGCGGCGGCGGCGGCGGCGGGGCTGGCGGATCGACAATCGTGAGATCGTCTCCGCAACCAGCCAAGGCCGCGGCGAGGCCGCTGGTCAACAGCAAGGAACGGTAAAGCTTGTTCATTAACTCCCCCTATGATTCGTTAGCCTGCGAAGGACAGAAACGCTTTGCCTGCAACAATCTGCAACCAACCTATTGCCACTGCTTCGACACTACTCTAGCGGCAAGACCCACCGGCCGCTGTGAGCTAGCGCACAATTCCGCCGCCCTCGCGCCGCCGATCTGCTTTCAACTCCTGAGCCCCCGACCAGCGGAATGGCTTGACCAGAATTCAACGCGCCAAGTTAGCAACCAGCGGCGCAACGGTCAAGACCTAACCTCTATTGGCTCCTTAGGTTGGCCCATCCCGGACCGACATCCAAGGCCAGTGACCCAAAAAGCTGCACCCCGCCGGACTGTCCCGTACCAGCTTCGATCAGCCAGCGAGCAACCCCCGTGCCGGAACCCCTTCAAACCTCGCAAGTTGCTGATTCTTGCAGTCTTGCGGCGCCTGTCCGGGAATCGACCGGCCCCAGAAATCGACCGACCCCTGGCCTCGATGCGAGTACCCCCTGGGGTTCGCAAGCCCGATCATAACCCGAAGCTACCGACCCACGGCAGTGAACCCCCGTCGAATCGCCTCGGCCAACAACGGCCACCACTCGCCGTCCGCGAGAGTACTGACTCGTTCCCGGGCCACCAGGGTTCCATCGTCCGCAACAACGAAAAACGTCCAATCTCGGTCTCGGTCGCCCACCCCGAACTGGCGGTGAATCCGGCCCCCGCTGTCCGCCAGAACCCGGAGCGAACCGCCCAGCGAGGAGCTAAGGACCCGAGCCTCAGCCGAACCCGCCCGCACCACCCCAACCAGGGCTATTCGAGGGCTCCCCAGGGAGTCCGCTCGCCTGGCCAGCGCGGCCCAGTCGATCCGAACCGCCGGATCAGGGCGTCCCCCGAAGGCCACGACCACGACTCGGCCGAGTTCTCCGGCCAGACGGAACTCGATTGCTCGGCACTCGGGGCTCGGCGCTCGGCACTCGGAGGAGGAGTAGGACGGGAGGACGATTGGGGGGACGGGGCGGCCGGGCCGGAGGCTTCCCAACAACTGGGCGCGGACGGGTTCTTGGGCCCGGCCCGGGGTCGGACTGACGGCCAGGATCGCCGCCAACAGGGGGCTCCACCTCACCGCGGGAGGGCCTTGGCTACCGCTGCCATGAGGTTTTGGTCGGCGCCTGAGCCGGTGTATGCGATGACCCCCTTGGCGTCGATCACGACAATATAGGAGGTGGTTGGGACGTCGAAGGCTCGGGTTCCGGCCCCGAGGTTGTCGTAGAGGGTCAAAAATGGGGGGGAATGGGCGACCAGATACCGGCGAACCCGGTCGGGGGAATCGTTGACCGTAATGTTGACGCCGATCAGGGTCACCCGGTCGCCGTAGGTTTGGTTGACAAGGTTGAGCTGCGGCAGGAGCGACTTGCAGACCGCACACCAGGTTGCCCAGAACTCGATCAGCACCACCTTCTTGCCGATGTAGCTCCCAAGATCGACCGGCTTGCCGTCAAGGTCGTTGATGGCGACCATCGGGGCCTTGGTACCGACCGGAATGCCGGCGTCGAACTGGGCTGCCGCCGGTCCGGCGCCGAGTCCCAGGAAACCCACCACGATCGCTGCAGCTCTCAGATCCATACCTGCCCCATCTTGACGAAGTAGTACTCTGCCATCGCGAGCATCAGGACGCCGGCCGCCCGTTTGATCCACACAGTCCAGCGGCCTGGCTTGGGCAGGGCCGCCAAGGTCCCGGAGAATATCCCGATCACGATCAGTAGGGCCGTCATGCCGAGACTGAAAACAAATAGATAGAGGAACCCGAGGCCCGCACTCTGGGTCGCCCCGACAAACGTGAGGACGGCGGCGAATGCCGGCGCACCACACGGCGCGGCCACCAACCCCGAGGTCGCGCCCATCACGAAGACCGCCCCGAGCGATTGGCTCCCAAACTTGCCCGCCCAGGCCAGGAGCCGTTCGGGGACGAGAACCGGAATCGCGTCAAGCATGGCCAGACCGGACAGGAGCAGCAGATTGCCCATGGCGAAGAAGGCCCAGGGATTGGCGCTGATCGACCCAAACAGGGTCCCGGTCAGCCCGGCAATCAGCCCGAGGGTCGCGTAGACGGTGGCCAAACCAAGCGCGTAGACCAAGCTCATGACCACGGTCCGCCCACGGGAACGCCCCACGGCCCCCGCGCCGCCGAGCACGCCGGCGGTGATCGGAATCATCGGGTAGACGCACGGCGTTAGGCTCGTGACCAGGCCGGCTCCGAAGAGCACCGGAATGGCCGCCAGCGGACTACTGAGCAGCTCGCTCATGCTCGGCACTCGGCATTCGGGGCTCGGCACTCGGCATTCGGGGCTCGGCACTCGGCGGGAAGCGGGAGGCGACGTAGTCTTCGAGGATGGCGAGGAATTCGGGGACGATGGCGTCGCCTTTGAGGGTTTTGAGGAGGCGGCCGTCGACGAACACGGGGGCCTTGGGGTCCTCGAAGGTGCCGGGGAGGGAAATGCCGATGTGGGCGTGTTTGGATTCGCCGGGGCCGTTCACGACGCAGCCCATCACGGCGACGTTCATCGTTTCGACCCCGGGGCGGGTGGTCTTCCACTCCGGCATTTGATCGCGAAGATAGTTTTGAATGTCCTGCGCCATGGACTGGAAGAACGTGCTGGTGGTCCGGCCACACCCGGGGCAGCTGGTGACCTGCGGGATGAAGCTCCGGAGACCGATCGACTGAAGGATCTGCTGCGCCACCCGGACCTCTTCCGCCCGGTCGCCGCCGGGAGCGGGGGTCAGGGAAACCCGAATCGTGTCACCGATGCCCTCTTGGAGGAGGACGCCGAGGCCCACGCTGCTGGCGACGATGCCCTTGATCCCCAGGCCGGCTTCCGTCAGCCCCAGGTGGAGGGGATAGTCGCATCGGGCGGCGAGCATCCGATAGACGTCAATCAGGTCTTGGACGCCCGACACTTTGGCCGAGAGGATGATCCGATCGTGGGCCAGGCCGATCTCCTCAGCTTGGGCCGCCGACCGAACCGCGCTCTCGACCATGGCATCCATCGTCACATCGCGGGCTCCGCGGGGAGCAGGGCTCGCGGCATTCTGGTCCATCAGCTGGGTTAGCAGCTGCTGATCGAGCGAGCCCCAATTGACCCCGATCCGGACCGGTTTGGCGTGGGCCAGCGCGACCTCGATAATGGCCCGAAAGTGCTCATCATGCCGCTTACCGCCGACGTTGCCGGGATTGATCCGGTATTTGGCGAGGGCCCGGGCACACGCCGGGTGCCGGGTCAAGAGCAGATGGCCGTTGTAGTGAAAATCGCCGACGATCGGGACGGTGAGGCCGAGCCGGTCAAGCCCGTCGACAATCGTGGGGACGGCCGCCGCGGCCTCGTCGGTATTGACGGTGACCCGGACCAGCTCGCTGCCGGCCCGGAACAGCTCGGCCGCTTGCCGGACCGTGGCCGGCACATCGGCGGTGTCGGTGTTGGTCATCGACTGCACCACAACCGGACGACTGGACCCGACCGCGACCCCGCCGACCGTGACGGTCGGCGTGACGCGGCGTGGAGCTATTGCCATGACTCAAGTATAAAGCAGTGGCCCGTCGAAACGGGCATCGACTAAGACAAGCCGAGCTGTTTGACCAATCTCATCCAGTCGGCGTCGCTGACGGTGCCGTCCACTTTGAGGGGGGTCAGCGCCGCCATGATCTCCGCCCGGGTCCCGGAAATCCGGCGGTCCCGGAGTTCCGAGATCATCCGGGAAAACCGGTGCTCGTACTCGTTGACGTCGAACTTGCCGGCCTTCCGGCCGTCGGATAGGGCCTTGAGCTCTTTGGCCACACGGGCCGGCGCAATCGAGGTTTCTTTTTCGTCAGCCATCGGGTTGGTCGACTCCATCACTCGTGAAGGGTGGCGGGCGTTCGGACGCCGGAATGACTCCGGCGCGCTACTACGCTCGCGCCATCGGGGACGTTGCACAAGTGGTCGCCGGCAGCTCGGGTTCCGGCGGCGCTTCAGTCCGAGGGGCGGTCACGTCGAGGCGCTGGACCAGCGCCTCGGTGACCATCTCGGAAAAGGCCCGGACAATCTCAGGGTCGAGCTCCCGACCGGACTGCTCGATTAAGTACGCCAACGCCTGGTCGGGCTCCCAGGCTTGCCGGTAGGGGCGATCGGTACAGAGCGCATCGTAAATATCGCAGACGTGGACGATCCGGCTGGCATAGTGGCACGCCCGGGGGAAGCGCATTGCCGGGTAGCCCTCGCCGTTCAGAAAGACGTGGTGCTCGTAGGCAACAACGGCGGCGAGCCCGAGCCCCCGTTCCCGCTCGAGAATAAGGCGAGCCCCGTCAATGGGATGGCGTTGGACGATTTTTCGTTCCTCGTCGGTGAACCGGCCCGGCTTGACCAGCAACTCGTGCGGGATGGCCACCTTGCCGATGTCATGCAGCAGTCCCGCGACGCCCACCGCCCGAGTTTCCGCCGGCGAGAAGCCCAGCCGCTCGCTCAACCCCATCGCGAGCACCGAGACGTTGCAAGCATGGGTGGTGGTGTATTGATCGTATTGCTTCAAGGCCAAGAGCGGCACCAGCATTTGCTCGCCTTGGTGCATCGCCGAAGCGAGGGCGTGGACGACGGCCTCGACCTCAGCCATCGGAATTTGACCGCCATCTTGGACTTCGCTGTGGATCCACCGAACCGCGGCGACCTCTTCCGTGAGGTCCACCGCGATGCCTGACACCCCAGCCTCCCCGCGACCGTCGTCCGTCAAATCGGTGAGCCGGGGGCCGACGGCCCCGCCCGTGGCAGGGTCCTTGACCTTGAGCTGGCCGAACCGAATCGGGGGCCGAACCAGTTGGCGGGTCTCGGCCGTGTCGAAGCAACGGCCGGTCACCTGCCGGAACAGCTCGTCGACGAATTCGAAGTAAGCCTCCCGGGTAACGTCCGCGTCAATTTCGATCCGCTCGACCCGAGCCGCCGACAGCTTGGAGGCCCAGTCCCAGGTTGAGAGCTCCGCCATGACCCGCGTTCCAACCACCGACTCGCCGCCCAGAAAGGAGTACTCGACGCACGGGTTGCCGTCCGTCATGGCCAGCAGTTGTTCGAACGAGGTGTCGAGGGCGCGCTCGCGGGCCGGGTGACCCTCGTTGTAGAGACTCATCGTCGCGAGCGCCTGCCCGAGCGAGATCAGAAAGCTGGATTCAGGGGTCATTGCGCAAACGCTCCATTGCAGGCAGCTATCAGGTCGGCATCGCCGGAACGGAGCGCCAGGCGGAGGACCGCATCGGCACCTGGAGTTCCAGCCCACCGGGTTGCGAGCACCCGAAGCTTCGCGATCACGATCGGCGATTTTGACACCAGGCGCTGGCGCCGATACCACGAAGGCCGGGTCGTCATGTTCGCCAACAACCAGTCCCGAACGGTCGGGGTGTCGAACTGGCTCAAGATTCCGATCGCTCGGGACCGGAGGTCCTCAGTCCGTTTCCGGTTGCTCAACAAGATCAGCAGCCGAGTCAACGACTGGCGGGGCAACCGCTCGGCCCCGGCCGCGATCGCGACCTCAACGACCCGCTCATCGTCATCGACCAGGGCCGCATGCAAGGCATCGTCGCGGTGGGCCGGGTCGCGAAGCACCAACCGGTAGGCTTCGACCCGCACGACCGGATCGTCTGCGCTGAGATACCCGCGGACGTCGAAGCCGACGGGAAGAGTCGGGAGTTCCGCCAAAATCCCGAGCAGCCGACACCGTTCGGCGGTGCCGCCTCGATCGAGTTGGGCAATCACCCCATTGAAAATGGCCGGACCCATCGCCACCAGGCGGGCCACCACCAGCCGCCGAACCGGCCCCGATTCGAGCGCCACCACCCGATCGGTCAACACCGGGACCTCCGGCTCACCGGCCCGGGCGAGCACGAGGCCGATCGTCGCCGGATCGAGCTCCCGATCGTGAAGCATTCGCCGGAGCTGCTGGGGCGCCAGCAACGGTTTCCAGATGACCGCAGCCGCCGGGTCGTCGCCGACCGACTGAAGCAACTCGACCAACGCCGCCGTTTCGCCTTCGCCAACACACTGTTCGACCGCCTCCAACACGTGATCGCCCACGCCATTCGTTTCGATCGTGATCTGAATGACTCGGAGCCATTCCTCGCTCGGGGCGCCTTCCGACGTCGTAGCCTGCTCATAGCGAGCCAAGGTCTCCAGCAGCCGAGCGTGGCTCTTGGAATTCGGGTCGGACAGCGTCCAGTCTTCGAGGAGGCCTTTGACGATCTGCCGGACATCCCGATCGGCCACCGCGCGTGAGCCACTCCCTCCCCTACCCTGCCGACTCATTTTCTGGAGCAACCGAAGCAACACCGTCGACATGGCCTTCCGGTTGGCCCGGGCGGCCGATTCGACCAGCTCGATCAAAGCGGCCGCCGGCAGCCAATCGACCGCGGGGCGGATCCCGACCAGGCCGTCGCGACCGACGTCGATATCCAGCAGCAGATTGAGCGCGTCCGGCGGGAGTGTTGCCAGGAGATCCCGAAGTCGAAGGTCCGCTTCGACCCGGGCTTCGCCCTCCAAGGTGAGATTGAGCCGCCCCATTCGCTCGATGGCCGCGGCGACGGCACCCCGAGTCTCCGTTGCGCTCAGCCGCTCGAGCATCATCGCGACGAAGGCGGGCGACGCAAACTCGCCGACCGAGATGCCCTGGTCATCCCCCGAAACGAGTTGAGCCAGGTCCTGCCAGAGATGGTCGACCTGGACCCCGACTTCATCGCCGTCGCGAAGGGTGAGGGCGTCGAACGCGATCGGGACGACCTCGGCGTGTTCCGCCTCAAATCCGGGGGTCGATCCGAGTCGGTCGCTCCGGCTACCCTCGGTGACCAAGTACTCGGTGACCGTGGTGAACTCCGCCAGCGTTAGGCCGGATCGAAACACCAAGGCGCCAACCTGAATCCGGTGGAGTCGAGCGGCGAAGTCGCGAATCACGAAATGGGCGGGGTCGGTCACGCCTTCTTCCACCAGCAGCTGACTGCGGGCCACCCCCACTTTGAGCGCCGGACACCCCTCCAGGATGGCCGTCAGCGACCGATACGCCGTGGTCAGGGCCGAGTGGCGCATCGGGTGGCTCGGTGGATAGGCCCGTTGCTTGTGAAGAGCCACCGCAAGGCTGGTCAAGAAACCGACCACCTCGGGCGAAACAGGCGCCGCGGTAGGCAGCAGCACCCCGGTCATGGGGGGCCTTCAGGTGGGATGAAATCGGGCTCTGGCGGAGGCATAGCGTCAAGATTAGAGGCAGAAAACGCGCCAGCTCATTTTCAGCCAAGCACAAACCCGTAATTCATTTGAAATCAACAGCTTACAAAATCATCGCCCGGGAGAAATCAGACCCAGTTCGGTAGTCCGCCATCGGCTCCGGCAATGCTCGGCACTGGTGTTCGGCCCTCGAGACTCGGCTCCGTGTTCAAATCGGGGGGCGGGGGCGGGGCGGGGCCGCCCGGTTCACATTGGGGTTCGCCGGCGCCGCGGGAGGGGCCGGTGGGGCGGGGCGGACGTACCGGCGGGGGCGGTCGTGGTAGTAGTCGGCATTCGTCCCGGGAGCGAGATACTGTGTGGAGGGTGACACAGCATATTCCCAGACCCGCCACCGCCCTCCTTCTTGGGCCACAATCACCGTTTCGCCTCCGAAGGTCCCGCCCCGAAACTCAACCCGAGTATCGAAGATTACCGCCTCCGGGTACCGATTGGGTTCGATTGGGACGTAGCGCAACGAAGTGACTTTGCGGTTAACGACGGGCTGGAGTCCGTCGGCAGCGCCGGACCAGACATGCTCCCAGGTTTCCGGCAACACAGACCCTTGGAAATGAGGGCTGCCTCGCTCCCAGGCGGCGCGGGGGCTCCCATCCCGGACCAGATTGAACCAAATCACAAGCTCTCGCTCCGCGGCTTCGACGCTGGTGCTCATCGCACCCACCGTGGCTCGGTCGATCAGTTGAGCTTCAAGCGGTCCGCCACACAGGGTGGCGGCGATCAAGGCGATCAAGCGGCGCATCGAACCCTCCCGGTTCAGACCCCGGAAGTTTGGCCTGAACCGAGGCAATGCGCCAGGCGGCCCCTAGGACGCTTGGCCGATGGCGTTCAGCCGCATTCGCTGAAGCCGCAGACGTGGCATTTCACGCAGCCTTCGGCGAACTCGAGTTGGGAGCCGCAATCGGGACAGGACCCGGCCAGGGTCTGCTGCATGCCGCCCAGGGTCATCTGCTCGTTGCCAACGACGACGGCCTGGCTCACGGGCTCGGCCAAGGAGCCCGAGACCGCGGGGCCAGGAAGGAGTTCCTGCTGGATTCCCTGCTTCTCGATCATCCAGCGCTCGAGCGCAATGCCAACAGCGTCCGGCACGGACATGACCTTGTTGGCGCCAAGGCCCATGGTGCGATCCGAACTGATCCCGCGGAGCTGGCGATGAATTTCCTTGATCGGAATGCCGGAACGGAGGGCCAAGGAAATGAGGCGGCCGAGGGCTTCGACGTCGGCCATCAAAGCACCGCCGGCTTTGCCGAGGCTCATGAATACTTCGAATGGCTGACCCTTGTCGTCCTCGGTGATCGTGACATAAAGGGTCCCGAGCGGGGTCTCAATTCGGCGAACGGAGCCCCGGAGCAACTCGGGGCGCGACCGCTTTTGTCGGCGCTGGAGGTTTTCCGACTCAAGCTCGTGGACTGACTTACGCAGTCGATCGTTCTCGGACCGGACTTCCGCCAACTCACCATGGAGATCGGCGCTGTCGTTCCTGGGAGCCGCAACCGAGGCAGCCAAGTTGAGTACGGCCGTGGCCGCGGGTTGCTCGGCGGTGACCATCATCCCGGCGAGATCGCTCCGGGCTTCCGCCGTGCCGGATTTGGTGGCGTCCGCTTGGACCTTCTTGGCCGTCGATCCGGACGACAGGACCTGCATGTCGCGACTACCGTCGCGATAGACGGTGACACCTTTGCAACCGAGTTCGAAGGCCATTCGATAGATCTTCTCGACCTCGATCTCGGTGGCGTGATTCGCGAAGTTCACGGTCTTCGAGATGGCACTGTCGTTCGCTTCTTGGAAGGCGCTCTGCATCCGAACATGCCATTCGGCGCCGATGTCATTGGCGGTCACGAACACCCGTTGCCACTTCTCAGGCACCTCGGGATGACGGGCATGGCCGGTTTCGGCCACCCGCTTCAAGAGCGCGTCAGAATGCCAGCCCTCCCGCTTCGCGATTGCCACGAAGTCCTCGTTGACATCGGGCATCAAGACACCGGCCTGATTGCGCATGAAGGCCACCGCGAAAAGCGGCTCAATCCCCGAGCTGCAGCCCGCGATGATTGAGATCGTGCCGGTCGGGGCCACCGTAGTGACGTTGCAGTTCCGGAGCCGTCGCATCGGCCGAACCCGTTTGCCATCCAGATCGCGGGCACAGGTGGCATCCGGTCCCCAAATGCTCCGTTCCCACTCCGGGAACGCCCCCCGCATCCCAGCGAGACGTTCGGACTCAACCTTGGCCTCGTTGTCAATGAACCGCTGGATCTTCCGACCGAGTTCGACGGCTTCGGCGGAGTCATAGGCCATGCCGAGGCGAACAAATACGTCGGCGAGGCCCATGACGCCAAGCCCGATCCGGCGAATCTTCTGGGCGAGGGCCGTGATTTCCGGCAACGGATAGTTGTTGGCGTCGATGACGTTTTCGAGGAAATGAGTGCAGAGGTGCACGACCCGCCGGAGCTGGGCCCAATCGAGATCGCCGTCGGCGACGAATTCGGCCAGATTGACCGAGCCGAGGTTGCAGACGTCGTAGGGCAAGAGCGGTTGCTCGCCGCACGGGTTCGTCGCTTCGTAGGAACCGAGGTGAGGGACCGGATTGTAGTGATTGGCCCGGTCGATAAAGAAGACGCCCGGTTCGCCGGTTTTCCACGCGCCGTGAATGATCCGGCCCCAAACGGTCCTCGCGTTGAGCCGCCCGACGACCTTGCGGGTGGCCGGGTGGAAGAGGTCGTAGTCCTCATCCAACTCGACCGCCTTCATGAAAGCGTCGGTGACCGCCACGGAGATATTGAAATTGGTGACCTTGGTCGTGTCGTCTTTGCAGGTGACGAAATCCATCACATCGGGATGGTCGACCCGGAGTATCCCCATGTTCGCACCCCGGCGGGTGCCTCCCTGTTTCACTACGTCGGTCGACGCGTCAAACAGCGTCATGAAGGAGACCGGCCCCGATGCCACGCCCATCGTCGAGCGCACGATATCGTTCTTCGGCCGGAGCTTCGAAAAACTAAAGCCAGTCCCGCCACCGGATTGATGTACCAACGCCATCGCGGTGAGGGTGTCGTAAATGCCACTCTTGCCATTGGACAGGGCATCATCGACCGGCAACACAAAACACGCCGAGAGTTGCCCAAGCGGACGCCCGGCGTTCATCAAGGTCGGCGAATTGGGCATGAAGTGGCGCTTCGCCATCAGTTCATAGAACGCGTCGGCCAACGCCTCGACCGCGCCATCCGAAGCGCCGTAGCCTCGATCGGCACCCGCGATGGTCCTGGCAACCCGCCAGAAAAGATCTGCAGCAAGCTCCGCCGGCTTGCCCAATTCGTCCCGGACCAAGTACCGCTTTTCCAGAACAGTCATAGCGTTGGGCGACAGCTGAAGTGGAACCCGTGGCGTGGCAGGACCCATGGGCAGTAATCCTCGAAAGCGCAAAATGTTTGGGCATGAATACGAAGCGGGAGGGACAAGCTAGGGGGTTTTTCCGTCGAACACAATACGCCGCAAACTCAATAAGCGAACGCACTAAGGCGTATGCACATCACAAATCTGATTCGGTTACTTTTCGTCATCCGCCACCACGAACTGTGCCACCCGGCGAAGCGAGCGCCCCGAACCCAGCCCGACCTCCAACCCCAGCTCATAAACTCCCGCTTTCAGCTTCCGCAGCGGCAAGGCCAACGACACTCGGCCAACCCCAGCGGCCATCGACATCGGTTTCAGTCGGCCGAGATCCGGCCACCCACGCCACCGCTCGACCTTCCCGTCACTCCGGACCGAGCGAACCTGGACCTCCGGTTGCACCGAGACCGTCCCCGCCACCGCGACCAGGCCCGCAACGACTAAACTGTCCGACCGGCGATAGAGACCCCAGGGATCAACCTCGATCCGCTCGCCAAGGCCGAGGATCTGAATGCTACTGCGGTTCCGGCTCGACCCGAGGGCGAGATCACCGAGATGATCACTGCCCTCGGCGGCCACGATCAGGTCGTCCCGAGTGACCACGGCACCCCGAGATCCAACTTCAACCGCCGCCCGAGCCGAATAACGGCCGCCGGGAAGCCCGATCGCCAGATGCCCCCGGAGAAACCCGGCCCCATCCCCGCTTTGGGCGCCGGCCATCAGCACAGTGTCGACCGCCCGCACCGGCCCACCGGTTGAGTCCCAGACCACAATCCGGAGCCGAATCAGCCCGGAACTGTCGAGTTCGGCAAACGAAGGGATCGCCAACACCACATCAGCCCGGGGTCCAGCGCTCTGGGCGCCAAGAGCCAGCCACTGGACTCGAACCGCCAGGTCGCGTTCGAAGCGGAGGGGAAATCGATCCGTCGTGAGGGCCAAATTCCGGCTCGCCTGCCCGACCTCTCGTTCGCGGGCTCGAAACGGGCCAAGCTGATCACGGCGCCCGGACGCCGCCGCCTGATAGAACGGCGACAGCTGGGCTCGTGAGCGGAGCAATTGGTCGGCAATGTCGCCACCGAGGCGATCATCTCCCGCGGGTGAACCGGTGTCCCCCGCAACGTCGAACAAACTCCCGACGATCCGGAAATAGGTCGAATCGGCCCCGCTCGCGAAGTGGACTACCAGATCGCCTTCGCCACGACTGTACCGCCACGACTCGTTACTAGGCACCCCCGGCAAGCGGGCGCTGGCCCGGCTGGTTGGTTCGCCGTGGCGGACCATTACCGCCATCCGCTGGTCGTCCTTATTGGTGAACAACCGATCCGCCACCGCCAGCCGGCGATAGTGTTCCCGAATTCGTTCCCCCGTTTGGCGGAGATCGTTCCGGTCCCGGTGGGCCCAAAATTCCCCCACGAAGCGGGCTCGGTCGGCCCCAGTCACCCGGTCGAAGCGCTCCAACTCGGCCCCCGTGGCAATCCATCCCAAGTCGCGGCGAACCAGAGCCACGGCCATGCTGTCGTCGAACCCGGCCGCCTCCAGGTACTGTTCCAACCCGGGCTTCTCCCCTCGGGTGAGCCGGAGGCGGGCCGCCTCGAAGGTTCCCAAGGCCCGACCGCCCGGAAGCGTCGCCGCAGCCTCGAAGGCCGCAACGGCGGCTGCCGAGTCGCCCAAGGCGCGTTCGGTTCGACCCAAACCAAGCACCACCGCGGCGGATCGACCCCGGGCTGCGGCCGCCCTGCGGATTCCATCGCGAACCACTTCGGCCGGCGCTCGTCGGTCAATGAGCAACCGCTGCTCGACCAGTTCATCCAGGAGGACGATCTGACCCGGATCGACAGCCAGGGCCCGTGAAAACGCTTGACTCGCCCGAGCCCAGGCATCCTTGGCAAGGAGGGCTTGCCGCCCGGCTCTTGAGGTGTCGACTGTTTCGCCCATGAGCAACTCGGCGTGACCGAGCCCGAACCAGGCCAGTCCCCATAGTGGAGCGAGTTGAGTGGTCCACTTGAACTCTGAGGCCGCATCAGAGGCATCACCGAGCCGCAGGGCGAGCAGACCAAGTCGCAAATGAATCGCGGGGTTGCTTCGCTCCCGTTTCGCGGCAGCCATCAGCGTGCGTTCGAGGACCCGCAACTGATCGGGGTCGCTCTTCGCCAGGGAATCGCGAAAGGCCCCGATGAGGGGGTCTCGGTCGCGCGCCGTTTGGAGGCTAGGGGCCGCCGACCGATTTGGGCCACCCAGCGCAACGACCGCCTGCAAAATCAGGAAGGGTTTGATCACGGCTTGGAGACGCCAAACCCTTGGGTTGGGCACACGGAGCCGGGAGGAACCGAGCCGGTGGGGACCACGGACCGCGAAGGGGGCCGAAATACCATGGTGCAAGGTACATGAGGACTATGACTTACAACAATTCGCCGTTGACGCTTGGGCTTGACGGGGCCTAGATTGCCGGTGACCCACATGCGATCCGAGAACCGCCGGTGAAAGTTTGCCCAGCGTGCGGCGCCCAATACGGCGACGACGCGGTCTTTTGCGCCCGCGATCGCGCGCCGCTGACGACCGCCGGCGGCGGTCTGGTCGGCCAGGTCCTGGCCGAGCGGTACCAGATCGAACGCAAGCTGGGTGAGGGTGGCATGGGGGAAGTCTATCTGGCTCGTCACATCATGATGGGTCGCCAGAGCGCAATCAAAGTGGTCAGTGCCCGCCTTTCCGCCGACCCCGATGCAATCGGGCGCTTCAACCGCGAAGCCACGAACGCCAGCCGGATCAGCCACCCGAACGTCTGCGCGGTCTACGATTTCGGGGTCACTGCCGAAGGATCTCTGTATCTGGCCATGGAGTACCTCGAGGGCCAGACCTTGACCGCGGCCCTCAAAAGCGGGCCACTTCCCCTGGAGCGGGCGGTATCGATCCTACGCCAATGTGCGGCCGGAGTGGCCGCCGCCCATGAGCTGGGAATCGTCCACCGCGACCTCAAACCCGACAACATCATGTTGCTCGACCAGAAGGGGCGGGAAACGGTCAAGGTGGTCGATTTCGGAATTGCCAAGGCCGGCACTGGAGAGGGGGCCCAGCGAGTAACCCAGACCGGCTTAGTCGTCGGGACCCCGGAGTACATGAGCCCCGAACAACTATCGAGTGATGAAATCGATGGCCGAAGCGATCAGTACTCGCTCGGGCTCCTCTTTGTTCGGATGGTGACCGGCTCCCCTGCCTTCGCCGCCACCTCGGCCCACGAGATGATGGCGAAGCGACTGACCGAGCTGCCCCGCTCCGTGGCCGAGCTTGCTCCCGGGGTGAGTTTCCCGCCGGCACTGCAGCCGGTACTCGATCGGGCTCTGGCTCGCTCTCCGGATGGGCGATACCCTTCGATCGAGGCCTTTGCGGACGAGGTGTCGGCGGCGGCCATGCCCGGCGCGGGGATAGGAACGGTTTCGGTGCCGCGCACGGAGGTCGTCGTGGCTCGGTCGAACTCCTGGTACAAGCTGGCGGCGGCGGGGATCGGATTGACCGTCATGGCAATCGCGTTCGTGGTCTGGCGATCAACCGCGGATCCGCAACCGAGCGCAGCCGTCCCGAGCCCGATGCCCGCATCGGGGACGACCGGGGCCACGGCGGCGCGGCCCGACTCGGCCGCTCCCCAGCCCCTCAGCGGAGGCCTGCCCCCGGGACCGGCCTCGGCCCCCTCGACCCAGTCCCAACCGACCAAGCCCATCTTGGGTGAATTCATCCCGGCCCTTTCGGATTTTGACGCCCCGTTGAGCGCCCGGGCCCGACGTGCCTATGTTCAAGCCGTCAGGGTTTCCCAGTCACCCGACTACGGCGATTCAGTCCGAGCCGAAATGGGTTTGCTCGCCGCGCTCTATCTCGGCGATACCAAGCAGAAGCGTGCGGCCCTGAAGGCGGTCCAGGACGCCTGCCGGCGTTACCGGTTGCCCAGCTGCTCAAAGCAACTCGACGTGTACAAGGACGACCCATGAGCGGCAACGACACAGTGGTCGTCCGGGTCTCGGCCCAGACCGACTTGGGCCGGACCCGAGATCACAACGAAGACACCTTCCTGGTCGCCGATCTCACGAAAGGCACCACCGACTTCCTCGAAGCCGGCACCGCGACCGTGGGGCCTCGGGGCTCCTTGTTCCTGGTGGCCGACGGGATGGGCGGCGCGGCAGCTGGGGAAATCGCCAGCGCCATGGCGGCCGACGCCGTGTTTGAGCACCTTCGCTCGACCTGGACGGCCTCCGGCACCGACTCGGCCGACGACTTAGCCGATCAACTGCGCCAGGCCGTGGAAGCCGCCAACGCCCGAATTCACCAGTACGCCATCGAGCACCCCGGCTCCCGCGGGATGGGGACCACCGCGACGGTGGCCGCGGTGTTCGGGGGGCGCCTTCACTTGGCCCAAGTCGGGGACAGCCGCGCCTATCTAGTTCGACAGGGGCTGGCCGTGCAGCTGACCAAGGACCAATCGCTGATCCAACGGTTGATCGACGCCGGCGAATTGACCGAGGAGCAGGCTGCCCATAGCGAGCGCCGTAACATCATTCTCCAAGCGCTCGGGCCTGACGCCCGGATCCGGGTCGATGTGACGTACCAAGACCTTCGACGGGGGGATGTGCTCGTCCTCTGCTCGGACGGCCTGTCCGGCCAAGTCAACCGCGAAGAGATTGCCGAGGTCGCCAGCGACCGGCCGGATGTGGCGGCCGTTGGCAGCCGGTTGATCGAGTTGGCCAACGAGCGCGGCGGGCCGGACAACATCACGGCCGTGGTGGTTCGGTTCGAGGGATCCGGCCTGCCCGAACCAGACGGAGTGGCTGACCTCGGCTACCACGTGTCGCCACTCCCCGAGCCGCGGACGTCGGACGAAGTTCCGGCGGTCTTGCCATCGGACACGCCCGGCACCCCCGAGGAGTTCGACGATGCTGCCATTGCTCCGACGAAACGGCGGGCGGGGTCGCCCGCGATCATGGCGGCTGTCGGGATCGGCGTCCTCCTGATCCTGTTGGTTCTCTTCCTGCTGATCACGTAGCGTTAGGCGTCCATGTACGCCCACTTCCGGTACCTCGACGGCCCCCGCCAGGGCACCACCCAGGCCATCGGTCACGACTTCGCGACGATCGGCCGCCATCCGGCGTCCGACCTGCCTTTCGACGCCACCGACGAACTCCAAGTCTCGGTCAGGCACGCCGCCGTTTTCAAACAGGGTAACGGCTTCGTGGTGCGGGACCTCGGCAGTACCAACGGGACCTACCTCAACGGCAAACGGGTCCGGGGCGATCGCCCCTTGGCAGCCAACGACGTCCTCCGGTTCGGACCGACCGGCCCCACGGTTGAATTCACCATCGCGACGACCCCGCCCCCGGCCACCCCCTCCCGGTCGAGGCTTCCGCCTCCCGGGCCGGCGAGCGCCGACATCATTCGCCCGGCGGGCCGAACCACGGAACGGATCCGGGCCGAAGTCACCCGCCAGAGCCGACCGTGGAAGTGGCTCGCGATCAGCACCGTGGTCGTCGCCCTTGGAGCCGCGGGCCTGTTCGGCGCCCAAGCGTATCAGGTTCGCCAGGATCTCGAGCAGGAGCGGACCGTCTTGCTCGCTCGGGTCAACACCCTACGGGCCCGGCTCGAACAAGCCGCGCCCCCAATCGCCGGCCTCCAAGCCGAACTGAAGGCCGCCCGCAGTGGCGTCGATTCATTGAGGCTCCTGATCGCTTCCGGCCGGATCTCGCCGGCTCGGCTCGATACGCTCGCCCACGCCCTTGGCTCCCAAACCGGCCGCCATGAGGTCCTCCTCAGCGCCGCCACGCTCGACCCGGTCTCCGCGTCGCGAACCAGCAGCAACGCCGTGGCGGTGGTGGTGGCCGATTTCGGCGCCGGGCAGGTCCGATCCGGAACCGGGTTCGCGATCCGTCGGTCGGCCGACACCGTGTGGGTGGCGACCGCGCGTCATGTGGTTCAGGACTCACTCGGCCGGTCCGCCGGCCAGCTCGCCGTGATCTTCAATGGCACGGGCCAGGCCTTCAAAGCCCGGATCGGACTCACGCATGACAGTGCGGACGTGGCGCTCGTGACCGTCTCGATTCGCGGCGGTGCTCCCGTCGTCGCCGGCCTGTCCGACTCCGTCCAGGTCGGCGACCCCGTGGCGATCACCGGATTTCCATTCGGGCTCGATTCGTTAGGCGACTGGCGCACCACGGGCACTGCTGCGACGTCCGCGACCGGGACGGTCACCGACCGCGGCCCCGACTTCCTTGGTCTCGACGGCTATGGCACCCACGGCTCGAGCGGGAGTCCGGTGTTCGCAAAGAACGGGATCGTGGTCGGCCTGGTGTCAGGCGGGGACCCCGGGGCCGCTCGGCGGCTCATCGCGGTGCCGGCCCGGTTCATCCGCGCGCTGCGTGACTCGGCACTCGGCACTCGGCGCTCGGCACTTGGGGCTCGGCGCTCGGCACTCGGCGGGAGGCTATAGGGCGGCGATGAGCCAATCGGCGACGGCTTCTTGCATCAGGCGTTGGCGGTGCCAGGCTTGAACGACTGGAATGCCCTCGGGGAGTTCCGAGCGGAGGCGGGGGTGGGCGAATAGGATGGCGGCATCGGCGGACGCGGTCGCGAAGATGGTGCGGCAGCGGGGACCGAAGCCGGCCCGGCCCTTCGAGGCCCGCGGCTCGGCAAACGCGAGGAGAACTCGACTCCCGCCCGGACCGAGGGGAACGCCGGCGGCTCGAAGGGCGGCTTCGAAGTACGTGTTGGGTGACGGAGGATAGGCTCCATCTTGGTCGTCGTCGGCCATCACCAAATCGAGGGGGGCTTGGAGGGATACGCCGGCTGCTCCCGCCCGCACGAGGCGGCGCGCGATATCGCCGGCGACCGCTCGGTCGATTGGACGGCCGGCCGGCATCGTGGTGACCTTGGTGAGCGCCTGGTCGTAGCGCCGGAGTGATTTCGACAGCCGATCCGCGCCGGCCGCTTGGTGGCCGGCCGCTTCGAGCGCCCTGACCGTGGCCCGAACGTCGGGGGGGTATAGCATGAGATCGACTCCCGCGAGGAACGCCGCCCGGGCGGCCTCGGCGGCCACATTGGCGGCGGCGAATCCCTCCATGATCATCGCGTCGGTCACCACCAGCCCATCAAAACCCATCGCGGCCCGAAGCCGATCGAGAATCGGCGTCGATGTCGTCGCCGGGCGGCCGCTCGGATCGAGGGCTGGGAAGGCCACGTGGCAGGTCATCACGGCGTCGACCCCTGCCTCGATCGCGGCTCGAAACGGAACCAAGTCAGTTCGCTCCAACTCTGATTGCGAGATCTCGACCACCCCGAGCTTATCGTGGGAATCGACGGAGCTGCGGCCGTGTCCGGGAAAATGTTTCACGCAGGTGAGGACGCCGGCCTCCCGGGCCCCGGCGATCCACGCGCCAACCTGGGCGGCCACCTGGTCCGGCTCAGTCCCAAACGAGCGGGTCTGGACGATCGGATTTTCGGCGACCAGATCGAGATCGGCCACCGGGCCTAACAGCCAGTTGATCCCGACGGCGCGGGCCTCGGCGCCGGTCAGGTGACCGGCGGCCCGAGCCGGGCCGAGTTCGCCTAACGACGCGAGCGCCAGGGGCGGCGGCAACTCCGTCAAGCCCGGCATTTGCTGCCCGGCCCCGCGTTCCAAGTCGGCCGAGATGAGTAGGGGGCGCCCGGCGTCGACTTCGAGCTGCCGGGTCAGTTGGGACACCGCCTCGTGGGTCCCTCCAAACACGATGAAGCCGCCGACTCCCAGCTCCAATGCCGTGGCGATCGGGCCGGCCTCGGATCCGAAACCGGTCGTCGGATCCCAGCGGATCGCCGGCATAACCAATCGAGCGGCGTTCATGCCGGCGTGACCGCGCCAAGCACGCGGCGCCCACGGGCACCGGTCGCCGCGGGCAAGTTCCCCGGCTGACCGTGCACGGTGAGATAGCCGAGGAGGGCGAACGCCACGGCCTCTTTGGCGTCGCCGGAGAAATAGAGGTCATCGAACAATCGGACGGCGCGACGGCTTCCCAGGTGAAGCCGCAACGCCGCCATCAAACCGGGATGGTGACGACCCCCGCCCGAGACCAGGATCTCTTCGGCTCCCGCGGTCCAGCGATCGATCGCGCGGCCAATACTCCGCGCGGTCAGCTCCACCGCGGTCGCAACCCCGTTCGGACCCGGTACTCGGGTCGCGAGATGTGCGGCGAAGGCCTGGCCGAATCGCTCTCGCCCGGTGCTCTTCGGGGGAGCCGCCGCGAAAAATGGATCGAGAAGCAGCTCCGCCAAGACCACCTCGTTCGGAACGCCACGGGCCGCCAGGAGGCCGTCGCGATCAAACGGCAGCGACGGATCGACCAGTCGCGCCACCGCGTCGATGACGGCCACCCCGGGCCCGGTATCAAACGCGATGGCGCCGTGGTCCTCGGTTCGATGGGGAACGAAGGTCAGGTTGGCCATCCCGCCCACGTTGAGCAAGATCCGCGGGTGGTCGGCGCCGAAGAGCAAGACGTCGGCGACCGGAACCAGGGGAGCGCCTTGACCACCGGCCGCGACGTCGCGGGTCCGAAAGTTGTGGACGATCCGAACACCGAAGGCCTCCGCCAACACGGCCGGCTCGCCCAGCTGCCAGGTCACCGCCGGCGGCTCATGCCAGATGGTTTGTCCGTGAAACGCGATGAAGTCCAGCTCCGACGCTTTGCGGTGCCCCAGCGCAAGGACCTGTTGGGTCGCCTCGAGGGCCCAGTTCGAAATCGCCACGTTGAGCAGGGCCAGTTCGCGGGTGGTGCCCAAGGTCATCGCATGCTCGAGTTGGTGCCGAAAATCCGCCGTATACGGCAGGTGAACGAAGGCCGCCAGCTCGACGTGGGTCGGGCCGGTCAGTCGCACCAGTGCGGCGTCCATTCCGTCAAGCGAGGTCCCAGACATCAGGCCTACCGCTAACGTGGGTCGTTCGGTCATGAGTTCGGCACCGGTGGGGGATCGCCTAGGAGCGCGCGAACCCGGTTGTCGTTAGCGGCAAGCAGCGCGGTGGCTTGCCCGAGTGTGCTGCCGGTCTTGAGCATCACGATTGCGGCCCGAACACTTCCCGCGGCCGCGTCAATCGCCTGGCGGGCCGCGGCTCGGTCCGCCCCGGTCACCTCCATTACGATCCGATCGCCTCGATCGACCAGCTTCTGACTCCACGCCTGGAGGTCGACCATCAGGTTGCCGTAGGTTTTCCCAAGGCGAATCATGGCGGCCGTCGTCAAGGTGTTGAGGACCAGCTTGGTGGCGGTCCCCGCCTTCATTCGGGTCGAGCCGGTGACCACTTCAGGACCGGTCGGAACCACAATACAGACGTTGCAGATCGATCGCAGTTGCGCCGGCGGCTCGGCACATGCCACGAGAACGGTGCTGGCTCCCGCGGTGCCGGCAGCGCCGAGGGCCGCCCGAACGAACGGAGTACCACCGCTCGCCGCGATCCCAACGACCGTGTCGAGACGGGTGACACCGTGGGCTTCGATCGCCGCGATCCCGGCGTTGACGTCATCTTCCGCGCCCTCGGCTGGTTTGACGAGCGCTGGGTAGCCACCGGCGATGATGCCAACGACCATCGAGGCCGGGGTCCCAAAGGTGGGTGGGCATTCCGAGGCGTCGAGCACTCCCAACCGGCCACTGGTACCGGCGCCGACGTAAACCAACCGGCCCCCGCCTCGGAACGAAGTCTCGATCAAGGCCACCGCGGCCGCAATCTCGAGCCGACACCCGGCCACGAGTGCGGGCACCGCGGCGTCTTCGGCGTTGATGATGTCGACCAGGGTCAACGGATCGGCCAGGTCAATATTGGCCGACCGAGGATTGCGGCGCTCGGTTGCTCGGAGCGGCGGAGGAGTTGGAGCGGAACCAGGTTCAGCCATGACGTCGTTCGTCGCGAAGGAGTTAATTTAGACTGGTTCCTATCTGCCGTGGCAACTCCCGCGAGGATTCCCGTCATGCGGTATCTCATCTTTTGGGCCGCCGTCGCTGTGCTGGGGAGCAACCCGGTGATCGCCCAAGAGGGTGTCAACCCAGCCTGGCCATTGCGCGATTCGGTTCGGACGGTGGTCGGAACCCGGGCCATGGTCGTTTCAGGCTCAATCCTGGCCAGCCAAGTCGGGCGCGACATCATCGAACATGGCGGCAACGCCATCGACGCCGCGGTGGCGGTCGGCTTTGCGCTTGCGGTCGTCCACCCCGAGGCCGGCAACATCGGGGGCGGCGGCTTCATGGTGATCCGGACGGCGGATGGGAAAGTCTTCTCCCTCGACTATCGTGAAACAGCGCCGGCCCGGGCCACCCGCCTCATGTATGTGGGACCCGACGGCAACCCAACCGCCAAGAGTTGGACCGGCCACCTCGCGGCCGGAGTCCCCGGCTCGGTCGCCGGGCTCGCGGAGGCCCATCGTCGATTCGGCCGGCTGCCGTGGCGGGCGGTCGTCGAGCCGGCGATTCAGTTAGCCCGGGACGGATTCGTGATTGATGAGTACCGGCATCGGTCGATCCAGAGTGATTCGAGTCGCCTGTCGCGGTTCCCCGCTTCGGCGGCCGGATTTTTTCCGGGTGGCCGAGCACCGGAGCCCGGGACGACCTGGATCCAAGCTGACCTCGCGACCACCCTTGCCGCCGTCCGCGACTCGGGGGCGCGAGGCTTTTACTTCGGCCGGGTGGCCAACCTGATTGTGGCCGAAATGCGACGGGGCGGCGGGATCATCACCAAGCGCGACCTCGCCCGCTATCGGCCGATTTGGCGAGATCCCCTCTCGTTCGAGTACCGGGGCCACACGGTCTACTCGATGCCTCCGGCCTCATCAGGCGGGGTCACGCTCGCCCTGATCATGAACATCATGGAAGGGTTCGGCCCGCTCCCGCCGTTTGGTTCGCCGGCGTTGCTCCATCGAGAAGCGGAGGCCATGCGTCGGGCCTTCATCGAGCGGAACTCATCGTTAGGTGACCCGGCCTATGTCCGCAATCCGATTGCCCGGATGACGAGCCAGGCCCACGCCGATCGCCGCCGGGCCGAAATCGACCTGGCCCGCGCCACGCCGACGGGTCTCGTGACCATGCTCAAAGACGGCCCCTCGACGACCCATTACTCGGTGGTCGATCCCGATGGGGCCGCGGTCAGCGTAACCACGACTCTCAACAACAGCTTCGGCAGTGCAGTGACCGTCGCCGGCGGCGGATTTCTGCTCAACGACGAGATGGACGATTTCACGACCGCGCCCGGCAAGCCCAACAACTACGGGCTGCTCCAAGGCGAGGCCAACGCCATCAAGCCCGGCAAGCGGATGCTTTCGGCCATGACGCCAAGCATCGTCCTGGACCGGGAGGGCAAGCTCTTGATGGTTGTGGGTACCCCTGGCGGCCCGAGCATCATTACCCAGGTCTACCACGCGATTTCGAACGTCATCGATCACGGAATGTCGTTACCGCAGGCCCTCGCCATGCCCCGACTCCATCATCAGTCACTGCCCGATCAGATCACTCTCGAACGGGACGGTTTCCTTCCGGAGACGATCAAGGCCCTTGAGGCCATGGGGCACAAGGTGGTGCTTCGCGGTTACTCTGGCGACGTCGAGGCGATCATCCGCACCGCGGATGGTTGGTTGGGCGCCAGTGATCCGCGACGGGGCGGCGGCGGGGCCGGCAGCAACTAGGCAGGGCCGGGCGGTTGCCCGGCCCCCCTTTTAGCGACCTAGCTCTTGACGGAAAAGAGCGATCCGAGTTTGAGGATGATCTTGGCCCCAAGCGAGACGATGACGTCGCGATCGGCTGAGTTCACGGCGACCGCGGTTCCGGCCGCCGCACCGACCACGCCACCGACGACCGCCCCTTTCTTCTTGCCCCCGAGGACTCGGCCGACGATGGCTCCGGCCGCGGCGCCCGCGCCGACCTTTGCGGCATCGCCGACTTGGACTCCGCGGCCCTTGAGGGTGTGCTCGACCTCGGTCGTGGCCCCGTCGATATCGTAGCTGGCGCCCCCGAATGAGACGCTGGTCGCTTTCAAGGCCACCTTGCCTTTGTCATTCTTGTTTTCAGAGACCACGAGTTCAACGATCGAGAGAGTGACCGTTGCTCCGGCCGGGATGACAACCTTGCCATCGGCGTTCATGATGTCGGTAGCCACCGTCGCCGTGACGGTCTGGCCGACCTTATGGGTCTTGGTCGAGAACTCGGTCGAGGCGGTCAGCGCCACCGAGGTTCCGGCCTCGATTGACCTGGCAGCCGGCGGCGGCGGCTCCGGTTGGGGTGCCGGCGGGGGCGATGGATCCGGGTTCGGCGGGCTCGGTTGGGCCGGGGCCGGTTTAGTTCGGGGTTTCACCTGGGCGGGCGGAGGTGGCGGCGGGGGCGGGGGCGGGGGGACCACTGCCAGGGGCGCGGCCACGGTGCTTTCGGCCGCGGGCACGGGCACGTCGTTCAGGGCGGCCCCCGAGTCGACCGGGGCCAGCGAAAGGTCGCGGCCGACGGAGTCTTGCCCCGCAGCGCCTGCCCCGTCTTTCTTGCCGCAGGCCGCGACCATAGCCGCCCCGACGATCACCAGGAACGAAGTCAATCTCATGGGTCACTCCTTCTAAGAATGCGGGAACTAAAACCCCTCGGCCCTTATCTCGTAAAATACACGGGCATCTACGCGGCCGGCGTGGCATGCATCATTGGATCCAACCTGCTCAATACCCTGGCTCCGAAGTTCCTCGCCCAAGGCATCGACGCGCTGGGAGGGCCCGAGCCGGTCACGGCCGCCCGCCGCGCCGCGCTCTGGCTGGTCGGCGTCGCCATCCTCGGCGGACTCCTCCGTTACGGCATGCGTCAGTTGCTGAACAGCGTGAGCCGAAAGGTCGAGTACGATCTCCGAAACGACCTCTTTGCCAAGCTGATGGCGCTCCCGGCCTCCTATTACGACCGGACTCCCCTGGGCGACCTCATCGCCCGCTCCACGAACGACCTCTTAGCGGCCAGGATGGTGGCCGGGCCCGCCCTAATGTACGCGATCGACACCGTCACCCGCGCCATCATTTTGCTTCCCGTCATGTTTGCCGTGAACCCAACCCTCGCCGGCCTGGCCTTGGTCCCGCTGCTCGGGCTCCCGGCGCTCGAAGGCTGGCTCGGGCGGCGGATCCATCAGCGGTCCCTGGCGATCCAAGATCATTTTGGAACGCTCAGCGAGTTCGTCCGGCAGCACCTGAATGGGGTCCGGATTGTCCGAGCGTACAATCAGGAGACGACCGAGGTGGCGACGTTCGCACGGCTGAACGACGAATACTCGGAGAAGAACCTCGCTCTCGCTCGAGTCCAAGCGGCCCTCGACCCGTTGCTCGGGCTGATGGCGGGCCTCAGCGCGGCCATCGTCCTGCTGGTCGGGGGCCGACTGGTTATCACCGGTGCCGTGTCCCCCGGCGTCTTCGTCGGCTTCTTCGTCTACCTCGCCCTCTTGGTCTGGCCCCTTGTGTTCCTGGGATGGGCCGTCAACCTCGGGTTCCGGGGTGCGGCGGCCATGTCGCGAATCAATGAGGTGTTTCGAGCCCCACTCTCGATTGCCGATCCGGCCACGGCACAGCTCCTGCCACCGACCCGATCCGCTCGGGGCGTTCGATTCGACCAGGTGTGGTTCCGGTATCCCTCTTCGCCTGACGGGCGATGGGCGCTTGAAGACGTGACCATCGAGGTCGAGGCCGGGCAATCCCTTGGCATCGTCGGGAGCACCGGCGCCGGCAAATCAGCCTTGGTCGAGCTTCTGGTCCGCCTCTACGACCCCGACCGCGGCCGGATTACGATTGATGGGATTGACCTCCGACACCTCTCCCTTCGAGAGCTCCGCGAGGCCGTTGGCTTCGTACCCCAGGAGACCTTCTTATTCTCGGAGTCGCTCCGCGCGAACGTCCTGATGGGACGGCCCGACGACGGCCGCCTCGAGCAATCCGCCAGAATCGCTGAGCTCGACGCGGCCCTCGGCGCGCTCCCCAACGGGTACGACACGGTGCTCGGCGAACGGGGCGTCAACCTCTCCGGCGGTCAAAAGCAGCGGGCAGCCCTCGCCCGGGCCCTGGCCAAGGATCCGCCGATTGTCGTCCTTGACGACGCCATGTCAGCCGTCGACGCCCAAACCGAATCGACAATCCTGACTCAGCTCCGAGGCGCCCTGGTCGGAAAGACGTGTCTCGTCGTTTCGCACCGGGCGGCCGCGGTCCGGTTATCGACCGAGATCGTCGTCCTCGATCACGGGCGGATCGTCGAGCAGGGCAGTTATGACACGCTGGTCCGAAACGGGGGCCGCTTTGCGGCCCTCGTCCGCACCCAACTGCTCGAGAACGAAATCGAACAGTTGCCGGCTACAACAGGCGGAGGAGGAAATCCGGGGTGAGCTTCTGGAGGTAGCCGGCCAGTCGGGTGAACTGCCCGGTCGCGATCAGCAACCCGACCACAACCAGCAGCGCTCCACTGATCTTTTGGACCAGCCCTAGATGGCGACGAAACTTCTGAAACCAATCCAGGAATGACTCGACCGCGTATGCGGCCACCAAGAACGGCACCGCCAGACCGGCCGAGTAGGCGACCAGCAGGCCCATCCCGCGGGACAGGTCGGCCTCAGTCGCGGCCAAACTCAGAATGCCCCCAAGAATCGGCCCGATACAAGGGCTCCAACCGGCCCCAAACGCGATCCCGACCAGAACGGATCCGAGATACCCGATCGGCTTCCGCTCTAAGTGCAGCCGCTTTTCCTGGGTCAGAAATCCGAGCTTGATGATGCCGAGGCAGTAGAGTCCGAAGAAAATGATCAAGACCCCGCCCCCCCGCATGATCCACTCCTTGTAGAACCGAAGCGCCGAGCCTAACGCCGTCGCGCTGGCGCCCAGAAGGACGAAGACCAAGGAAAAACCGATCACGAAGAGGCCGGCGTGCGTCATGGCGAGCCGGCGTCGATTCCCCATCTCCTCGACGGTAAAACCGGTGATGAACCCAAGGTAAGATGGGACCAACGGCAGGACGCACGGCGATAGAAAGCTGAGAATCCCGCCAAGAAAGGCCACCAGCGGCCCGAGTGCCGTCGAGTCGGTCATCCGCCGGCCAGATCGCGGGTCCGGCAGGATGAGCAGACGCCATGGATTTCGACCCGGTGGCGATCATACTGAAAATGATGCTCGTCGGCCGTCATCCGGAGCATCCGCTCCAGCCGGTCGTTGCTGAATTCGACGACGCTCCCGCATCGACGACAGACCAAGTGGGCGTGCTCGACCGAGTCCTCGGCCGGCTCGTATCGCTTGAATCCTTCACCAAAATCATGTTCGCGGACCAACCCGCTCTGAACCAGGGCCTCGACGGTCCGGTAGAGCGTGGCCAGTCCGACGTGGGCGCCCCGTTCGACCAGGCGCCGCCGAAGGACCTCGACCGACGGATGATCCCGGCTCTCGAGCAGGAGCTCGGCCACCAGCACTCGCTGCCGGGTGATCGGGAGGCGGCGGTCCCGAAGATACCGCCGGAACCGATCGACCAGGGGACCGGCCTCAACCGACCGGGGCACTGATTCCTGCTCCCTTGGGGAACCACTGTTCGGCGGGAATCGGCGTCGGTGGCTCTTCGTCTTCCGAACGCTTCGGAACCAACGACAGCAATTCCGCCAGCGCCTCGAGCGGCCCGCTTCCAACCTCAGCTATTTCAGATTCGAACTGGCCGCGGGTCTTGCCCTTCACCGTGAGTACGAAACTGACCGTGTAGATCCGGCGGCGGTCGCCCTCAATCCGGGACAGAATCGCGGTTCCGAAATCACGAGCATTGTAACGGATGGTCTTGAAGACCCAGACCCCGTCGATTTCGACCACGGGCAGCACCTGGCCGACCGCGTCAGCGAGGCGGGTCCACCCCTCGCCGACGCCGGGCCCGGAGGGAGTCAAGGTAAGTGGCGACATTTCTCCACGTAGAACCGAAAGACATGCATGAAATCCTGGGCATTCGTCACCACGCCGTACGCTTGGTGGGTGCCCCGGTCTTTGAGTTTTGTCACGACGAACTCGGTTTGATCAACACAAATCGTCAGCAGTGGTTCCGGCGCTCCGCGATGGGTGTGGAACGCCGGGAGCATGTTACCCACCGCGATAGCATGGAGCGCCGTCGCGATGAAGACGGCACCGGTCGCCTTGACCGTGTGCTCCCGCATCGCATCTTGGGCTTTCGTCGAGTCTGTTATCACGCCGGGGAGCGGTCCGTCATCGCGAATCGATCCGGCCAGGATAAACGGCACCCCTCGGCCAACAAGAGCGTGCATGATCCCGTTCGTAACGATCCCCTGCTCCACCGCGCCCGCGATCGACCCAGCGGCCCGAACCCGGTTGATCGCTCGCATATGGAGCCCATGCCCGCTGGCGGCAGCCTTGCCGGCGCTGGTCATGCCCAGCGTGGTCCCAAAAATAGCCGCCTCAATGTCGTGAACGGCGACGGCATTACCGATCAACACGGCACTGACATAGCCGTTGACGATGAACCACTCGAAGTCGGCCCGGGCCCGGGAGTGAACCAATGCCGGCCCGACCACCCAGACGAGGTAGCCGCCCTGCCGGCGTTCCCGCTCGAACCGCTCCGCGAGTTCCTCGTAGTTGACTGGGCGTTCCCGGCTCACCTCGGTCGACATGAACCGGAACTCGTTGGCGCTCGCGACGGTGCCGAGAAACCCCTCGCCGTGAACGACGATCCCTTCGGTCCCGTCTTCGGCCAGCCCGACCGCCACCAACTCGCCCTGAGCCACCTTCCGGGGTTCGACGGTCTCGAGCACCCCCCGCCGCTGGACAATCACGCCATCCATCCTGGGCCGACTCGGCATCAACCAGTTCGAATCGACCTTGACGTACGTAGGCAAATTGGAGGTCGTGAAGAAATCCTCCGGCATGACTCCATCCGACGGCGCGGGGATGAAGGTGGCGGGAGGAGCCCCGGCGAACGGGGGCACCGCAAAATCAGGCGGGAAGCCGGGCATAGTAGAGAGGAAACTAGGGGACCCCCCGACCGAGTATCAAGCAGGCTATCCTTCAGGCATGTTTGGGTTTATAACGATCTTGGCCGGGGCCAGCCTCGCTGCCACGCCAGGTCAGGCGCCCCTGCCCCAGGACACGGCTCGGTTGGTCCGACTCAACCCGCTCGAGGTCCGGGTCACCCGGGGAACTGAGACCAGGAGAAAGGCCCCGTTGGCCGTGGGCGTGGTCGATAGCGGTGCCTTTCGGGGTGCCCAGTTGCAAAACGGCCTCGACGAAACCCTCGGCCGACTGCCCGGCCTCTATGTGGCCAATCGCTTCAATCCGTCGCTCGATCAGCGATTTGCCATTCGGGGTGCGGGGGCCCGGGGTAATTTCGGGGTCCGGGGTATCAAGATCCTCCTCGACGGAATTCCTCAAACCTTGCCGGACGGACAGAGCCAGCTCACCAATCTCGATTTCGGCACCGTCGACCGGGCCGAAGTCCTGATCGGAGCGGCCTCGGCTCTCTACGGGAACGCTGCCGGAGGCGTGGTGGCGTTCAGTTCAGCCCTGCCGGCCGAGCCGGCGACGGCCCGGATCCGGGCCCTGGCCGGAAGTTTCGGAACCAGCCGGCTCTCCGGGCAGGTCGCCGGGACGGCCGGTCTTTGGAGCGGTAGCCTGGGCGTGAGCCGATACCAATCACGGGGTGTCCGCCAACAAAGCCAGACCCTGGCGACCCAGCTCACGGTCGGCCTCAACCGGATGGTGTCCGACCGGTGGTTGTTCAGGGGTCGCTACTATTTCGCCGACGTCCCCGAGGCCGCCAATGCCGGCGCACTGACCCTCGCCGAATTGGCCGCCAATCGGGACAGCGCGGCGGCCAACAACATCCTCCGGGGAGCGGACAAAGCGGTTCGCCAACACCAGGCCGGCCTGACCATCTCGTACGCCGATGGCCGGGGCACCTCGTTCGACGCCACCATCTTCGGCCTCGTCCGCGACCTGGCCAATCCGCTGGCGACGGCCCCGCCGGGCCCCACCGGCGCCGCGGTCGGGACCTTTAGCGCGATCGACCGGAAAGCCGGCGGGGCCCGCTTCGCGATCCAACGGCGACTGAAGGATTGGGCCCGGCTATCCGGAGGGGCGGACTTCCAAACCATGCGCGACGATCGACTCAATCAACGGTCCCGGAGCGGGGTATCGACCGACACCACCGTCGGCGATCAACGGGAGACCGTGACCGAAGTCGGCCCGTTCATGAGCCTGCATCTCGAGCCGACCGACCGACTGACCGTCACCGCGACCACCCGGTACGACCGGATCGGATTCAGGGTCGTGGATCGATACCTCGCGGATGGCGTCGACCAAAGCGGCTCTACGACGATGGCCAACGGCAGCGGCAGTGTCGGCTCGAGCTACACCCTTGGCCGCACCGCCACGGTCTACGGATCGGTGGCGACGGCCTTCGAGACCCCAACCACGACCGAACTGGTCAATCAAGCGAACGGCACGATCGGCTTCAACCGAGATTTGGGGCCGCAGCGGACGATCTCGACCGAGATCGGTTTCCGGACCGTTGGAACCATCGCGGTGACCGCCGCAGTCTACCGTTCCTCGATCCGCGATGCCCTGGTCCAGACCCGGGAGCGGGATGGCCGGGCATTTTTCGAAAATGCCGCTCGACTCGTCATCCGGGGAGTCGAGGCCGGGGTGTCGGGTCGCCTCGCGAAGGGCCTATCCTACTCGGTCGCGTACACCCACACCGACGCGGCGTTTCGCCGATATGTGCTCAAGAACGGCGCCGCGATCGACACCCTTGACGGCCGCCAAGTTCCCGGAATTCCCCGCCATATTGTCCGGGCCGTCGGCACGGCCGCGATCGGCCCCGTCACCGCCGAATGGGATCAGCAGATCGTTTCCCAATTCTTCGCCGACGACCGCAACACCCTCCTGGTCGAGGGTTGGAAGGCCGGCGTCACGTCGATCCGGATTCGGACCCGGTGGCCGATCCTGTCGACCCGGACCCGGACGACGATCATGCCGTTCGTCGCGGTCAACAATCTGTTCGACCGCCGGTACGTGGCCGCCGCGACGGTGAATGGATTTGGGGGGCGGGTCTTCGAACCGGCCCCAGGTCGCTCTGCCTACCTTGGAATCGACCTCAGCCTCGGCGCGGCGGGCGGGCGTTAGAGCAGGCTGACCGGATCGCGATCGATCGCCAATCGGACCTCCCGGCCGGCCTCGAGCCGGGTGGCGGCATAGCGAACCACTCTGCCTAACGCATCAGGTGGGCCCTTCATCAGAAAGTGCCACCGGAAGCGGTCCTTGATCTTCTCGATCGGACAAGGTGCTGGACCAAGCACGATCACCGGAATCGCGTGGCGGTCCACCAGGGCAACGATCCACGCCGTGGCCTTCGCCGCTGCCCGAGTCACGGCCGCTTCGTCGGCGCCCGAGAGCACCACATTCACCAGCGACAGCTGCGGCGGGTACGGTGGGTCCTTTCGCGCCGCGCCCTCGGCCGCCCAAAACCCCTCGGTATCGTGCCGGGCCGCGAACCGAAGCGCCGGATGTTCTGGGCTTTGGGTTTGCACGATCACCCGACCGCCTTTAGGCCCCCGCCCCGCCCGACCCGCCACCTGGGTGATCAGTTGGAAGGTCCGTTCGGCCGACCGGAAATCAGGGAGATGGAGACCGGTATCGGCGTCGATGACTCCGACCAGCGTGACGTTCGGGAAATCGATCCCCTTGGCGACCATTTGGGTGCCGATCAGAATGTCGACCTCGCCGTTGCCGACCCGCTCGAGAATCCGATGATGGGACCACTTGGTCCCGGTCGTATCGAGATCCATCCTCGCGATTCGCGCCCCGGGCACCCGCTCCGCGACCACCTGTTCGACCTGCTGGGTCCCGATCCCGCGGGCCCGGGACACCGGTTCACCGCAGCTGCCACATTGGGAGTCGGGCGGCGCCGACAATCCGCAGTAGTGGCATTTGAGCGACGCCGGCGACCGATGCACCGTCAACGAGATACTGCAGTGCGGACACATCTTCACCTCACCGCAGGCCAGGCACTGGAGAAAGGCGGCGTACCCCCGGCGGTTGAGCAACAACAGCGCTTGCTCGCCCCGAGCCACGGTTTGGCGGAGGCCGGCATCGAGGACTTCGCTCCACGGCACGCTACCGATCTCCCGAACCCGCGGGGCGGTCTTCATATCGATCAGCTCGACGGGCGGCAACGGACGGGAACCGACCCGGTCGGGCAATCGGATCATCGTAAGCCGGGTCCCAACATCGGCCGCGCTCTCGAGACTGGGCGTCGCGCTCCCCAAAATCAGCTTCGCCCCCTCGAGCCGGCACCGGACCCGAGCCACGTCCCGGGCGTGATACCGGGGCGCCTCGCCGTTCTTATAGGTGGCCTCGTGCTCCTCATCGACCACCACGAAGCTCAGGGGAGAAATCGGCGCAAAGACGGCCGAGCGAGGGCCAACCGCCACCAAGCGTTCGCCCCGTCGCAACGCTCGCCAGGCGTCGGCCCGCTCCCCGTCGGACAACGCGCTATGGAGAACGGCGACTTTGTCCCCGAAGACCCCACGAACCCGGGCCACCGTTTGGGGCGTGAGCCCGATTTCCGGCACCAGCACGATCGCGCCCCGCCCCGACTCGACGGCTCGGCGAATCGCCTCGAGATACACCAGGGTTTTGCCACTGCCGGTCACCCCGAACACCAGAGCGCCCTCGCCCGACTGAACCGCCTCGATCGCCGCCACCGCCGCCCGCTGCGGCTCGGTCAGATCCGGCGGTGGTACCGACACGTCGCGATCGGCGAACGGATCGCGATACCGTTCGAGCTCGACGACCCGGGCCAGTCCAGCGTCGACTAGCCCGTCAACCACGCTGCTACTGGCCCTAAGCCGGTCGCGAATCTGGTCGAAGCCCAGGCGACCTTCCGCTTGCTCCAGGGCTTCGTAGAGCGCCCGCTGCTTCGGCTTCCGGCCAAACCGTTCGCCCCGCTCAAGCAAATTGAGGCGAACCGCCAACTCCAGGACCCGGGTCGTTGCCCGGTTGCCTTCGGTGGCGGCCGGCTCCACTTCAACCGTGATGGCATCGACCCGCTGGAGCCGGTCAACCACCGCCCAGAGTGGTTTCTTGAGCGCCCGGGCGGCCATTTGGATCGACGCGCGACCCCCGCGACGCTCCAGCCACTGAACCAGTTCACCGGCGGTTCCGCCGCCAATCCGGGCGCCCTTCGTGACCGAGAGGAACACCTCGGACTCACCCCATAGCGGAGCGGGGAGCATGGCCTTGAGGGTGAGGCCTAACGGTGTGCCGTAGTAGCCCGACACCCACTCGGCGGCCTTGAGCAGAGGGCCGGGGAGGGCCGGCTCAAGATCGGGCGCCACCAGGACAGCCTTGGCCGCGACGGCCGGCGGCGTCTCATCGACGGCCACGACGATCCCGACCATTTCGCGACGGCGGACCGGGACCACCACCCGGGCTCCGGGTACGATCCGATCGGCGAGCGCGTCCGGAATGGCATAGGTGTATGGCGCAGCCACGGGAAGCGGCAAGGCAACGTGAGCAAAGCGGGGCAACGACATGGCGGGAATGTAGTCGGGCCGTCCCCGCCGGCCGGGAGGGGTCTAGACCCGGGTCGAGACCCCGAGTCCGGGGCGGTCAGGCAGCTGAATCTGCCCGTTCGCGATGGTCGCGCCAACATAGGGATCGCTGGCCAGCAAGGCGGCCCCATCAAGATCGGCGATGTCCACCAGCGGCGTGAACTGGGCCGCGGCGGTGATTCCAATCGAACTCTCGATCATGCAACCCACCATGACCATCAGATGATGGGCCCGGGCGATCGCGATCATTCGCACCGCCTCCCGGAGGCTGCCGGTCTTCGCCAGCTTGATATTGATGCCGTCCACCAGCCCAACCAGCCGCGGGATGTCAGCAGCCACCAAACAGCTCTCGTCGACAATCACCGGGATCCGCGACGCGCGGGCCACCGCCGCCAAGCCGTCGAGATCCTGGGCCACCAGCGGTTGTTCGAGCACGGTGACGCCAAATTCTTCCAAGACGGGCAGCATCCGGATGGCCTGTTTGCGGGTCCAGCCGCAATTCGCGTCCACCCGGAGTTCTCGATCGGTCACCTCGCGAATGGCCTGGAGGATCTCGAGATCGTTGTCGAGGCCCAGCTTGATTTTGAGAATCGGGTATTGGGCAGCCTCGATCACCTTCTTCTTGATCATGTCCGGGGTGTCGATTCCGATGGTGAAGGTCGAAAGCGGCGCCTTGGCCGCATCGAGTCCCCACAGCTTCCAGATCGGGACGCCGAGGCGCTTCCCGACGAGGTCATGGAGCGCGGTCGAGAGGGCGGCCCGGGCCGAGTTGTTGCCGATCATTGCTCGCTCGAGGCCCCGCTCCGCCTCCTCGAGGTGAAACGCATTCGTGGGCATGACCGTGGCGTAGTGGTCGAGTGCCGCCAGGACCGTCTCGCAGGTCTCGCCGTAGAATTTTTGGGGGGTCGCCTCACCCCAGCCTTCCATGCCGTCGTGATCAATCACCTTGACCAAGACGGTGCGAAAGCTGTCGAAGCTCCCGCGGGCAATCTTGAATGGGTACTTGGTCTTGAGGGTGAGGATCTCGGCTTCAATCCGGAGGCGATTCGACACTGGGACCTCGGCTGGAATGTTTTGTATACAAATTGGACTTCCGATAATACTGTGACGGGGCCCCCGAGCCAAGACCACTACCCCAATGCGCCGACCACCGCAGCCACCCCGGCCGCCAACCGGGCCGGAGCGTAGCCGCCCTCTAGGGTCATGGCGAGCGGGGTCGCGGGAAACCGGGTCCGGAGCCGCTCCGTCCACTCGGCATAGTGCTCGGGCTCGAGCGTAAAGCCGCCGAGTGGGTCACCAAACATCGAATCGAACCCCGCCGACACCAGCAGGATGTCGGGGGACCAACCCTCAGTCGCCGCCAGTATTCCCGACCAGAGCGCCTCCACATACCGATGGGGCGGCAGCCCGGCCCGCATCGGCCGGTTGAACACATTTCCGACCCCGCGGTCCCCAGCCGCGCCGCTGAAGGGCCAATGGGGCCACTGGTGCATCGAAAGGAATCGAATCGAAGCGTCCGCTTCGACCAACGCCTGGGTCCCGTTGCCGTGATGGACGTCCCAGTCGATGATCAACACCCGAGCCGCCCCACGGGCCTGCGCCTCTCGAGCCGCGATAACCACGTTGGCGAGGAGGCAAAATCCCATCGCCGAGGCCGCCAGGGCGTGGTGTCCCGGCGGTCGAACCACCGCAAACGCCGGGACCCCGGCCAGAGCCGAATCGACCGCCGCCAAAACCGCCCCGGCCCCACCCAGGGCCGCCTCCCAGCTCCGCTCGTTCATGATGGTATCGGGATCGAGCCGCCCGCCCCCCGCCCCGGCAATTGCCGCCAGGCCGTCGAGATACTCCCTCGGGTGAACCCGAAGCAACGAATCCAGCGAAGCCCCGCCAACTTCACGAAGCCGCCCCGGATTCTCCCCCCGAAGCCGTTCCACAACAGCCCGAAACCGCGCCGGCGCCTCCGGATGGCCGGGCCCCGCCGAGTGCTCCTCGCACACGGGAGCAAAGAAAACCGCCCCTCCCCGCCCCTCGCCGAGCCCCGTGTGCCGGTTGCCGAGTGCCAAGTGCCAGTCCCGAGTGCCGAGTGCCGAGTGCCGAGTGCCGAGTGCCGAGAACTACCGGACCGGGCTTCGGGCCCGGGCGAGAACGATCAGGCCTGCGTTCGCGACCACCCCCGCGTCGCTCAACGTCTGGTCACCCTCGACCAACTCGGCCCCACGGAATTTGACCAGGTATCCATCCGCCGGCTTCCGAACCCGGGCGGCCGCCAGCGCTTGGGCTTTGAGCTCGCTGACGAGGGCGGTCGGCGGCACATCGAAGCGGACGTCGTCCCACGTGTCGAGCACCATGACCCGGACTGGAATCGGGTTCATTGGGCCGCCGTCGGGAGGGTCGAAAGGAATCGGCTGACGGCCTGGTCGAACAACAAGGTCGAGGCCCGGACTCGTTGCCCGTCGGCATTCGAGAAGACCGCGATCGCGATCTCCTCGCCGCCTTGGCCGCGCAGCGTGAGGAATCCCAAGCCTTCCTTCTCAGGATAGGCGGCGTTGTTTGGGACTCTGTCGGCAAAGAATGCTTTAGCCCGGGTGATGACGTCGCCCGGGGACAATGTCGTGGTGATTTCGTGTACCATATCGTCTCACATCTTGAGGATGGTGATACCGGTCGGCTGCGCTGGGATCGGAATCGAGCTGGTGACCTTCCGGGTCGCCAGGTCGACGACGTCGATGGCGCCGGGGTCCGACCCGATCGATTCTTGGGTCACATAGGCGTATTTGCCGTCAGGAGAAAATGCGACCCCGTGGACGATCTTCTTGGTCGTCTTGATCCGGGCGGCCTCCGTGAGGGTTTTCAGGTCGACGATGCTGAAGCTCTGGTCCTTCTTGTTGGTCACGATCGCGATGGACCCATCGAGAGACGGCTCGACATTGTAGGCGCCGGCGCCAAGCGGGATCTCTTTGGTCAAGCTCAAGGTCGCGACATCCCAGACCTGGAGACTATTGCCGTAATTGCAGGCCACATAGAGGGTCTTGTCATCGGCCGATACCGACACGAAGGTCCCCGCGCACTCCTTCATCGCGGGCGGGGCCGGCGACGATCCGGTCGCGACCGGGTGCTGGGCGTGGTTCATCGAGGAGTCAGCCGCCATCTTGTTCATGTCGTGACCTTTGCCGATCTTGACCCGACGCACGATCGCGAAGGTCCCGATATCCATCTCGAGAATTTCGTCACTATTCATGCAGGACACGTACGCGAAAGTCCCGGCGTGGTTGACCTTGACCCCATGGGGCATATCGCAGGCGAGGAGGTCGGTGATCTTGGACATCGTCGGCACGTGAACGATCGAGACGACGTTGACCCGAGGGCGGTCGCCATGAAAGTCGGAGTTTGCGACAAAGGCGAACTCACCATCGGGGGTTACCGCGATCGTGGTCGGAAAGAACTCGACGGTGGCCTTGCCGATCAGCGTATCGTTTCCCGCATCCAGGCGCCAGAGGGTCCCAAAGGGGACCCCGTGGGCGATCGTGACGAAGTACGACTTCATATCAGGCGCGACGGTGATGTTGTGCGGACCATCGATATCGGCGGGCATGATCCCAACCGGCACCACCCGATCCACCACCAGGGTGGCCCCACTGGGCCGAAGCCAGGTCACGATGTCGCCCGACTCACTGACCACCCCGACCCGATACCTCGGTTCCTGCGACTGGGCTGCCGACACCAACGTTCCCGCGGCCAGCAGCACCCACCATCCGGTCTTCATCGATCGTCTCCTTCAAAGGCCAAGAGCCTCATCATTGTTCGGCTTCCACCCAAATCTCTCGTTGGTCGACGTCCGGCATCCGAAGCACATCCATCAACGTCCGCGGACGAACGACCACCAGGATCAACTCGCCGGCGGGAGGCGCGTCGATGCCCTGGACCGACAGGAATGCCGGCAACCGGAGGTCGGCCGGGAGTTCGACGCGGTACCGGCCGCCGGCCCACGGAAACCGGACCACCCCACCACGGGCTTCGCGCTCGACCTCGAAAAAGTAGTCGTCCTCGACCCGAAAGACGCCGCCCGGGGTCGCCTCGCCGTCCCGGTAAAATGTCGGGTCAAACGGTTCCCCCGCCAGTCGGGCGAAATTGTGTTCGGTCGCCTCGTCAAACGCCTCCAGGGCCGGCTCCTGTGCTCGCCATTCGACGTGGTGGCGGATCTCGTGGGTCAGCGTCTCCCACACTTCCTGATGCCAATCGAAGTCCGCTTGGTCGCGGGCCAAGGCGAGAAAGGAGCCATGGTACAGTACCACCCGGCTCCGGAGGGCGTCCGGTGCTTCCGATGTCGTGGGCAGTGGAACGCACTCCCCGAGCGTAAAGACCTCGCCCCGTTCCGGGTGCACCACCGTCCGCGGCGACACGACGATTTCACTGATCCCCGAAAGAAACTCTTCAGGAACCTCGCCCGCCAACGCCCCCACCAGGCCCTCAAAATCCGAGAGTTCCACGCCCCCCCACAACCCGAGTGCCGAGCGCCGAGCGCCGAGTGCCGAGCACTACACGCGCTCTTGGAGGTAGCCGAGGACCGCGCCGAGCGCGACCCGGTCCTGGCCCATCGAGTCCCGGTGCCGGATGGTGACCTGCCCGTCCTCCGCCGTCTGGCCATCGACCGTGATGCAAAACGGCGTCCCCACTTCGTCCATTCGCCGGTACCGGCGCCCAATCGCTCCGCTGTCGTCAAAAAAGCAGGGAAGATGCTTCCGAATATCGTTGAACAGCTCGGTGGCCAGCTCGGGCATCCGGTCCTTATTGATCAGCGGCAGGACGGCCGCCTTGATCGGTGCCACGTTCGGATGGAACCGCATCACGACCCGGGTTTCGCCCTCGACCGTCTCTTCGTGGTAGGCGTCGGCCATCACGGTCAGGGCCACCCGGTCGGCCCCGGCGGATGTTTCCACGATGAACGGCACGAACCGTTCACCGGTGGCCGCCTCGAAGTACTCGAGCTTCTTCCCCGAATGCTCCTGGTGGCGCTTCAGATCGAAGTCGGTCCGGTTGTGGATTCCCTCGATCTCGTGCCAGCCGAATGGAAACTCATACTCGATGTCGTAGGCGGCCCGGGCGTAGTGAGCCAACTCCGTCGGCCCGTGCTCATGCCACCGAAGCTTGTCGGGGTTGAGCCCGAGCTCGTAGTGCCACGCCATCCGAAGCGCCCGCCATCGTTCGAACCACTCGGCGTCGGTGCCCGGCTTGACGAAGAACTGCATTTCCATCTGCTCGAATTCCCGGGTCCGGAAGATGAAGTTCCCCGGGGTAATCTCGTTCCGGAACGCCTTGCCGATTTGGGCAATCCCGAACGGGACCTTCTGGCGCGAGCTGTTGAGGACGTTCAAGTAGTTGACGTAGATGCCCTGCGCCGTTTCGGGACGCAGGTACACAACCGAGGCTTGTTCTTCGACCGGCCCCATGAATGTCTTGAACATGAGGTTGAACATCCGGGGCTCGGTCAAGTCGCAGGTGGTGTGCTCACCAGGCTTCTTCGACGGCTTTTGGGGGCAGTGGCCGTCGCTCAGCTGGTCGGCCCGAAAGCGGGCCTTGCAGGTTCGGCAATCGACCAAGGGGTCCGAGAATCCCGCGACATGGCCTGAGGCTTCCCACACTTTGGGGTGCATCAGAATGGCGGCATCCAGGCCCTCGATGTCATCGCGCGACCGGACCATCGCCTGCCACCACCGGTCCTTGATGTTCTTCTTGAGTTCGACGCCCAGGGGCCCGTAATCCCATACCGAGCCTAGCCCGCCATAGACTTCGGAGGACTGGAAGACGAACCCTCGGCGCTTGGCCAGGGAGACCAATTTGTCCATCACCGTCAACGTGGCCATGCGAAAACCAAGGTCAGAGATCGGGGGCGGGTGTCCGCCAACCTGCGGCGCCTCCCGCCAAACTTACCGATGCCCTAACTTGCAGGCAAGCAACGATTTGCGCTCTTGGCAAGTTGCGTTTCTTGAGGCAACCCGGGCCCGCCGCCGCTGCCGCACCGATGCCACAGGCCCAGTAATGACAATGACTTATAGGGCGGCCGAATCTGGCTTGGACTTTGCCACGCCATCTCGTTTGAGCTGACTCCCCCTGCGGTGTCGATCGGTGGACATCGGGCTGAGGGGTTCGCGCGGAGGCAACATGACGCAATTTCGTTCAGCCCGGTCTGACCAACGAGGGTATACCCTCGGCGAGCTCCTGTGGGTGATTGTCATCCTCGGGATCCTGACCGCCTTAGCCATCCCCCGACTTGACTGGATGAAGTACCGGGTCAACGCGGAAAGTCGGAACATGGCGCTCCAGCTAACCTACGCCCAGCGGCTCGCGGTCAGCCTTCAGCACAACGTCCGAGTCACGATCGACCGCACCCAGCGCCGGCTGATCGTCGACGAGGACGCGAACAACGACGGCACCTACGGCTCGAGCGAGCGTCGCCGGGTGGTCCAGTTGGATGACGGGGTCAACTTCCAGAAGAACGGCGTCGCGGACCTGCCGGCGCCCGCCCCGAGCAACGAGCTCACTGTGGTTACCTACCGTCGAGACGGCAGCGCAGACCAGGCAGGGGTCATCTTCCTGAACTCGGTCCGCGGAATGGGCGGCTCCCTGAACAAGGATGCTCGAGCCCTTGAAGTGGCCCGGGCCACGGGGCGAGGGACGACCTACCGGTATTTGGACGGTACCTGGCAGAGGGGGAACTGATGAATCGCAAGGGTTTCACGCTGATCGAGGTTCTGATCGCGATGGTGCTGTTGACGCTGGCGGTAGTCAGCCTGGGCCAGTTCATGGGCAAGTACCAGAAGGCCACCGCCGGAGCCACCATGCTCTCGACGATGACCTCGATTGCCAAGGAACGCCTCGAGTTGGTGCGGGGGGATCCCCGTTACTCGACGATGACCACCCGATATGGAACCGGCTCCAGTTCAGACACCACCGGGTTTCCTGGGTACACAATGATCCGGCGCCGAACCTACGTCTCGCGCGACCAAACCGGCACTCCCGCTCGCGATCGAACCACGGTAACGATCCGGGTCTTTACAACCACCACCATCAGCAAGGACACGGTCAGTCTCACCGCCGTGATCGCCAGGCCATGAAAAAAACCGCGCGGTCAACAGCCGGCTTCTCGCTGGTCGAACTTCTGGTGACGCTGGTGGTGCTCAGCCTCATCATGGGGACGACGGTCATGTTCTTTCAGAACCAGAACAAGGCGTTCATCAAGGGTAGCGAAAAAATGGACCTGCTCCAAAACGCTCGCTACACGGTGAGCCAGATGGAGCGATTGGTTCGGACCCTTGGGGCCGGGGTCACCGGTGTCCAACCGATGATGGTCATCGGCACCAACGACGTCCTGGCTTTCAACTCCGACTATCTGGAGACCGACACCACCAACTACCGGTGGGCCGTCAATTTCAACCCCAGCGTGACGGCCTCCCTCGGTACGGCCTGGGCGCTGGGCGATGCTGGGGTCGTCCCGAACACGTCCTACACCTATCCGCCGCAAACCTTCCTCTTGGGCAACGGGGCGCCGAGTCCGGCCGAGACCAAGATCTTCTGGTTTGCGGCCGACTCCACAACCACCCGCACGGATGACTACGTCCTCTGGGAGCGAACCAACACCGGCACGGCGGAATACATCGCCCGGAACATCCTGGCGTATCCGGGCCGCCCGTTTATCGAGTACTTCTTGGCCCGGCGGCTCAGCACTGGCCTCGATACACTTGTCATCGCGACCGGCGGGCTCTTGCCGCTGAAGCGACTGGTCCTCCAATCGACGTTTACTTCAGCCGACACCGCCAATGCCCTGCGGCCGGACAGCGTCAGGGCGATTCGAGTCAACGTCCGGATCACCAACGGTAAGACGGGGTCGGAGGAACGGACCCGTGATTTCTCCCAATTGCTGCAGGTGCCCAACAACGGACTCCCTTCGCCCACAGTCTGCGGTCGGTCGCCGTTCGTTCCATCGGTCTTTACCGCCACGCCCGACGTCGGCGGCTCCGGCGTGGTGACCCTGGCATGGAACCGTTCGCCGGACCACGGGGCCGGCGAGTTCGACGTCCGGCAGTACGTCCTCTATCGGCGTGACGACACGGCGACCGTCTGGACCGACCCGCTGATGATGGTCAAGGCCGACACGACGACCGCGTATTCCGTCATCCTGGGGGGTCTGATTCCAGGAGCCATCTACGACTTTGGCCTGGCCGCCCAGGATTGCACCCCGAGCCAATCGACGATTTCCATGATTACCCAGGCCGCCCCATGAAGCGACAGGAGAGCATGATGGCCCCGAGTATCCGGAACGAACGCGGCGTGGCGTTGGTCCTCACGCTGTTGATCACGTTGGCGGTCGCCGCGCTCGCCATCGGCGGCGTGATGATCGCCGGCAGCGGCAGTCTCACCGCCAAATTCTCCGCCAAAGAAGCGGCGCTCCATTCGTTGGCCGACGCCGGTCTCGAAGTAGCCCGCGACTCGATCAATCGGACTCCGACGATCTTGCCCGATACCGGCTACATCCAGATTGTCCCGGCCAGCGCCATCGTCGACGCCCAGGGCTACACCGTTTCGGGCTACACCCGCTCGGTCTACGCCGGCAAGACGGGTGGCCGCACCGGCGGCCCAGCCACCGCCGGCCAATACGGTAGCAATTTCATGAGCATCGTCTCGGTCATCAACGACCCCCGTGGGTCGGTGGCGGCCCGGCGGGGGCTCTTTACCCAGGAGTCCTGGTCCCGGTTCGCCGTGGCAATCAACACCTGGCCCGGCACCGCGGTCTATGGCTGTGCCGAGTCGATCGCGGGGCCGTTCCACTCGAACGACATCCTCAGGCTCCAGTCCGGCTGCACCACCCCCAAGGTGGGCTTCTTCGGCCCCGTTACCGTCGTGAACACGATCTCGAATGTAGGGTCCGGTAACTTCACTCAAGGTTACAGCACCGGCGTCACGCCACTGGCGTGGCCGACCGCCGCCCAGTTTGCCACGATGCGGCAATACGCTCAGGACGCCGACATTGCGGGCGGCGACTACGATATCACGTCGACCGCAACCGGCAACGGCAACCGTCCTTGCACCCGCCTCGACTTCGCCGTGCTCGATTCGAACGGGGACGGAGTGATTCAATGGGACGAGGGGTATGTCCGAGTCTTGAAGTGCGTGACCAACGCCGTGGCGGCCAACACCGATTCGGCGGCCAACTTCGTGACCGGTCGCCGCTGGAATGGGATACCCGCCAGCGTGGCGGCGGCACCGGCGGCCGGGCCTCAACTAGTCGCCACCACCGCGAACGATCCGAATATTTGGAGCCCGAATTGCGGCGGAATCCCGGTGGCAAGCGGCCGCGGCTGGGCGACGGCTCGGTCCCTCTATAACGACATGACGTTTCTCGGACGAACTGGGGCCCAGATTCGAGACACGATTCGCTCCGCGCTGACGAGCGGTTCCCGGCGGTGCTTCATGGGTGGCGACCCGCGGCTCAATGCGATGGCCGTTTCAGACACCATCCTCCGCGACTCCGCCACGGTCAACGTCGGCCTGCCGGCGACCTATGGCGGCAAATGGATTCCCCGGCGCCTCGGAGCCCACTCGTCGGTCACCCCGCGACGCAACACCATCGCCGGCGGAGGCGACGCCGAGTATTGGATCCCGCTCGGTAAAAACCCCAACTTCAAGGGCGTCATCTACGTGACCGGCAACGTCGCGATCAGCGGCCGGTTGCGGGGCCGGGTCTCGGTTGTGACCACCGGCAGCATCAACTTGGCGGACGACTTCCTCTATTGGACCACGCCGCAGACCAACTGCACCGAAACCGGCGACATCTTCGGCGCGATCGCGGCCGTTGACGTCATCATCGAGGACAACAGCCTGCAGACTCCGTTCAAGACCAACAACGTCTACCAAGGCGGCTATGACGATACCCCAGCCGACGAAAACTACCACCTCTTCATGATCATGTTGGGCAACTTCTACGGCGATAAACCCGGCTCTCCTGGATACAACGGCCCGGCGAGTCCGGCGATTCCTGGAACGACCCCCGACGTCTGCGGTGGTGCGGCCGCAGGGTGTATTCGAGTGACCGGAGGCATGGGCCTTGGGTTCGTCCAATACTCGACCTACTCCGGCCTGGCGAGCTCGAACTCTTCCGGCTGGGCCGAGGCCCACACCTACGATGTCTGTGGAGCGAGCAACCCGCCGCCGTATTTCCCCACGACGGGACGGTACCTCAAGAGCCGCTATTACGAGCTCGACCCGGTGTGGCTCAACCAGACGACGGTGGGAAGCTACTTCAGGGAGTTGCAGAGCCGGTAGGTCTCGGCAGAGCTCGGCAAGCTCGGCACTCGGCACTCGGCGCTCGGCATTAGGGGACGGCGATGATTTGGTCGCGGCGGGTGCCGACGCTGACGTAGCGGATCGGGGTGTCGGAGAGGGATTCGAGGCGGTCGAGGTAGCGTCTGGCGTTGACCGGGAGGTCGGCCAGGGTACGCGCCTCGGCTGTCGATTGTTTCCAGCCATCGAGGGTTTCGTATTCAGGGACCACCCGCTCGAGGAGCGAGACGTCGGCGGGCATCTCGTCGAGGCGGGCGCCGTCGAGCCGGTAGCCGACCCCAACGGGGATCCGGTCAAAGCCATCCAGGACGTCGAGTTTGGTGACCGCGAGCGCGGTAAGGCCGTTGACCCGGGCGGCGTAGCGGGCCACAACGGCGTCGAACCACCCACAGCGCCTTGGGCGGCCGGTCACGGCCCCGAACTCATAGCCCACCCGTCGGAGTTCCTCTTCCTCGGGATCGGCCGCCAGGGTCGGTAGGGGGCCGTTTCCGACCCGGGTGGTGTACGCCTTGACCACGCCCAAGACCCCGTCGATCGACGTCGGCCCAATCCCAGCCCCGACCGAGGCACCACCCGCGGTCGTGTTGGACGAGGTGACGAAGGGATAGGTCCCGTGGTCAACGTCAAGCAGCGAGCCCTGAGCCCCTTCGAGGAGGACCCGCTTGCCCCCCTTGAGGGCCCGGTGGATCTGGGCCCCGGTATCGGTCGTGAGTCCCGCCAGCCGGGGGCCAACCGACCGCAGCAACGCCACGTGCTCGTCGAGCGAGGCCCGCTCGGTCATCCCAACCAAACCAAGCCATTCGTTGGCTCGCTCGATCCGGACCGCCAACACTGCCTCGATGTCCCCGAGGTTCCGAAGCGCGCCGACGCGGATGCCCCGCCGACCGTACTTGTCCTCATAGGCCGGACCGATTCCCCGTTTGGTGGTCCCGATGTTCTGGCGACGCTCCTCCGCGAGGTCCAATAGCTTGTGATAGGGCAAAACCAGGTGAGCCCGATCGGAAACCAGGATCCGGCCGGCGGTCGCAATGCCACGCTCGGCTAAACCATCCAGCTCCGAAAAGAAACTCTCCGGATCGATCACCAC